>NZ_JAMYVE010000007.1:0-304407 GCF_040323695.1 Mesorhizobium sp. M0030 | reverse complement strand
GTGAAGACATCGCTGACGCCGCCCTGCGTGCCGGCATCGCGAACATAGGAGTAGGAGCCGTCGGCGTTGAGCGTCAGCTTGCCGTGGCTGCCCTGGACCTGGGTGCCGAGCGTTGCGGCATTGTCGACATCGAGATTGGTGTTGCCGGCGGCAACGCCGACCACGGCAGCGCCATCGGCGCCCTTGACGTCGATGCCGGTGACCGGCGAGGTGGTGCCAACCGCGCTCAGCACATTGCCGGTCTCGGCGGTGAACTGGTTGGACGCAACACTGTCGGTATCGGCGTGTGCGGTCGGCACGTCGTCGACGATGGTGATGACGATTGCCGCCGGGGCTGACGAGGAGGTGCCGTCCGACACGGTGAGCGAGAAGGTCTCGGTCTCGGTGACGGCGGGAACGTCCGTGGTCGGACTGGTCAGCGTGTACTGGTAGGTCGCTACGCCAGTTACCGCGTTGTAGCCGGTGATCAGCAGCGTGCCGTGGTCGCCCGGGAAGGTCGAACCGTTGAGGCTGCCGATGGCAACCGTGGTGCCGCCGATGGTGACGCTCTGGACGTCGTCGAGGCCGTCGGGGTCCGATACCGTGAAGGTGCCGGTCGCCACCGTGCTGCCGTTGCCGGCCGCCGAGCCCGCCGCAAGGCCGGCTTCATAGACCAGGTCGTGCGCGCCGGCCGGGTTGCCCTGGTCGACGACGATCTGCGGCACGTCGTTGGTGCCGTTGATGGTGATGGTCAGGGACGCCAGAGCGGTATCGCCGTCGCCATCCGCCACAGCATAGTCGAAGCTCTCGGCCACGGTCTGGCCGACATCCAGCGCCTGTACCGCGGCATACCCGGCCGGGTTCTGGGCTTGGGTGTAGAGCACATATGTGTAGCTGCCGTCGGCGCCCACCGTAAGCTGGCCGTAGGTTCCAGCAACGTGGTTGGCAACGGCGCCGTCCCAGGTGATCGAGCCCAAGCCGTCGGTGCCGAGGTGATCCGCGTGGCCGTCGGTTGCGTTTGCGTCGGCGCCACCCACGCCCGTGATCACATTGCCGTCTGCCGTGAGCGGCCCATCTTCGGTGACCGAGTCCTGATCGTTGACCGCAACCGGGCCGTCATCCTGGAATTCGATGCTCAACGCGACATGGGATACGGCGGTGCTCGTGTCGCCGTCGAAATCGGTGATGGTGGCCTTGACGTGCAGGTCGGCGGCGACGGTCGCTATGTCGTCAAAGGCTGCGGTGCTTGAACCGTCGACATTGTGAGCGATCGGCTGATATTGCCCGATCCAGACCGCTCCGGTCGGATCGACATAAACCTTGAAGACGTCGACGCCGTTGGCAGAACCAACGAGAACGCCGTCCGCATTTGTCGAGAGCATGATCGCCGAGCCGTCGAGTGTCTTCAGGCCGGAATCGACGTTTGACAGCGGATTGCCAATCGCGTCGGTGACGGCAAACGAGAATGTCGCGTCGTCATCGGCGCCGACCGAGGCGTTGAAAAGGCCGAGCGCGCTGGCTGACGATTTTGCGTAGCCCAACGCCCCCGGCTCGTCCACCAGAGCTGGCGGGGAGAGAGCGGTGTCATCCGCCGGATTGGGATCTGCGGCGTTGTTGACGCCGGCGGACTCGTCGTGGCTGACCCGGAAGACCTCGGTCTGCGTTGTGACTGTCGTGACCTTGGCTTCGATGCCGAAGATCTTGAACGGGTTGCCGCCAGTCAGGGTCGCATCGGTTCCGCCAGCGTTGGAATCGAAGGTAAAATCGTTGTAGTTGCCCACCTTGAGCTGGTCGAACGGGGTGCTGCCGATGACCTCGACAGTCGCACCATCGGGCACGCCGGCGAAGGCATAGCCCACCTGCACGCCGCCCTCGAAGACAGCCGTGCCGGCCGTCAGCACACCATTGATGCTCACGGTGAACGGCTCGAATGTGCCACCGTCCTTGGCGCCGATGAACATCACGGCGGCTTCGACACCCTGGGCTTCCGCAACATCGATCGTGAACTTGACCGAGTCGACGTCGTATGAACCACCGTCGGTGATGCTGGGCGGATTCGGATTGTTGGGGGCGATGACAAGATTGTTGACGAAGTCCATCGTCACGATTTCGGGGCCGGTCAAATGCGGATGGGTTTCGTATCCGTCGATGATCTGGCCGTCGCCAACGCCGATCTTGGTGCCGGTGGTGTTGACGGAATTGTCGCCTTCGTTGATGTCGACGGCGCTGAGCTTGATGTCGTGGTTGCCTGCGCCATCCATGCCGCGAACATCGGTGTTGCCGGCCTGCAGCGTGTAGACGATCGTTTCGGTCGTGGTTGTGGTCGTCGTGCCGGCATCCCGCGCGACGATCTGCGGAACGTCGTCGAGCACCTGGACCTTGAATGTACCAGCCGCCAGTCCGATGGTATCGCCGTCACCGTCCATGGCAACGACAAAGGCCGAAAGATCGATACCGCCATTGGCAAGCGTATTTTCGGTGTTGTCGCCCGGGAGCATATCCAGAGTCGGATGATCGATCTGATCGATCAGGGTGAAGACATAGGAGCCGTCCGCACCGACGGTCAGGGTGAAAACAGGACGATCCGTGCCCGCCTGATAGCCGGCGCCGGCGCCTACATCGACATAGCCGGTCAGGGTCGTGCCGTCGGAGACGATGAGGACATTGCCGCCTTTCGAATCAAATCCCGAATCCGATGGGGTGGTTTGGGTGACAAGGCCGAAGGCCGAAGTCGCATTCGGGCCGTCAGAGCCGAAGTCGACGATTGCATTCAATGCGCCGGCAGCACCGATGGCAACCGCGGAGTTTGTTCCGGTCACTTCGCCAGGCTGAAGATTGTCGGCATTTCCGGTGGACTGGCTGTTGTGCAGACCGTCTTCGTCGACATTCGCGGTGACCTGGGCGGTGCCAGTAACCTTCGGCCCGTCATCGTCGAAGGAGAATGCGGAGCCTTGGCCGTTGATCAGGTCGACGGTCGCCTTCTCTGTGATGGTGTCGCCGTCGCCATCCTGGCGCGTTACCTCATATTGCAGCTGAACCTGGCCGCCATTGGTCAGCGACAGATTGAGTTCGGAATCGAACTTGTTGCCGTCGGCGCCATGGTTGAGCGCTTCGTAGAGCGTGGTCTGCAGCTGCTCGGCGCCAGGCGCCCCGGTGATCGCGATGGTCAGAACCTGATCGCCATGCGTGTCGCGGCCGACGATCACTCCTCCTTCGAGGAAGAGCGTGACGGCGCCGCCGTCGGTGGCGGTGAGATTCGTGGCAAGGCCACCGGCCGGAATGCCGGTAAAGCTCAGATTCCCGGTAACGGTACCAGGACCGTCCGAACCATAGCTGCCGCCGACAGTGAACAGATTGGTCAGTCCGCCTGCTACCGCGGTGTTGACCTGCGCCAGGCCCGGACCGGCATCATCCGTGTTGGCGTTGCCGCCGGCATCTTCGGTCTCGCCGATAGCGCCATTGTAGCGATCCGCGCCAACCGTCTCGTCAAGCTCGACGGAAAGCAGGCCAGCCGCTCCATCGTGGGCGCCGACCGTTAGGCTTGGCCCATCGTCGTCGAAGGAGAATGCGGAGCCTTGGCCGTTGATCAGGTCGACGGTCGCCTTCTCGGTAATGGTGTCGCCGTCGCCGTCCTGGCGCGTTACCTCATATTGCAGCTGAACCTGGCCGCCATTGGTCAGCGACAGATTGAGTTCGGAATCGAACTTGTTGCCGTCGGCGCCATGGTTGAGCGCTTCGTAGAGCGTGGTCTGCAACTGCTCTGCGCCGGGCGCGCCGGTGATCGCAATGGTCAGGACCTGATCACCCTGCGTGTCGCGGCCGACAATCACTCCTCCTTCGAGGAAGAGCGTAATGGCCCCGCCGTCCGTGGCAATGAGATTCGTGGCAAGGCCACCGGCCGGAATGCCGGTGAATGCCAACTGCCCGGTCGTGCTGCCCGGTCCGTCTGCACCGTAGACGCCGCCAACGGCGAATAGCGAAGAAAGGCCACCCGCCAGGCCGGTCGTCACCTGGGCCAGGCCAACGCCGTCATCCGTGTTGGCGTTACCGCCGGCATCTTCAGTCTCGCCGCTATTGTAGCGGTCGCCGCCGACCGTCTCGTCGAGTTCGACCGAAAGCAACTGTGCCGCTTGCGCAGTTGCCTGGACCGAAAGCGTTGGGCCGTCGTCCAGCACACCAATATTGAGGGTCGCGGTGGCCGGATCATTGTCTGTGTCTGTAACCACGACGGCAAAGCTGTCGGAAACCCCCTCGGTCGTTCCGGTCGATGAGTTGTCGTGATGATCAAGAGTGTTGTCGGCAAGGGTATAAATCCAGCTATAGCCGTTCGTAGGATTGCCGGTGACCACGAGCGTGCCGTATTGCCCGGCAACGCTGCCGCCGTTGGTCACGTCCACACCGTCAATGACAAGCGTCCCGATGCCATCACCCGAGACGATGTTGAAGGTCCCTGAAACCTGCTCGGCGGTGCTGGCCGGGTCCGTCCCGTCGGAAAGCGCGGCCTCGTTGACGACAAATCCGGAGCCAATGTCGATTGTCGGCGTCGTATCTTCTTCCCTGACCCCGATCGTCAGCTCACGCGGCTCCAGCCGTCCAAATTGCAGGTCCGTCGGCGGCAACAATGCGGAAAGATCGAAGCCGTCGCCGATACCACCTGGGGGAATGGTGAAGTCGCCGCCGGCACTGCCTGGGGCGCCGCCCGGGCCGGCCGAGATCGAACCATCGGCACCGAAGGCGACATCGACGTGGCTCGCTTCAAGAGCGGCCAGCAAGGCCACGCGCGGAACTTCGACATCACCGATGATGAAGGTCGGCACGTTGAGCGCGCCATCCTTGATGAGGATGACTGAACCGTCGGCCTGTTCCAGCAACAGATTGTGGCCGTCGACCTTGATGTTGTCGATGGAGACGTCCGCCGGAAGCTTCACGATGTTGCTGGCGTCGGCCACGTATTCATGCGGCGCGGCTGCCGCCGGCGCTTTCGCCTCCGCGGGTGCTGCCGGCTGAACGGGTGCGCCACTGCCGACATCGACCGGCACCGGCTCGGCAGGCGCCGCCTGAGCGGCCTGCGCTACCTGGATGCCTGCCTGCGATGGCGAGCCGCCATGTTCATGTGAAGAGTGCTCGTCCCAAGAATTCGAGACGGTATCCAAATCGTTACTGGTCGTCATCGCCAAACCCCTCCGGCATTTCCCGGATAGAGACAGTGACGACTTCTGCTTTGCAACTGTCCCGCAATCAATTTCATATATCCCGGTATGCAAGTCTCGGCATTTTTTACGTGTGGTAAACCCGGAAGATATAATCTGATATACATTGACCGCGCCGCGCTTCGTTTATATCCGCCGGCTGAGCTGGATTGGTAAACAGAAGTATAAGTTTGAATAGAGTTTTACACAAAATAGGTATTCCCGATTGAAGGAAACTTATCCACCTTCCTTTCCAGTAATTTGAGACAAGATTGGTACCGTCCACAGTCAAGAGGTGGGCGTTATGAAAAAAGAAAAATCTGCCCTGGGAATAACCGGGCTCAGGCTCATCCTGCTGGCAATGGCGATCACAAGCCTGCCGCAGCCATCATCCGCGAAAGCAATTACCGTGAATGCCGGCGCTGCCGCTGGAGTTCTGGCGGCGGTCGAAACCCCTTCCAGTCTCGGCGGCGTTTCGCTGGCTCGGCCGCAGCCATGGCAGCCGGTTTCAGCCTACCGGATCGGCATGATTTTCAGCAGCTCTGTTGCCGTTGATGAAAAGCGTGGTTCTTCGATCGCGCCGCCCGCCGCCGGGATCGACCTGATCCAGACGGCGGCGATCATTCCCGGCGTGTTCGGTTCTGTTGCCCTGTCGATGCGCAATTTCCCGGTTTCGGCGCGCTGGGCGCCGGTCTACAAGGCAATTGTCGACTGTACCGCGAGCAGCGCGTGCGAACGCAAGAACAGCGCCTTTGCCGAGATAGTCAAGGCAGCCGGGAACAAGCGCTTCATCGACAAGTTGTCCTTCGTCAACTCAAGTATAAATCGCGCCATCGCCTACAAGAAGGACAGCGTGGTTTACGGCAAGCTCGACTACTGGGCCAAGCCCCGGGAAATCCTTGAGCGGCGGGCAGGGGACTGCGAGGATTTCGCCATCCTCAAGATGGCCGCGCTGCTGCATGCAGGCATCCCGGCGCAGAGCATGTCGCTGGTCGTCTTGCAGGATCGCAAGCGCGGTTTCTTTCATGCCGTGCTGTCGGTCAGCACCGGCAGCGGCGTCTTCATTCTCGACAGTTTGAGCAATGTAGTTTCCCGCGACACAGACCTGCCGACCTACGTGCCGCTGTATTCGTTCAGCACCGATCGCGCGTGGATCCATGGCGCGAAGACCGGTTCTGCTCAAATAGCCGATATCAAGGGCGGCCTTTCGACGGTCGCGCCTGGTGAAGGTGTGCAGCCGTAAGCTCCCATCAGAGAGTCTTGAGCGCTCTATCTCTTGTTTGACGCAATTTTCCACGGAAACCGCTCACACTTTTCCCGGAATTGCTCTAGCCGCCGAAGACGAACGCCATCAGCAGTTCCGGCTCGACCACCGGCGCCCGCACCGCGCTCAGTTGACCGCGGTAGCGGCGGTCGCCGGCGCCTATGACGAAACCGGTCGCGACCGGCGTCTCGCCATTGGCGTCGAGCCTAGCGAATATGTCGGCGACATTGAGGTCCAGCGCCAGCTTGAGATCCTGGCGCGCGTCCTCGTTCGGCGCCACCGGCAATTGCCGCCGCACCAGTTGCTGGAACGGCGCATTGAAGGTCAGGATCTTCTTCGACGATGCCAGGGCAAAGGCCGGCGAGGGACAGGCGACGAGAATGGCGCTGATGGTCTTGATCGACGCGAGCCTCTGCAAGGTGAGGTTTTGGTCGGCCAATCCACGCATGCAGGCTACGCGAATTGCCGATGTCAGGTTTCCGGCGTTGGCGTGGCTCTCTGCAATTTCCTCGATCAGTGTGCCGATCGTGCATTTGCGGCTTTCCGCCATCTGCTTCAGCGAAGTCCAGAACGCCCTCTCCAGACGAATGCCGCGGCGCGTGCCGCCACGCGCCACAACCCGGAACTCGAGACCGAAATCCTCACTCGCCAGCGGTGGCAGCAGCCGGTCGCGATCGACCGGGCGGGAGATCGCACTATCGCTCACTCATTGCCTCCTCCCGCGCCTTGTTGATTGGTTTCAGAAGGTAGGTGAGAATCGTTTTGCGTCCGGTCTTGATGTCGACCGAACAGATCATGCCGGGGATGATCGAATAGGTCTTGCCGTCGCGTGTCAGGGTCGATTTGTCGGTGGCGACACGCACCTGATAGTACGGTTCGCCGGTCTTCTGGTCGACAAGGCTGTCGGCAGTGATGTTCGACACCTTGCCTTCGATGCCGCCGAAGATCGAGAAGTCATAGGCGGTCACCTTGATCAGGGCATCCTGGCCCGGCCGGATGAAGGCGACGTCCCGCGGTGAGACCCGGGCTTCGACCAGCAGGGTCTCGGACGTCGGCACGATACCCGCGACGACCGCGCCGGGCTGGACGAAGGCGCCGACCGTGTTGATGTCAAGCGTGTTGACGATACCATCGACAGGCGAACGGATATCGGTACGCGCCACCTTGTCGGTGGCACCGCGTATCGTCTCGTCCACCACCGAGAGATCGGCCAGCGCCTGCGTCAGATCGCTGAGCGCTTCCTGTTGCAGCTGCAGGCCAAGTTCGTCGACCTGAAGCTTGGCTTCCGTGATGGCCGACCTGGCTTTCTTGATGGTCTCTCCGGCAAGCGTCAGCTGACCATTGAGCTCGGTCTGCTCGCGCTCGACGCGGAGCTGCTCGGTTCGCGCCATCAGGCCTTTCTTGACCATCGCTTCGACCAGCTTCGCCTCCTGGTCGCTGACGGCCAGGTTCTTGGTGAGGCGATCGGCATTGGCGTTGGCTTCGTCGAGTTCCTTCTCACGCTGATCGAGCCGCGACTTGAGAACCGACAGTTTGACTTCGAAGTTGTCGCGCCGCGCGATTAGCAGCTTCTGCTCGTTGTCGCAGATTTCCGGCGCCACCTTCTGGATCTCGGACGGACAGGGAAACGCGCCCTCGAGGCTGCCGGTCTGTTCGAATTGGAGCCGTGCAATGCGCGTCTGCAGCGCCCGCGCCTTGGCCTGCTGCTCGCCAAGGCTGGAAGTGTTGAAGGTGTTGTCGAGACGAATGATGAGGTCATTCTTCTTGACGACCTGACCGATCGTCACGGCGATTTCCTGAACCACGCCCGGCTCGCTGGCCTGGATGATCTGGGTCTTCGACGCCGGTATGATCTTGCCGTCGCCGCGTGCGATTTCATCGACCTCGGCGAAGGATGCCCAGGCTACCGAACTCGCAAAAAGCGCTCCGATAATGAATATCGAAGCCGACGCAAAAAGCGGCGGACGGTCTTCCCTGGCTAGCATTACCACGTCCCAACGTGCTGTGTTCACGCATAATTCTGTTCGTCAGGCGCTTGTTTTCTGCAGCGCCTGTATCACCTGGTCTTTCGGTCCATCGGCAACGATCTTGCCCTGCTCGATGACGATCAGGCGGTCGGCCAGCTCGAGCATGCTGAAGCGGTGCGTCGATACGATCAGGGTCGTGTTGCGATCGAAAGCCACTTTGAGCTGCTTGATCAGCTGGCGCTCGGAAGCCAGATCCATCGAGCCGGACGGCTCGTCCAGGAACACGATTTTCGGTTTGGTCAGCAACAGGCGGGCAATTGCCATTGTCTGCCTCTGACCGCCCGAGAGATTGGTGCCGCGCTCGCCGACATTCATGTCGTAACCTCGCGGATGGCGGGAGACGAAGTCGTCGACGCCGGCAGCCTTGGCCGCGTCGACGATCTGCTCATCGGTCGCCTCCGGGCACGCCATCAGGAGATTTTCCTTGATGGTGCCGGAAAACAGATCGTTGGCTTGCGCGACGATCCCGACCGCGGCGCGAACCTCCGACGGGTGGTATTGACGGATGTCGATCCCGTCCAGCAGCAACTCGCCGGAGGTCGGCAGGAAAAGCCTGCCGATCAGCCGCCCCATGGTCGTCTTTCCCGAGCCTATGCGGCCGATGATGCCGATCCGCTCACCGGGCTTCACCGAGAAATTCAGGCCGGTCAGCACTTCGTTTTCGGAACCCGGGTAGACAAAGCCGACATTCCTGAATGCCATTGCACCGTTGCGAATGGGGCGGTTGACGAAACCAACCGTGTCCGGCCGATCCTCAGGCTGCGCCATGATCGAATTCACCATTCGCAGGGACAGCATCGCCTGGCGAAGTCTGGACAAGGTGATCGCAATCTGCCCAAGCGGGGCCACCGCCCGGCCTGCCAGCATGACGGTGCCGATGATGGCGCCGGTCGAGACATGCCCTTCCGAAAAGGCATAGGCGCCGGCCACGATCAAAGCGACGGTGACCATCTGCTGGATGGCTTGGGTTATGTTGCCGGCGGCAGCCGAAAGCTGTTTGATCTTCTCGGACGTGTTGGATGCGTTCTTGGAATGCTCCGCCCATTTTCGCAGAAGGTACGCCTCTGCGCGTAGCGATTTGATCGTTTCCAGCGTGGAGATGGATTCCACCAGCAGGGCCTGGCGCTGCGAAGCCTCGTTCATGGAAGCGGCAACGCGTTTGCCGATGCGCCGTTGCGTGATCAGCCCGACGATCACCGAGGCGACAAAAGCAATGGCCGGTATGACGACCAGCCAACCGCCTATCGCATAGATGACAAGGAGAAAGACGAAGACGAATGCTGTGTCGATGAAGACGCTGATGGTGTTCGACGTGAAAAACTCGCGCACGAACTCGTACTGGGTCACCCGATTTGCATATTCGCCGGTTGAGCCGGGCCTTGCCGACAAGGACGAGTTCAGCACCTTCTCGAATAGCATATAGGAGATGCGAAGATCGGCCTTGCGCCCGGCATAGTCGATCAGTGACGCTCTGGCGGTCTTCAAGAGCAGGTCGAACAGAATGACCGCGCCGATCCCGATCGACAGCACCCAGAGCGTCGATATCGCCTTGTTCGGCAAGATCCTGTCGTAGACGTTCATGGTGAAGATCGGTGAGGCAAGAGCCAGCAGATTGATGAATACCGCCGACAGGATGACCTTCGAATAGGTGCGCCAGAACGGCCCCATCGTGCCGGTCAGCCAATGTCGCCGCTCGATCTTGGCCGCCGAACCGACGCTCATCGCCTCTACTGCGTTGGCATAGGTTATCGAGAACGAAACGCCGCCACTAATATAACTTCCGGAAAACTCGGATTTGCTGATTGTCGTGCGGCCGTCTTCCTGGGGAGCGGTCGTAAATCCACCGTCCTCGGTCTGGGCAAGCAGCGCTACAGGCAACTGGCTGACGCGAAACAGAATGGCGGGAAGGTCGATGCGTCCGCGAAGAAAGTCGCGATGGCTGAATTCCGTGATTTCAAGACCGATGCGTTCGGCAAGATGCCGGATGGCGTCGATATCGATGCGGGTGTCTGACAGCGGCACGCCGGCAAACAGCACGGTCTCGGAACTCGGCCTGCCGAGGTACCCGGCAACAGCGGAGAAGCAGGCCTTGAACGCCTCTTTTGGGGAGAGGATTTTGGGTTGTGGGTTCACGATCGGCCCGCAGGACTATCGTTCGTCCTTGACCTTCCTACTTCTTTCTTACCGGTGCGAGGATGTCGAAAGGCAGATCGTTCGTCTGCTCCGACGGCGTGCGCGCATAGGTTTCGGTGTCGGCCGTTTCAGGCGCATTGAACTCGGCCTTGGCATAGGCGGTGGCCTGTTTTGCCGGCTGAAGATTCATGGTCTTCAGCAACTGCCCGGTTGCCGCCAGCAGCCGGTACTGCGCGAAAAGCGACGCGTAGGATGCGGTGTCGGCAAGCGTAGCTGTGTTGAACCGCGTGTTCTGCGCGTCGAGCACGTCGAGCAGCGAGCGCTGTCCGACCTTGAACTGCTCGCGATAGGACGCCACCAGCCTTTCGTTGGCGGCAGCCTGAAGCTTCAATGTCTTTGCCAGATCGGCCTGCCGGAAGCGGCGATCCCATGACGTACGGACGGCTTCCTCGATCTCGCGCAGAACCTGGTGCAGCACAAGGCGCTGCTCGCTGGTGCGGCGGACCTGCTCTTGCTCGTTGGCTTTGTCGATGCCGCCGCGATAGAGGTTCCAGCGCAGCACCAGCCGCGCCTGCAGGTCGCTAGCGTCGCCATCGTCGCCGTCGATGTCATAGCCGCCGCGGGCGCGGCCTTCGGCGATGACGGAGGGCCCGAATTTCGCCCGCGCCGCATCCACCAGGGAGGCGGCGGCGTCGATATCGCTGTTGGCCATGTGGACGCGCGGATTGTTCTGTCGCGCCAGCCCTAGCGCGTCGTCGAGCGACCTTGGCAGCGCGCTCGAGACATCGCCTGGCCTTGACGCGTTGGTCAGCGGCTTACCGACCGTCTTGAAGAACCGTATCTTGGAAGCCTCCAGTTCTTCGGTCGCCTCCTGCATACGTGCCTTGGCAGCGAACAGCCGCTCCTCGGCCTGCTGGCGATCAGCCTCGTTCAACGCGCCGCCTGCAATACCTTGCCGGATGTCGCCGAGGATTGCCTGGTGAAAGCCCAGATTCTTCTTCGCTTCCGAAACGATCGAAGCCTGCAGCATGTATTCGAGATAGTCCTGGACGACAGACAGTCCAATGAATTCAGACCGTTCCAGCACCCGGAACGATGCGCCGTCGACCCGCGACGCCTGACGGTTCAGTTCCGCCCGCCTTGCGCCGCTGTCATAAAGCGTCTGCGTGACAACGACATCGGCTTCCGACGGATAGAGCGCGTCATCCTCTATGGACAGCGAACGCCGGGAGGAATTGTCGAGACGACGAACCCCCGCCGACGCCTCGACATCGACGCTGGGAAGATAAAGTCCCTTCGCTTGGCGTAGCTCGAATTCGATTGCTTCGCGGTTTTCGATCGCTTGGCCAATTTCGGGGTTGGACTCCACCGCAACCGCCATCGCCTCCTGGAGAGTGAGCGCGTGAGCATTCCCACAACTCAATATGGCGACCGTCGTCAGCAGGCCGAGGCGCTTGCCTATCGCCGACATAGATGTCGTATTCATTTCACCCCACCCCAACGTTCCCCTGCGCCATTATTGCCAGGCGTTACAACTCAACCGTGATTGTTCACAAATTTGCAAAATATGGGAGCACTTATTGATTTAGGGACCGCTAAAACGCTAAATTCAAGCAAAATTCTATAGAATGTCGCAAAAATGGCACATAAAATACCCACTGCGGTTTTTGAGTAACAGCCGTCCGAGTTTGAACAGGCAAGCGAAACCGCTCCGGGAAGGAGGACCGCAAGGCCACCTTACGACCTATTTGCTCCTGATAGCTTGACTATTTCTGGGTGTATTTTTTCAGCGAGGTGACCGACAACATCTTGGTTGGCGGCTACAATCGGCAGGATAATCTTAGCCCGCTTGCCAGAGCCTGGAACCGACACCCCGGTCTTTCTTGGACCTGAAGCGTGGGCATAAATCCCTGAGCCGGCGAATAAAGGCCGACAACTGCTTCACTGGCCAGCGTGCCAGCATAGGGCTCATATGACGGCCGATCAACGACTCGGTCAACCGAAGAGGTGACGGTACTTTTTGAGGCGGTTCTGTAGGCCATCGAATGCCGCAAGGTCCAAAAATCGCTCCATTGAACCCGATAGCTGGTGAAACCTCAAAATAGTTCTTGCGGCGATTTTCCGTTAAAATCAAAAGCGCAATTTTTTTGACGGTTAGTGTCCGCCTTTTCGCAGCTCAGAAAAAAATCTGACTGGAATTGAGTCATACGCTGTTTAAACAATGCGGAACGAAGTGGTCGGTTGCGCCA
Source organism: Mesorhizobium sp. M0030 (assembly GCF_040323695.1). Classification (NCBI taxonomy): domain Bacteria; kingdom Pseudomonadati; phylum Pseudomonadota; class Alphaproteobacteria; order Hyphomicrobiales; family Phyllobacteriaceae; genus Mesorhizobium; species Mesorhizobium sp. M0030. The sequence continues at coordinate 291,566 of NZ_JAMYVE010000007.1, read as the reverse complement.
CCACTTTGCGGGACGACATACGAGAGTTGCAGGACGAGCGCGGTCAAACATCGAGGGCCGCCGGCTCGTTAGATACCACTACTCGTTCCTCCGCGCCATTCCAACAGGCTGAACTTCGAGGCAAGTGAGCCGGTCCTGGTCCGGCGCCTCGACTCGTAAATCCATTCCACCGATCACAACTGCCTGCAAGCTGCCGCTTGTTTGTTACTTCCCAAGTCTCATCGGCCATATCGAGGCGCTAGACCGTCAGCTGGTCGCGCGCTGTTGCCACAGCTGCCGATCTGCAACCGTCCCCATTTCCGCCGTTCTGGACCCTGTCTCCCAACGTTTGCAAAACGAGGTCAGCTATGGTCGGCAGTTTGGGGTCGCGGGAGCATACGGGATGATACGGGACCTTTCAGATTTTGGCCCACCAAAATCCAGCAAAATCAACAATTTCCGTTTGCCCTCCGGGCCCACCAATAACTCACGGCTTACGCCGAACTCTTTGTTTTGTGATCGCATCCGCGAAAAAGCACTCTACCGTCAAAGCTTTTCCCCACCTCTCGATAATTTCGCAAGCTGCCGCTGGCTATCGGCGGATCGTTGATGCGCAACTGTGACGGCGGTCGTTACCGTGGCTCGAGTGTCAGCAGATGTGGTAAGGCTGATTGTCGACGAGTAGCAGAGGGGTCCAGCAACAATGACTTTGAGACGAACCAGAGCTTACGGCGGATCCGGCTTGGTTCTGGCGGTTTGCACTGTATTGGCTTGGCAAAACGCCACCGCCGCTCAAGATTGCTACGCAGCCGCGACGCCTGGCGTCAATTGGCAGGAGTGTGACAAAAAGCTTCTCATCCTGGAAGGACAGGACCTGAGCGGGGCAAACCTGTTCGGTGTTGATTTCACTTCGACCGACCTCAGGAACAGCAATCTCCTTGCGGCAAATTTTGAGAAGGCAACGCTTGTGCGCGCTTCCCTGGCCGGCTCGACCGCCAAAGGCGCCCGGTTCGACAAAATCGAGGCGTACAGGACCGACTTCAGCCAGATGGACGCGCAGGGCGCTGTGTTTACGGGCGCGGAAGTGCAGCGCTCGAATTTCCAGAACGCCAATCTGGTCAATGTTGATTTCACAAAGGCGGAATTGGGGCGTGCACAGTTCCATGACGCCGATATCAGCGGCAGCCACTTTTCGTTTGCCAATCTCGCGCGGGCGGATTTCCGAGGAGCGAAGTTCACCGCACCGATAGACTTTGACGGCGCTTTTTTCTTTCTGACCCGTATCGAGGGCCTCGATCTATCCAATTCGGCGGGTCTGTCCCAGTGGCAGCTCAACATGGCTTGTGGAGACGCCCGGACCGAGTTGCCTTCTGGCATGACGAGGCCAGAAGATTGGCCCTGTCAATTCCAGCAGGAATAGCCCGCCCGTCCGCTTCCCGCCCAAAGGCTGCCGGGCGGCAAAGCGCCTCAATTCAGTCCTCGACCGCGGGTCAAAGCACGACACTGCGGGACATTTCCGGCAATCTCATTTACCGGCGAACGACAACGACCAAATGGAGGACGGATGCCCAAGGTCAAAGGTGATACCGCTCTGGACAAGGAGCGCGCCAAAACAGAGAAGCTCCTCAAAAAGGTTGGATACACAGCCTTGAAGGAGGCCGGTGTGGTATCCAAGCGACCCGACCTCCCAAATCTAAAGATTGAAAAGCGAGGGAAGTAGCGCGGACACTCCCATGCTGACCTGACCGAAGGCACGCCCAAAATGTAGACGTCTGCTTTGCCTTCTCAAGCTAGGAGTGTGCAGGCGGCGCTTGCGACAACCACAAAGCGGACTGCTGGGGCCGGAAGAAGCTGTCGTATTTCCGCCCCGGTGCGATCCGATACTTCACAACTTTTTCACTTTCCAATTGGGGGGCCATAGCAAATGAACGAAGAGACCGGCGTTCAGAAGTTGGTGCGCACGCTGCGTGCTCGAGCACCTGATGACGCAGCTGAATTGCTCGCTAGAGAGTCTCCCGAGTTCATCCGCGACACACTAAAGCTGTTGCCGGACGGGCACGCCCGTAAGGTGGCCGAGCATTTGCCACTGCATATGCGGCCCATCAGCTCTCATGACGGTGAGATGGGTTTCGCGATCCCCGAGTCGCTCGTCGACGTGATGGACCCGATCCCCGCCAGCGTTCCTGTCGGGACGACGGTTGCTGCCGCGGTGGAAGCTGTCAGAGGCGCCCAGGTGCCGACCGAGCTCACTTATCTCTACGTCACGGACGAGGGCAATAGACTGGTTGGCCTAGCGGTCCTGCGCGATCTGATGCTGAGCGAACCCGACGCGATTGTCGATCACATCATGCTGCCCAGGCCGTTCGCTCTTGATGTCGGTCTCTCTTTGAGTAACGCATGCAAGGCAGCGGTACGGCGTCACTATCCTGTCTATCCGGTGGTGGATGCGGAGAACCGGCTGCTCGGGCAGGTTCGCGGCTGGCGATTGTTCGAGCAGCAAATCATCGAGATTTCCGCCCAGTCTGGCCAGATGGTAGGCCTCCAGAAGGAGGAGCGCTCTTTTACGCCGCTGTTTTCAGCCTTCCTGAAGCGTCATCCGTGGCTGCAGTTGAATCTCCTGACGGCCTTCATGGCCGCATTCGTGGTCAGTTCGTTCACAGGCACGATCGAGAAGATCGTTGCTCTGGCGGCGTTTCTCCCGGTCTTGGCCGGGCAGAGCGGAAACACCGGCTGCCAGGCATTGGCTATGACGCTGCGTGGCCTTGCCCTGGGGGATGTGGACAAACGACCGAAGCTGCACTTGGTGATGAGAGAGGGCGCGCTCGCGGCCGCCAACGGCGTGCTCGTCGGCGTTGTTGCGGCTGCGGCGATGTGGTTCTATGCCTCGAGGCAACCGGCGTCGGCGGCGCAAGCGCCGATGCTGGCACTTGTGATCCTGCTTGCCATGTCCGGATCGTGCCTCATGTCCGGCATCTCCGGCGTGCTGATCCCGTTGGGCCTGCGCCGGGTAGGCGCCGATCCGGCGGTCGCCTCGGCGATCTTCCTCACCACCGTGACCGATATTGTAGGCATGGGCCTGATGCTGGGGCTGGCCACCATGCTCGTGCTGTAGCAAGCTGCGTGCGGTGACGCGTCCCTGGGCGTTGAGGCAATGAGCTGACCTCGCGTTCAAAGAAATTGCAAGACCCGGGCCGAATCGCACACGCCTCGTGAGAAGCACCTCCGGCAGCTCTCCGTCCCTTGCGAAACGCGACGGAAGGCCTTTGGAGAAGCCGTGGGTGACCTTGAAGCCTGGTGACCAGATACGCAGGATCGCCCACCCAATATTAATCTTGTCGGCTGTGCGATCCACTACTGATGAGATTTGATTTTGTTAAGCCTTGGGCCAAATACTTCAATCACGTGCAGCAATGTTGAGAAGAGTTTTTGACAATCAGCGCAGCCGAAATAGGAATAAACCCGATATCTTGTTGCGCAGCTGCAACAGCTGCTGAGGACTCGCATAAGTCCGGCGACCGTTCAGTCGCCTTTTTCTTGCAGTCGTGCTAAATCCCTCGCACTAGTCGGGTTTGGGGTGGGTTCTCGGCATGCAATCTTCGTTTCGAACGATCTTCGGCTTCGCCGCAGCGCTGCTTTGTGCCGGCGTGTTGCCGGCCGGCGCACAAGGTCTTTTTGGGGCCTATGACGATGCGTTTGCGGCCCGCATCGCCAGTCCGGCCGACAATGGAACGCTCGCCCAATTCGTCACGGTTGCGGTCAACGCTGGGCAATACGATCAGGCGATCTCCTCGATCGAGCAGTATCTGATCCAGTACCCCCGCGATGCGCGCGCCCGGCTTGCGGCCAGCCGGTTGTATTACCATGTCGGGTCCTATGAATTGGCCCGGCGGCAGGTGCAGTACGGCATCGAAGTCGGGGGTCTGACCGCAAGTGAGCAACAGGAAGCTGTTCGCCTGCTCGCCCGCATCGAGCGCGCGTTGCGTGGCGTCACCTGGGAACTCGCCCTGACCGGCGGCGTATTCAGCGCATTCACCGATTTTGAGCCAGGCGGGGCGCAGGACGACGACAGCTTCGTCTCGCCTTACGGGCAGGCGGAAGGTTTTGTGCGGTGGGACCTCGGCACGCCAAGTGCCGACGCGCTCGTTCTTTCGGGGTCGTTGACCGCGACTGAGCGTCTTTTCACGGAAGACCTGTCGGTTCCGGGTGGCGAGAAGACTTTTATCCACGGCAACGCAGCGATAACCTGGGACAAGGGACTGCCCAACAGCGGGATCGATTCGCTGCGCCTGCTGCTTTCCGCGTTCACCGTTACGGATCGTTTCGACAGCGACATTTACGAAACCGGTATCGGCCTCAGTGGACGTTTCGTCGTTCGCCCGACGGTCGAGACGACGCTCTTCGCCGGTGGCGGCTACATCGATCTAAGCGCCTCGCAAGGCATTTTCGCGGATAGCAGGGTCTTCTATGAGGCAGGCGGCAGCTACCGCTTCCGCAATGGCCAGGCGCTCGGCTTGCGCTTTGTCGGCTCGAATGACTTCGCTTCCGGATCGGGCGAAATCAGCCGCAGCTATACGGGCGAGGTCCGCTATGGCGGCCTGTTGATGAACGTACCGGATTTTTTCGCATGGTCGCACCAGATCGCCTTATCGGCCGGCCACAGCGACACTCCCGATCTGTCCGTCGGCATCGGCACAAATATCAAGAGCGACTTCTGGCGCATTGCCTCGGAAAGCGATTTTCAGCTGACGGAAGCGCAGACGATCAGCGTCGATCTCGCCTACCGCAAAACCAACTTCGCCCTCGCCAACCGCGACCGAAAATCGTTCGAAATGCTCATGAGCTATACGTTGACGCTCAATTGAAAGAGGCCGCGATGAGGTATCATCAGATCGTCATTTTTATCGCCTGCCTCGCCTTCGCGGCACCATCCGCTGCTGAGACGGTCGGGTCGATGACGGCCTACCAGACCATCATCGTCCGCAATAACGGCGGGACGATGAACGTTGGCGCCGGCGTCGAACTCGGCGACCAGTTGCGCAGCAATCCCACCGGTCTCGGAATGCTGGTGTTCCGGGATGAATCGAGCGCCAAAATTGGTCCAAACACCAGCCTGACGATCGATGAGTTCGTCTACAATCCGGGCTCCGGGTCGGGAAAGATCGACATCGGGATGAACAGCGGCCTGGCCCGTTTTTATGGCGGCCAGGTTTCGAAAGGGGGCGTCATGCAGGTTGCGACGCCGCACATGGTGCTCGGAGCGAGAGGCGGCATCATCGAAGTGCTGGTGGCAGCCGGCCAGACCGTCGGCATATTGCGCGCCGGCCGCATGACCTGCACGATCAATGGCAAACGGCTGGTCATCACGAACCCGGGCTACGCCTGCACGTCGGACGATGGCAAGCTTCTGGCCGGCTACGGCGGCATCGACGCCTTCCCGATCTTGGACAGTATCGACCGGATAGCGGGAACCGGCCTGCCGGGCGCACCGGGTCCTGGGTTGGACGTAAGCGCAATTTGTGCGTCGGCTCTAGGCTCCTCGCTCAAAGTCTGCGGGTCCAGGGACGGCGCACTGCCAGGAGTGGTCATGGAATTCCCTGACAGCCCAACGCCACCTGCGGGCAGCGGGGGGCGGCGGGGCGAGTGTGAGGGTGAGGGTTGCTGCTACTACTACAACTGCGATTAGGCCTGGCTGCACGAGATGAGCCACTCGGTCGGTAGGCGCTGGGCTGATTGGCGGCAAGCCGGCAGACGCAAAATATCCGGCCTTGTGGTCGTGCTCCTGCTGCTCGCTTGCCATTTGGCTTTTGACGGGCCGTTGTCGCGCCTGCGTGAGCGGACGTACGACTTCTATCAGTTTCTCGCCCCACGTCAGGCGACGAGCAATCCTGTCGTGATCGTCTCGATAGACGACGCCAGCCTCAAGGCACATGGGCGATGGCCCTGGAACCGTGGCCTCTTGGCCGATCTGGTCAATGGCATCACGCAGTCCGGTGCGGCGGTGGTCGGGCTTGCGCTGGTACTCCCCGAGGCTGACACCTCGCCTGAGGGCATGGCCGGAGACAAGCGCCTGGCAGCGGCGCTGTCCAAAAATCGAACGGCGCTTGCCGTCAGCCTGGGCAATGAAGCGACGGTTTCAGAAGCAGAACCCAAAGCCGGCTGGTCGATCGTCGGGCAAGTACCCGATACACTTCCCGGCTTCACCGGTCTTACCGGGTCGCTTGCCGAATTCTCGAACGCCGCCGCAGGCCTCGGCGTGATTCGCACCTTGCCCGATCCCGACGGCGTACTGCGCCATGTGCCGCTGCTCTGGCTTCGCAACACCCCTCAACGCGCGCAGCTGTGGCCGTCTTTCGCACTCGAGCTCCTGCGCCTTTACGCTGGACAGGACGGTTACACAGCCCGGATGAATGCAGCCGGGTTCGACGCACTCAGGATGGCAGGCGCCATTGTGCCGCTCGAGCCGGAGGGGAGCATCCGCCTCTGGGAAACCGCCACCGACACGCCTCGCCTGTCTGCCAGCACTATCCTTTCGGGCCATGGCGATCCGCGGCTGCGGGACGCCATCGCCATTGTCGACCTGTCGGCTGTGGGCCTGACGCAGTACCTGCCCACGCCGACGAGTCCAGCGCGACCAGGAGCGGAGATCCACGCCGATGCGATCGGCCAGATGCTTGCCGGGCGCTTCCTGGCAGAGCCAGCGCACGCGCGTATGCTCGAGCGGCTCTGGTTTCTCCTCAGTGCCGTCGTTTTCATCGGGGTTTCCGGAGTGCTCGCCGGGCGTGTCGTGCTTGGCGCCCTCTCCCTGGCGCTGCTGGCCGTCACGCCGTTCGTGTTCGGCGCTCTCGAGTACAGCCTGCAGGGTGCACTCTATGACCCGCTGCAGCCGGCGCTTGCAACCATCATGGTTGCGGGCTTCGAAGGCTATGTCCTCTACAGGCGCAGCGAGCAGCGCCGGTCCACCCTCACGCGACAGTTCTCCCAATATCTGTCGCCCTCCGTGGTGCAGCGCCTCGCAAGCTCGGACACCGAGGCAATCCTGTCCGGCGAGAAGCGCGAGATCACCATTTTGATCAGCGACATACGTGGCTTCACGACCATGAGCGAACAGCTCGACACCCAAGAGATCGCCAAGGTGGTCAACCATTTCCTCGGCATTGCGACCGATGAGATCCTCAAGCGCGACGGCACCATCGACAAGTTCATGGGCGATGCGGTACTGGCCTTCTGGAACGCACCGCTAGATCAACCCGATCATCGTGAGCGTGCGCTGGACGCGGGCCTTGCCCTTATCGAGCGGGTGAGGCGCGAAGACGCCGCCTTCACCGCGGATGGCCATCGATCCATCGAAATCGGCGTCGCCATCGAGACCGGCATCTGCTCGGTAGGCAATTTCGGCTCCGAACGGCGCTTCGATTACACCGCGATCGGCTCCCCCGTGAACCGCGCGGCACGGCTCGAATCGACGACCAAGAAGCTGGGCATCCCCCTGGTGCTTGGACCCGGCTTTGCGGCAGGAGCATCGATGCCGGTCGTTCAGGCGGGCGCCTTTGAGCTCCAGGGTTTCAAGGGCGAGGTCCCGGTTTTCACCGTTCCGGAGATGCAAGCTGCTCAACAAGGTATGAGCCGCGAAGTAGAGAGCCAACGTGGTGAGCAATCTGGCCCCCCCGCCATGGTGGTTGGTTCGCCGCCATCCGTGCAAATGGCGCCGCTTGACCTGACACCCCGAACCCGGAGCATCCGCTGATCGGATCCAGCGGATCGCAAGATGCAATTGTCACGGGCACAGACGGACATCTTGTTTCGGCGACCATCGAGGGATGCGACGGCTTGCGTTCACTCGTCCTTGAAAGTCACCTTCATATGTTTGTGCACCATTGAGGCGAGGTCCTCGGCATCCCAGTTCGTGAGCCTGATGCAGCCGTGAGAGAAGGTCTTCCCGATCTTGCCGGGTTCGGGCGTGCCGTGAATGCCGTAGCTTTCGATGGAGAGGTCGATCCAGATTGATCCCACGGGATTGTTAGGGCCGGCAGCAATGGTGAAGGGCCGCTTGGTTTTGACTCCCTTGAATGCAAAATCGGGATCGTAGTGATAGGTCGGGTTGTGCACCACCCTTTGGATCTCTGCCTGCCCACTTGGTGCCGGCTTCTCGTCGCTCCCGATCGAGGCAGGGTAGACGGCAAGCGCTTTATTGGAGGGGTCGAGCACGCGCACCTGATGAGCGCCTTTGTCGACTTCGACGCCGGCAATGGTGGCGGGAGGTTCACCCCGGCCAACATCTGGTACCAGCAGCGTGGTTCCAGCTTTCCTGAATCCGGTGCCTGGGTTTAGCCTCCTGAGCAATGGTTCGCTCACATGGAAGCGCTCCGCCAGCTTCTCGATCGAGTCGTGATAGCCAAGCCTTCTCAGGCGAGCCATCCTCTCCATGCGCCCCGGAATGCGTTTGGTGAAGGGGCCGCGTACATCTTTGCGGGTCAGTTCATAGGTGATCAGAGCTGGGCTGGTGGAGGTTGCCATCAGCTTGTCCCAAGTCGCCTGGGTGAGCTTGCCATCTGGCGCCAGTCCGTTCGACGCCTGGAAGGCCTTGACCGCCTTGGCGAAGTTCTCTCCAAGGCGGCCGTCGATGAGCCCCGGTGAGAAGCGCGCACGATCCAAAAAAATTTGCGCCTTCAGCACGGCAGGATCGAGCCCTTTCGGATCGCCGGCGGAGAATTGCGCCTGATTTACCGCGGCTAGGTCCAGCTTGGCCGCCTCCGTCCCGCCGCATGCGAAGGCGAGTGCAATGGCGAGGAGGAGAAGGAGCCTGATCATCGATTTCACTCCTTACGTTAAATCGCACCTGATCTGCTTCTATGACGCGCTGTGGCAGATCTGGTTCCATTCGCCGGTAGGGGATCATAGGCAACCAGCCTTACGCTGCCGACCGGTCCGAGACGTTCGATGCCCATGCCTTGCCCTTCACGAGAGGCGTTGCTGGCCGCGCAGATCGGCAGTGTAAAAATGGTCTGGCCATGTTGACGTGAGCTTCTACCTTCAAACTGCCCACTACCTGGACCGGCAGTCAAATGGTCTCAGGGCAGCAAGTGAGGAGATGCGCTGGGAACCGGCTTATCGGGCGGGTATTCTATTGATCTTCGGTATCGATAGATCCATGTTCCGTCGTCACTGTGATCGCGTTGTCGCCCGCGATTGCTCTAGCGTATTCGAAGCGCTCCAACTTCTGTTCTGCCGATAGGCCTTTGAACATCGCGGTGGCCGAGTTCGTGATTTTGAAGTCGCCGCAACTCGGACAGCGAAACTCCCGGATGTCACCAACTGTCTCCGAATTAACGAGCGCCTGCTCATCTGTAGTCGGGCAAATTGCGGCCATCCAAGCCATCATGGTCCTCCGTCCTAAGGCCGTCCCCGATTACCCAAAAGGCATCGTCGAGTGCAAAATCCATTTCTGCCGACGCTCACCCCACCTGGAGTACTCCACCGAGTAGATTGCGCTCTCCACTCTCCAACCCAGAATGTGGATTAAAGCCAGTTCCTCGGCGAGCGATTTGCTGGTGAGCGGTAGGCGCTCTCGCTCTGGAGCCTCTCCCAAACGATCGGAGATGTTCATGTAGCGTCGGGCAGGACCGAAGGGCCGGAACGTGGCGTTTTCATCTCTTCGGCAATCACCAGTAGCGCCTCCAGAGCGACGACGATCCCCGACATCACCGTACTTATGTCTGCGCTGCCGCCGAGCGTCGAAAGTTCGGCCGCTCGCGTTTGCATGCTTTGGCTCAGCTCTTGTAACTTCAGGCGCAGCTCGCCATCCATGGTATGTTCTCCAAGCTTGACGCTGGAGGAACGCGCCTGCTTACAACCCGTTCCGCCGGTGGCCGCAGAGAACCAGAGACACCGCAGATGCTACTACTTGCGCTGTGGCGGCGCTTAGGATGGGCGGTGGATTGAGCCTCAGCGAATGACCGTCGGCAAATAGCGGATGCTTCAGTCTCGAAAAGGTGCTGGACGGCTCGATATGCACCGCCCCTTGGCCCTGGGTGCTGGTCCCATGCACAGTAAGGCCGTGCAAGTGCGCGCGGCCTCTGGGCTCAACATTCCAGTCGTCATGGTCCAAAGTTGTCCCAAGGTGGGTTCTCACCAAAGTGGGCGGCGAGAAGCGTCACGAAGCTTTGAACTTTGGCGGAAAGATGCCTTCTTGACGGGTACATCGCGTAGATCGACCGGCTTACCGGCTTGAACTGGGGCATCACTGTCTCCAGTTGGCCCGAACGAATGGCTTCTCCAACAAGGAAAGTGGGGCAAAGTACTATGCCTGCTCCACCCAGCGCCGCATCGCGCAGGAGCTGCCCGTTCGTTGCCGTCATCCGTGCAGTGATTTTTACCGCCACTTCCCCCTTTGGTCCGTCGAACCGCCATTTTCCGCGGCTGGCGCGCAACGCGTAGTCCAGACAATCATGGTCGTGGAGATCCGACGGCTTTGTGGGACGCCCGCGTCTGTCCAGATAATCGCGCGAAGCGCAGACCACCTCGCGTGACGGCGCGATTCGGCGAGCAACCAGATTGGAAACCGTGAGTGGAGCGATGCGTACCGCGACATCCAGGCCCTCTTCCACGATGTCAACCACACGGTCGTCCAACACCAACTCAACCGACACCTCCGGGTAGACCGCGAGATATTCTGCAACGACTCTCCCAAGGTGCATCGCGCCGAAGGAGATCGGCGCGCTGACACGCAGTGAGCCGGTCGGACGTGTCTTGCTCTCGGCCGCGCTCGTACGAACTTCCTCGACATCCTCGATTATGCGCAGACTGCGCTCGTAGACGGAGGCGCCGAGCTCTGTCAGGCTGATGCGCCGGGTCGTCCGGTTGAGAAGGCGTGCGCCAAGCCACTCTTCCAGCATTTGGACATGCTTGCTCACAGCCGCTGGCGATAGTCGCATCCGCTTGGCCGCTCCAGCGAAGCTGCCTTCACCGACGACGTTGGCAAACACGGTCATGCTGGTCAGCCGGTCCAACTGCAATCACCTCTTTCATTCACGTTTCGTGAATTCACCATCCATATCTCCCTCGATTATCAATCCGCAGTGGACAGATTATCTGAAACCAGGCCGGGATCAATTGCCCGATCCGTCTCTCTAACGTTTGCCCGAAACGTTGGCGTCGAGTGCCTTCTCGCGGGCTGGAGGTGATCATGTCTCTGACCAAAGCAGCCCTTCGGGAGAAACAGGGAGCCACTTTTCGCATGTGGCTCTCCGTGCTCACTGTATCGCTGGGTATTTTTTCGATGATCACTGCGGAGCAACTCCCTGTGGGGCTGATTCCGGCAATTTCTTCCGAGTTGAATGTCTCTATTGGGAGTGGCGGTCTCACGGTGACGATACCCGGCGTAATTGCGGCGTTCGCTTCTATCGGTTTGCCGTTGGCAGTGGGGAGGCTCGACCGGCGTATTCTGATGGCGGGCCTGCTCGCGGTAATGGCTGCGGCGAGCGTGATTTCAGCGCTCGCAACGAACTTTCCCGTTCTGCTCGCGTCCAGGCTGCTCGTCGGGATCACCATCGGTGGCTTTTGGGCGATAGCCGGAAGCATCGCAGTACGCCTTGTTCCTGGACCGTCCGTGCCGCGCGCCATGACTATTGTCTTCGGCGGTGTAAGTGCCGCTGCGGTGCTGGGCGTGCCGGCCGGCACGATCATCGGTGATCTAGTCGGCTGGCGCGGCGCGTTCTGGTCTCTCGCCGGCCTGAGCTTTGCCATACTGCTCGCCGCCCTGCTTGTGCTTCCGAAGCTGGAGGCGGCGCAGCCTGTGGAGGTGAAAGCCCTGCGTGCGCAATTGCGCAATCCCGCCCTCCTGTCGGGCGTGGTTGCGACCGCACTGCTGGTGGCTGCCCACTACGGTGCCTACACTTTCGTGAGCCCGGTGTTGCTGGAGGTCTCGGGCGTCACTGCAGGGAGCATAGGTTGGTTACTGTTGGGGTATGGCATTCTCGGAATGATTGGCAACGCCGTCGCAGGCGTCTGGGCCGCCAAATCCGTCGGTCGCACATTGGCCTGCATCGTCATTGGGCTCGGCGCCACGCTGGCTCTCTTCCCGTTGCTCGGGGTCACGCCGCTCACAGGAACCATCCTGCTGCTGGTGTGGGGCTTCGCGTATGGCGCGGCGCCCATCACGCTGCAGACGTGGGTGCTGAGTGCAGCACCAGAAAGCGCGGAGACCGCGACGGCCATCTACTGCTTCACTTTCAATCTTGCCATCTCCGTGGGTACCCTAGCGACCAGTCAGATCGTCGACACGATGGGCGTGAACAGGGTCCTCTGGGTCGACTCCGCCATCATCCTGCTGGTGCTGCTGCCGGTGTGCCGCGCACCCATGCTTAACCGGAACATCGGAAACTCGTAGACAGCAAGCCATCCTGTGCCGCCCATCTGGCAATGATGTGATAGGTTGAAGTAGATCTTCGTTTCCTCTGTCTTGAAAGTCACGCGCATCACATCAAACGCGGGTTCCGCCGCACCGTGCGGGTGCCGATGCTTTGCGCCCCCGGAGGACAACTGGCTACTTGAAAAAGGACTTGATCCCCTCGTCGATATGTGTGCTGATATGAGATCGATCTCATGCCGCGCTCTCAATTGCTGTTTCTCTACGGGAGCGCGCTCTGGGAAGCATATGTCTGAATGACGATGAAGAGGGAGGTTCAAGTGAGGAAATTGATCGCGTGGCTGGCCTTGGCCACTACCACGCTCGCGTTCGCGTCTGCGGCCTCGGCGGGTGAAACCATCAACCGGGTTACCTCGAAGAAGGCAATGGTGGTCGCCACAAACAGCGGTTGGCCGCCGCAGAGTTTCCTCGACGACAGCAATCAGTTGGTCGGCTTCGACATAGATGTCTCGAAAGAGATCGCAAGGCGCCTCGGTGTCGAGGTCAGTTTCGATACGCCGGACTGGGCGACGATGACGGGCGGCCATTGGCAGGGACGTTACGATCTGGGTGTCGGCTCGGTGACGCCGACCAAAGCGCGCGCCAAGGTGATCGATTTCGAAGGCATCTATTATTATAGCCCCTACGTTTACGTGGTTCACAAGGACAGCCCGGCCAAATCGGTCGCCGACCTGAACGGCAAGATCATCGGCGTCGAGACCGCCACCACGTCGGAGGATTTCATCCGTAGACAACTCGAGATCGATGCTCCCGGCCTGCCGCCCATCGAATACAAGCTGGAGCCCGGTGAGATCAGGACTTTCGCTGACTCAATGCTGCCGTTCGACGATTTGAGGCTCGGCGACGGCGTGCGCCTCAACGCGGTCATCGCACCAGAACAGACGGCTCAGAACGCGATAAAGAACGGCTACCCGTTGCGTGTCCTGGAAGGCGGCTATGCCTTCCGTGAGCCACTGGTGGTGATCGCGGAAAAAGGTGATGCCGAGTGGAATGCCAAGATCGGCGGCATTCTCGACGAGATGAAGAAGGACGGTACCCTCGCGAAACTGACCACCAAGTGGTACGGCAAGGATTACAGCTCTGACTGAGAGGCATCGTGGATAAAGCTTGAGCGGGGTGCATTCAATTGAACATCCCGCTCCATCTGTTTTGTTTCAGCCGCATTTCCACGACACCGGGCGGCTCCGCCTGCCTGCAAAATGCTCTAGTGCCGCCACCTCATCATATTGATCATGACATGTCCTGACACATATTACCGACGCACGCTTGCCGACAACACCATCAGACCGCCGCTGAGCGGCGTTTCCGAGTGCGAGACAGTCGTTGTCGGCGGCGGACTGGCCGGCCTGACGACGGCGTTGCAGCTGGCTCGCGCCGGCCAGCAGGTCGTCGTGCTTGAGGCGCAGCGGATAGGATTCGGCGCTTCCGGTCGCAATGGCGGCTTCGTTAATCCCGGTTTCGCCACCGGCACCGACAACATCGCCGCGATGGCCGGCGTCGACGCGGCACAAAAACTGCACCGCCTGTCCATCGAAGGCGTCGACTTCGTGCGGCAGACGATCCGCGATCTCGACGTCAAGGCGGCAGAGCCGCGCTCCGGTATATTGAGCGTGCTTCGCCACGATGGCGGCGCCGTGCTCAAGGCATATGCCGAGCAACTGGCGCGGGATTTCGACTACCGGCTCGACTATCTCGATCGCGACCAGGTGCGAGCGGTGCTGCATTCGGATCGCTACCACCAAGGCCTGCGCGATCCCAGCGCCTTCCACATGCATCCGCTTAACTATCTGCGCGCCGTTGCTGGCGAGATCGAGCGGCTGGGCGGCAGGATATACGAGAGAACGGCTGCCGTTGAAGCCAACCTTGACGGCGCCGAAAAGATCTTGCGTACCGACAGCGGCGAAGTGCGCGCCCGCCAGGCCGTAGTTGCCACCGGCGGATATACGGGCCCACTGGTCGGCCGGCTGCAGCGGGCATTCCTGCCTATCGCCACTTACGTTATGGTGAGCGAGGAGGCGCCTGACCTCATCGCCAAGGCGATTACGACGACCGACGCCGTCGGCGATAACCGTCGCGCAGGCGATTATTACCGTGTTGTCGAAGGCGGCAGGCGGCTGCTCTGGGGAGGGCGCATCACCACCCGGGCAGCCTTATCGGGCGTGTTGGCGAGGCAATTGCGCCGTGAGATGGTCACCACTTATCCGCAGCTCGAACACCTCAAGACCGAACTCGCCTGGTCCGGGCTCATGTCTTATGCCCGGCACATGATGCCCCAGATAGGCCCGTTGCAGCCGGGCGTCTGGTACCTCACGGCTTTTGGTGGCCATGGCATCAACACCACGGCGATCGCCGGCAAGTTGATCGCCGAAGCCATACTGGGACAATCGGACCGTTACCGGCTGTTTGCACCATTCGGCCTTGCCTGGGCGGGCGGCCCGGCTGGACTTGCGGTTGCGCAACTCACCTACTGGAAGCTGCAGGCGCAGGATTGGTGGCGCGAGCGGGCCCGCTGACCGCAGGGAGATCGAAGACGTGATCGGCCGACTATTGCTCAACCACCCGGACGCGGCGCGCCGCGTTGGCGTGTTCTTCGTGCTCGCCGCCATCGCCGCCGGCCTGTATGGGCTCGGCATCAAAGCCAGTTGGCTCGGCAAGCTCGTTCCGGGGTCGGTCGAGTGGCTCGCCGCCAACCCGGACGTCGGGCGGGCGGTCTCGGCGGTGCTGATCGCATTGATCTTGGTGGCGAACTGGAACGCGCTGCGGTATCTCAGCCGCAAACAGCAGATTGTGGCAGTTTGGATAGAGCTGTTCGTGTTGCTAATGTTGTTTTTCTATTCCTTCGACCTGTCCTTCGCGTTCATCGCCAAGAAGATCGGCTTCCTCGTCTCGAAGGGTGTGGTGACGACCCTCTACATTTCGGCCATTTCGATCGCCATTGCCACCCTCATCGCCTTCGTTGGCGCCATCGCCAAACTTTCCCGCAACGGCGTGGTCTATGGCTTGGCGACCTTCTATACCTCTCTGTTTCGTGGCTTGCCGTTGCTGATGCAGATCTACATCATCTATCTCGGCCTGCCGCAGATTGGCTACGTGATCGGCGCCGTGCCGGCCGGTATCATGGCGCTGTCGCTCTGCTACGGCGCGTACATGACCGAGATCTTCCGCGCCGGCATCGAAAGCATCTCGCGCGGCCAGACCGAGGGTGCTACGGCACTCGGCCTTAGCGCTAACCAGACGATGTTCCTGGTCATCCTGCCGCAGGCGATGCGCGTCATCGTGCCGCCGACCGGCAACCAGTTCATTGCGATGCTGAAGGATTCTTCGCTGGTCTCGGTGGTCGGGGTCTGGGAGATCATGTATCTCGCACGCACGCAGGGCCAGACCGAGTTCCGCCACATCGAGATGCTCATCACCGCCTCGATGATCTATTGGCTGCTCTCGATGGGGCTCGAGTTCCTTCAGTCGCGGATCGAGGACCGGTTCGGGCGCTCACTCAAGCGCTGATCGTCATCCGTGATCTTCGCCAAAGCGAGTTGCACAGCACCGCAACAGCCAGCTTCGGAGAGCAGCTGCAGATTGTACGCGACAGCATGCCTTTCGGCGACGTCGTGAGGGGTAAATCAACCCGGTATTTCATCGGCTTAGCCCGATCGGAGGGCAGAATAGAGCAAGTGCTGGACGAGCATGTTCGTTGGCCGACTGCCCGGCAACTACGACCGATTGCTGGACGCTATGTATCAATGGTAGCCGAGTTCGCCACGTGGTTCGCTAGGCAGTGGTTTGCGCGTTGCCAGCCGCACGACTCGGTCCATGCCCTGCACAGCCAAACGCACCGGCGAGGTTCCCGGGAATCAAGCTCGGCATGGTGTTTCGTTCCTTTGAAGTGGGCGTGTTTGGGGGAAGACCGTAGTCGGCGTGTTCGCGCCCGGTGGAATTTTCGAAGAGTTGTTTCCAACGGCGGGAACGAACCAAACTTCCATGCATTTAGCTCTGGCTTCGTTCATTCACTCTTTCTTCTGGGAGCTGGACCATTGTCATCCGGAGGCTATCTCTTGGCCGACCAACAAACCAATGACGTTTCCATCGTTGATCTGATACCTGCCCTGCGGGCTTTCGCGCGCACCTTCTGCCGCGTTCCAGACGATGCCGACGATCTGGTGCAGGAAACGTTGACCAAAGGGCTCGCCAACATCGACAAGTTCGAACCCGGTACACGCATGAAGTCGTGGCTCTTCACCATCATGCGCAACACCTACTACACGCGGATCAAGATCGCTGCACGGGAAGCGCCAGGCCTTCTCGACTGCGCGTCTTCGAGACCGATTTCGGAAGCTACCCAGGAATGGACCGTTCAGAGCAAGGAAGTTCACGGCGCCATCCAAAAGCTGCCCGAACATCAGCGCGAGGTGCTGATGCTGATCGGCGTTTTAGGAGTGGGCTACGAGGAAACCGCCGAAATCTGCGGCTGCGCGGTAGGGACGGTCAAGAGCCGGCTGAACCGTGCCCGCGCCAACATCCTTGAGCTACTCGGGGAGAGCTCGTTGCAGACATTGATAGAAAGGCGAAATCAGCTGTCGGATGGTCAGCTCGATATAGAGGTCGACAGCCGCAGATAATCAGCTCTTCACGTCTCGCCGATGCTTCTCGACGAGAGCATTTTGCAATTCGATCGCCAGCTTGGATAGGCGGTCTGGTATCTTTTCCTGCTCTATGGCGGCCAGCAGGGAAGCAATCTCCCGATCCACTGCCATCTCGACAAGCAGATCCGTGGTATCGTCGCTCGAATGAGACATCACGTTCTCTTGATAGCATCCCTAGATCCAAGTCTGGTGGATGAGCGCTCGGCACTACAAGGCGTTGTCGGCCGCTGAGAGGCTCACCGGCGGCCCTTGCACAGTTTTTCCTCCGTGCCGCGGCAAGACGCGGCGCGGTGGCGTCAGTCCTTCAGCAACCGGTTTGCGGCGTGATCCTGAAATTGATCGGACTTGGTTCGATTGCCGTCCAGCCCGCGCTCTCGGCCATGCTGCTTCCTGTCGCGGTTGGACAAAACCGCGTTTTCCTCGATCTTGTCCTTGTCCAAGGTGGTCATTGCGCCGGCGCCGGCACCTTTGCCTTGGCTGCCTTGGCCGAAATGCTTTTTGCCGCCGGATGCCATGATCTCCTCCTTCGAATCCAGGACACCGATCGGTGCCGACGCCCGAACCGGCATCGCGCTGTAATGTTCCGTCTCACCCAGCAAGCAAGAAGGCGTCGCCATCCCATGACCGAAACGGCTTCTCGCCGTCGATGACGACCCGCAATTGGTGAGCTTGCGCAAGACGGCCGATGTCGGCCCGGTCCAAAGAAAGCGATCCGCGATAAGAATAGTTCAGCAATGCGAGCCGGCCCGGCCGTTTGAGAACGCGCGCAATTTCATCGAAAAGCCGCTCAGCCATGCCGGCTAAAACCAGGTAGGGAAAGCTGTCGACCGCCAACACGCAATCGAAACTGTCGTCGTCGAAGTCGGCCAGATCGAGACCGGAGGTTTGGCGCAGTTCGACATTGCCGAGCGCTGCGCATTGCTCGGAGGCGATAGAGATCATCCGCGAGGATATGTCGATGCCGACCATCCGCTTGAAGGAATTGGACAGCGCGCGCTCGAAACGTCCGATGCCGCAACCGATGTCGAGAATGTCTCGTTCAATTCCGGTGAATTCTCGCGCCTCGAGCCATTCAACGATTTCGTCGGTCATGGCTGTCAGCCGCTCGTCATCGCCAAGGGATCCTAACTGGACACTTGCCGCGGTCGAAATTGCTGCCGCGGCATCAAAACTCGAGGCCAGCCTCCTGACCACGGCGATATCCGTCTCGCCGTTACCGCGTTCATGCCGAACGGCGCCGCCTGTCGCTCGCAAAGTGGCAAGGACGCCCGGTTTGTGGCGCAGCAGTCCAGCGACCTTTCGCAGTCTTTCAGCATCGCCGGTATTCGCCGGACGGACTTTCAGCACGACCTCCGCCAATTCCGCCGCTTCAATTGTGGGCGGCAGGTGAAGCGCCAACCTGACGAGAACAGCTTCGGCGCAGGCACCATCGACCACACAACCTTCGACCGCCCGTCTGACCGATGTCTGGCGCTGCGCGTGCACACTCATGACATCAACTCCGCGTCCAGATCCTCCGCATCGTCCACCTGTCGACGGCGCCCCAGCCATATTTGTAGGCTTCCTGGCCGCGCAGGAAGTCGAACTCGCGCGCCTCCTCGCGGATCGACTCCGCGATCGCGTGGCCGATCAGGATCGCCCCTGGGCTCTCCTCGGCATAAGCAGGATCGAGGCCGCCGAGATAGGCATAGGCGCGGCCGCGGTGGTGAAATCCGTAATAGGCGGCGACAGTCGTGCCATCGATCGCGAGCAACCAGCATCGGACCAGACCGTGAGCATCGAGCAAGGGAAGTGAAAGCCCATGGAAGTGCTGCACGGCGGGGTCGGCCAATACACCACCTCCATGTCCAACCCAGCGTGCATGGTGCAGGCGGATCAATTGGTTCAGGAAGTTCTGATCGCCCCGGGCTGACGCCAACGCGAGCCGGCCGCGTCTGGACGCCGCTTGGCGCGCCCGGCGCAACTGGCGCCTGCGCCGAGCGGGAACGCAGCCGGCCAACGTTTCGCCGCCGGCAACAGCAAGCACGGGGCAGGCTGCATGAATTGCCGGCCTCTCGACCGTTAAACCGGGATGCGCGATCGTAAGACCGGCACTGTTTTGCGGCAGATCAGACAAGATCCATTGTGACCACCCGACCGAGCAGATCGTTTCGGCGATGGTGGCGACAACCGCCGCCTCGATATCCTGGACAGCCAGGATGTCCAGATAATCACTGAGCGAAATGCCGACCGGAAGCAGCTTCGAACCGGCCGTTCCATGCTCGAGATAGAGTGGCGCCAGCCCGACCAGATCGCCGCCACGCCAGACCGCGACTGTCGCCAGTTCACCGGGTGCGAATGCGCGCCACCATGGCACCAGCCAAGCGGGGGATTGGAACGGCGTCGCAGAGGAGCTCCGCTCCCATAGTTTCCACCAGTGCGGCGTCAAGGCATCGAATTTTACGGGGTCATCGATGATTTCGCTGCGCAACACTGCTTTTCTCACGGTGCCGCAGCGAAGCGCCGGCAATCTGTGCCAAGTTGTGCCAGCGCCTGATAGGCAGCCATATACGACGAGATCATCCGTTCCAGCGAAAACCGCCGTCGCGCCTCCACCCGGCACGCCTCGGCGTCCAGGCTGGGCGCCGCAAGAATGGCTTGGGCCATTTCGTCGACTGTGTTGACGAGAAAGCCCGTCCTGCCGTGCTCGATGACATCCGCAAGCGCGCCATTCGGGAATGCGACCACCGGGGTACCGCAGGCGAGGGCCTCCATGGCGACAAGCGAGCTTGTCTCGGCGGCGAGGCTTGGAATGACCAGACAGCGGGCTGCGTTGAGAAAGCGCCTCTTGGCGTTAAAACCGAGCGGGCCCAGGAAGCGGCGGCGAGCATCAAGACGGGATTGGACCTCGTCGCGAAAGTAGCGCGTATGTGTTTCGTAGGGATAGACCTTGCCGCCGATGACCAGGGGCACGCGCGCCTGTTTGGCCGCGTCCAGGGCCAGGTGAATGCCCTTTTCCGGGCAGACCCGGCTGAGAACCAGGGCAAAGTCTCGCTTCGGCTGCACCAGGCTCAGTGCTTCGATGTCAACGCCGTTGGGAATCGGCGCCACCAGTCTGGCCCCTGGTGGCGCCGTTTGCTGCTGGGTGGGCGAGACCGCATGGAGCCATAGGTCGTCCCGCGTCGGTCGCAGAGCCTCGGCCGGATACCAGTCCAAGGGCAGGTGGAGGCTCACCAGGGTCGGACCATCGTCGGGCAGATAGGCATGAAAATCGATGCCGTGCAGATGAACCACATCAATCGGCCATCGGGCGCGGGCAGCGGCGATCGCTTTGCGATGAGCCTGCTGCGCGCGGCTCTTCGCCGCCTCGTCGATCACGCCGTTTTCAGCCGGTATTTCCACAAGGGTACCGCTCGCGCTGGAGCCGCGGCAACCAATGACGATAGAGCGGTGGCCGGCGCGAACCAGTGCCCGATCGAGCATCGACAGAACCTGTTCGGCACCGCCGACAGCATCGGGTCCGACGGGCGCGAGAGGGTAGGCGACATTGAGGACAGTGAGCGCCGCGGCTGGTTGCGCCTCGGTCCCGTATGCCGCACCACCTGTCGATGATGCCGCTAATTCGTCCAATGTGTCAGGCGTCTGATGCATGGCAGCATGACACTTTCACGCTGCCGAGGCCCGCCGCGTCGGGAGCGAAGCGGACGTCATGCCGGGCGCATAGCGGCGGATCATGGTTGCGCAGAATTCCGCGAACTCCTCCGGCGCCAGTGGCGGGCTGGTGTGGTGGGGCATCATTCCCCGATGCTGCGGTGTAAAGCAAAAGGTGACCGTCACGTCGAAATCGGCGAGTGCCTCCATCTGCCGGTCGAACCAGTCCAGCGCGTTCGGCCGGAAGCTGTCTGCCCAGGAAAGCCCCGTGCGCATATTGGTGACGCCCAGCCGCTTCATCCAGGCGACGGCATCGTCCAGCCGGGGGTCCTCGAAATGAAACCACTGCACCAGTCCCATTGCGGGCGTGCAGCGCAGGAACTCCTCCAGCGCTGGTTTTGGCGTGCCGTCCTGGCGCAGCAGCCCCATGTGGAAATGTCGATAGTAAGAAGAGCCCTCCGCCTCGCGATGCCGCGTCGTTGCTTCCCATTCGCGCGGAAGATCGTAGAGGCTGTACCACTGGATACGTGGTGCGTTGCCAATCAGCAACTCGGCGGTGCGCTTGAGCCCCCAGACCTGGATTTCTTCCGCGCCGAAGGTCGATACGCCGACTTCGCTGACCCAGATGGGAAGGTTGGTGACGGTCGCGATCTCGCCGATCTTCTGCGGCCATTCGTGGATCTGCCACAGGTTCCAGTCGAGCGGAAAGCCGTGCACGGCGACGGCATCGACATGGTCCAGCACGCCGAATTCCTTCATGCGGGTGATAAAGCCCGGATCTATCGGCGAGATGCCACCGAGTACTTTCGTCAAAGACGGGTTCTCCGACGCGATTGCGTCAGCCGACAAGATCGCCATCCTGGCAAAGCGGCTCCAATCGGGATCGAGCTCTGGGTCCCAATGCGATTTGTTGTTGGGCTCGTTCCAGATCATGGCGGCTTCAATCATGGAGCTGTCCTTTCGAGGGATAGATGGCGCCGCCGCCGGCCGGGTCCCCGGCTGCGCGGCAGAAATAGACCTCCTGCTCGGGGTGCAGAACGATCTCGAAACCGGCGCTGCGCAGCATCGCCTCGGTGCAGGCGCGGTTTGGAATCCACCAGTTGGTGGGATCGTCGGCATAGCGGTGCTCGATGAAATGCAGCTTGGGAAATTGCGGCTGGTCGAACAGGTCATGCGTCCAGAAATGATAGTTTTCTTCCAACTCGGGCAGATCCGCGCTGCCGCGCTGCATGGACTGGAAGATCATCAGGTCACGGGCGACATGTTCGCGGATCAGGTCGAGCGCGAGCAAGGGGTGGCGCAAATGGTAAAGCACCCCCATGAACAGCACGACATCGAATGTCTCGCGCAGCGAGCCGACGTCGTAGACCGAAAGCTTCTGGAATTCGATCTCGCAATCGGCAACCTCGGCCGCAAAGCGAGCTTGGGCCAGATAGGCGTCATCGAAATCGATGCCGAGGACACGGTCAGCACCTCGCCGTTTCATCTCGATGGAGTAAAATCCTGCATTGCAGCCGATATCGAGTACCGCCTTGCCTGTCAGATCAGCGGGAATGGCATTGGCAAATTTGCGCCATTTGATCAGCGGGTAGTTGCCCAGAAAATGGTTGGGAGCGGTTTCGACGCCGGCAAGTTCCATGTTGTGGAACCATGGGCCGAGCGCATCGATGCGGCGGCGGATTTCGGCATGGGAATGCAGCATGGCTCAGGCTCCTTCGCCAGGAACGACGGGTACATGCGACTGCGCGCCGGGCATGATCATGGTGGGCCGGCGGTGCGCGGATGGGGCGTCGTTTTCAAGCAACCGCAGCGCTGTGCGATAGCCGTTGAAAGTGCCGACATCGACATAGTCCGACCCAGCCCTGACACCAAAAGCTGTACCGCCGGCCGCAATATAGGCGTTGACCAAAGTGCCGATATATTCGTCACTGCGCTCCCGCTCACGCCAGAGTGCCGCAAGCTGATGCAGGATATGGCCCGGCATCTTGAACGCACCCCAAACCCAGTTCGTGGCGGCATCCTGCCGCTTGACCTGGATTTCGATCACGCGCTCGTGGACGTCGATGACGACGGCGTCGAAGAATTCCGGCTGATCCACCGGGAAAAGCAGAAATGAGAGCTGATCGTCGGGCAAATGGCGGAAACCGTCCTCGGGAAACCAGATCGTATCGGGAAGGCCGACCAGGACGACCTCGTCGGCCGCGACGAGGGGCGCCGCCCGGAAGATCGCATCGCACAGACCGACGGGGTTCGGCTGCACCACGAAGAGAGCCGCCGCGTCACCGTAGCCGGCGGCGTAGTATTCAAGGATGTCGGATTTACCCGATCCGATGATGAAGCAAATCTTGTCGACGCCGGCCTGCACCATGCGCCGTACCAGATACTCGCTCACGGCGCAGGGACGCTCGGTCTGTCCATCGATCCGGCTACCGACCGGCAGCAGCTCTTTCGAGAAGCCGAGCGGCTGAATGCGGCTGCCGCGCCCGGCAGCGGGTACGATGCCCAACATCAGACCGCTTCCCTCATCGGTTCGCCGGGAGATCTTTGAAAGGCATCGTTCAGGATGCGATCCAGTTCCGCCGCGCGCCGTGCGGAAGTGTGTTCGCCCAAGACCCGGTCGCGGGCACGCCTTCGAATGCCGTCGAGCTCGCACTCCGGCAATTGCAATGCGGCGACCACATCATCGGTGTCATGCGCCAACAATATTTCGCGGCCGGGTTCGAAAAATTCGGCCAGGCCCGGCCATGCATCGGTGACGATGGCAGCCCCACACGCGGCCGCTTCGAAGAGCCGTCCCGACGGGCACCAGCCCTTTTGCGCCATCGCCTCCCGGGTGACGTTCAGTGTCAGGCGAGATGATGAGAAGAAAGCCGGATGGTCGGCTGGCGGAAGATGCCTGACAAAGAAGATGTTGTCGCTCCATGGGAATTCCTGCGGATATTGCGCGCCGCCAATGATGAAACGGTGGTCGGGCAGGCGCGCGGCCGGGCGGACCAGCAGCTTTTCGACGCCGGCCTGGCGATCCGCCGCGTAAGTTCCGAGATAGGACAGATCACCGGCGAATTCGGCCCGCTTCTCTGCCGGCCGGTGTTGGTCGGGATCGACATGCCCATAGAGAGGCACCACGTGACGCGCGCCTAAAACCGACTTAAGCGCCTCGATCGCAGAGCCGCCGGTGTAACTCAAAACGAGGTCGAAATCGGCAAGACCCTCAGGTCCGAAATAGGGCGGACGCTCGCCTTGCTCGATGCGGGCAAGCGTGACCGGAGTGTCGAGATCGTAGAAGACACGCAATCCGCGACCTGTCTGCTGCGCCAGCCGCGAGGCCTCCACGGCGTCGGCACAGTAGGAGGTAACGACGACGACATCCGCTTGCTTCATTGCCCGCTCCGCAACGCGACGGATGTCTTCCCAGTCCGGATAAATGACGACGTTGCCGCCATCGAGCCGATCGAGATCACGCGTCCCGGCATAGTAGGGGGTATCGCGTTCGAAGAAGGTGATGGACCATCCCAGCCGACCCAGGGCGCGGATCAGTCCGCGCCAGAGCGTGGCATGGCCGTTGCCCCATGATGATGTAACGGTGAGACCGAAAATGACCATCTGCATCCGGAAAGTCCTCGTCAGGCAGCTTCGTTCATTCGCAGGAGCTTGGAGCCCCAGTCACCCGACACGATCGTCGTGATCGAGGCTGGATCGATGTCGAAGCGGAAGCAGTCGCCGACCGGCAAGCCAAGCACCTTGCAGACGGCGGCCTTGATGACGTCGGCGTGGCTGACCAGGGCGACACACTGGTTCGGATGCCGCTCGCGCACTGCGTTCATCAGTGCGACGATCCGCTCCTGGACATCCAGCATGGTCTCGCCGCTCGGTGTCCTGGCCTCCTGCCGCTGGTCGTTCCACGCCCGCCAGCCGGCGTCGCCGTTCAACTCGTCGAAGGTCTTTCCCGACCAATCGCCGAAATCGATCTCATCGAGTTCGGCGCAGATCGCAATCTCACCGACGCCGCAGGCAAGCGCGATCGGCACGGCCGTCTCTTGCGTACGCTCACGCGGGCTGCACAAGATGGCTTCAATCGGCTCCCGGGCCATGCGGCCACCAAGATGCGCGGCCTGCGCCTTCCCAGCCTCGCCAAGGCAAACGCCGTCCATTCGTCCTGCAAGATAGGAGCCGACATTGTCGTGCGCTGCATGACGGATCAAAAAGAACGTTGTCGTCATTCCGCGGCATCCAGCAAAGGCTCGTCCTTGCCGGCGATGAAAGCGAGCGTGCGCTGCCGCGCTTCGGCGTCGGTGAACTGTTCGGGAGGCGACTTCATGAAATAGCTGCAGGGGCCGGTCAGTGCTCCCGCTATGCCGCGATCGAGCGCAAGCTTGGCGCAGCGTATCGCATCGATCACCACGCCGGCTGAATTTGGAGAATCCCAGACTTCCAGCTTGAGCTCGGCGTTGAGCGGCACGCCGCCGAAGGTCGTCCCTTCCACTCGGATATAGGCCCATTTGCGATCAGTCAGCCACGGTACGTGGTCGCTGGGTCCGACATGAATATTGCCCGGCTCCAGGGGAACATCGAACTGGCTGGCCACGGACTGGGTCTTGGAAATTTTCTTTGATTCCAGCCGCTCGCGTTCCAGCATGTTGAGGAAGTCGGTGTTGCCGCCGAAATTCAGCTGATAAGTGCGATCGATGCGCACGCCGCGCTCGCGGAAGAGATTGGCCAGCAGGCGGTGAACGATGGTCGCCCCGACCTGGCTCTTGATATCATCGCCGACCAGCGGCAGCCCTCGCTGCTCGAAGCGCCGGCGCCATTCCGGACGTGAGGCGATGAAAACGGGTATGCAGTTGACGAAGGCGCAGCCGGCCTCAAGCGCGCATTCGGCGTAGAAGCGCGTCGCCTCCTCGGAGCCCACCGGCAGGTAAGAGACCAGCACGTCGGCGCCGCTGTTGCGCAGGATTTCGCTGACGTCGGCAACCGGCTCCGGCGCCTCCTCGATTTCGTCGCGCAAGTATTTTCCGATGCCGTCAAGTGTCGGTCCGCGCTCGACGCGAACGCCGTTTGCCGCCGCATCGGCAAAGCGGAACGTGTTGTTCGGGGCGGCGTAGATTGCTTCAGCGACGTCGAGGCCAACCTTGCTCCTGGCGACGTCGAATGCGCAGACAATCTCGATGTCGTCGACATGGTAACCGCCGAGGTCGGCATGCATCAGCCCTGGGATTGGTTCGTTGCTTTTTGCGTGACGATAATAGGAGAGGCCCTGCACCAGGGAGGATGCGCAATTGCCGACCCCGACGATACCGACACGAACCTTTTTCGATCCCACGAAACTGCCGCCCTATGCTGTTCAAAGGTAAGTTCCTGCCGCCGAACCACCAGCGTGCCGGAATGTTCCTTGGCCTGCCGAAAAATTGCGCAAGACAGCATGGATCGAAGCAGCGCTCGCTGCGTTGCCGCAAGGCAAAGCATTGGAAAACGATGATCGTTTACGGCGACCAGAAGCGGAGGCAGAGCGCAGAACGGCTTCGCGATGCTGCGAGCGAAATTGCTCAAAGTCTGGACCGCATGGCTCATGGCGTCCGACGCCATGCCGCGTTGGTCGGCCTATTCATCAGCGTATCGGAACTGGTTCGCGCGCTTGCCGATGTCGATTTCGAGAACAGGGGCATCGACATCTTTTCGCCGCGGCAACAGCAAGGCGCCAGATTGCTGGTTGGTCTTGCGGCAGAGGTGGCGAAGTCGTGGCGAAGCGGTTTCGCCGTGGGCGGTGGCATCGACCCGGGACTTCTCCAACTGCTGGACGGGTTGGATTGCGAGGCTGAGGTTCTGACCGGTTCTGCCGAGGGTTACGCGCATTACGCGCTTTATCCCGAAAGCTATTTGGGAGCGGCGCAGGAGTCAGGTCTCGATGCGAACACATGCGTGATCGGCATCCGCAGCATCGGCCTGGGGCTTGCAGCCATAGTGGCTGCCGCGATTGGCGCGCCGGCGCCGTTCAGCGTTCGTCCGGTCGGCCATCCTTTCCGCAGGCACATCAATGCCGATCCGCGCTCGATCGCTTCCTGGAAGAACAATCCATCGGCACGCTTCGCCGTTGTAGACGAAGGTCCCGGTCTGTCCGGCAGTTCGATGCACGCCGTCGTCGCGTGGCTGCGGGAACTGGGTATTGGTATGGACCGCATTCACCTGTTTCCCAGCCATCCTGGCAACCCGGGCATCGAAGCGTCACGGGAGGCTAGGGAGACATGGTCGCGCTGTCCGAAACATGTGGCGACGGCGCTCGAATGCACCTTCCCCGAAAGCTCGAACATTCCCACGCTTAGCGAATGGGTGGCCGAGGCGGTCGGCAGCCCCGAATTACGCCTGACCGAACTGTCTGGTGGCGAATGGAGGAGCGTCCACTACGTCGACGAAAAGCATTGGCCGCCGAGCCCGCGCGGCATCGAGCGGCGTAAATTCCTGGCGTCCGCGGGGTGTGGTCGCTGGCTCGTCAAATTCGCCGGCCTCGGCGAAACCGGACGGCGTAAGAGACGAGCCGCGGAAATGTTGGGGAAAGCCGGGTTCGGATCGCAAGTGGTCGGGCTTTGCCACGGCTTTCTGGTTGAACGGTGGATTGACGGCACCACGATGGACCAGGCGCCGCTGCCCAGAGGAAGGCTGCTCGCGGAGTTGACGCGCTATCTAACCTGGCGGGCGCTCAATCTCCGAACATGCGAACCGGGTGCATCATTGCTCGCACTCGCGGAAATGGCTGTTTCCAATACATCTGAAGCCTTGGGCGAGAACCGAGCGGCGACGTTGCGCGGCTGGCTCTCGAAAAAAACCCCTGCGCATGTTCTGCAGCCGGTGGAAATCGACGGAAAGCTTCACGCGTGGGAGTTTCTCGTTTGTGCCGACGGCTCGGTGGTCAAGACAGATGCCGTCGACCATTGCCGGGCACACGATTTAATTGGCTGCCAGCCGATAGAGTGGGACATTGCCGGCGCCCGTGTCGAATATGGACTGCCCGACAGCGATGTGAAGACATTGGTCGAGGGGATGGGGCTCGATATTGACAATGGCCACATCGATTTTTTCGAACCCTGCTATTTGGCGTTCCAAATCGGGCTCTGGAGCACGGCTGCGCAATCCGAAAATGGCCAGGAAAAAGCAAGGCTGGCCGCGACCGCAGACCGATACAGGGCGGGGCTGATACGATTCCTGGACGAATCTCAGGTGTAGCGTTTCGATCAATCCAGCCTTCGTAGCATGTCTGCTTCCTGCTCGAGAATAGCGGCCACTTCCTCGCGCTGCAGATGCGTCATCATCAGGCTGACGCAGCACTCGAGATAGGTGATCGAGGAGCGCCGCAGATAGGCAGCCGCCTCGCGTTCGGCAATCTTGTCGACATCCTTCGCGGGTCGCTTGGGTTGCATGAGGATGATCCTCCGTATCGGGTCCCTCCCGCCAAACTACAAGGTTGGATGGATGTTCCGCACGATCTCCGGGCAGGTCCGGCCGCGGCCCACGTCATGCAGGAAGGTTCTGCAGCCCGCCTGCGGGTCTCCTTTTGGCAAGGCCTGTCATCTGATCGCCGATGCCGGTGCCTTCGAGCGCCGCGAAATAATCGATCGTCAGCTTGAGCCCTTCGTTGAGCGGCACTCTC
Source organism: Mesorhizobium sp. M0030 (assembly GCF_040323695.1). Lineage (NCBI taxonomy): Bacteria > Pseudomonadati > Pseudomonadota > Alphaproteobacteria > Hyphomicrobiales > Phyllobacteriaceae > Mesorhizobium > Mesorhizobium sp. M0030. The sequence goes on along the minus strand of NZ_JAMYVE010000007.1, from coordinate 263,254 downwards.
GGCGACCAGCCGAGCAGCGTTTTCGCACGCGAAATATCAGGCTGCCTGCGCCGAGGATCGTCTTGCGGCAGGGGCAGAAATTTCAGATCCGACTTGGTGCCGGTCATCGCCTTCACCAATGCCGCCAGTCGCACGATGGTGAATTCTCCGGGATTGCCCAGATTGACCGGCTTGCCCGGATTGGGGTCGATGTTCATCAGGCGCATCAATCCATCAATCAAGTCGGAGACATAGCAGAAGGATCGCGTTTGCTGGCCGTCGCCGAATATCGTCAGCGGACGCTTCTCGAGCGCCTGCATGATCAAATTCGAGACGATGCGACCGTCGGCCGGATCCATTCTCGGACCGTAGGTGTTGAAGATGCGCGCGACGCGGACGTCGGCCTTGCCGGCCCTTAGATAGTCGAAGCAAAGCGTTTCGGCGGTGCGCTTGCCCTCGTCGTAGCAGGCGCGTGGGCCGGTGCAGTTCACATGACCGACGTAATCCTCCCTTTGCGGGTGTTGTTCCGGATCGCCATATACTTCGCTCGTCGAGGCCTGCAGCAGTCGCGCGTCATTGCGGACAGCGAGTTCGAGCAGGTTGAGGGTTCCGATCACGCAGGTACGCGTGGTGTGTATCGGGTCGGCCTGATAACGCGGCGGTGAGGCGGCGCAGGCCAGGTTGAAGATGTGATCCACGGGCTCGCCGAGATCCAGTGGCCGGCAGATGTCCTGCTCGATCAACCGGAAACCGGGCCGGTCCATGATCGAGATGATGTTTTCCATGCGCCCGGTCAGAAAATTGTCGACGCAGATCACGCGCCAGCCGTTGCGGAGCAATACTTCGCAAAGATGCGAACCGAGGAAACCCGCGCCGCCGGCAACAAGCACCGTCTTTGCCCTGTGCGCCTTTCTTGTCTGTCGCATCGCTGTTTTCTCCTGTCTGCCGTTCATGCTGCACTTCCAATGTCGAGATCGAGGGCCGTCGCCCTTGGTTGGGTCAGCGCCGCCACGAATTCGCGAGCCCTGGCCGCGCCGGTGTGGGAAGCGAGGACGAGTTTGCGAGCCCGGCCGGCCATGGCCAGGCGTGCGCGCTCGGACTCGCCAACGAGGATATCGATGACATCGTCCGTCTCCGCTGCGGTGTGGATCGCCGACGCGGGAAAGAAGCTGTCGAGCCCTGGCCAGCGGTCGCTGACGATGGGCGTGCCGCAAGCCGCCGCTTCGAACAGGCGCACGCTGGGCGACCATCCTGCGGTGATCATGGAACTGCGTGTGACATTCAGCGTGTAGCGCTGACGGCTATAGAACGCGGCGTGATCGGCTGGCGGCAAATGTTCGATGCGTTCGACATTGTCCGGCCAGATGATGTCGGATGGATATTGGGAGCCGGCCACGACGAAACGGAGGCACGGCATATGCCGTGCGGGCTCGAGCAGCAGAGCGTTCAGCGTTGTCTGCCGGTCCATGCTGTAGGTGCCGAGATAGCCGAGATCCCAGCGGATCGGATCTCCTGTCGGGTGATGCCGTTCCGGATCGACCGAACAATAGAGAGGTTCGGCATGGCGCGCGCCGAAGTCTTGCGCCAGATGGCTGAGCGTTGGTCCGCCGGTGAAGGAGAAATAGACATCGAAGTACGGAATTTGCCGCGAACTCAGATAATCGCAATCGTCGGCTGAAAGCTTGGCCAGGGTCACCGGGGTGTCGATGTCGTAAAAGCAGAGCTGCCCCTTGCAAAGCGAGGCGACGATGTCGATGACCTGGCGTCCTTCTGGAACAAAGGATCCGATGACAATGATGTCGGCCTGCTCCAGGCACTGTGCGTAGTCGCGTTGCAGCTCCGCAGTGGTTTCGTAGTAGCGCAAGGCGCAGAACTCCGGATCGCGCAGATCGCGGTGATTGGCGTACCAGGGCACGTTGCGCTCCAGAAAAGTCACCCGGTGACCGAGTCCGTGCAAGCCTTTCAAAAGACCCCGGAAAGTCGTGGCGTGGCCGTTTCCCCAGGATGAGGACAGCGACAGGCCGAGAAAGACGATGTCCAGTTTCTTGGTCATTCCGCTGCCTCCACGGCCCCGTGCTCGAAATGACGTTTGAAGACGGCATCCGCCACATCCGCCCGAAGCGCGTAGGTATGGTCCGCCAGCACGCGGTGAAGTGCGGCTTGGCCGATTGCCTTGGCCCGCCCGGGGGTCAGCGAGCGCATTATTTCGGCGACATCGCCGCCGTCACGCGCGACCAGGATCTCCTCGCCTGGTTTCAGGAACAGTTCCACGCCCAGCCATGCATCCGTGATGAGACAGGCGCCGGCGCCAGCCGCCTCGAACACTCGCGTGGCCGGTGAAAAACCGTTGGCGGCCATGCTATCGCGGCTGATGTTCAACACGGCTTTTGGGGTGACATTGAAGGCGTTGTGATCGCGGGTGCCGACATGGCCGAGCCAGCCTACATTGGTGGGGAGCGGCTTGTCGCCCCAACCCGAGCCTCCGAGCAGGAAACGCTGTTTCGGCAGCTGGCTGGCGGGATCGAGGAAAAACGATTCGACACGCGCTTCACGGTCCGGCAGCCGGTTTCCGAGGAACGCCAGGTCGCAGGCAAAACGCGCTTTGCTGGCGACCGGATGGTGCGTTTCGGGATCGAGCGCATTGTAGATGGGCACGCACTCCTTGGCGCCCATGGCACGATAGGCCCAGACAACGGGATCGCCGCCACCATAGGTCAGCACGAGGTCGATCTCCTGCAGTGCACGATGGAGCGGGTGGTCCGGCTCGTCGCGCAACTGGGCAAGCGTGGCTGGCGCATCCACGTCCCAGAATACGACAAGCGCGTCGCTGCGGGCGTGGTCGAGAACGGCGCGAAGCAGCGCCTCGTCTTCGAAACCGACGCCACTCGCCTTGACGACGATGTCGGCGCCGGCGGCACGTGCCGCCACCTGCATCAGCGCATGCTGGGTCGCTTCATAAACGACGACAGTGCACCAGTCGGGCGCTTCGATGTCGCGGTTCTTCTGCCGGTCGTAGACATCGGGTTCGTAGAACGTGATCTCGTAACCCAATTGCGAAAGTGCCTTGAGCAAACCGCGATAGTACGTCGCGGCACCGTTCCAGTAGGACGACAAAAGGCTCGATCCATAGAATGCGATTTTCATGCGACGGCTTCCTTTGCGGCTGTCGGGACGGCGGTGTGTCGGTTCGCGCATTGCGTGAGCACGCCGAGCAACTCGTCGACGCGGTGGCGGCAGGTGTGCCGCGAGCGGATGGTCTCGAGACCCGAGGTCACCAGGGAGGCCGCAAAGTCCTCGTCGGACAACACCGTCCGAAGCTGTTGCCGCATTTGCGAGCCATTCTCGGCAAACAGGAAGTCGATACCGGGCCTGAAAAGCTGCTCGACATCGGACCATGGCGCTGAAATCAGCGGAATGCCGCAGGCGAGTGCCTCGAACATGCGGATCGTCGGGATACCGGGCAACCTCTCACGATAGGGGCGCCGTGGAACGTGAACGGTGACCCGATGCGCGGCGAAGGCCTTCGGCACGTCGGCATTGGCGATCCACCCCTCATAGCGCAGTCCGGCGGTGGCCAGATCCGCGAGTGCGGTCTTGGGGTAGCGTACGCCGTGAACAGCGGCATCAAGGCCGAGATCGTGCACCGGCTCGATCAGAAACTCCTTGAGTTCGGCGGTCCGCTCATCATCGCCCCAGTTGCCGATCCAGACCAGATCGGAGGTGGGGTGGATCTCCGGGTGCGGCTTGAACAGGCGATCGTCCGCCGCTTCATGCCAGGTGAAGACGCGCTTGCCCCAGCCGGCGCGCAGATAGCTCTCGCGCAAGGTCTCGCCAAAGGCGAGAACGCCGTCATAGTGCTCCAGCCGGAGCGCCGAGAGCGCCTCGGTCGCAGACACGGCCCGGTGATGGGTGTCATGAAAAAGAAGGATGAAGTTGCCGCCGGCGGCCCGGGCACGGCCAATACGTGCGACAAGCTCCGGATCCGTCCACTCATGAACGATCACAACGTCGGCCTCGGCGATCCAGGCTTCGTGATCAAATCCGGCATCGTAGGTCACCGGCATCAGTTCGGGAAAATCCTTGCGGAAGCGTTCGATGGCGAACGACCCCTTCTCAGCCAGCAGATTCGACCGGCTCCAGCCATTCGCCGGCTCCAGCGCAATCGCCTGATGCCGGCGCTGGACCAGCTCTCGCATGACGCCGCGCAGGAAATGGGCATTGCCATGGTTCCAGTCGGAAACGACCGAGTGGGTGTAGAACACAAAGCGCATGATCAGCGCTCCGCCATCGCTAAGGCCGCTTTGTCGTAGACGCCGCGCATAGCCGCTGTCTGCTTTGTCAGCCTAAACCTGCGGCTGCGTCGGATGGCTGCCTGGCCAAGCTCTCGCCGGAGCTCGGCATCGCTGGAGAGACGGTTGAGGCAGGCAGCGAGATCGTGCGGATCGCGCGCGTCAAAGAATATCGCGGCCCCGTCCCATAGTTCGCGATAGGTGGCGATATCGGAAAGCACCAGGGGCGTAGCCGACATGGCGGCTTCCAGCGCGGCCAGGCCGAATGGCTCGTAGAGCGATGGCGATACGAAAATACCCGCGCGAGCCATCAACGAACGCACCTCATCGGACGGCACTGCTCCCAGAGGAACAGCATGGCTGAAGCTGACATGCTCGCCGTTTGGGCCGTTCGTCGAACCGGCGGCAAACAGAGGCCATCGCGTCAGGGACGCCGCCTGATCGACCACCGCCGCATTTTTGCCCTCGTCCCACCAGCGGGCAGCGGCGAAGACGAGCGGTTGGTGCTTTTCGGCCTTCGGCAGAGGACGGGCACCATTTGTGACCACACTCAAGCGCGCGATCGGGCCGTAGCAGGTCTCTAGCATGTCGGCATGGCTGCGGCTCGGCGCGATGACCGCGTCGGCCCGATCCATGCCGCGTCTGTTGCGCTCCTTCTGCCAGGCCCATGCCCCATCCGCCGCCTGTCCTCTGACCGCATGGAACCAAGTCGTCACGCAGGAATGGGAGACCACCACGACCGGGCATGGCGCGTCGAATCCCGCCGCCTGCGACGGCGCGTTGAAATGGACAAGGTCGATGGCGTGGTCGCGCATGGGCGCATGCAACTCCCGAGGCAGCGCGTCGAGATCACCGCCGTTCCGGGTCATCCAATCCGGCGGCGTGTTGAGCCAGATCAGCTTCGCGAAAGCCTCCGCCTCGTCGGCCTGTTGCCTGGACGGTGGCGGACCGAGACCGGCAAGCACTACGCTATCGCCGCCATTGACAAGTTCCCTGGCCAGGTCGAGCGCATAGCGCCACACGCCGCCCACGGCATCGACCGTCATCAGGATGCGCCGCGAGCGCGGCGTCAGTGTCCGCAACATGTCGCCTCCAGTTCCGCCAGCGGACGCGGGCGCCTTTCCTGGATGTCGCTGAACTTCTGGAATGATGCGAGATAGTGATCATGGGCGCGCTCCCAGGCGAGGTCGTCGGGTTCGCCCCAAAGCTCGCGATAGCTTGGCGAACTCGGATATGGATAAAGCGGTACGGGTTGATTGGCCCACACGCCGTTGTCGATCAGGTGCGTTCGCCAGTAATCGACGAGGGCAGGATCATCCTCGACGACGCCGATCAGATTGGCCTGTACGAACGGAACGTGACGCCTGGCATTGACGAGCAGCGCGGCGAGTTCCTCGGTACCCAGCCGGCAGCGTTTCGCCAGCATCGCACGACCTTCCACGGTCAGGCTTTCGAGACCGGCCTCGATGGAGACGCAGCCAGCCGCACCAAGCAGTTCCAGCAGCTCGGGTTTCCAAAGGTCGATGCGGGTCTGCACACCGAACTTCACGTCGCGATGGATCAACGCTTCCAACAGCGCTTTTTGCGGCAGGAAGATTTCATCGATGAAATAAATGTAGCCGACGCCTTGGGCAATCAGCCGATCGATTTCCGCTATGACCGCCTCGTGGTTTCGGCGGCGATAGGCATCGCGGAAATCGATCTTGGCGCAGAAGCTGCAATTGTATGGGCAGCCGCGCGATGCTTCGACCTCCGCGCCGAACCCAACCTGATTGTCATCGAACCTGTGATGGTGATGCGAATGGGCAGCGATCCAGTCTGATGGCCATTGGAGTGGCGGATGATCGACAAACGAGCTGGCGTGGACGCTGCCGGTCAAAACCACCTTGGCCTCGCGCAGGTAAGCGGTCGAGGGCACAGCGCTCCAGTCGTCGCGCCGGGCAAGTTCCGCGACGATTTCCTCGCATTCGCCGCGCACAACAATGTCGACGCCAAGCTTGCGCAAGGTTGGCGCGGGCGTAGCCGAGCCATGCGGCCCGACCGCGACTGTGCGTCCACCGCGCCCGGCGAGACGGTTGAGGAAATCGGCCGGCACGCGCAACTCGGGTGGTGCGCAACGCCAGAACAGATAAGTCGGGGCGGTACTGACTACCGTCATTGCAGGCGCGAAATCAGCCACACGCTCGGAGAGGTCCGAGTTGTCGAGCTTCTGCAATTGCCCATCCAGCATCAACACCTCATGGCCGGCTGTTTCGAGCAGGGATTTCGAATAGCCGAGTTCCAGCGGGAGATGTGGTTGGCGGCAGCCGAAATAAATGCTGTCGTCATAGGTCCAGAACGGGTTTACCAGGGCGACTTTCATGCAACGTACCTCACGACTTCGGGGCGAGGCTGGAGCCGGTGTTGTTGCAGCCAGTCTGCGAGATCGCGAATGCCTTCGCGCCATGAAACACGAGCTTTCCAGCCAAGCATCGCTTTGATCTTGCGGGTGTCGGCGACGAAGAAGGGCTGATCGCCGGTGCGTTCGCCATCATGGCGGATCGAAAGCTCACGGCCGGTCAAGCTACGGATCTCGCTCAACAGCATGCGCAGGCTGATCGCATTATCGGGGCCGCCGCCAAGATTGAATGCCTGGCCTTTGGTCGTCTCGATACGATCGAGCGTGGCCCTGTAGGCGGCGACCGCATCGGAGACATGCAGTATGTCGCGCACTTGTCTGCCGTCGCCGTAAATGGTGATTGGACGTCCCGTCAGCGCACTCAGCAGGAAGTGCGCGACCCAGCCTTGATCCTCGGTTCCGAACTGGCGCGGCCCGTAAATGCAGCTCATCCGCAACACCGCCGTCGGCATGCCGTAGGATTTGGCATAGTCGAGCACATATTGGTCCGCCGCGCCTTTGGAGCAGCCATAGGGCGTGCAGAAATCCAGGCCGTGGGTCTCGTCGATGCCATTCGCTTGGATGATGCCGTCGCAAGGCAGGTAACGATCGCCGTCCTCGCGCACCGCGACGTCGGGCAGGCTGCCATAGACCTTGTTGGTGCTGGCGAAGACCACCGGAACAAACTCACTGCTCAGCCGCGCCGCCTCGAGGACATTGAACGTTCCTCGAAGGTTGATGTCGAAATCCTCGTCCGGTTGGACCAGGCTCGTTGTGACGGCGGTTTGCGCGGCCAGGTGGAAGATCGCCTTGGAACTCTTCAGAACGGGCGCAAGCGCGTTGGCGTCGCGCACGTCAATCGTTTCGACCATGACGCGGCTTCCGTGTTTCTGCGCCAGCCATTCAAGGTTCTGTTCGACGCCGGGGCGGCTGAGATTGTCGATCACCAGCACCGGCTCGCCATCCGACAACAGGCTGTCGGCCAGGTTCGATCCTATGAAGCCGCTGCCGCCGACAATGGCGACGGGCGCGTCGCGTCGATTGCGCGTATTCATGACACCAGCCCACGTTCTTCAAGCTCGCGTTTCATGTCGGCGCCGCGGTCGATGGCGGACGAGTTGCGCACCCAGGAAACGAAATCGGCGAGCGAATTCTCCAGTTGTTGCCTCGGCTCGAAACCGAGCAGCTCACGGGCCTTGGAAATATCGGCGAAGCAGTTGCGGATATCCCCGGAGCGCGCCTTGCCGAGCAACTCTGGCGAGCGGTCCGGCGTTCCCATGGCCTCGGCAAGTACCCGCGCGACGTCGCTGATAGCATAGGCTCGGCCGCTGCCGATGTTGATGACGTGACCCCTTGCCTGGCGTTGCTGCAGCGCAAGACGAAAGGCGCGGGCAACGTCATCCACATGGACGAAATCGCGCTTCTGTTCGCCATCCTCGAAGATCATTGGACGTTGGCCGTTGGCGAGACGCGAAGCAAAATTGGCCAACACGCCGGTATAGGGGTTCGATAACGCCTGGCCGGCGCCGAAGACGTTGAACAGGCGCAGCGCGACCGCATCGATGCCATAGGCTTCGCCGAAGATCAGCACGGCGCGTTCCTGGGCGTATTTCGTCAGTGCATAGATAGAGGCGAGATCGACCGGCTTTTCCTCGTCCGTCGGCAGGGGGGAGAGGGGTTCGCCTTCCGGCGACAGCGGATTCCACTGTCCGTTTTTGATGTCGCTCGCCTTGCGCCGGGCATTGTCGATGCGCCGGCCGTCCGATGTAGCATAGAGGCCCTCGCCATAGACACTCATCGATGAGGCGACGACAATGCGCTCGACCGGGTGTTTGATCAGCGCCTCAAGCAGCGTCGCGGTGCCGAGATCGTTGGTGCCGACATAGCGCGCGATCTCGTACATCGACTGTCCGACGCCGACTTCCGCGGCTAGATGAATGACCGCGTCAACGCCTTCCAGCGCCTTGGCGACCGCCTCCCGGTCCCGAATGTCGCCCTTGATCAGCTCGGCCCCGGCGGGAAGGGCGACTGTTTCGCCTGCGTGCACCTGCTCCAGCAGCACATCCAAAATGCGAACCGAATAATCCTGCTCGATGAGTTCCTGGGCGACATGCCGGCCGATGAAGCCGCAGCCCCCTGTAACCAATATCCGTTTCACGACCACTCCTCAGACAGGTAATCTTGGCGACCCGAACTTTTCGGCAAAAGGTTTGTTCCCTTGGCTTCAACAAAGTTCCTTTGGCCGGCTTCGTTCGGAAGCAGCCACATCGCGCTCGCCGCGCCGTGCCGGAACATTGCCGCCCTTGTGCTGTTAGGACGCCGGCAGCCCCGACGATGCCCGATGTTGGCAACGCCGATGATCAAAGGAGATTTCAATGTCCCAGTCGCAAACGACCACCAATCACGACGAAATCCGCAAATGGGCGGAGGAGCGGGATGGACGGCCGGCAGTGGTTCGCACCAAAGGCGCGGGCGGCATCCTGCGGATCGACTTCGGCAAACCCGAGGAAGCATTCGAGCCGGTCGAATGGGATGAGTTCTTCCGCATATTCGACGAGAACGATCTGGCCTTTCTTTACCAGTCCAAGACTGGTGACGGACAAACCAGCCGTTTCAACAAGTTCGTCGAGCGCAACCAGAAGGGCGAATGACGCACTTCGAGCCGGCCGATTTGCCTGACCTGGTTCTCGGGCAAATTTTTCTGGATGCGGTGGAACAATAGGGGCTCCGATCCTTCCGTCGCTGAACCACAGCCGCAGCAAGGATCGAAGGCCTTGGCCCTGAGCGCAGGAGGCGGCGGGGCTGGATAGGCGTCAAAAGCCGGAAACCCGCTACTCGTCCTGCCGTGAAACCAAAACGCCGCTCATCAGTCGTCCTGCTGCCTGCGGTGGCGGTGTTTTTCGATTTCCTCGGGCTCTTCATCGTCGATCCGCGTGATGTTCGAGGCATTGTGGTCTGATCGCAGGATCTCATCCAGTTTGGCGTGAATGGCCTGAGTGTCGCGGTGCTCGGCACGCTGGATGAACAGCGTCATGGCCCACGTAAACAAGGTAGCCGCTCCATGCCAGTCCAGGGTCTGTCGCTCGAAGATCATCCAAAGGATTGCGTAGACCAACAGGATCAGGAATGCCGCGGGGCGGGAGGTTAATGTGCCGATTGAGGTAAGCACGCCGGTGACGGGATGATTGGCCATGCGAAAGAACTCGCGGCAGTGACCGTGGTTCCCGACCGCAGTGCATCGCGCCGGCACGAGCCAGCTAGGCGCGACGGATGAATTCACGGCGCAGTGCTTGCCGATCGCAGCTACAACGATGACCACTCGATTGCCGGGCGCGCAATCATCAGCCAGAAAATGGCGAGCACGGCGCCGAAAGCTGGGAAGCCGAAGACAAACCAGCGTCTGAACAGCTGATGGTAGCGCTCGGGAGGAGGTTGGTTGGAGAGTGCGGCCTGTGTGGCTAGATTTCGCATCTCGATCTGCATCCACACGACAGGCAGCCAGAACAGGCCCGTCAAGATGTAGAGCAGGATCGAGAGAACGATCCATCCTTCGGACAGCGAATACCCCGCAACCCTAGCGAGGCCCAGTCCGGTCAGAGGTTGTGCGATAACGGCCGTAGCCGTGAACAGGAAATCAGCCAGCACGACAATGCGGGCGACGGCTGCGATCGTCGCGGCATTCCCGGTCCGGTGTGCCAAAAGCATGAAAAAAGCAATGCCGGCACCAGTTCCGAGCAGCACAGCAGCGCCGATCACGTGCAGGTATTTAAGCACGAAGTACGTCATCAGCGTTCCTCCAGAATGGCCAGCGCTGCAAAATGCAGAACGAGGATCGGGAGGATTTTGATCAACGGCCCGAGTGGCTCAAGCCAAAGATCCGGCCGCAGAATGCTCCCAGCGATCGCATAGAAAAGCGATACCGCGATTGCGCCGAAAAGACCAAGCCGGCTGGTTGGGCGCCAGGCGACAAGCGCCCCGACGGCGATGTCAGCCAGCGCGCCGGCGACTACCGCCGGTTCGGCCAAGGGGCCGGCAGCAGTGCCAATCAGCAAGTCAACTCCGCTGCGCCAGCCGGCGGTGAGGGAAATGATGCCGGTCATGATCCAGAAGAGCGGCAAGACGACAAAGAGCGCCGGCTTGACGAAGTAAAGACCGGCGAACCATCGCTCCTGCACGGTCGCAGGATTTAGACGCAGTGCAGATGTAAGACCTGATGGTTGAATGCCGGTCGCCGTCATCCACGGCTGGGGATCGCCGACAGCGCCACGGGCAATCTCTTTTGCTGCATTGCTGCGCATGGGCGGGCGCCAGCCCAGCTGAGCCGCGGCATCCCCGAACCTGTACAAGATAGCTGCGGCCCAATTCGGCAAGATGAACTCCCGAGCACTGCTCCATCCGAACCAGCGGCGATAGCGACCCACGACCTCGCTCATCGAAAGTGCCTCGGGCCCAGCCAGGTCCAGCGTGAGGTGCGATGGGCTGCCGGGTTTGAGGAAGAACAGGACGGTGGAGATGACGTCATCGAGTTGGACGACTTGGAGATGGCCCGTGTCGGGCATCAACGGCAAGAGCGGCAACGCCGCGAGGCCGCGAAACAGTGCACTTGCGCCGAAGGCCGGCCTTCCCAGCACTACGGAGGGGCGCAGGATGACCCAGCTAAGGCTACGTGCCATCAGTGCTTCATCGCCGGCGAGCTTGCTGGCGGAAAAGGCGGACGGCTGCTGGCGATCGACCCCGATGGCAGAAAAGTGAATCACCTTGTTCACACCTGCTTGCTCACACGCGGTGAAGAGAGCCGAGGCGCCGGTAGAATGGACATGCCGGGTGTTTTCCCGGGCACTATCCTGGAGGACGCCGGCACAGTTTACGACGGCGTCCACACCGGCGAGATAGGGGATCCAATCCTGAGGTCGCAAGGCCCGCGCCATATCCCGGGAAACGGTTTGGATCTCCGGGTGGACGCCAGTGTCTGCGTGGTGAAGCACGCGGACCACTTCATGACTCTCGCCGGCCAGGCGCGCGCAAAGCGCGGCTCCAATCAGACCTGACGCGCCGGTGACGAGAATTTTCATTCCTTCCTCCAGCCGTTCGCCAGCGCGTGCCCGTCCATCAACCCAGCGGCTGCGCCTGGGAGAACTCTAGCAAAGCCGAAGCCGGTAGTCTCACGCCGGGTGGAACAGGTTCCGGGCATCAACGCAGCCAAAGGTGAGCCGGTACGGTGCGTTCGCATCTGCAGGTCAACTTCGCCGGAAGTTCGTCGCCGGCTCGGCGCAATCGCGGAGGTCGTTATGAATGTGAGTTGCAGCCTTGGCGGCGTCTCCGAACGCAACAGCAATTTGATTGAGCCCCTCGGCCACGTCGCCAATGGCATAGAGTCCTGGCGTTGAAGTCTCAAGGTGTCGGTTGACCAGGACATAGCCTTCTGCGTCACAGTTAGCCCCCAGAGCAACCGCGAGTTCGGAGCGTACGTCGCTGCCCATCGAAGGGTACACCACATCGATGTTGCGCATCGGGGCGCCCTCGGCCATGACGACATCGAACCCGGTTCGTCGAGGGATCAGGTCATCGACCGCGTCCCAGATTTCAACTCCGCCTGCCAAGGCGGCGCCGCGGGCAGCTTCGGAAACATCATCCTGGTTATTGGCGAGCAAGGCGACCTGACTGCCATATCCCTTCAGGAACAGAGCCTCCCTGACGGCGAGATGCTCCGGACCAACAACGCCGATGCGGCTACCCCGGGCCTCATATGCATCGCAAACCGGGCACAGTCTGACAATGCCGGTTGCGATCGCCTCCTCCAGTCTTTCAATGGGAGGTGCCTTGTCCACAATGCCCGTTGCCAGAATCACGCGCCTTGCTTGGACAATCCCGCAGGTGGTCGTCAGAACAAAAAACCCCTCGCGTTTTTCGGCGTGGCCTACGCAACCATGGACAAGGCTCGCGCCGTATAGCTGTGCCTGGGCTCGTAGGCGGCCGAGCAGTTCTTCCCCGCTGATGCCGTCGGGGAAGCCGGGACAGTTGCGGGATTTTGGGATGAGCTTGGCACGCGCATGCCCCGCGTCGAGCGAGATCACCGAACGCAGAAACCTGGCTAAATACATGGCTGCAGCGAGCCCCGCGGGGCCGCCGCCGACGATGGCAACGTCAAAAACTAGTGCGCCCGAAAAGCTTGGTTCGCCCGAAAAGCTTGGCATCGGGCCTAACTTCAACTCAACGAGCTTGTTCCACAGGGTCGAAATGGACGCAATCAGGATGCACACTGCACAATAAGAGTGAACTCCAATCGAGTCGTGAAGAGAAAGGCCACTGCCTCATCAAGCCTGCAAAAACCTCGTGGCTCCCAACGCTGTGAGTACAGCACCACTGGGAAAGTGAACGCATCATGGAACTTCGGCTCACCGTCGCGCTTAGTTTGGCGAAAGGGTGGTCTGAGATGAGCGCGACCAGAGAGTTTTTTCAAAACTGGCTACAGGAGAATGTCGGCACACTTCCTGGTCGAGAGGAAGTCAGCGTCGCGGTGCTCGCTCAGCAATTCGAGCAGGATGCCGAGGTGGCTGGTTATGGGCGTGAAGTAAGGGAGGACGAACTCGGAAACATCGAAGATGCTATCGTGCAAGCGATCGAGAACGCCGGGTCCGGGGTGCAGAGCCCGAGCTCCGAAAAGAGCGATCCGGCACCTGTAATGGACGCGTTGGAGGTCGATGATGCCAAGAGCGGACCGTAGCCCCTGACACCTTCTTCTGTTCGCCTGAACAAGCCCCCGGACTGCCGTACGAGCCGAAAAACGGACCTTAGGTGCTTTCCCGTTAGTTCCATGCACCATCGAGGAACATTCCTGCCGCCACCGCGTTAGGAAAGTTCCTTCACACCCGGTGCGCCCGTGCTGACTGCTACCCTTCCAGGCGAATGGCTGACCCGGCATGATCAGGGTCACATCTCGCGGCGGGCCGCTCTTGCGGGTATTTGTTGCTGGCTATTGGGTGCTTCCGCTGAAGCCGCGCCACAGCCATCGCCGCTCGTGCGATTTGGCGTGCTGGGATTTGGCACCGCCGCCTGGGAAGTTGACGTCATGCGGCGACATGCGTTGGACGCTGTGCACGGCGTATCAATCGAGGCTCAGCGGCTTGCCGGGACCGAAGTCGGTAAGACCGCATTGCTGGCGGGCAGCGTCGACGTCATCGTTTCGGACTGGGTGTGGGTCATGCGCCAGCGCAGCGAAGGCGCTGATCTGGTGTTCTATCCCTATTCTCGTGCCGTCGGCGCGCTGGAACTGCCGCAAGGCTCGTCCATTCGAACTCTTGCGGACCTCAAGGGCAAAAGGCTGGGGATCGCAGGTGGTCCGCTGGACAAAAGCTGGATCCTGTTGCGCGCGCTCGGCCTCCGTCAGGTGAAGCGCGATCTTGCTGAAGAGGTGGAGCCAGTGTTCGGCGCGCCGCCTTTGTTGGAGCAGGAATTTCTGGCGGGGCGACTGGATGCACTGCTGACGTTCTGGAATTTCGCCGCTCGTCTCGAGTCAGAGGGGGCAAGGCCTCTGCTCAGTGTCGCGCAAATCCTGCAGGGGCTTGGCGTATCCGTGGACTTGCCGATGCTCGGCTACGTCTTCCATGAAAGCTGGGCGCGGGCCAACCCGATAGCCCTCGCGCGATTCACGAGCGCGACCGCGGCAGCGAAGTCGCTGCTCGAGTCTTCGGACGACGAGTGGCGGGTGCTCGCGCCTCAATTGGGCACGGACGATCCTCACCTACAGGCGGCGTTACGCGCCGCCTATCGAGCCGGAATCCCTCGTCGTTTCGGCAAAGACGAACGTGATGGCGCGGCCCGGTTGTTTGCAATCCTGGCCAAATTGGGCGGCGAGGATCTGGTCGGCAAGGCGACGAGCCTCGATCCTGGTGTCTTCCGGGCCATACCGGCTTGAGCTCGCGCCAATGACCGATGTCCCAGCGTTCCCCATCACAATGCAGCGTTGGCAATCGGCTGCGGCATTGCTGACCATGGTGCTCGTCTGGCAGATTGCATCATCGATCGCCGCCGATCGGCTGTTTCCTGGTCCGGTCCAGGTTGTTTCGGTTCTCCTGCACGAAGCGGTTCGGGGCGAGCTGCCATACCATTTGGGCATCTCGCTTGCGCGCGTCGTGGCAAGCCTCGGGTCGGCAATACTCATCGGCGCGGCCCTTGGCTACGCGGCAGGCCGCTCGCACAGAGCCGACATATGGATGAGGCCTTGGATCGTCTTACTCCTCAACATGCCGGCGCTGATCACGGTCATTCTAATTTATATCTGGCTTGGTCTTGCCGAGACCGCGCTTGTCCTTGCGGTCGCGCTCAACAAGATCCCCAATGTCGTGGTGACTATTCGTGAAGGCGCCAGCCGGCTGGACAAGGACTTTGCCGAAATGGCTGAGCTCTATCGCTTCGGGCGTGCTGCAAAGCTGCAGCATGTCGTGCTGCCGCAATTGGCGCCGTTCTTTCTCGTCACCCTGCGCAGCGGGCTGGCATTGACGTGGAAGATCGTGTTGCTCGCCGAACTGCTCGGCCGCTCCAACGGCGTCGGGTTCCAGCTACAGGTCTATTTTCAGAACTTCGACGTCACCCACATCCTTGCCTATGCGATCAGCTTCGGCGTTGTGATGCTTGCCATAGAGTATGGACTGCTTGTGCCGTTGGAACGTCGTTTGTTCGCCTGGCGACGCTGATGCTGAGGATCAGGATCGAGGACAAGACTTTCCCCGGTGACGACGGCCAGCGCCGGACGATCTTTCGCGCGCTGTCGCTTGATATAGCCGACGGACAGGTCTGCGTCCTGACCGGCCCTTCCGGTGTCGGCAAGTCGACGCTGCTGTCGATCGTTTCGGGCGTCGACCGCGAATTTCGCGGCAGCGTGAGCGGACGACCGCTTCCGATAGGCATGCTGTTCCAGACACCGAGGCTGCTGCCCTGGCTCACCGCCTTGCGCAATGTAGAGATGGCCATCCCGGATTGCGCGCCCGATGCGGCCCGGTGGCTTGCCGCTGTCGGCCTGAAAGGCAATGAGAAGAGCTATCCGCAGCGACTCTCGGGCGGCATGGCGCGGCGCGTAGCGCTTGCCCGGGCGCTCGCCGTGGAGCCTGCGCTCCTGCTCCTCGACGAGCCATTCGCTTCACTCGACGAGGCGACCGCGCAAGCCATGCGCCGCCTGCTGCAGGATTGTTTCGCCAGTCGGCGGACTACCACGCTGCTGGTTACGCATGATCTCGCATATGCCTCGTCGCTGGGGGATCGGGTTATTGTTCTGGAGGGATCGCCTGCGCGCATCGTGCGCGATGTCGCAATCTCTGGTGGCGATGAAGCGGGATCGTCGCGCTTTGGGCTGGGGGCGACACAATGAGACTGTTGCTGGGCCTTCTCTTTCTTTTGCTGATCACCGGCCCTGGCGCCACCGAGCAACAGACGATGGTGATCGGGTATATCGGCCAGGAGCGCAAACCGGCTCTGCCCCTTGGACCCCTTGATGAAACCGTCACCGATGACGGCCTGCAAGGCGCTCGGCTCGGCATTGCCGACGACGAAAGCACCGGCCGGTTTTTCGGGCAGAAATTTCGGCTGGAGGAAAGGGTATTGAAACCAACCGAAACGCCGGACGACGCGGTAAGACAATTCGCCGATGCCGGCATCGCCTTTGTCGTCGCCGATCTCGACGCCAGTCAGCTTCTACAGGCCAGTGCCGCGCCCGGTGCCGAGCAGATGACGTTGCTCAACAGCCGGGCGCCGGACGACGTGCTTCGCCAACAGGACTGCCGTCGGAACGTGCTGCACACGATCCCGAGCCGCGCCATGCTCGCCGACGGGCTGGCGCAATATCTCGCCTGGAAGCGCTGGCAGCGTTGGTTCCTGCTTGTGGGGCCGCATCCGCAGGATCAGGCGATGGCTGCGGCCTTTCGACGGGCGGCGGCTCGCTTCGGAGCCGAGATCACGATCGACCAGCCGTGGACATTCAGGCCCGCCAACGGACGTGCCGATACAGGGCATGTCACGCTGCAGACCGAAATACCCGCGGTCACGCAGGTCAGCGACTATGATGTGCTCGTGGTCGCCGACGAGGCGGATGAATTCGGCGCCTATCTGGAGGGCCGCACTGCGCTGCCGAGAATCGTCGCCGGCACGCAAGGGCTGGTCACCACAGGCTGGAGCGCTGTCAGCGAGGAATGGGGCGCCACGCAACTGCAGGACCGTTTCCACAGGCAGGCAAGGCGCTGGATGTTGCCCAGCGACTACGCGGCCTGGCTCGCTGTGCGCAGTATCGGCGAAGCGGCGACGCGCCTGCACAGTCTCGATCCCGCGGCAATCGGCAGATATATACGCGGCGACGCGTTTCTTCTCGCTGGCTTCAAGGGGCAGGGGCTTAGTTTCCGTCCCTGGGACGGACAGATGCGCCAGCCCATTTTGATCGCCGGGCCTCGCCTCTTGATTTCCAGCTCACCGCAACCGGGCTTCCTGCATCAGCGCACGCCGCTCGACACGCTGGGCATCGACCTGGAGGAGAGCACATGCAAGTTCTGATGACGCTGTTGTTGGCGGCGTTCGCTCTTGCTGCTCCCGCCGCCGCCGAGACCATCTACGTTTCCAATGAGCAGGACAATACCGTCGCGGTCGTCGACGGCGTGACAATGACTTTGCTGGCGACGATCGATGTCGGCCGCCGTCCGCGCGGGCTGGCACTGTCGATCGACAACAAGATGCTGTTCGTCGCGGAAGGCGACGACAACCGCATCGACGTGGTCGACGTCGCGAAGCGGCGGGTCGTCGGCGAATTGCCTTCGGGAGCCGATCCGGAATTCTTCGCAGTCCATCCCGATGGCAAGCGGCTGTTCGTCGCCAACGAGAATGACAATCTGGTGTCGGTGGTGGACATCGCCGCGGCCAAGGTCATCGGTACCGTGGATGTCGGCGTCGAACCGGAAGGAATGGCGGCCAGCGCCGACGGCCGCTATGTCGCCTGCACTTCGGAGACCACCAGCATGGTGCATCTGATCGACGCAGGCACGCTTGAACTCGTCGACAATCTGCTGGTCGATACCCGGCCGCGCGCGGCTTTATTCTCGCCGGACGGGAAGCAATTCTGGGTGTCCTCGGAGATCCGGGGCACTGTCACCGTCTTCGACACGGCAACGCGCGCGCAGACCGGCAAAGTCGAGTTCGAGGTGCCGGGTATACGACGCGAGGGCGTGCAGGCGGTCGGCATGGGGACGTCCCGCGATGGCACGACCGTCTATGTGGCGCTCGGCCCCGCCAACAGGATTGCGGAAGTCGATGTGAAAACGCTGGCGGTCCGTCGGCTCTACCTTGTTGGTCAACGACCCTGGCACGTTGCGCTCTCCGGCGACCAGAAGCGCCTGGTCACCGCAAACGGGAATTCCGGCGATATCTCGTTTATCGATCTGGAAAACCAGGAGGTGGTGAAATCGCTGCCGGTGGGGCGGGGGCCGTGGGGCGTCGTGATCGGGCCATGAACGCCTTGTCGGTCGAGAATCTGGGTCATAGTTTCGGGAACCGGCGGGTTCTCGACGGCGTCTCTTTCTCTGTGGCCCAAGGCAGGATGTGCATCTTGCTAGGCCGCAACGGCGCCGGCAAGACGACGTTGTTCTCGCTGATCACCGGTCTTTATCACGCCCGCTCCGGCTCGGTGCATGTCTTCGACCAGGCGATGGATGTCAACCCGTCCGCCGCGTTGGCGCAGATGGGCGTCGTCTTCCAGTTGCCGACCCTCGATCTCGATCTGACGGCCGGCGAGAACCTGCGTTACCACGCGGCCTTGCATGGGCTTAGCCAGGCCTTGAGCAAGGAGCGCTCCATCCACGAACTCGGCCGGCTGGACGTGCTGGACAGGATCGACGATCCTGCCCGAGCGCTTTCCGGGGGGCAGCGTCGCCGTGTCGAGATAGCACGCGCTCTGATGCATAGCCCACGCCTTTTGCTGCTGGACGAGCCGACCACCGGGCTCGACGTGCCGGGCCGCCGCGCGCTCGAGCGGCACGTGCGGGAGCTTTGCCGCGAGCGCGGCATTGCCGTCCTGTGGGCAACACATTTTCTGGAAGAACTAACGGCGGATGACGATGTGGTGGTGCTGCATCGAGGCACAATGCGGTGGGCCGGCCGCGCCGATCGTCTGGCTGCCGATCTCGGTGTAGCGAGCACGGGCGAGGCCTTCGCGTCGCTGACGGAGTCCGAATGAAAACGTCTCACGCGGTGCGCGCGCTCAACGGCATCCTGCGCAGGGAGATGCTGCGCACGTTGCGGCAACGCGGTCGGCTGCTCTCGGCGATGGTGCGGCCGCTGGTCTGGCTGGCAATCTTTGCCGCTGGCTTCCGCTCCGTTCTCGGTCTGTCGATCACGCCACCCTACCAGACCTATGTTCTCTATGACGTGTATGTGGTGCCCGGGCTAGCGGCCATGATGCTGCTCTTCCATGCCATGGCGAGTTCGCTGGCCATGGTCTACGATCGCGAGATGGGCAGCATGCGCTTGTTGCTGACCGCACCATTGCCGCGCTGGTACCTGCTTGCGGCGCGCCTGCTGGCCAGCGTGATCGTCGGCGTGCCGCTGGTCTATTTGTTTCTGTTGATCGCGCGTTTCTGGGATGTGCGGCCGCCCGTTCTCGGCTACGTCGCGGTATTTCCGGCGCTCGTGCTGGCGGGCCTGATGCTTGGCGCGTTCGGCCTGCTTGTCTCCTCGGTTTCGACACAGATGGAGAACTTTGCCGGTGTCATGAACTTCGTCATCTTTCCGGTGTTCTTTGCCTCGACGGCGCTCTATCCGCTGTGGCGGCTTGCCGAGGCGGGACCGGTGCTGGCAACAATCGCCGCCTGGAACCCGTTCAGCTCGGCGGTCGAGCTGATACGCTTCGCGCTCTATCTGCGGTTCGATCCTGTCGCGGCGGTTGTGGTCCTTGGCTGCCTCGTCGCCTTCTTCCTCGCGGCGGTCATCGGCTATGACCCCGGCCGGGGCTTGTGGTCCCGGCGCGGCGGCGAGGGATGAATTACCTCAACGCATAGAGATAAGCGGCGATGTCCCGCGCCTGTTGTTCGGTGATCCTCGTAGACGGCATGGCCGTGTGCGGATTGACTTCTCTCGCCGAGCGTATCCAGCGGATCATGTTCTCCGGATTGTTTGCCAGCAGTCCACCGATAAAGACCCTGTCGGCAAGGCCACCGTCCAGGCGGGGTCCGACCTGGCCTTGCGCACCCGGCACGCCGGGTATCGTATGGCAGCCGGAGCAGCCATTCGCCGTCATGATTGGAATGGCGCGAGCGCCTACGCCCCCGGTCGCCGCATCCGACTCGTGCCGGACACGGTCGCGCCGGTCGGACCACAAAGTCGCCGCTGCGACAGCCGCGGTCAGCAGCAGGATTGCGGCAAGGGCGCCCCCGATCAGCCTACCCAGGTCTGAGCGCATGTGTTGCCTCCCTGGTTGCGCTGCTGCTTATCCAGAGGCCGGCGAGCAGCAGGGCGGCGCCGCCATAGATCAAGCCGGCCGGAACCCACATTACCAATCCGGCGAGCTGCTGGTCCTCGATCGCGGTCATTCCCCACAATGCCGCGCCGGCGCCATTCTCCGGATACCAGAGTTTGGGCGACATCAGCAGCAGGACACCGAGCAGGCCGGTATGAAGCGAGGTGAAGAAAAGATGCATGACGGAGTTGCCAGAGGTCTGCTGTCGACCGGGGCGCGGTAGGAGCGCCCACCAGAACAGCAAGGCTGTGCCGAGGAAGCTCGCATGCTGGGCATAATGAAGAAAGCCCTGCTGGAGCGCTGCCTGGAACAACGCCGGAATGTGCCAGATCCAGATGGCGACGCCGTGAATGATCGTCGCGTTGAGGGGGCGGATCACCAGGGCCCAAACCGATTGCAGCGTCTTTGCGCGCGTGAGCTTGCCCGTTCCGCGGCGAAGTGAGGCCGGCAAGGACCAGAGCAGGACCGCCCCTGGGCAAGCGGCGACAAGGAGGGGCGCCGCGACCGCCATCAGCAGTTCATGCTCGATCATATGGGCGGCAAACACCCGCTCGCCGAGCGCATGGATGGGGCTGACCAGTGCTGCCGTCAGCACGCCCCAACCGGCGGCGAACAACAACGCCTGCCGCATCCGCTCGGGACGGCCTCGGCTGCTGCGGCGCCACAACCGAGTCGCTCCGATGGCATAAAGGAAGGCAATGGCGGCCAGCGGAAACGTGATGGGAAATGCGAGCGTCCATCCGGCCTCGGGCGCGCCGGTGCCGTAGCAGATCGAGGTCGAGAAGAACGCGTCGAAGCTCATCGCAGGCACTCGTCGAGAATGAGAGCTGCGCTGCCTTGCATGATGATGACGAGGGCAAACAGCAATGCCGCAAGCATGCCGAGATCGGCGACGAACTGCTCGGTGCTGCGCGTGCGCTCAGGCTTGAAGGCGGCGCCGCCCTGCCGCTTCGCCCGCCATGACAAGGCACCGCCGAGCAGCGAAAGCACGGCGAGCACCAGTGCCACGGGAAGCACCACCGGCACCTGGCGGTTGCACTGCCATGGTACGAGTGCGTAGTTCAGCTGCGTCGAGATTGCCCAAGCCATCGGCCCCGACAGAAGACCACCCCAGGACGTTCCCATTTTCAACGCACGCATCAGCCTAGCCTCGGCATCCAGTAGATGAGCAGATAGATCGGGATCCAGGTCAGCACCACGAAATCCCAATAGAAGACATTGTCGCCGACATCGCCGAAGCGCCGGCCGCTATAGCCATGGCGTGTGAACATCAGCACCGTCAAAACGATGGTGTCGCCGACATCGGTGATCAGGTGTGTGGTATGCAGCCCGAGCAGCACCCAGAGCATCGAACCATAGGCGTTCGTGTCCCAGTAGATGTTCAGCGCCGGGAATTCGAACCAGCGCACGACAAGCGGGGCCAGACCGAGCAGCGACATCACCACCAGCCCGATCCGCACCGGCACGATCGCGCATTGCTTGGCATGGCCGTGGAGGATGTGATTCGGCACCACGCTGATGATGAACAGGATGGTGACGATCGTTCCGGGCCAATGGTTGGGGTGCGGGGCGCTTAGACGCCAGTTGGGCCACAAAGTGGCGAGATAGAGATAAGCGCCGGCGGCCAACGCAAAGCCCATGCCTTCCAGCGCCATGAAGCCGAGCGTTCCCCACCAGGTCGGGCTGCGCGGACCATGTCCAAAGGTTGGGAGGTCCGAAAGATCCAAGCTGGGACGCTCACTCATCCCTCATCCTCCGGGTCGTCCTTGGGCCAGAACCAGCCGATCAAGGTGATGGCGATGGGCGCGGCGCCCCAGACGATCGCCCAGGGCGTGAAGATCGAATAGACAAACGTACCGCCGACAGCGATTGCTGCCAGCAGCGGCCAGATCGACGGTGTCGCCGATTTCTCGCGAATGTCGGGGTGGGCTTCCGCCACGGTTGAGATCAACAGCTCACGGACATCGACGCGGAGTCCGGTCGCCACAGGCAGCGCCTCCCGTTCGGCCCAGAGCGGCTCGACGTGTGTGACAATCGGTATCCGCGCGAAATTATAGCTTGGCGGCGGCGAAGACGTCGCCCATTCGAGCGTACCGGCATCCCAGGGATTGTTTCCGGCCAGCGCGCCCTTCAACGTGCCGTGTACAAGATTGAAAGTGAACAGTACGAAGCTGAGGAAAAAGAGCACCGCGCCGGCGCTGATGAACAGGTTGATGTTGCCCCAGCCAAGCTCGGCCGGATAGGTGTAGACCCTGCGTGGCATGCCCCAGAGCCCGACGAGATGCATTGGGAAAAAAGCCGCGTTGAAGCCGATGAAAGCCAGCCAGAAATGCCAGCGCCCGAGACGCTCGCTCATCATGCGGCCGCTGATCTTGGGGAACCAGAAGTAGGCCGCGCCCAGCAGCGGGAAGACCGAACCGCCGATCAGCACGTAATGGAAATGGGCGACGACGAAATAGGTGTCGTGCACCTGGAGGTCCAGCGGCACCGAAGCGAGCATGACGCCGGTGAGGCCGCCGATGACGAAGATGAAAAAGAAGCCGAACACGAACAGCAGCGGCGTGCGGATCACCGGCCTGCCGTCCCACAAGGTCGCCAGCCAGCAGAAGATCTGAACGCCATTGGGGATGGCGATCAGCATGCTCGACGCGGTGAAGAAGCTGGCGCCGAGCTTGGGTAGTCCCGTCGCGAACATGTGATGGACCCAGAGGCCGAACGAAAGGAAGCCGACGGCGATCAGCGACAGGACCAGCCCGAGATGCCCGAACACGGGACGCCGGGCGAAGACCGGGATGATCGCGGAGACCATGCCCGTCGCCGGCAGGAAGATGATGTAGACCTCGGGATGGCCAAAGAACCAGAACAGATGCTGGAAGAGCAGTGCGTCGCCGCCCTCGGCCGGGTTGAAGATATGTGTGCCAACCAGCCGGTCGAGGATCAGGAAGGTCGAGGTGATCATCACCGCGGGCATGGCGAAGACGACGACGAAGGAGGTAACCAGCATTGCCCAGACGTAGAGCGGAATCCTGTCCAGCGACATGCCGGGGGCTCGCTGCTTGAACACGGTGACGATGGTTGCCACCGCGACGGCCAGTGAGGATACTTCTGTATAAGTGATCATCTGGGCCCAGACGTCGGCCCGCTTGCCTGGCGCGAATTCGGGGCCTGACAGCGGCACATAAGCAAACCAGCCGACGTCGGGCGCCATGTTGAGCGCGAAAGACACCCAGGCGAATATGCCGCCCGAAACATAGATCCAGTAGCTGAACGCGTTCAGGCGGGGAAAGGCGATGTTGCGGCTGCCGACCATCAGCGGGACGAGATAGATGCCTGTCGCCTGCACGATGGGCACGGCGAACAGGAACATCATGGTCACACCATGCATCGTGAACAGCTGGTTGTAGAGGTCCGGGCCGATCAGACCGCGCTGCGGCCCTGAGAGCTGGATGCGCATGGCGACGGCGTTGAGCCCGCCCAGGCACAGAAACACGAAGGCGGTGATCAGATAGCGCCGTGCGACGACCTTGTGGTCGACGCTCGACAGCGCGCCGATGATGCCGGGGGGCGTTCGCCATGTCCGCGCCAGCCAGCGATCCAGGCTGGCATCGTCCATGCCGGTGTCGCGCGGTCCGTCATGCTCGGGTGCGACGTCGCCCGTGGTAGAGGTTTCACGCTCCGGCGGCAGGTCGCGTTCGCTTGTGAGGTCCGCGCTGCTCATTTAAGCGCCTCGAGGTAGGCGACCATGGCGTTGAGTTCGTCGCCGCTGAGCTCCACCACCGGCATGTGGGATCCGGGCTTGATGCCCTGCGGGTCGGCTATCCAGGCGGCGAGATTGCCGCGGGTCATCGTCAATGTCCCGGCGGCAAGGGTCTGCCGGCTGGCTATATGGGTGAGGTCGGGGGCGACCGTACCTCCGGCAGGCGTGCCGCCTATTCTGTGACACATCACGCAAGGGCGCTTCAGAAACAGATCCTGGCCGGCCTTGGCCTCGTCCCCTGTCGGAGTAGCGGCCGGCTGCAACTGGTCGTTCCACCAGGCGTCGAACTTCGCACGCGGCTCGGCGATGATGAAGGTGCCCATGTTTGCGTGCTGCGCCCCGCAGAACTCGGCGCATTGACCTCGGTAAACACCAGGCTTGTCTGCCTTGAGGTCGAGCACATTCATGTGGCCGGGAATGAGGTCGAGCTTGCCCGAAAGGCTCGGGATCCAGAAGGAATGGATGACGTCGGTCGAGGTCAGAAGAAGCCGCACCGGCTCCCCGGCGGGGATATGGATCTCGTTCGCCGTGGTCAGGATGCGGCTTGGCGTGGCATCCTCATAGCGCACCTCCCACCACCATTGATGGCCGGTGACCCGAATGGTCAGTGCGGCATCCGAGCCGATCGCGGCGAGCGTCCTGTTGGCGAAGAAGCTCAGCAAGGTCAGTCCGATCAGGACAATGGCGGTCAATCCGACGGCGGTCATCACCGCGCGCAGCTTCCGGTCGTCGGCGCCGGCCTCGATCGCGAGCGGCTCCGCCTGCGCGCGCGACCGCATCATCAAGGGCACGACGAGGGCGATCATCACCAGCACCCACACCACGGCGCAGAGCGCAGTGAAGAACCAGATCAGCCATGCCAGTTCGCTCGCCGCGGGACCTTTCGGGTCGAGGGCGGATTGCCAGCCCGCGCATCCCTGGAGCAACAGAGCCCCGGCGGTGGCGAACGCCATCGAGACGAGACGTTTCACGGCGACTTCCCCAGCGTGGCCGCGTCGGGCATGCGGTTTTCCGAAGGATGCGCCATCATGTCGTCATTGCGTTGCGGTGCGGCGGAAGACGGCGCGTTGCCGCTCAGCGAGCGCACGAAAGCCGCGAGCTCCCAGATCTGGTCGTCGGGAATCTTGTCGCGGAAGCTCGGCATGCCGTTTGGCCGACCGTCGCGGATCGTGGCATGGATGCTTTCGATCGAGCTGCCATAGAGCCACTTTTGGTCCATCAGGGCCGGCCCCATGCCGCCGCCGCCATTGGCGTGGCATCCCGAACAGTTGAACCAGCCGAAAAGCCGTTTCCCTTCGCTCATGTGGAAGGCGTTGGCCTCGAAGCTCGCCGCCTTGTTGTCGCTGGCGGGGGGCCGCTGTCCGCCGGGCTCCAGCGTGGTCACAGGCGTCGGCTGCTCGCCCGATCCGAGCGCCGATTGCGGGCGCGTGTCACGTTCCTCGCGCTGGCAGGCAGCGAGCGCCAGGACTGGAAACAGGAGCATGGCCACCGCGGCTCTCATCGCACCGGGCTCCCCGAGGGATCGAGGCGGGGCACGCCATACTGTGACAGCAAGGCATCTATCTCGCCCTTGTGCCTGGACAGGGCGCCATTGACATCGCCGCGCAGCGCATCGTCTTCGCGGCGGACGCCCATCGAGATGTCGTAGATCATCGGCAGTTGCGGTCCGTCGATGCGGGGCGCAACCGGCGTGATGCGGAGCGGCACCTTCTGCCTTGCGGCGAAGTAGCCGGCGAGGGGGCCCCAGACCACGGCAAGGTCGATCTCGCCACTCGCCACCGCTTCGACGATGCGCGCCGGCGGGTTGGGGGCGGAATAATCGCCATACACGGGATAGCCAACGAGGTGCCCGACGATACCGCGGCGGCCAAGCGCCTGGACCGGAGGCGAATTGGCGCCATCGTCACCGATGAGCTGAACACCGATCCGCATGTCGCGCAGCCGCGGATCATTGAACGATGTTACGTCGGGGCCGTCCCTGCGCGTGACGAAGACATAGGACGATCGGTAGTAGGGCGTGGTGGTGCGCAGCATTTCGAGGTTGCTCGGCGTGCCCGGCACGAGATCGCACAGGCGCGCCTTCAGCGTGTTGCGGATGAAGCCGCGACGCTGCGCCCACCAGGTATAGGTCAGCTTGGCGCCGAGATCGGACGCAACGATTTCGGCGATCCTGTTCTCGAAGCCCTGACCGGCCGCGTTGGAGAACGGCATGTTGTTCGGATCGGCGCAGACCCTCAACTCACGTGCGTCGGCTGTGGCCGTCAAGAACACGAAGGCGATGGCGGCCATGCCGATCGCCAGTCGTTGACACCCCTTTCGCGCCGGACCTACGGTCAAGTACAATTCATCAAGGCAGCCGGAACACATAAAGCGTGCCTCCCGAGGTTGTCGCGTTCTTCAGATCCTTCATGGCATTGACGAAACCGAGCGCGGCGGTGGCGTCACGCGGGTCAAGATCGCCCGATACAATGGCGCCGGCCCAGCCGCCGACGCCTGAGAGGATGGCGACATATTGGTGCCCGTCGGGACCGCGATAGGTGATGGGCTGGCCGATGATCCCGGACGAGGTCTTGAACTGCCAAAGCAGGTCTCCGGTCTTGGCGCTAACCGCCTTGAACCAGCCTTCCATCGTGCCATAGAAGACAACGTCGCCGGCGGTCACTACCGCGCCGCTCCACACCGGGAAATTCTCCTTGAGGCTCCAGGCCGGTTTCTCCCCGGCGATGTCCCAGGCGGTGAAGGCGCCGCGATTACCGCCAGGCCCTGGTATCATGCGGACGTTCATGCCCACATAGGGCGTGCCGGCGATGTAGTTCACCTCGACGCCTTCTTCATCCATGCACAGATTGTTGTGCGGGATGTAGAGCAGGCCGGTCTTCGGCGAGAACGCGGAAGGCTGCCAGTCCTTGAGGCCAGACGCCGTCGGACAGATATCGCGAACGACCTTGCCGGTGCCGGTCTTCTTGTCCGGATTTACGATCAGCCGACCGGTTTTCAGGTCCACACCTTTGCTGGAGTTTACGGGACCAAAGGGTTTTGCCGACAGCACCTCGCCGGTTGTCCGGTCGAGGATGTAGAGATAGCCGTTGCGCTCCGGCCGGATCAGCACCTTGCGCGGCTTGCCCTGCCAGGTCATGTCGAGCAGGATCTGCTCGTTGATGCCGTCATAGTCGTGGAGGTCGTGCGGGCTCCACTGATAGAACCATTTCGCCGCGCCGGTGTCTGGATCGCGCGCGAAAATGCCAGACGTCCACTTGTTGTCGCCCGGCCGCAAATCCGGATTCCATGGTCCGGGATTGCCGGTGCCGTGGAAGATCAGGTTCAGATCGGGATCATAGGAAATCCAGCCCCACATGTTGCCGCCGCCGATCTTCCAGGCTTCCGGCGGCCATGTCGTGACGCCAAGATCCTTGCCTTTGTCCATGTCGTAGTGCGGCTTGAAGTCCGGTCCGATCAGCACGTCCTTGTCCGGCCCGGTGCTATAGGCGATCCAGACGACATGACCGTCGCCGGCGTCGAGCGCCTTTACCCAGCCGCGAACGCCCATCTCGCCGCCGGAATTGCCGACCAGCACTTTGCCCTTCACCACAAGCGGCGCCATGGTGATGGTCTCGCCGATGTTGATGTTGCCGACATGAGTGTTCCAGATCGGCTTGCCCGTGTTCGCATCAAGGGCAATCGTGTGGCCGTCCAGCGTATTGAAAAAAATGCGCCCGTCGGCGAATGCCACTCCTCGGTTGACGACGTCGCAGCAGGCCACCCCCTGTGCTGCCGGCTCCGGATTGGGTTCGTACTTCCACTTCATCGGGGCGCCGGGCTTGGAGAGATCGAGCGCATAGACGAAGTTGGGAAAGGGCGTCACGATATACATGGTGTTGCCGACGACCAGCGGCGCTGCTTCCTGGCCCTTGTTCACGCCTGTCGAGAACGTGAACGCGACCTGCAGGTTCTTGACGTTGCCTTCATTGATCTCGGAGAGTTCGCTGAAGCGCGTCGACGCGTAGTTCTTGGCCGGCATCGTCCATTGGCCGTCATCGGGTGGCGAAGCTGCGCCTGGCGGTACGATCGCTGGTGTTTTAGGAGGCTCGGACGCAGCGCCCAGAAGCAGCAGGCAGGCGAGCAGCGTCACCAGAAGGATAGCGCCAAAGGAATTCCCGGCTGCCAATTTGCGGGTACGTCGTTCTACGTCAACGCGCGTTAATGCCAACTGCGGCATAGCTTTCATTTATTGATCGAGCCTCCCACGCCGGCGCCGAGTTCGGCGGCGATGTCGGCCTCCGTTCCGGCACAAAGCGGATGGCCCCAGCCCGAAGCGCTTTTGCCGCCGGGGTCCAGATCGTAGACAATGGCATCCTTGCGATTTGGATTGACGCCTGCCGGGACCTTGTCGAAGCCGAGCGCCGCGCGGATACGCCAGGCGACATTGTGATCGGCGCATGAGGAATCGCCTGAAACGCCGAGGCCGCCGACAATGCTCTTGCCGTCGTAGAGGGCAAGCCCGCCGCCAAACACCACGACGCCTCCGATGGGCTTGCCGACGAGCGGGTCGCCGGCGCTTCCGAACGTTTTGGGATCGCCCGTATAGGCCGCGGCCTGGTTGACGGGATTGGTCTCCTGCAGGCCAAATAGCGGCCCGCCCGGCTGCACCCCCGCATAGAGATTGGCCGTAGAGAGGGCCATCTGAGCCAGGCTGAGACCGTTGGCCGTGTTGGCTTTCTCCGCTGCTATGAGCCGACTTCCCGGCCATTGCGAGTCGGGGGTGGGGCCGCTGAACGCAATCGCGCAGACAGTGCCGTCACGGGCAACGATGGCTGCCCATTCGTTGGTTTCAAAGCCGCCATTGGCTGGTCCGCCGCTTGCCTTCACGTTGGCTTTGAGGGCTGCAAGCAGCTTGTCGTGATCGGCCGGACAGGGCTCCTGCGCCATGGCATCATGCCCGTGGAACAGGCCACCCATCAGCAACAGCAGGCCAAAAAGAGGTACGAAAAGCTGCGAGCGATACATTGTCCTGGCATTCGTTTACAAAAAAAGGACCACCCAGGCAGACCGCAGAATGCGAGGATACGTCCAATGGGTCAGTGCCTAACTCGCGTAATGCTTCTATGTTCCTGCTTTGCATAAAATTCGTGCAGTTGGATTTGGGTGCAGGTGTTCAATCAAAGCATGGGACCTGGATACCCGTGGCCACAGGCCAAGCGGTGAGGCAACGCGGCTGATCCAGGAAAATGCGATCGGGATGGCGCAGACGCACCCGCCCTGACAAACGCTGTTGCCTTGTCACGGCGTTCGACGATGGATGATCTCTTCAATAAGTTTCGCGTCGGCTTCGTACTCCGCGGCCCGCGCAGCCATTTGGCTGGCCAGGCTGTGTCTTTCCCGCGCGGCTTCGCGTTTTGCCGTACGTTTCGCCAACTCAGCCCGCTGCTGGTGCGCTCTTAAAAGGCTCCAAAGAGCCTGTTCCGCATCGTCAGCCTGGGCCTGCATTAAAACGTCCGCTCCGAACGCATGTCCGGTGTGGCAGCGGTAACGGGTAATCGGCCCGTCTTCGATCTCCCATAGGGGGCCATGACATTCGGGGCAGACAAATGTCGAGGGGGCGCCAAGCTGGCCTTCGGTCAATTCCATTGTGCTGTGCTCCTGAGCTGCAATCGCTGCCTCAAGGCGGATGCCGGACGGGATTTCTGGTGTCGGCCCTGCGATTTCGGAAGCAAGCCTGTGCAACAGGCCAGCCATTTCGGACAGAGGGACGCAATGGTCGATTTCCACATTCTGCAAGGCGCTCAGCGGCATATCGGGTACTGCGGCGTCGCCGGGGTCCTGGACTACGCTGACGCCTCCGCACATCTTGATTGCGTGCAGGCCGGCGGTGCCGTCGGAGAGGCTGCCTGTGAGCACGACGCCGATCACGCTGCCGCCAAAGCTGCAGGCCGCCGATCGAAACAGGGGGTCGATGGCGGGGCGCGCCAGGTTCTCGCGCGGCCCGCGCCGCAGCAGCATATGATCGTCATGTAACAGAAGGTGAGCTCCGGGCGGTGCAACGAAGATGTGCCCGTTTTTAACCTTCATGCCGTTGGAGGCATTTGCAACGGGCATGTTGGCAGCGCGACCGAGAATGTCGCCGAGGTAACTCGTGGGACCAACGTGCTGTACGACGAGGAGAGCCGCCGGGATGTCCGGCGAAAGATCGCGGACAAGTCTCTTCAGCGCGTCGACGCCGCCGGCCGATGCTCCGATTGTCACGATGCACCGGTTCTCGCAACCGTCGGGACGGACCTTATCCGGCTGGCCCGCACGCTCCGAATCTGATCGTGGTGCGGCGGTGGCCATGGTTGCTTCACCCACATTCAGCACAGATGTCGATGCGAGCGCTCCGGCCAGTCCGTTGCTGGTCGGATGCCCTGCCTTCGTCGGTGTTAGCTTCCGGCCGCATCGCGGAACATAGATGCCCGCAATGATGTCGGCTCTGTGCTAACGCCTACGTGCGCGTTTGACGGCAGCCTCTGCCACGGCCGGGGCCTCCTGAATGCTTGCCGCGCCGCCGAAATCGGCGTTCTTGGTACGGCCAGCTCCCGGGCCCGCTCCTAGATCAGCGCCTGTCGTCGGATCGGAAGCCGGATCGGAAAGCGTACGGTCGGCCATCCTGGCCACCACCTTCATGTCTTTGGCCCCCAGCTTGACAGTTGCCAGGCCGTCTCCGCCGTCGACGGGCATCACCTCTTCAAGGTCATCGATCCGATCCCACTCTTCGCCGGAATTCCATGGGCCAGCGACATCGCCGTCGCCTTGAGAGGTGTTGACATACATGCTGGCGTACTTCTCTACGCCTGGGAGCTTGCCGGAAGGGAAATTGTTTTCGATCGCGTAGAGTGCTTTCTCAAACGACTTCTGGTGCGCGATCTCGCGGGTCATCAGGAAGCCGAGCGCGTCCTTGATTCCCGGGTCGTCGGTGATGTTGATGAGGCGTTCGTAAACGATCTTGGCGCGAGCTTCGGCGGCGATATTCGATCGCAAATCCACCGTAGGTTCACCGCGCGAATCGACATAGGCCGCGGTCCAGGGAACGCCGGCTGAGTCGCACAGCGCGGGAGCGCCGCCGAACAGAATTGATTCCTTGGCTGTTGTGCCGCTGGCGCCGATCATCAGGTAAAGGTCCGCTTCCTTCATTTGGCCCTCGGCCAGCTGTGCCTTAAGCCCCTTGTTGAGCATGGTGACGATTGATCCCACCACTTCGAGATGGCTGAGTTCTTCGGTCGCAATATCGAGCAACATGTCACGACGGCCAAGATCGTCCTCGCCAAGCCCTTGCGTGAAATAGCGCATGGCCGCTGCAAGCTCGCCATCGGCGCCGCCGAACTGTTCCATGATCATGCAGGCCAGGCGAGGATTCGGCTCCGAGACGCGAACGGTGTATTGCAGGCGCTTGTTGTGCATGAACATGGACATCTCTCCGGTTAGATCATCCGAACATCCCGGCAAGTTGATTGTTCCATCCGGCCATCGGCCAGCGAGCATTTTTACGGTAACTTCAGTGTTGAGCATCGCAGGGAGCCAGAGGCGGCATTTATTTCTCGCTGGGATTCTCCGACTGGCGACCGGCGGCAACGAGATTTCGATCGTGCTGCGCCATCACGGCAATGAGCAAGGCCGCGGATGGGCAAGAGGTCGACAAAATCTGGAGGGATACTGGCTCGGAAAAGTGAAGCCGGGCCATGTCAATATGATGTCGGTGTCCGGCCCTTTTCGCTGCACACCCACGCGGCAAACGGCGTGTTCGGTCACGGGGCGAGCGTCGCGGGCTGTTGCCCGTTCACTTTCGATCCAGCACCTTCCGGACTTTCTCTGCCAATTCGTCGATCGTGTAGGGCTTGGTCAAAAGTTCGGTTCCGAAATCGAGCGTGCCGTTGTGGACAATCGCATTTCGTGTGTAGCCGGTGGTGTAGAGCACTTTTAACGACGGGTGCATTGTCTTGACCTGATCCACCAGCTCCCGGCCCGACATCTCCGGCATCACCACGTCGGTGAACAAAAGCGACGGCACTTGCCCGCTTTCGATGGCCGCCAGCGCGTCGCGTGGGCCTTGCATTTCCAGCACGGAGTAGCCCAGTTCCCGCAGCGCTTCCGCCGCCGTCAGCCGGACGCGATCTTCATCCTCGACAACCATGATGATCTCGTCTGCACAGCCGGGGTGCTCGCCCGCCACGACCTCGATTTGGCTGTCGAGCACGCCGTGGTGCGAGCGCGGCAAATAAATCTTCAACGTGGTTCCGACGCCTCGCTCGGAATAGATCTTCACACTGCCGCCGGACTGGCGAACAAACCCATAGACTTGGCTGAGTCCCAGCCCGGTGCCTTTGCCGACCCCCTTGGTGGTGAAGAACGGATCGAAGGCTCTTGCGACAACATCAGCAGTCATGCCCGTTCCTGTATCGGTGACCGCTATCATCACATACTGGCCGGAGGGGATCGCGTTCTCCCTGGCATAGCGATCGTCGACGTGGGCGTTTGATGTCTCGATCGTCAGCTTGCCGCCAGCAGGCATGGCATCCCTTGCGTTGACGCAAAGGTTGAGCAGCGCGCTTTCCAATTGCCCTGCGTCGGCCTCGACATGCCATAGGCCCGCAGCGAGCACGGTCTCGATCTGAATGGTCTCGCCAAGCGTCCGGTTCAGCAATTCGCTCATACCGGAGACGAGGCGATTTGGATTCAGCCGCTTCGGCGCCAGTGGTTGCTGGCGGGAAAAGGCGAGCAGTCGCCTGGTAAGTTCTGCGGCACGTTGTGCTCCATCGATCGCGCCGGTTACGAATTGGTGGACGTTGGTATCGCCGTTTCTGAGCTTGCGCTGCACAAGGTTCAGGCCGCCGATGATGACGGCCAGCATATTGTTGAAGTCGTGCGCGATGCCACCGGTGAGCTGTCCGACAGCTTCCATCTTCTGGGCTTGGCGCAGGTGCTCTTCTGCTCTGGCGCGTTCCGCAACTTCATCTTTGACACGTTGTTCGAGCGTGCCGTTGAGTGTCTGCAGCGCCTTGAACAGCCGGGAGTTGTCGATGGCCGTCGCGGCATGGCCGGCAAGCCCCAGCAAGGCCGCTTCTTGCTGTTCGGCGAACACGCCGGTCTCTGAATGACCAAGGAAGAGGCCGCCCAGGACCTCGCCCGAACGCGAGACGACCGGCACGGCGAGATAGGAACGCACCGGCAGATGGCCCTCCGGCATTCCCTTGCGGGGCCAGTTCTTTCCGTAACGCGGATCGGTGAGGATATCGTCGGAACGCACCACGCTTGTGCCGCGGAAAGTGGGCTCGAACACCGAGGTGTTGCGCGGCATGGGAAAGTTTTCGAAAGCAGAACGAGGTGCCCCCGAAAGGGCGTAGAGCACATAGCTGTCGCCCTTGTCGTCGATCACATTGTAGAAGAAAGCTCCAAATTGTGCGCCCGACAGCACGACGCCGGCATCGGTTACCGTCTGGACAATTCGCTCCACGTCAAGCTCGGCCGCCACGGCTGCCGCAGTAGCGTTCATCAACTGAAGCTGATGCTCCACCCGCTTTCGCGCGGTGACATCAACCACGGTGCCGATGAAGCGGATCGCACGGCCGGACTGGAAAAGCGCTTCCCCCGTTGCGGCAATCCAGCGCTCCTTGCCATCCCGAAGGCCGATCGTCCGGTATTCGATGTCGTAGCGGGAGGGGGTGCCCGGCGCGAGCGACTGGCGTACGGCCTCGTCGGCCCGTGCGCGATCTTCCGGGTGGAGGCCCGCCAGGAAGGCGCTTTCATATGTCACCTCCGCGTCCGGCGGCAAACCAAAAAGGGCTTTGCACCGGTCGTCCCAACGCAGCACTCCGCTGATGGGATCGTAATCCCAGGTGCCAATAGCGGCCGCGTCGGTGGCAAGCCTCAGCCTCTCCTCGCTGGCCCGTGCCGCCTGTTCCGAGCGAACGCGCTCGATGTGAGCCCAGGACCGCTCCGTCACCTCGGTCAGCAAGGACAGTTCGCGTTGCGACCAGACGCGGCGCTGCTTGTCGTGGATGGCCATCAGGGCAGTCAGTCGGCCTTGTTTGACCAAAGGCATACAGATGGTTGCCGTTATCCCGATATCCTGAAAGGTCTTCGCTTCCTCGGGAGCAATTTCCTCAAGGTTGTTGTTGATGATAAGCGGCTTGTTGGCGCTGAGGTTGGTGACAGCCAGGCGACCGAAATCGGCAAGACTGTAATATCCCCTGATGCTGGGCGAGCCAGGTGCGCTCCAATCGCCGCGGATGGTGAAATGGTCTTGGTCCTGCTCCATGTCGGCATAGGCGCAAATCGAGACGCCAAGATGTTCGCCGAGGAGCCGAGTGGTGATCTGCATGACAGCATCGGCGTCGGCCGCGAGGGCTATCTCCCTGCCGAGGCGGTCGAGAAAAGCAAGGCGTTCGGCGTTCTCACGCAGGGCCAGTTCGGCGCGAAGGCGTTCTATCGCCGTACGCGTCCGGTCCGCGACTGCCGAAATGAGGGCTACTTCCTCCGTCGCCCAGCGTCTGGGCGCGGAGTGGTTCAGGTATAACAGCGCCACCAGCCCGCCATGCTCGGTAACGGGCATGTTGATGACGGATTGGGCGCTGATGGCTTTGAGTGCCTCCGCATGGCTGCTGGTTCGCGGATCTGTCTCAGCGTTTTCAAAGACAACGGTTTCGCCTCGCTTCAAATCCTCGATATACGAGCCGTAATTCCTGAAATTCAGCGTCCCAGCCAGGCTTTTGATGCCTGGCGCGTTCCAGTCCCTGTCAATGGTGATCGTTTCTTTCTCTAGATCGATCGTGCCGTATCCGGCTCGGCTGATGCCAAAATGGTTCCCCAGCAGTTCCGCGGCTGCGTAGGCCAGTTCTGCGGGATCCGTAATCTCGCGAATACGGTCGCCCAGCGCTGCCAAAAGCTCGAAGCGCTGCAGTTCAGATCGCGGATTGCTTGAAGTGGCCCCCATTTCGCCCCCGTTTTGCCCGGACTTAAATGCAGTCTGCGGCCAAGAGTTCCCCGCAGGACGGCAGTTTCTTTGGCGGGCCGGTCAGCCGAACACGCCGCACCGGTCATAGGTTAATGACAGCTTGGCGCGCGGTGGCGGATAAAGGGGAAACCAGCGGGCACTTGACGAGCTCCCTCTGGCTGGGTGCCCGAACCGCACTTCACGTTTGATGCTTGACCGACCCATTCTTACGAATACGGACGCTCTCTATCCAGACGACCTGAAAACGCTTCGGTCGGTCTTCGACGCGCTGTGTGTCAGGAATTTGAGATTTCGTCGGACACTACCGCGGCAGAATCCATCGCGAGAGAGCTGGTCAGACTTTTCCAGACCGGGATGACGGAAGCGGCCATGCTGATGATTGCCGTGCGCGCACGTTGGCAGGGTGATTGGAAAATGGGAGGCAGCAGCGCTGCCCAGGCTTAACGGTCCCAACTCCATGGAGAAGGCCTACTTTAGCCGCTTGAGCCGGTTGTACAGCGTTGTCTTGTCTGGCGGAACAAGCTTTCGCCCCGAGAGTTGGGGTCGGCAGATAGTTTCCAACAGGCACGGGCATGGCGTTCGACAGAGATGGACCGAAACTCGCGACCGGGTTGCTCGCGGCCTCGTTGGCGGTGCTGGCGGCATACAACGCCATCCGCGCCAAACGTGCGATTGCCGGCCGGGCGTGCGGACGTGTGATGGAGATCGATGGTCTGCGCCTGCATTTTATCGAAGCCGGAACCGGCATGCCGCTGCTTCTCCTGCATGGCAATGGATCCATGGCGGAGGATTTCAAGTCGAGCGGCATCTTCGATGAGGCGGCAAAGACCTACCGGGTGATTGCATTTGATCGTCCCGGTTTTGGGCGAAGCTCACGGCCGCGCGGCCGGCGTTGGTCCGCTCGCGACCAAGCCGACCTTATACATGCCGCCGCCTGCGGGCTGGGTATAGAGAAATACCTCGTGCTTGGACATTCCTGGGGAGCTTGGATCGCCCTCGAGTTGGCGCGAAGGCATTCTCCATCGGTCGCCGGCATCGTGCTGGTCTCGGGTTACTACTATCCGCCACCGCGGCTGGATCTTGCACTGGCCGCACTCCCTGCATTGCCTGTGATCGGCACCGCGTTTCGTCACACCTTGCTGCCCCCGCTTGTAAGGCTTGCCTGGCATTGGGCAATGGAGAAGATCTTTAAACCCGCCGTCGTCGCCAGCGACTTCGCCGCACTGGCCAAAGATGTCGCCAGCCGCCCTTCCCAACTGCGGGCGGTTTCTCTGGACACAGCATCGATGCTGGCCGCGTCCCTCTTGGGAAAAGCCAACTATAGGGACATTGCCGTGCCCACCGGCATCATGGCGGGATCCGGGGATCGTTTGTTCGACGCGCAACGCGATGCACGACGCTTGCACGCGGAAGTCGGTGGGTCTCTCCTTGAGGTGGTTCCGGGGGCCGGCCATATGGTTCATCAGAGCGCCCCGCAAGCGGTGGTTGGCATGGTGCACACTATTGCAGGCCGGCACGCCTTGTTCCAAGCGGGCCGTCGGCAGCGACCCAAGTCGCGTGCCGACGAGTTCAAGGCAGATCCGGCCTCGCGGGAGCCACCGGCGATAAGCGACGCCGCTTGCACGGAATGATCTCCAAACGGGGCTTTCAAATGAGCGACCAACGTCCAGCCGACATGCAGTCGGTGCTCCACCAGAACATACAGGCCCTGGTGGAGCACAGGCGACAGCAAGAGGAGCACCAAGGCGTTCAAGCGTGGGTCGCCGGCGCTGTTTCGCGCTTCGCGGGAAGCATGACTTTCGTCTATCTGCACCTTGCAATTCTTGTCGTCTGGGTCCTGGCGAACCTTGGCGCGATACCAGCCGTCCCAGCCTGGGACCCGACTTTCGTGATCCTGGCCATGGTCGCCTCGGTTGAGGCAATCTTCCTGTCTACCTTTGTGCTGATCAATCAGAACAGAATGGCCGCACACAGCGAGCGGCGAGCCGAACTGGATTTGCAGATCAGCCTTCTGAACGAACATGAAACCACGCGGCTGATCGAGATGGTGGCTGCCTTGACGGCGCGTCTGAATATCTCGACCCCGGCCGACAAAGAGCTGCCGGAACTCGCCGAGAATGTCGATCCCCAAAAGGTGATGACGCAAATCCAGCAAGCTTCTGAAGATCAGGAGAACGCTTGATCAAAGCGACCTCGCCGGCAACGGTTCAGCGTCGGCTGCAGCCTGTAATCAGCCTCATTGTCCAGGGCTGTCCAAGCAGCTAAGCCGGCGTCGGCGTTCTCCAGGGTGGGTTCCCGACGTCACAAGTCCGCCGCGCAATCGAAGCAGCGTAGAACTTCGATAACCAACAGGCTGCTGCGCGTCAGATGGAACCAAGTTGACGCCGAAATCGTATTAGCGGTGGCGGCTTGGGAAGATTCCGGATGAGCGAAGGTGCTGTTCTGATCGTCGAAGATGAGACAATGATCCTGCTCGACCTCGAGTCAGCTTTGGAGGAGGCCGGCTTCCAGGTCGTCGGCACTCGGAGTGCCGCCGAGGCGCTGGCGGCTTTCGACCCCGATCCGACCAAGTTCAAGGCCGTGCTCACGGACATCCGTCTGGGAGCAGGACAGTCGGGGTGGGAGGTCGCTCGGCACTTGCGAAGGTCCAACTCGACCATCCCGGTTGTCTATATCAGTGGCGACAGCGCGGTACACTGGGGAGCGGAAGGTGTGCCCAACAGCATAATGATCACCAAGCCCTTTTTTCTGCCGCAGATCATAACTGCCGTTTCTCAACTTTTAAACGCGCAGCAAGGTGCAGAAACTCACCTCTAGAAATCGGACCGCGGCTCCACGAAACCACCGAACATTCTTTCTTCGGCCAATCGGCGCCGTCCGGCGTAAAGCGTTCGCGTCTGCTTGAGTCAAATGTCGGCGGTCTCAACCAGATGTCGACCTCAGCTCCTTTCCCTCGCCACCGGCTCGCATCCACTCGGAAGCCCTCCCGAAAGCAGGGGCGCTCATTGGTTGAGCTTTCGGTCGAGTTCGTCAAGCAATGACCGATGCTCGCTGGGCATGTCCGCATCTGTCGGCAAATCCAGCAACTGGCGAAGCTGGCGACGATTGGCGTCCGATGAAATCCACTCCCGTATGAGGCGGGCTATGACCTTTTGTTGTGCCTTGCCGATTTCTTCCATGTTAGATTCCGAGCTTGTCCGTTGGACGAACTCGGCGGCTCTTTGATGGTTCCCCGTCCTGTACACAAATCGAGGCACAATCTATGGGTTAATGCATGTCGCTCAAAAGTGGCCCTGGTTTTGAGACACGACATGCCAGTGGATGTTTGCAGTCCCAGTCCGCTCGCCTAACGCTGCGCGTAGAGTGCAAATTTATACGTTCGATTTTACCCGAAGCGAGAGGCTCAGCCGCAAAATCTTGGCGCCATTTTCATCGCGCACTTCGATAAACAATTGCTGCCCGTCGACGCTCTTCAGTGACTCTCTCGTGAGGTCGACAAGGCCCTCGAATCCCGCGCGGCGGACCTCTTCGAGGCCAGCGCATTCGACACCTATTTCGTCTTCGAAGATGAGATCGCCATCGCCGCTGTCGAAGAAAAATCGTGCCATCGGAGAGCTTCCGTCACTGCTAATCTGCGGGGTTCCTTTGGTGCAGGTAGGTCGTGTCGAAATCTCCTGCGTGAGTGAGGCCGGCCCAGTCCAGTGCGTGAACTTTTGATCCCGAGGTGGCAATGAGGCCTCTGCGTCGTAGTTCCTGGAGCATCCGGTTGACGTGGACCGTGGACAAACCCAGTGCATCGCCAAGGGCCGCCTGTGTAATGGGGATATCCGCCACGTGATCCTCAATGCGCCCCATGGAGCGCAAGCGAAAAATCAGTTCGCACAGGATGTGAGCCATGCGGGTGTATGCCTCGCGTCTTCCCACATTGATGACCCACTCCCTGTAAATCGCGGCATCTATCAACGTCGACCGCCAAAAAGCGGTGGCGATGCGAGGGTGCTGGTCGCAAACGGCACGCAGGGTGTCATGCCGCATGAAACCTATTCGCGCCGGCGTAAGGGTCGAGAAGTTACAATCCATGACCGACAGATGCAGCCCATGCAGATCAGGAATGTCGCCGGCGACGAAGAATGATGTGATTTGTCGCTTTCCTTCGCCCGTATGTTTGGTGGAACCGACCAAGCCATCAAGAACGACAAACGAGTAAACAGGACGGTCGCCCTCACGCACCAGATCGTGGTTGGCCGAATATTCCTTCTCCTGGATCGGAATGCCTTTCAGAACGCCGATGTCGGCCTCTCGAAGATCCGAGATGGTCTGAAGCTTGCGAATGAGTACATCCGAGGATGAGGTGGGGAACAAATTGACTACCTGGCTGATGTTGGTGATCGAACTATTATCCGCGCCAAAAGTTCCGATTGGCATGGGGACATATGCGCGGCGGCAGAAGGCGCCGCCGTGCGGCATGGTCCCGTGCCTGGGGCGTTTTGCCAGCGTCGAGGGTGGTTGAAGATCCCGGAATGATCCAAGCACCAGTTTTTTAGGACAGCCATAGGTGAGCCAGGCAGCAATGCATTAACCTATGACATAGGCTCGGTTAGAAATTGTCCCGCTGGGCAGCCAGCCCCAGGAGTTCGCCGATCACGGCGCAGCTTTGACCCTTCGCTCCGCCCTTTCGAGGGCTGCACCCGCAGCCCGTCCTGGAACTCTTTGATGCGCCACCAGGAACGGGGTGGCTCCGCTGACGTTGTCTCAGTGGCAAGGTGAGATTTCAGTGAACAGGCATATTTCGCGGACGGATGTCGAACAAATCGATCACACGGATGACAGCGGGTCTGCGATAGGGCACGGCGGACCGCCATCCTCAGCAATCGCGGTAGCGCTGGCCCGTGGCCTGGAGACCAGTCGGGACAAGCACATCATCCATATAGCTCCCTCGGAACGCAGTGCCGAGGAGATCGCCGGCGCCTTGCGTCAGTTCCTGCCTGACGCGGATATCATCTTGCTGCCGTCCTGGGATTGCCTGCCCTACGACAGGGTGTGGCCCACACGCGCCAATATGGGGCGAAGGCTTCGTGCGTTGCGTGAGATCGCAACGAAGCCGGATCGCCCGCGCATCGCTGTGATGTCGCTCGAAGCCATTCTGCAGCGGGTGCCGCCTGCTCCGGTCATCGCTGGCGGTTTCACAATTCTGGAGGTGGGACAAAAGCTCGACCGTGACGATTTCAGAACCAGGTCCGAAGCCATTGGCTATGTCGTCGACGAGAGGGTCGACGAACCGGGTGAGATAGCCTTTCGGGGCGATCTCATCGATATTTTCCCTGCTGGCGCGGATGGCCCCGTTCGCGTCATCGTTGGTCCCGATGCCTGCATCCGCCAGCTCAAGACCTACGACCCGCTCAGTCAGCTCAGCGATCAGGTTCGAGACTCGGTTACGGTCGGACCGGCATCCGAGCTGATCTTTAAAGCTGGTGAGCATCCTGAGCTGACAGCGATGCGCGCGACGTCGATGGAAGAGCGCCTGGCCGCATCGTATGGCGCTATGCCGTCCGTCTTCGATGCGGCTTCCAGCGCCTCGATCTCCTTCCTTGAAGGGACCGACGGGCAGCCGCTCGGCAGAGTTCTGGATCTGGTCGAGGATGCACGTCGTGCCAGGCAGGAGGCAGCCGGAACGAAAAAACCTTTGCCGGGACGATTTTACCTATCCCGTGAAGAGTGGGACGCTGCTCTGCTTAACCGCTGCTGCGTGAGACTTGCCGTTTCTGCCGTGGGAGTTCCCAAATTCTTCCGCCAGGCCCGACCCGGGCATGATTTCGCGGAATTCGTCACAAGGCAGACGAGCGCCGGAGTCAGAGTAGTGTTCACCGGCGATGCCTCTGAATTGCAGCGAGCAGATCGCCTGCTCGATAGGAGACTAGGCCGGCGGGCAGAGGAAGCGGCCGACTTGCCGCAAATCCTTTCGGCCGCAAGGGGCTCTCTTCTCAAGGCTGAATTCGTCCTCGACGAAGGGTTTGTCGACGCGCAATCCAATATCGCCGTGGTGGCCGCATCCGACCTGTTTGGTCCCGCGTTGAAGGCGAACGGGAGCGCGACCACGGGCATACTCGAACCCGAGTTGCGCATTGGCGATGTCGTCGTCCATGAAGACCATGGCCTGGGCGTGCTCGCCGCGGTCGAACAGGTCGAGTTGGCTGGCCAGCAACAGGATGTCGTCAGACTGGAATATCATGGCGGGGCTTCCTTGCTGGTTCCGGTCGACGACTTTGGACGAATATGGCGCTACGGCTCGGAACCGGAGGCAGTGTCGCTTGATCGCCTCAACGGCGAGGGCTGGCCGAAGCGACGCGAAGCTGCGTTGCGCGAGATCGACAGGCTGGCCAAGCGCCTCTTGAGTCTTGCCAAAATCAGGTCCAGCCAGCCTGCCGAGATCATGAAGCCCTCCCGCACGGACTTGGCTCGTTTTGCGGCGAAATTTCCCTATACGGAGACGCCCGACCAAGCGGCCGCCATCCGCGCTGTGCTCGATGACCTTTCGTCGGGAAGAACAATGAACCGGCTCGTCTGCGGCGATGTCGGCTTCGGCAAGACAGAGGTCGCCCTGCGTGCTTGCGCCGCCGCCGCTCTCTGCGGGAAACAGGTTGCTATCATAGCGCCGACAACGGTGTTGGCACGGCAGCACTATGAGACGTTCAGCCGCCGCTTCGCAGGAACTGGCCTGCAGGTCGCCCACCTTTCAAGGATGGTCGGGGCAGCGGACGCGAGAGCGGCAAAAGAGGGTCTGCGAAGCGGCCAGGTTACGGTCGTTGTGGGTACTCAGGCCCTGGCGTCCAAGAGCGTCACCTTCGCCAATCTTGGACTGCTGGTGATCGACGAGGAGCACCGGTTCGGGGTCAAGTTGAAGCGCGCGCTGCGGACCATGGCGCCTCGCCTCCATACGCTGAGCATGACCGCCACACCGATACCCCGGACGTTGCAATCGGCGTTGTCAGGCATCCAGGACGTCAGCGTTCTAAACTCTCCGCCCGCCAAAAGACGTCCCGTTCGCACGATCTTGGCAGCGTTCGATCCAGCATCGGTGCGCGCGGCCCTCCTGCGTGAATTTCACCGGGGTGGACAGAGCTTTTTCGTGGTCCCGCGGATCGAGGATATTGCCCAGGCCTGTGACCAACTGAACAGACTGGTGCCGGAACTCGGGGTCAAGACGGCGCATGGTGAAATGAAGGGGAGACAGCTGGACGAAGTCATGGTCGGATTCGCCGACGGTGATGGCGACATTTTGTTGAGCACCGATATCATCGAGAGCGGCCTCGATGTGCCGCGGGCCAACACCATCATCGTTTGGCGCCCCGACCGGTTCGGTCTGGCGCAGTTGCACCAGCTGCGGGGCCGGGTCGGAAGGGGGGCGGTGCAGGCCGTAGCGTTTCTTCTGACCCAACCTGGCGTTGAACTGGCCGAAGGCACCAAGGCCCGGCTTTCGACGATGCTTGCGCTCGATCGGCTCGGCTCCGGCCTGGCAATCAGTCAAAGAGACCTCGACCTGCGTGGCGCCGGAGATCTTTTCGGCGAAGACCAGGCCGGGCATATGAAGCTGATCGGAGTGGGCTTGTACGAGCACTTGCTGGAGCGGGCGGTCTCGGCGGCTGGCGGAGGGGCCGACTTCGGCAAGCAACTTGCCGAGATCAATGGCTCGGGAAAGGGGGCTTTTCCCGAGAGCTATGTCGACGAGCCTACGGTGCGCGTTGGCCTCTATGCGCGGCTCTCCCGCATCCGTTCGGAGCCGGACCTCGATACATTCAGCGAAGAGCTCGAGGACCGCTTTGGAGACATGCCTGGCGAAGTAGCCCTTTTGCTGGAATTTACCAGGTTGCGAATAGCAGCGTGGGAATTGGGCGTCGGCAAAGTCGATGTGGGTCCCGAGGCTATCGCGATCACCCCTCGGAACAAGCGGTCGGCGTCCCAACGGCGGAACAGCAAGGCGTTGGGCCTGGACTGCCGGAACGGCCGCCTGATTTTCAGGCCGATCCAGCCCAGCGTCTCAGGCATCGACGCCGTTCGCTTAGCGCTTGATGCCCTACGTGCAGCCCAGCCAAAGCACGAGATCTAACGACCCTTTTGTCTCCTGGGCCATCGGTGCGAATGGCGCTGCGGGCGGCCGTGCGTTCGCAGGGGAGCGTTCAAGGCATGGTTCCGGCTTGATGGGGTGTCATGGCAGCCATGTTTTCATTCAGATGGGCCATGATCCAGATAGAGCCCAGAACCACCAGCGCGACGATCAGCACGCCGAAGGCCAGCGCCAGGATGTTGTTGGTGTTGTCCGGCCCGGTGGTCAGGTGGAGAAAGAAGACAAGATGCACCCCCATCTGCGCAACGGCGAGCACCACCAGGGCCGAGATGACCGCGGGCTGGTAAATCAGATCGGTTCGCGCCGCCAGGAATGTCGCGATTGTGAGCAGGATGGCCAGGCCGAAGCCGAGCACATAGCCCGAGAGGCCCCCAGCCGTTTCGTGCTCGCTTATGTGTTCCTCGCCCGGCGCTGAATCGCGGCGGTCCTGCAACTCGCCGGTCTTGCTCTCGATCTCGGTCATGACGATGCTCCCAGCAGATAGACCAGGGTGAAGATGGCAACCCAGATGATGTCGAGGGCGTGCCAGAAGAGCCCGAAGCAGTGGAGCCGCCGCAAAATGTCGGGCCGAAAGCCCTTGACCCACAGCTGCGCCATCATCGTTCCCAGCCAGAGCAGGCCGAGACCGACGTGGGCACCGTGGCAGCCAACGAGCGCAAAGAAGGCAGAAAGAAATGCGCTGCGCGAGGGGCCTGCCTGCTCGCCGATCATTGCCGCGAACTCCTGTAGTTCCAGGAACAGGAACGCTGCCCCGAGCAACCCCGTGACGAGAAGCCAGAACTGCGTGGCAGCCATTGATCTGCGACGGGTGGCGAGTGTTGCCACGCCGCCGGTGAAGCTCGAAGTGAGCAGAAGGCCCGTCTGGACCGCAACCCGTGTCGGTTCGAACAGATCCTTGCCTGTCGGTCCGCCGGCGGTTGCCTTGGCGAGCACGGCGTAGGCGGCGAAAAATGCCGAGAACATGATGATGTCGGACAGGAGAAAGATCCAGAAGCCGTAGGTCACCGTGACGAACTTTGAGGCCGGGCCGCCTTCTCCGTGGCCCGTCGCAGAGCGCACCGCATGCCGACCGGTGTGATTAAGCCGATACGGGCCCCGTGCCTGGGTGCCGGCGCTGATGTCGCCGGAGAATGCGTGATCGCTCATGCCGGGCGCTCCCACCCGCGCAGCCAGGCAAACTGGGCTGCCTTGTGGTCATGATCGATGCGGGCGACCTCGTCGACAGGGATCTCGTAATCTCCATGATCGCGCCAGGCGAATACGACGAAGGTTGCGTAGGCGCCGATGAAGCCGACGATCGCCAGCCACCATATATGCCAGATCAGCGCGAAGCCGATCAGTGTGCTGAAGAAGGCGGTGACGAAGCCAGTCGGGCTGTTGCGAGGCATCTCGATCGGCTCATATGCCTTTTCCTCGTCCGCGCTCTGTTCGATCCCTCGTTGCTTGATGCTCCAGTAGGGCTCTTCGTCTTCCACGTGAGGCAGCCGTGCATAATTGAAGACAGGAGGAGGAGAAGATGTCGACCACTCCAGCGAACGCCCGTCCCACGGGTCGCCGGTTTCGTCGCGAAACTTGTCGCGATACCGGATCGAAACGAAAAGCTGTGTGATCTGCAGCGCCGCGCCGGCGATCATCACCACCACGCCGAAAGCGGCCACCACCAGCCACGGCGCCCAAAGGTCCATATCGATATGTTGCAGGCGCCGCGTCATGCCGAGCAGACCGACAATATAGAGCGGTACGAAGACCAGCATGTAGCCGGCCAAGGTGACCCAAAATGCCGCTTTTCCCCAGCCTTCGTGCAAA
Organism: Mesorhizobium sp. M0030; assembly: GCF_040323695.1. Classification (NCBI taxonomy): domain Bacteria; kingdom Pseudomonadati; phylum Pseudomonadota; class Alphaproteobacteria; order Hyphomicrobiales; family Phyllobacteriaceae; genus Mesorhizobium; species Mesorhizobium sp. M0030. The sequence continues at coordinate 218,457 of NZ_JAMYVE010000007.1, read as the reverse complement.
CGGAAGCCGAACGCCTTGGGGAACCAGTAGGTGAAGCCGGCGAATGCTCCAAACAACACGCCCGAGATGATGACGTTATGGAAATGCGCGACGAGGAAAAGGGAATTGTGTAGCACGAAGTCGGCCGGCGGGACGGCAAGCAGGACGCCAGTCATGCCGCCGACGGTGAAGGTGGTCACGAAAGCCAGTGCCCAAAGCATCGGCGTGTCGAAACGAACGCGCCCGCCATACATGGTGAAGAGCCAGTTGTAGATTTTCACACCGGTTCCCACGGCAATGACCGACGTGGCGATGCCGAAGGCGGCATTAACGTCCGCTCCGGCACCCATAGTGAAGAAGTGATGCAGCCAGACCATGAACGAGACGATGCAGATGAACATCGTGGCCGCGACCATCGAACGGTATCCGAACAGCGGCTTCGATGAAAAAGTCGAGAAAATCTCGGAAAAGATTCCGAAGGCGGGAAGCACCAGGATGTATACTTCGGGATGGCCCCACGCCCAGATCAGGTTGACGAACATCATCTGATTTCCACCGGCTTCGTTGGTGAAGAAGTGGAAGCCGAGATACCGGTCCAGCGTCAGCATTGCGAGCGTGGCGGTAAGGATCGGGAAGGCTGCGACAATGAGCAGGTTGGACGCGAGCGAGGTCCAGCAGAACATCGGCATTCGCAGATAGCCCATTCCCGGCGCCCGCATCTTGAGGATAGTCGTCACCAGGTTGACACCGGTGAGCAGCGTGCCGACGCCGGAGATCTGGATCGCCCACAGATAATAATCGACACCGACGCCCGGCGAGTAGGTGGTTTCCGACAAAGGGGCATAGGGCAGCCAGCCGGTGCGCGCGAACTCGCCGATCACAAGCGAGATGTTGACCAGCAGGGCTCCGGAAGCCGTCAGCCAGAAGCTGACGGAATTGAGCGTCGGAAAAGCGACATCGCGTACGCCAAGCTGCAGCGGCACGACGAAATTCATCAGGCCGATCATGAACGGCATCGCGGCGAAGAAGATCATGATCGTGCCGTGCGCGGAAAAGATCTGGTCGTAATGCTCCGGCGGGAGGTAGCCCGGCCCGTGAATCGCCAGCACCTGTTGTGTGCGCATCATGATAGCATCGATAAAACCACGAAGAAGCATGAGCATCGCCAGCCCAATGTACATCACGCCGATGCGCTTGTGGTCGACCGAGCTTATCCACTCGCTCCACAGATATGGCCAGTACCCCTTCACCGTTATCCAGCCAAGCACGGCGGCTGCTGCCAGAAAGACGCCAAGGGCTGCGCCGAGGGGGATGGGTTGATCGAAAGGAACGGCCGACCAGTCGAGCTTGCCCAGCATCGTCATTCTGCGCCTTGTGGATGATGGGTCATCGTTGCCGCCGCCGCGGGTAATGCCCTTGGGCTCACCTGTGGCTCGCCGCTGGCTGCGCTCTCAGCAGGCCCCGGACCCGGTGGGAGCGTCTGCTGAACGACCGCTTCGAACAGCCCAGGCTGGACATGACCGAAGGAAGCCGGCGCCACATTTGTGCTTTGCCGGGCGAGTTCGCGATAGGCGTTGGCGTTGAGCACGCCGCCCCCGCCACGCAGCGATGACGCCCAGCGGGTGAAGGCATCGGCTGAAACCGCGCTCACACTGAAATTCATATCCGAGAAGCCGTCGCCGCTGAAGTGCGCCGACTGGCCGAAAAAGCTGCCCTCGCGGTCGGCCTGCAGATGCAATTCGGTCTGCATGCCGTTCATGACGTAGACCATGCTGCCAAGCTGGGGCACGAAGAACGTGTTCATCACGCTGGCCGAGGTCAATTTGAAACGCACTGGAACACCGGCGGGGATAACCAGTTGATTGACAGCACCCACGCCCTGCTCGGGATAGAGGAACAGCCATTTCCAGTCGAGCGCCACCACCTGAATGTCGAGCGGCGGCTGGCTAGAAGGGATCGGTTTGCGCGGATCGAGCTGATACGATCCGTAGTAGATCAGACCGCCAATGAACAGGATGGTGAGCGTCGGGATCGACCAGACGATCAACTCCACGCGTCCCGAATAGGTGAACTCCGGGTTATAGCGGGCGTTGCTGTTCGAGGCGCGGAACTTCCAGGCGAATGCCAGAAGTGCAACAAGCGTGGGAACAACGATCACCAGCATCACCGCCAGCGAGTTCAAAAGGATCGTGCGATTGCCGACGCCAATTGGTCCTTGGGGATCGAGCACTCCCCCCGCGCAACCGGGCAAGAATGCGCCTCCGAGGATCCAGAGCAGTTGGCGTGTCAACTTAGGGCTGGATGGCAACAACACCGGCTCTGCAATCTCTCTTTGCGGGAACGCGTGCTAGGGGCATGCGTTCATCGGGTTTCCATCTGAGCCTCCCCATGGCGCGGAACCTCGCGGCACTTCGCAGGGTGTCGCCCCCTGTGCGAGTGCCCCAACTGTCGCCGGCCGGGTTTGTTCCGCTGGACCGAGTTACTCTGTCCGATGGTCCCGCGTTGGCCAATCCGACCATAATTTCAGAACGATGGCGGCTCGATTGGCCTAGCTATCGGCGACGCTGGCTCGCGCACGAATTTCAATTTCGGCGGGACGGCGAATACCCTGAACCGCTCAGCCAGGTTGTCGAGAGCCTGACGCATGCCCACTCCCGCAGCAGCCGCGCCGTGCCCACTGATGACCATCTGGGGGCCCAAGGCAGCCAGATGCTTCACGGACCTTTCCGCTGCATCCCAGTCTGGCGTGAAATAGCGCGGCGGACCGTGCATCTCGAGATCCTGAATGGCGACTTCATAGACCGACTCCTGACCGGTGGTGATGAAAGCGTCTCCTACGATGAGCGAGCGGTCTTGCTCGCGCCAGAGCGAGATATGCCCAGGGGCATGTCCGGGTGTGTGCAGCCATTGCCATCCGGGCATTCCGGGGATCGATCCATCGGCGGGCAAGGGTTGCAAACGGCTGCCAAGATCGATTGGCCCGCGTGGAAAAAGCGGTGAAAGCAGCGCCATCAGTCCACCCCCAACCCAGGGATCCGGTGGCGGATAGGATGTGGTGCCGTCCAAATAGGGGTGCTCGAGTGGATGGGCGAAGACAGGCACGTCCCAGCCATTTGCGAGTTCTAGAACCGTTCCCACATGGTCGAAATGGCCATGGGTCAGGATGATTGCAGCCGGCCGTGCGTTAACGCCGAACCGCTTTTCCGCGACCGCTAGAATGCTGCTGCGAGACGTCGGCAACCCGGTATCGATCAGCACCCAGTTCCGATCTCCGCTGCCCGGTGCGCCGAAGAACACGACATTGACGATTGCTAGCCGCAAGTAACCCAGGTCCGGTGCGATGCTCCAAGCGCCGTCGCCACGATCCTCGCGCCTGGCGTGGTCGATCTCGGAAAGTCGAATCTGAACGGTCATGTGATCCCATGCCTCTGTTGTTGCCGAGCAGCCGCTCGAGTGGATGACGGCGGCTGTACATCGCCCCGAACTTGGGACGGGCCTCCTTGTTCCTCATTTGCACGCGGCGCCCGGACAGTTCACCACCGGAACAAAGGCTCTACCAATGGGTTCGGCACTACCCGGCCACGCAAGGACGAGCTGGACTGAGCAACGAACATGGGGCGCGCCCGACTGAATTCGGTATTTCGCCAACGCGGTTCCCGGTCCGGACAAGGCGGCCGAGTTCGAAGCCGATTGCCCAAAGGAGACTTCGAAAAATGAGCGAAGTGGGACGCCAGACGGAGGCCTCGGTTCCGGAAGCTTCGCGCTTCGCCAGTTTTTTCATGGCAGGCTTTGAATGCTCCTCGCACCGGCGCAAGGACGGCGTTCGCCTCGATCTTATTCGTGCGACCTCGCATAATTTGCATGCCCTGGGCGACTACCGCGGCTGCGCCGAACTCGGCCTTCGCACCATCCGCGACGGCCTGCGTTGGCATTTGATCGAAACCGCTCCCGGAACCTATGACTGGTCAAGTTGGGCGCCAATGGTGGAGGCAGCCCGATCGGCAGGTGTTCAGGTAATCTGGGACATCTTTCACTACGGATCTCCGGACCATGTCGATCAGGGCTCGCTGCATTTCATCGACGCCTATGCCTCGTTCGCGGCAGAAGCCGTCAAGGTACACCGTTCGATCACCGGAACATCGCCTCTGTTGTGTCCCATCAACGAAATCTCCTTTTTCGCATGGGCTGTTGAGGTCGGCTATTTCCCGCGCGTGGGGCCGAACAAACGTGGATGGTTCAAGCGGCACCTCGTGAAGGCCGCCATCGCGGGTGTTCGTGCAATGCGGGAGATCGACCCCGCCTGCAGATTTGTCTGGGCCGAGCCGCTTATCCATATCGCCCCTCGCGACCGAACCCGCAGCGAACGGCGCCGGGCCGAAAACGCCCGACAGGGGCAGTTCGAAGCTTACGACATGTTGCTGGGCCGCGTCGAACCTGAGTTGGGCGGGAGCGAAGATGTTGTCGATGTCGTGGGCTTGAATTTTTATCCGCACAATCAATGGTACGTAAACGGGCCGACGATTCCGATGGGACACCACGAGTACCGCGCCCTGTCGGAAATGTTGCTAGAAGTTGCTCATCGATACGGCAAGCCGATGTTCATTGCGGAGACCGGCTCCGAGGGATCCGGCGGGCCGGCTTGGCTCCATTATGTCTGCGACGAGGTGCGTTCCGCAATCAGTCTCGGAGCGCCGATCGAGGGTATTTGCCTGTACCCGATAACGGCCTACCCGGGCTGGGACAATTCGCGACATGCCGAGGTCGGTTTGTTTTCCGTCATCCAGGCTGACGGCAGGCGACACCTGCGCAAACCCACAGCAGATGAACTGGCCCGTCAGCAAGGTCTTCTCGTGGCGGACACGACACCTTGAAGAGGCCTAAAACGAGGGAGGGGCGGGCGAGCGTCTGTCTCGAAACGCCGCCCGCGCCGGTGCGGTGCATCAGCTTTTTGCAGTCGCCCCAGCCTCGCGCAGCCTGGCATATCGCATGGTAACGTCGCTCAGATTTTCCTTGAGCCAGTTGGCCATGGCTTCCTCTTCGTTCAGGTTCTGCTTGAGGGCCCTTTCAGCATCCTGGAAGCCCCCGGCGTCGGCCAGTACCAGCAGCGAATTGTAGGCAGCGATCTCGTAGTTCTCGAATGCGAAATTCGCCAGGCTGTTCTTGATGATCTCGTCGCCGGCCATCGAATGTCCAATGGCGGCCACGCTGCCAACCATCGACAAGGCAGTGTCCTTGAGGGTGGAGTGCTCCTCGCCAAGGCCCTCCAGGACGGACTCGAGTCTCGTGATCTGGCCTTCGGTTTCCTGAATGTGCCGGCGCAAGCGATCGGCCACCTCCGGATAGTTCTCTATACGCTCGACCTGAGGCTTCATGATCGACAGCGCTTGATTTTCCATGGCGTGCGCGTTGCGCAAGCCGACGATAAATATCTCACGGCTTTCCGAGTTGAAGTTTGTATCCATCGAGTTTCTCCTTCTGATACCCGCCCGATCTTCCGTCTTGAAAGAAACTATCTTCTCGGCTCGGCCAACAACGGCTCGTCCGTGCGCGCCCAGGCCGGGAGGCTTTTTTGGATGCGCGAGAAAGTGGCCAGAGCCTGTCCGACTACCTGGTCCATGTTGTAATAGCGGTAAGTTGCAAGCCGACCGACAAACCAGACGTCTGGGCAGCTTGCCGCGAGCGCTTCATAGCGCTTGTAGAGCACTTCGTTTTCGGGCCGGGGCACGGGATAGTACGGGTCCCCGATGTCCGTGGGGTATTCGTAGGTCAGGCTGGTCCGCGAACTCTGCTGGCCGGTCAGATGTTTGTACTCGGTAATGCGCGTGTAATCTTCCGTCTGGGGATAATTGACCACGGCAACCGGCTGAAATTGCTCGCAATCCAGTGTAACGTGCTCGAAACGAAGCGAACGGTACGGAAGGTGCCCGAGCTGCCAGCCGAAATATTCATCGATCGGGCCGGTATAAACCATGCGCCTGAACGGTATCTTCTCACGAATTTCACGGAAGTCGGTCTGCAGCATGATCTTGATGTTCGGATGATCGAGCATGCGTTCGAACATCCGCGTGTACCCGCCGGCCGGCATTTTCTGGAAGCTGTCGCTGAAATAGCGGTCGTCACGGTTGGTCCTGGTCGGCACTCGTGCCGTCACGGATTTGCTCAGCTGACTGGGATCGACGCCCCATTGCTTTCTTGTGTAGCCGCGGAAGAATTTTTCATAGAGCTCGCGCCCCACGGTGCTGACGACGACGTCCTCAGCCGTTCGGACATCCTCCACCGTTTCGCGTCGCGACGCGAAGAAATCCTCCAGCTGTGCCGAGGTCAGGTCTAGCCCGTAAAGCCGGTTGATGGTGTCGAGATTGATCGGGATGGGAACCAGTTGCCCGTCCACGGCCGCCAACACCCTGTGCTCGTACGGCCGCCATTGCGTGAACTGCGAAAGGTGGTCCACGATCGTTTGGCTGTTGGTGTGGAAGATGTGCGGGCCGTAGCGATGGATGAGGATGCCGGCTTCATTGTAGCAGTCGTAGGCGTTGCCTCCCACATGGCTGCGGCGATCGATCAGCAAAACGCTTTCCTGACGCTGCGACGCTATCCGTTCGGCAAGCACACTGCCGGCGAAACCCGCGCCGACGATCAGCCAATCGAACATGGCTATGCACTCCTGCGAAGGGGCACGACCTTCTTGCGTTGGTAGGCGCGCTCAATGTGAGCTGCCATGGCATTCCATGTCCGTTCCCAGGACATGTCCGCAAGATAGGCATCGACTTGCTGCAGGAGCATCTGACGCGGTCGCGAAAGGACGGAGCGCAGCTTGATTTCCAGATCGTCACAGTCGGCGATTTCCACCAGCCCGGCAGCACCGTAACTGCGCACCACGTCGACGATTGCCGTCGAGATCACCGGCAGACCCGCCGCGAGAAATTCCGGCGTCTTGGTCGGGCTGATGAAACGCGTCGCCTCGTTGAGGGCAAACGGCATCCATCCGGCGTCCCAATGGCGCAAATAGTCGGGCAGATCGCAGTAGGCTTTCGGGCCAAGCCAATGCAGGTTTTCGGCTTGCGGCAGGCTTGCAGGGTCGATCTTGACAACCGGACCGAGCATGACGAAATGCACGTCCGGCATTGTCTTTGCCGCTAGCGCCACGAGATCGACGTCCAGCCGCTCGTCGATGACGCCGAAATATCCAACCCTCGGGGAAGGAATGCCCGCCTGGTCGGCTGGGTCCCTTCCTGGCCGTCTTGCGGTGTGAAAGTGCCTCACATCGATGCTGCTCGGAAATGGAAAGATGGCGGGATGGAGGTGACGCTTGGTCTCGAACAAGCTTAGACCACCGGTGAAAACCAGATCCGCGCGGCGCAGAAGCGCCTTTTCCATCTGGCCCAGCTCGGGGGGCGCATTCCTGAACGCAGAGAGTTCGTCCATGCAGTCATAGACGCATATGTCTGGGTCGAGGAATTCCGTAAAGCGAAGAGCCATTGGGGTGTAGTACCAGGCGATCAGCCGGCTATGCGGCATAGAAGCGATGGTCTGCTGCACAAATCTCCGCTGGACGGCATCTGCTTTCGCGGCCGACGTGCCAAGCGGCAGCACTGGTGTGACAATCAGAATGTTTTCCGATGCCACGCTCGTCCGCATCAGCGGCTGCGGCAATTCTTCGAAAACGGGTTCTTCAAAGTAGACCACTCGCTGCTGAGCGGATGCGAGAGTGAGGAGATGCTGCGGACGCTGGTGAACAAAATTCCATCGTAAGTGGGAGAAGCAAACCAGTATATTTTCGCGACGAACATATTGACTGCCGGTTACCCCGCCAAAGGCCGCTTCCATTGACATACTCCCTCTGTGACACTATTTATGTTACGATTAACATTTGTTAATCGCGAATGGAGAGAACTACTTAGTTCCAGCTCCTAACTTTCGATCAGGTGAGTTGTTCCAACTGAAATGAAGAAGGCCCGGTCGCCCGCTTGGTCCACGCACGAAGCGGGATCTGGTTGCGTAGGCGAGGGCGGCTGTCGGGACCCGGCCGCCACTGAAAGCGTGGTTGAACGACGAATGCTGGTGGACAGCGGCATTGCCGTATTTGCGTTCAACTCGTTGGCTATAGAATGTGCCTAACATCAATGATTCGCCTGTATCTCTGCGCGTCTCCGACTGCCGAGGCGAATTCCGGGGCTGACATGAACATCAACTTTGAAACCAACGTTTTTCCACTGTTTCATCCGCAAAGCGTGGATGATCTCAAGGACCCGTGTCCTGTCTTCGATGGCCGTGTCTGGCACGTCTTCGGGTCAAGCGGCACGGTCACCACCGAGACGTGGAGAATCTTGCATGCCACGGCGCCCGATCTTTATGGGCCGTGGGCCGAGCATGATCCGATCGAACTTCCAATCAACGGCACTGGTGTTGCGGCTCCCGGTGTGACCCACGAGTGCGGCGTCTTCCACATGTTCATTCAGACGGAATTCATGAAGTCGGGTGGCCGTTGCGAGCATGCGGTTTCCAACGACGGGTTCCATTGGGTAGTCCTCAGTCCGGCCATTCTGGCCATCCCGGACACGGAAGAGGACGGCATTTACGATCCGCATCCAGCAGTCATTGGCGGTGGGCGCTACCTGGTTTATTCGGCGATGCCAAAATTCACCAGGGTGCCTCAGCCCGACATCTATCTGGCACGTAGCCAGTCCGACTCGTGGTTCGGTCCGTGGAAGCGGATCGGCAAAATCCTCGACCACAACGATGTTCCCCACCATAACACCAGAGATGATCCCGACTACGAATGGGGCATTGAGGGCGCGCAACTGATCGAGCTGCCGGACGGCCGGGTGCTTCTCAACGCCACTTGCTTTCTTCCGAATGGCCTTCGGGGAAACCGGCAACGGGTGTTTTTTGCCATCGCCGACGAGGTCAGCGGGCCTTACGTTTCGATCGGCCCGGTGCTGGAGCCAGGTCAACCGGGCGAGAACGGCCACTCGACAGTGATGATCGATGGCAGTCAGCTTTCACTGTTCTACCAGAGCCGGGTTGCCACAACCGATCACCGATGGCGCTATGGTTTAGCCAGATGCGACGTCGCTCTCTTTTCAAAGGTCGCGTGATTTCCAGGCTGCCATTAGCGCCTTCAGGCGGATGCGCGTCCAACTCCTGAGGGTTGAAGGTGATCCGCGTCGACGGTAGCAAAGTGTCATCGCGAAATGATTTCAGCCCGTTCGTCAATTGTCTCCGCGCATCGATGACACCGCCAGATGCCCGACTAATGGGCTCATAGCTATTTCTTCGGTCCCTTGACAGGGAATGTCGCGTCGCCGTCTTTTTTGCCGGAGATCACCCGCGGATCGGCGCTGGCGACGCCATCGCTTCCCCCGCCCTTGTGGTCCTTTTCCGACTGACCCTTTGCGTCCTGCTCGGGTGTCCGTTTTGATGTTCGAAGCGTCTTGTCCGCCATCATGGCCTCGCGTTTGCCATCCAAACTTCCGGCAATTTCGAAAGTTCCACCGCTTTAGCAAGCCGAAGGACCCAGTGAGTTGGAACGTCGTGGCGGGACGTGAGTTGTAAGCGAGGATATTCACCCGCAGGAGGACGCTTATGGCTAACCGCCGAGAGCAGCAGACGGACCTCACGCCAGCCGAGGCAACAGACCGCATCTGGGAACTCGCCGAGGACATCGACGTCTGCATGTTTGTGACCTGGGACGGCGAGTACAATCGAGCCCGTCCGCTATCTGCGCGTGTGGTCCGTGAAGAAAACGCCATATACTTCCTCGTCAATGACGACAGCGCCAAGAGCGAGCAACTGTCGACCTATCCAAAGGTCACATTGGCCTGGAGTGACAACAGCCACTACAAATACGTCACGATGTCAGGCCCGGCCACAGTGACAAATGACAGGGAAAAGATCGCCGAGCTCTGGGAGAAAACTGACTCAGCCTGGTGGGATAATGCCGATGATCCCGAGATTCGTCTGATAACGGTCAAACCCGACGAAGGCGAATTGTGGGACAGCCCGGGGCTAATCATGGCTACCGCAACGATGGTGTTTGCGGCCGTTACCGGCGCCAAGCCGAATGTGGGCGACAACGCAAAGGTCGAGCTCTGAGCGAGCGGCTAAACTAACCTCTGCTTTAGAGGCAGCGTCGATGAGCATTTTGGAAACCAGCAAGAAGGTGCTCGAGAACGTCACCGGTTTCGCAAGACCGCGCATGGAAATCGTCGCCGGATTGGTGAGGCAGAGAAAGTCGAATGAGTTCTGGTTCAAGGATGATGGACTTGTGCCCAATCATCCAGCATGGCCGCTCGTCGTTTATCGCGGCGCCGTCGAATTGCCCGAAGGACTTGATCCAGCAGCCGTCATGGAGGTGCTTTTCGATGCAAACGGACGGGGCGATAGCTGGCGAAACGGCATCTATGATTACGTTCACTATCATTCGCAAATACACGAGGTTCTGGGAATTGCGCGCGGAAATGCTGAAGTCCGGTTTGGCGGCAAGAAAGGACGAACGCTGTCGCTGAAGGCCGGTGACGTCGCGGTCCTCCCGGCAGGCACCGGGCACCAATGCCTCTTGGCATCCGATGATTTTTTGGTTGTCGGCGCGTATCCTCCGTTTGGGACTTATGACGAATGTAGGAGCAAGGATCAGCATAGCGGTGCGCTCGCAACGATCCCCAGGGTGGGGCGTCCGCGCAAGGATCCTGCATATGGGAGCCAAGGTCCGCTGCTGAAAAGTTGGAAGCGCTAATCTAGTCGTCGGGGTCGAAAGCCTTGGCAACTGCGTCTTTCTCAGCCTGCGGCAGGACTGTCATTGTGAGAATGAAGGCTGACAGCAGGAGACAGACGCCATTCGTGATTATGATCGGCCACTCTGCCTTCATGATGCCGAAGGCCAGCCACAAGGCGAACCCCAACACAGTGATGGCATACATCGGTGCGGAAATGCCGCTTGTCTCTCGTGTCCTGATGATTTTCCAGGCTTGCGGCGTGAAACTGCTCATTGAGCAGACGGTCGCGAGATAGCCGATGAGCGTGACTGTCTGCATGGAAGCGGCCTGCCCTACGTCGCAGATACGCGCTTGAGATCAGATACGCGGACCACGCCGTGCTGGCTGACAAAGGTCAGGGTGGAGTCCGTGCTCTGGCTCTGCGAAACACCGATATGCGATGGTCGCCTGTGTCATAAATCTCCATCTTTCCATGATCGTCGATGACCAGGCGGCTTCGCTCAGGAAACGCTGCGTAGCGCATATTGTTTTGAGAACCAGCGGCAGACGGGCTCCCAAACTCCTCAGGCCACCATGAGCCGGCGTGGGCCATGGCGGGATGATCGAGCAGGTAGGCCGAGAGCTCCGCCGCGATAGCGTTGAGCTTCGCCTTGAGGCTGTCATTGAACATGTCGCCGACCATCGTCATGCCGGAAGACCATTGTGACATTCCTCCGAAGTCGACGTGGCTGAACTGGGCCATGGTTCCACCACCACGCCGCAACGCCTCAAGGACAGCCATGACAGCGCCATCAGCGACGCCATGCTGGCGTGCAAGGCGCGCAATCAGTTCAGCTTCCTTTTGAGTGTTTGTCATCATTGCGTCCTTTGAATCGCTTGGCGCCGGCAGTCCTTATTGTTGACGATAGACATGCGCGGCCAAATGTAATCACGAAGGAGCGCCACTAGGTCTTCAGGCTCCTTGCCGAGGAAGCTCAATCAAGTTCTATCCAGGCTGGCGCATGATCGCTCGGCTTGTCCCATGCACGCGTTTCGGCATCTACTCCGGCATTCTTCAGGCGATCCAATAGGGATGAACTCAGCAAGAGATGGTCCATCCGGAGCCCGGAACTCCGATCGTACCCGCCGCGGTAGGAGAAGTTCCAATAGGTGTAAATTCCTTTTTCTGGATGAATGCGACGAACCGCATCGAACCAGCCCTGAGCAAGCATTTCGGCGTACGCGCTCCGGCTCTCGGGGAAGTAAACGGCATCGCCAACCCAGCGCCCCGGCACCGCCGCGTCGATCGGGCCTGGAACGACGTTATAGTCGCCGCACAGGATGGTCGGTGAGCTATCGCCGAGCAGCACCTGGCCATAGGTGATCAAACGTTGGAACCAGCGAAGTTTGTAGTCGAACTTCGGCCCCGGCGCTGGATTGCCATTGGGCAAATACAGGCAGCCGACAACAAGCCCATTCACATCTGCCTCGATGTAGCGGCTGTGCGAATCGTCGGGATCGCCCGGCAGACCTCGACGACGTTCCAGCGGCTCAATCCCGCGAGCGAGGATTGCCACGCCATTGTAGGACTTCTGTCCGTGCCAGATTGCGCCATAGCCGGCGTTTCTAATCGCATCGACGGGAAATTTTTCGTCAGAGGTCTTCAGTTCTTGAAGGCAGACGATGTCATAGCCGGTTTCGCCAAGCCACTTGAGAAGCACTGGCAGTCGGCCGTTGACGCCATTGACGTTGAAGGTTGCGATGCGGGTCATCTCGACGATTTAACGTCTTTGCGCCGCTTCGATGCGACATAGGGTCGGTAGCCAAATCTTGCCTTTTGTCATCGTCCATCTGCATTTTTGCTCGAAGCATTGGTGCTCTGACCGGAAGCAGCGGATGTCTTTGCATCTTTGGAATGCGCGGCAATCGCCGGACCCGCGCCGGTAGCTTTACGCATATCGCCGCTCCCCTTGCCGTCAGTCGATTTCTTGCTCAACAGTCCTGAGAAATATTTTCCAAAGAAGCCCATCCGACTCTCCATCTTGGCGCTCATTCGGCGACTTTGCGGGCCCTGAACTCATCTCTGCGCTGTTCTCGCAACTGCCGAGGATCGCTGCGCGAACCGCCAAGGGCGCGGCGCCTGACCAGCGCGGCCGAACACTCAAGCAGGAAACATTCCAGTCCTTTGTAAATATGCGTGATCATGTCCTTCATCTCCCGGGACCGCCTCGGCACATGGGTCGCCGAGGCGGTTGGGTAGGCGATCAATCAAGCCGCTTTCCGTTCTGCCGCTCGTTCGTTGACGCCGGCTTCACCGAGGGCAGTCAACGCCTCGTCGGTGGCCTTCTCCTCTTCAAGTGTCGCATTGAGGAGCGCAACCACGTCGTCCTTGCCGAGCGTCGTAGCCCAGGCGATCAGGGTTCCATACCTGGCGATCTCGTAGTGCTCCACTGCTTGCGCGGCACCGACGAGCCCTGCATCGAGCGAAGTCGAACCCTTGTACTCCTGAAGGATTTCAGATCCTTCCTCCAGGATGCCGTCGATCGCCGGGCAGGTTTTGCCGCGCGCGGCAGCGCCGAGAATCTCGAAGACCTCCTCCAGACGTTCGACCTGCCCCTCGGTTTCAGCGAGGTGCTTCTCGAATGCTGCCGAAACTTGCTCTTCGGATGCGCCTTTGGCCATCTTCGGCAAGGCTTTCAGAATTTTCTTCTCCGCATAGTAGATGTCTTTGAGGCCATCGAGGAAAAGGTCCTCCAAGTCCTTGTTGTTGCCATTGGCTTTCTTGGCAGTGGGCATTGTGCCGTCTCCTCTGTTGAAAATTGCCCGTCGCGAGCATTTTCTTAACTCGGAAACCCGAACCCGGTTCCGGCATAATGGAGATATCTAAATTTAAAGGGCCCTGCGCTTCAGTGAGAACAACGAACACGTCATTCTCGTCGAAGAGCCGCGGCGGGGCGCACGCCATCGGGCTCTCGCAAACAGTTCACGGTGTGAGGGGCTGGGACTACAGGAGAAGCAAGTTCCGCGGCGGCAGCAGAGCAGTCGGGGCAACGCCTCTCAAGCCTCCTTACCGCTCTGCAGCCGCTTGATTGCTGGGCCCCGCTTGCATCCAGGAATTGGGTGATTGGACGGCTGCGTATGCAACCAGAATACCTCAGAATGGTTCTAGCTATGATTTGAGCGGGATGGCGCGAGCGCCGTCCAAAGGTGGCAATTTTCATGGACGTATCGGTTTCGCGAACCGCAGACCACAACATCAAGGCCGGCAAGAGCGGCTTGCTGCTTGTCTCGGATAATTATGACGCTTTCGCCGTGCGCGTGCTGGCGGCAAGGAGCGCTGAGCGCAGTCTCGACCTGATGTATTACCTTTGGCATGATGACCACACCGGCCGCTTGCTGCTTCGCGAGGTTTTTCGAGCTGCTGAGCGCGGTGTTCGGGTGCGCATGCTCCTTGACGACGTCAATCCGCGCAAAAATGATGCGGCATATCTGGCGCTGAACCACCATCCAAACATCGAACTGAAGTTGTTCAATCCGAGCGGTATCAGGCGCGGCCGGATCATGCGTGGTGTGGAAGTGCTGTTGCGGCTCTTTGCATTGACGCGACGGATGCACAACAAGGCTTGGATCGTCGACGACAAAATTGCCATTGTCGGCGGTCGGAATGTTGGCGATGCCTATTTCGATGCGGCAGAAACCAATTTCCGGGACCTTGACCTGCTGCTCCTGGGGCCTGCGGTACGGCAAACCGCGGCGATATTCGATGCCTTCTGGGCTTGCAATGAAGCCAAGCCAATCAAAACCCTGGGATCAGTGGCTGAGCATGAGCATGCCAAATGGCTTGAAGGAAGCGATACCGGCCCCGATCCCAAATTCCTGAACGGCATCGGCAACCGGGGCTCGATCACAGAGTTTATTGCGGCCAGCAACGACGTTCATTGGGTGGATGGCGTGCGGGTCATTTCCGATCCGCCGGAGAAGGTTCGTGGTTGGAGACGTCGCAGCTGGCTTATGAAAGAGCTGCGTCCGATCATCCAATCCACGCGCGGGTGTCTGGAAATTGTGTCGCCCTATTTCATCCCCGGCAAAAGGGGCACAGCGATCTTGCTGGACCTTGTCGGCGCCGGTGTTGACGTTTCGGTTCTGACCAATTCCCTGGCCGCCACGGACGTCGCAGCAGTCCATGGCGCTTACGCAAACTATCGGAAGCGGCTGCTGAGGAATGGCGTCAATATTTTCGAGCTTCAGCCGTTCAACCGGCGCTCCGCAATCTCGGTGTTTGGCTCGAAGGGCGCCAGTCTGCATACGAAAGCTTTCACCGTCGACGACAATATCGGCTTTGTCGGTTCCTTCAATTTCGATCCACGGTCAGTGTCCTTGAACTCGGAAATGGGCGTGCTGTTTGAGGATCCGAAATTGGTCGCCGAGCTGCGGCATCGATTCCAATCGGAAATATCTCCGGAAACAAGCTATCGGCTCGAACTGAAGCACAATGTTCTGCATTGGCATGGATGCGGCGAAGGCAAGATTCAGGACTATACGCATGAACCAGAAGCCGGATTTTTTCGCCGTATCCTGGCGGTCTTCGTCCGTCACCTCCCGATCGAATCTCAGCTCTAGCATCCGACGATGGCCGAGGACCTCGCGATCTCAGCGAATTGCCCTGCCGGGATCGCGTGAGCGAAACGTGAAACCCTGATCTACCACGGGTCAGCCAGACCGCATCACACCCGGTTCTTCGACAACCGCGTCGCCAATCCCATGCTGTCCGGCGTCCGGATCACTCGGCAACACGTCGGAAAAATTGACTGTGGCGACCAGGTATCCGGCTTCATCGTAGACCTTGATAGTCGATCCCGATTGCTTGGTTCCTGACCCAGGATCCGCCGCCACCGCTACGCGCGCCATCTCTATTGCTCTCGGACTGGCCATCTCCGCACTCGCTAGCTCTTCCTCGAGAGCGGTAGTCTGGCCGGATACTGTCGTCTCAAAGCGGAATTTTGGCATGGGCAACCTCCTGTTCCTATGCAATTCCGGTGTCCGGGTTGCGTTCCAAAGAAACAGAATTGGTTGGAAGCAGCTAAGATCGCCGCGATGGCCAGACCCGTGTCGCCACGAAGGTCAGCAAACCCGTGATCACAATCCAGGCCTGCACCTCGCGTTGGATGGTTGGTCCAAGGTTCGATGTCTGTCGCGACGGGCTCTCCGCCTCCACTATCGGTTGAAGGTCGGACCGACTGCCGAGACGGACGGAATAGGCCCGCGTGAACTCGGCGCCGAGCAGGAATATCTCAGACGAATAGTAAACCCAAAGCAGCACGACCAGCAGTGCACCCGCCGCGCCATAGGAGGATGCAATCGCGCTGGTTCCGATATACCAGCCAATCAGCGACTTGCCGATGGTGAAGAGCAAAGCGGTCACTGCCGCGCCAATTGCGACATCGCGCCAAGCGAGCGACCGGTCCGGCAGGATCTTGAAGATCGCGGCAAACAGAGCGGAAATCAGCACGAACGATACAATGCCGTTTATCGACGCGAGAATGATCGTGCCGAACGGCAGATGGGCGTTGATGGCAGCGCCAAGTGCGGAAATGGCGGCGCTCGCCGCCAACGACACAAGCAGTAGAAATCCTAACGCTGCAACCAGACCCAGGCTGGCCGCCCGCGCCCGCACCAATCGCGACACAGACATGGGTGGTGGCTCAATCTTCCAGATTGTGTTGAGCGAAAGCTGCATTTCGCCAAACACCCCTGAGGCTGTCACGAAGAGGGTGACAATGCCCACCAAAGTGGCAACAGTGCCGGCGGTTCTGTGAGAAGCGCTTTCGATGGTGCTGCGCAGAAGGTCGCCGGTTTGCGATCCCATCACGCCGGCGATTTCGGACGACAGAGCGAGTTGAGCTGCTTCATGCCCAAAGACAAGTCCAGCAATCGCAACAACGATCAACAAGATCGGGGCCAGGGACGTAACGGCATAGAACGCCATCGCCGCACCGTGGCTGAGGGCATTGTCGTTGATGAATCCGAGGATGCTCTCCTTGCCAAGAACCCAGGCTTCGCGTGCCACCCGCATGGGGAATTCCTTTTGCCTCAACGAGGAACCTAGTGCTGTGGGCAACGAAAGCGAGACCTGCCGCCAGTGCGCGAGGCGCGATTGCCGAGACACGCCCGCTTGTCTCTGCACCACGCCCAGAAATGTTCCATGCGGCGCCGGAACTCGCCGGGCTCGTAATGGTTATCGGTCATCCGATTGGAGTGATCAAAAATGCCTGATAATGAAAACCGTCGCGAGACCGGCGCAACGAAGTACCCGGCTAGAACAGGTCCTGATCCTTCGGATGCGTTCTCTCAGGATGCGGCCGGCAACAAGAAACCCAAGAGTGGGGTCGGCCTGACGCGGCCAGTCAACGAAGTGGATGACAAGACGCACCAATCCGATGGCCAGAACGCCCCGGCGAGGCCGGGCGGCGGAAACACGGTTAAGCCATGAACGTTGCCAATCTTCAGCTTGAAGGGTTGATGATGGCCGTCGCGTCAATCAACAACCTGCTCGTTCACAAAGGTCTGCTGTCAATTGACGAGATCGATACCGCCCTGCGAAAGGCAGAGGCGTCCATGACAGGTGACGAGCGGACCTACGAAGACATGTCACCGGCCAACCGTGACGCGATCTGCTTCCCGATCCGGCTTCTGCAGATCGCAAACAACGCGCAAGGCGAACTGGACACCCCACCATTTTCAGAGCTTGCAAAAATGGTTGGGCAAACCAAGGAACCTTAACGTCAGCGGTGACGACATGACGTGTAATCTCCGTGAAGGCCTACATTTGACGCCGATGCCAATCTGAAGCGGAAAAGCAGCGTCGGCGCCGTCTCGGCCATGAACCGAACCAAATCTCACCCACTGCGTTGAGTCCGGCGTTGCGTCATTAGTCGGGGCACTTCCATGAAAACGGGCGAGCTTTCCACCTACCGGGCCAAAAGGGATTTCGCGAAGACGAAAGAGCCCAGCGGCGAAAGCTCGATTGCGGGTTCGAACCGACTCCGGTTCGTCATCCAAAAACACGCGGCCACGCGGCTGCACTATGATCTTCGCCTCGAGCTTGGCGGGGTCTTCAAATCATGGGCTGTGACCAAAGGTCCATCACTGGATCCTCACGACAAACGACTTGCCGTGGAGGTTGAGGATCACCCGCTGGAGTACGGCGACTTCGAAGGCACGATTCCCAAAGGACAATATGGTGGCGGCACGGTGCAGTTGTGGGATCGCGGATATTGGGAACCGGAAGGCGCCATGTCTCCCGAAAAGGCGTTGGAAAAAGGCGACCTGAAATTCACGCTGCAGGGCAAGCGCCTGCATGGAAGTTTCGTCCTAGTGCGCATGAAGCATGACCGCAATGGCGGGAAGCGGACCAACTGGCTGCTGATCAAACACCGCGACAAATACGCGACAGAGGGCAATGGCGATGCGGTGCTGGCTCAGGACCGATCCGTCGCCTCCGGTCGGAGCATGGAAAGGATTGCAGCGGGAAAGGGGGCAGGTCCGAAGCCGTTCATGATCAAAGGTTCATCGTCGGCCGATGCGGATGCCGTTTGGGACAGCAAGCGCGGCCATGCGGCCGACAAGCGCGCCGCTAGGTCGGCAAAGCCTGCTCCGCGGCCGAAGCGAGCCGGTCCTGCCTCAGCGGCGAAGATGCCCGACTTCATCCCACCACAGCTTTGTGCAACGCTTTCCCGGCCGCCGGCCGGGACGAACTGGGTTCACGAAATCAAGTTTGACGGTTATCGCGTCCAGTTGCGCGTGGAAGACAAGGACATCGCCCTTAAGACCCGCAAGGGTCTTGACTGGACGGAGAAATTTGGCGCCATCGCAAAGGAGGCCGCCAGCCTCCCCAACGTCATCATCGACGGCGAAATCGTAGCGCTTGACGAGAACGGCGCGCCCGATTTTGCCGCACTGCAGGCGGCGCTGTCGGAGCGCCGGACGAAAGACCTGATCTACTTTGCTTTTGACCTGCTCTTCGCAAATGGCGTCGATCTGCGAAAGATGCCTCTCTCACAACGGAAGGAACGTCTGAGCGAGATGCTCGGCGAAGTCGATCGCGGCGCGCAAAATCTCATCCGCTATGTCGAGCACTTCAGCAATGGCGGCGACGCGGTGCTGCGTTCTGCCTGTCGCCTTTCGCTTGAGGGGATTGTCTCCAAAAAGGCCGATGCAACCTATGTTTCGGGGAGGACGGACACCTGGGCAAAATCGAAATGCCGCGCCGGGCATGAGGTGGTCATCGGCGGCTGGTCGACGACCAACGGCAAATTCCGGTCATTGCTCGTCGGCGTCAATCGCGGTGAACATTTCGCCTATATCGGCCGTGTGGGGACCGGATTCAGCGAGGCAAAGGTCAAGCAGCTGATGCCGAGGCTGCAGGAGATGAAAGCCGCGACGTCGCCGTTTACCGGCGATGGCGCACCGAAAAGGAATTCAACCGTCTTCTGGACGAAGCCGGAATTGGTCGCGGAAATCGAGTTCGCCGGCTGGACCGGGGGTGGCAATATCAGGCAGGCCGCCTTCAAAGGCCTGCGTGAAGACAAGCCCGCAAAAGACGTCGAGGCCGAGCGTCCAGCCGATCCTCAAGAGACGCCGATTGCCGACCCTGCCAAGGTGACTGGCAAGACAGGAAAAAGCCCGGTTGTCATGGGCGTCATCATTTCCAAGCCGGACAAGCCGCTTTGGCCGAATGCCGGCGACGGTCAGCCCGTCGACAAGCTCGATCTTGCAGAATATTTCGAGACCGTTGGCCCCTGGATGATCAGACATATCAAAGGTCGTCCCTGTTCACTCGTGCGCGCGCCGGATGGCTACGCCGGCGAGCAGTTTTTCCAGCGCCACGCAATGCCAGGCACATCCAATCTGCTGGAACTGGTGAAAGTCTTCGGCGACCACAAACCGTATCTGCAAATCGACCGCGTCGAGGGTCTGGCCGCGATCGCCCAGATAGGCGGCCTTGAGCTTCACCCCTGGAACTGCCAGCCGGGTCATCCCGAAATACCTGGCCGACTTGTCTTCGACCTTGACCCCGGTCCGGAAGTCCCTTTTGCGAAGGTGGTCGCGGCAGCCAAGGAAATGCGCGATCGTCTCGAAGATCTGGGCTTGGTGAGCTTCTGCAAAACCACGGGCGGCAAAGGCTTGCATGTCGTGACGCCATTGGCGGCCCAACGCAGCAAGACGACATGGGCCGAGGCCAAGGCCTTCGCAAAGGCCGTCTGCATCCAGATGGCGGCAGACAGCCCGGATCTCTACCTCGTCAACATGGCCAAGAAGCTGCGGACATCCCGGATTTTTCTCGACTATCTCAGGAATGATCGCATGGCGACAGCCGTCGCCCCTCTCTCCCCTCGCGCCAGGGAAGGCGCGACTGTATCCATGCCGCTGACCTGGAGTCAGGTGAAGGCGGATCTCGATCCGAAAAAATACACCGTTCGCACGGTTCCGGGCCACCTGAAAAAGACCGTCGCCTGGGCCGACTACGACGATGGCGAACGGTCGATCAGCATCGCCATCAAACGGATCGGTTCAGCAAAGCTCGCCGCATGACGACGTCGGTTCGCGCAAGAACGCCATGACAGCTGCGGCTACCGCGTCGGCTGCTTCTTCGGCCATATGATGTCCGCTATCGATCCGTTGGCCCTTCAGTTCGGTGGTCCAGGGTCGCCAAACATCCAGCACGTTGCCGTAAAGTGCCTCAAGATCATCGCGGGCGGACCAGAGTGCCAAGGTCGGGCACGCGACCCGGCGACCAGCTTTCCTGTCATCGGTATCGTGCAATTGATCGATGGCCAGACCTGCCCGATAGTCTTCAAGCATGCCGTGAACAACATTCGGATCGTGGATTGCGTCCTTGTAGTCGACATAGGCCTCAGCCCCCATGGACTCGGCTGAGCCGCCATACCACGCGTCAGGATCGGCCATGATTGCGCGTTCGGGCTTGTCCGGCTGTGCAAAAAAGAACCAGTGCCACCAGAGCTTCGCAAAGCGGGCGTCGCAGCGTTCGAGGGCTTCCAGGATAGGGACGCTATCCATAACGATCAGATGGCTGATCGCTGACGGGTGATCCATCGCTGCTCGGAACGCTGTGTAGCTGCCGCGGTCATGGCCTGCGATCGCAAACCGGCCAAAGCCGAGATGTCGCATGAGAGCGATGCAGTCCCTGGCTTTGGCACGCTTGGAGGATCCAGCATGGTCCACGGCGTCCGCCGGTACCGAGGACCGGCCAAAGCCCCTCAGATCGGGGCAGACAACTGTGTGGTCGGCGGCGAGAAGTGGGGCTACCCGGTGCCAGGTAACGTGCGTCCGAGGATGGCCATGCAGCAAAAGAAGCGGCGGGCCTGAACCTCCATACCTGACTCTCAGTGAGGACTCGGGCAGATCCACGGTCTCTAGCTTGAATCCTTCAAACATCCGCTTCTTTGTCGTCAGACTGTGAAAACAAGTCCCGCATGTCCATCTTCAACCCACCCCGGTGAAATTGGTTTCGGGCATTTGTCCGTTTGGACATTTCTCTCATTCCAATGGTTCGGCCGCCGTTCAGGATCCGCCAGCCCTGGCGCTGACGCCCGGATCCAACCTCCTGCCTCACCGGTCTCTGGGATTGCCCAGGGTGGGGTCGCGCGCTCGGGTGTAGCCCTCGACGCGAGGCAAACCGTCATCCATCCTGATAAACGGCAGTCGCATTTCCCAATAGGCTTGAGCTTGGGGATGGAACTTCTCGGGCGCGTCCATGAATCCGATCGAGATGTAGAACTCATTTGGCAAGCCTTCATCGGTGTACCCAATCGAGGTGCCACATTCCGAACAGAAGGAGCGCACGACCCCCCTGGTTTTCGAAAATGTTTTTGGTTTGGAGCCGAGCCAATCGACCTGATCTGGACGATAGCCAATCCAGATCGTCAGTGGGCTGCCGATCGCTCGTCGGCAGTCATCGTCATGGTCGAAACAAATCCAAAAGGGATCGCCACTGAATTCAGCTGTGATGGCTCCGCAAAAGCAATGCCCTCGATCAATCCGGGCCGGTTTTCTGATCGTCGTTCGGGGTTTGTCGTCCATGGTAATCTTCCGGCCGGCGTGGTGGCGTAACGCCGCGGACGGCAAGCAGTTCCTTTGGACGTCACAGAGCCGCAGATGCGCGCAACCGGCGGGCTGCTGGTCAATATCATTTGAGGCAGATCAGGCCTTAATTTGTTGGGAACATTTTTTCAGGTCCGCACTTTGTTCGCCGTCTGACCAAAGGAGGCGACCTTGAAAACACGACGCGTCGACAGGGAAAAGATCGAGAGGGCGGATCGAGAAGCCAAGTTGCTGTTGGAAGCGGAGCGGCATGCCAGGGAAGCCAAGACGGCGCGGCTTAGAGAACAGCGACAGTTGTTGGAGGCATCGATAGCGCAGACCCCGCCCGCGCCCGTAGCCGCAAAGCAGCCGCCCCGCCAACGAAAGCCGACGCGCAAGGTAATCGAGGTGGACTGACGGTTTGGTCAGTTGGGGCTTTTGCCAAGGTGGGGAGTTGATATGACAGGGCAGGGGATCCGGCAGCATGAATACCAAAGCGGTAAGTCCGGCCGTCGCCAAAGCGGCTGCTCGGCGTGCTGGATCGGGGTCTCATCACCGGTGCGTCCGACGACGATCCTGCGAGAGCCGCTGAAAAAGGCGCCGAGCGGGCCGAGAATGTGATCCAGCGAGTCCGGCTGGACACTTACGTCGGGAACAATCGCACGCGCGGACCGTTCCCCAAGCGATCTTCACGCTCAGGATTTGCTCTTGTTGCAGCGACCGGATGAAATTTTCAACGAGGCCTCGCAAACGGTTGGTGATCCCCTTGAGCGCGACGCCTTAGGTGGGGAGGCTGAGCTAACTGGCGATCGCGCCATCCCGCGTCGTCTGGTTGTCGTCTCGAACAGGCTGGGGAACATTCGCGATCTGTTGCAAGCCGGCGGACTTGCTGTAGGCATCGGGGATGCGTTGGCCGAGCGTGGAGGCCTGTGGCTAGGAGCAAGCGCTGAGTATCAGGACTACGCCGCGAGCGACGAACCGCTGATCCGCTTGGAACGCGTGGGAAAGATCGAGACGGCTGCGCTTACCCTGCCCTATGAGGAGTATTCGCTCTATTACAATGGCTATGCCAACAGCACGCTGTGGCCGCTTTTTCATTACCGACTCGACCTGGTGAACCACCGGGCAGAGTTTCTACACGCCTACCGGCAGATCAATGCGCGGTTCGCGAAGGCGCTCGCAGGACTGCTGTCGGGCAACGACGACCTGGTGTGGGTTCACGACTACCACCTTATCCCCTTGGCCGCCCAGTTGCGGCGGCTGGGAGTCCGGAATCGGATCGGTTTCTTTCTTCACATACCGTTCCCGCCGCCTGACCTGTTTGTAGCCACGCCCGACCATGAAGAACTCATCGATGACCTGCTTCAATATGACGTCGTGGGGTTCCAGACCGAAACGGACGTGGGGAATTTCCGGCGCTCAGTGCAGGCGGCCAACTCCATTACTTTTGATATCAATGGTTCGGCTGAGATGAACGGCCGCACGGTGTTGTCGAGGTGTTTTCCGATCGGCATCGACGTCGATTCAATCGCACGCATGGCCAATGAGGCGGCGGAGGATGTGCAGATCGATTCCATGCGCCGCCAGATTCTGGGCCTCAAGCAAATCATCGGCGTCGATCGGCTGGACTACTCCAAGGGTCTCCCCGGCCGCATGCAGGCTTTCGCGCGTCTTTTGCAAAGGCATCCGGAGCAAGAGCGGGCGGCAACCTATTTGCAGATTGCGTCGCCGACGCGCGAGGAGGTCAGCGCCTATGCCGACATCCGGGCCCAGCTTGAGGCAACCGCCGGCGCGGTCAACGGAAGATACGCGGATTTGGCTTGGACCCCGATCCGCTACATCCACCGTGCCGTATCACGCTCTCGGCTTGCTGGCCTGTTGCGCGCTAGCCAGGTCGGATTGGTCACGCCCCTGCGTGACGGAATGAACCTCGTCGCCAAGGAATACATAGCCGCGCAGGACGAAGCCGATCCCGGAGTGCTGGTGTTGTCGCGTTTTGCAGGTGCGGCCGAAGAACTTGCCGAATCCTTGATCGTAAACCCGTATGCCGTCGACGAGGTTGCCGATGCGATCGCAAAAGCGCTCGCGATGCCGCTTGAGGAAAGAATTGCAAGGCATAGTGCACTGCTCAAGCGCATCACGCGCAATGACGCAGCAGAATGGCGGCGGTCATTTCTCGCCACGCTCGCGGGCGAGAACTAGCGCCTGGCATCGATGCCTGAACCCGTCCGTGTGTCACGCGTCCCACACGGTCACAGCCCGGCCATAACCCGGCTTGCCTAGCAGTTCGAAAGGCCTTGAAGCTGATCGTGTATCTTGTCAGCCCGCATCAGAAACTTTTCGCTCGTTGCCGGAAGCGCGATAGCCCGCCTCAATCGGTGGCCTATCGAAGGTTCCACGGAACACACCGCCGGTCCGGTCGTTTGGGCTCTGATAGGAGATCTGCGATGACAAGGAACCCCACGCGAAAGGACAGTGATCTCTCTGAAAAAGAGGCAATCAAGTTGGCCGAAGTCACCGACGTGTCACCCGGGCAGGCCAAAGAGCTTGCAGCCGAGCACGGCATAGACGGCGCCAAGAAGGAAGCAAGAAATTACAAGGCGGAGGGCTGACTATGGCGGCCAGTGGATCCGCAAACGACAGAGACGCACGAGCCACCCTCTACGCACAAGCAGTAATGGAAGCCGAGCGTAAAGCGCGGGAAGAGAAAACGGCGCGATTGCGCAAAGCCCGTTTGGCGCATGAGGCGGTCAATCCGCCTGCACCCGAGCAGAAACCGGCAGTGCCGGAAACGCCAAAGCGGGTCGCCAAACCAGGCAGCCGAAAAGCTGGAGAAGATTAGCTTCAGCTTTCTTCAGCTGTGCCGGTGGCCGGCGCCGGGGAAGAGCAGACCGTGCGGTCGATCTGCACGATAAATTTGTATCTCATCGAATGACACAAAGGAGTCCAGTGATGACGGAGCATGTGTCCCGGAAGGAAGAACAGCGTGGCACCCGAAATGTACTCGGGTGGGGCGTCGTCATTGCGGCTGTGATCTTCGTCGCACTGCTAGCCTTCTTTGTGTTCATACCCCTTTCAGGCGGATCGTGGCAGACATCGCCAGTAAAGCGCACCCCGGAACAGAACCAAGGCGGCAATGCCCCCGCCGAGACATCACCCGCGCCCGGCGTTAAAAAGAACCCGCAAGAAAATACCGAGATGCCAGGGCAGCAGTGATCGACCTTGGGCTGCGACCCAAGTTGGCCCTGATCTTCCTGGTCTCATCGGCGTCATGATGGGATCAGGGCCTTCTGGGCGCAGGAACCGCTGAGCTATTGAGACTGGGGTTTCGCCCACATCGAGCGCAGAAAGATTACCGCAGCAGCATCGGTCTGGCGAACGAGGCGATGACGCCATCGTGGAACTCGAGGCAAATCAAGATGCCTAGCTGCAGGCCGTTCAGTTGGGATTTTTCAGCTGCTTTGACAACAGCAGTTGCTGCTGCAGCTCAAGGGCGAGCTTCAACAGCCGTTCAGGTGTTTCCTCTTCCGCGATTTCGTCGAGCAGCGCTGCGAGTGCGTCGCCCTCAACAGGATCGCGGAATGAGTCAGGTTTGGTTTGCGGAGGTTTGGCCACGAGGATTTCTAGCAGGAATGCGGCCGTATTTGCAAGACGAAGCGAAACGCTCTTGGGGGAGGGTACCATAGCGGGGGCGGTCGACAGGGCGGCCTGCGGCAAACTATCGGACAATCTTAATTCATGATGCCAGACCTGTCGTTGCGGAGCACCTCCTCCATGAGTGTATTGAGCCATTCGCTCAAGGGAAGGTCATGCCGCGTCGACAACCGCTCCTCCAGCGCCGCCTTCAATGTCCGTTCGACGAGGCGATCGGCCGCCTGTGGGTCGCCCAGCAGCAGCCGCGCGGACAGCCTCAGTTTTGGAAGAGCGCGGAAAACATTGTCTTCACCAAGCGCCGTTGATTGCGCGGCGAGGATCCCGGCAACCGTCCTGAACCCGGCCGGCTTGGAGAGGTTTTGGGTGTACCGGAACCGCTCCGGTAGGGTGATCTGATCGTTTCCGGAGAAGAATACGAACGGGATGCCTCTGTCCGTCAGCTCATCGGCGAGGGGAAAAACAGTCTCACCGTTAAGATCGATGTCCAGCACCGCCCCATCCGCTGAATCGATATATCGTCGAGCCCGGCTGACTGACGACACCGGCCCTAAAACGGTCGCCCCACAATCGCTGAAATAAGAGGCAAGTTCGCTTGCCAGCAAGAATTCGTCCTCGACGAGCAGAATTCGCATGCCTAATAACATAGCAGCCCTCCGGGCTTTAAACGGCGGTCGCGTCCATCGGTTCCGTGGCGATCGGCGGTGCGGGATGGGAATTCGACCAGGAACGGTTTACACATTGGATCGAAATCAGCGCTGCCGCGTTGCATTTCACTGAAGCAGGACAATTGATGCAAAAGCTGCCGAGGTTCCCCATAGTCGGTATTGGCGCCTCTGCGGGCGGCATTGCCGCCATGGAGGGATTTTTTCGCGGGATGCCGTCTTCGAGCGGGATGGCGTTCGTGATCGTCACGCATCTCAGCCCGGAACGGGAAAGTCTGCTGCACGAAGTGATCGCGCTTTACACCGGAATTCCGGTTCGTGTCGCTGAAGATGGAATGGGTATTCATCCTGACACCGTCTACGTGATGCCGCACAACGCGATCCTCACCATCGAAAATTCCAGCCTAAAGCTGCGCCAACCGAATTCCGTGTCCAGGGAGCGCAAGCCCATCGATATCTTTTTCAGCGCGCTGGCCGAGGATCAGGGCGAATACGCCGTCGGCGTCGTCCTGTCGGGCGGCGATTCCGACGGTACGTTGGGCATCAAGGCAATCAAGGAGAATGGCGGCCTGACGCTGGCGCAACTCTCCGACGAGTCGGGTCCGAGCAATCCCGACATGCCGCGCAGCGCGATCAGTTCCGGTCTGATCGATATCGCCATCCCAGCCGATGAGATGGGTGCGAAACTCATGGAATTTGCCCACAGCTTTGAACTGCTCGACGAGCTTGAAGCTGACGATGGCAAGGCCAGTGCTTTGAAACTCCGCAAGGGCCAGGAGGAAATCTACGCGATCCTGCGCAGCCATTCGGGACATGATTTCTCGGGCTACAAGGCCAAGACGTTCTTGCGTCGCGTCAGGCGACGCATGCAAATAACACAGAACACCGCGATCGATGCCTATATAGAGTTGCTTCGTTCGAATGCGGAGGAAGTGCGCTCGCTGTTTCGCGACCTGCTGATCAACGTGACAAATTTCTTCCGCGACACGGACGCTTTCAAGACCCTGGAAGAAACCGTCATCCCCAAACTTTTCGAAGGCAAGGACGCCAACGATACGATCCGCGTCTGGGTGCCCGGCTGCGCAACCGGCGAGGAAGTCTTCTCGATCGGAATGCTGATGCGCGAGCATATGGATACACTTTCGGCTGTGCCGCGCATCCAGATTTTCGCCACGGACATCGATGACGCGGCGCTGGGCATCGCACGTTCGGCGCGCTATCCGGAGTCATTGCTTGCGGGCGTTTCGCCTGGACGTCGCGAACGCTTCTTCAGCAATGACGGCACAAGTTTCATCTTGAGCAAGAGCGTACGTGATCTCTGCATCTTCTCGGCGCACAGCGTCATCCGCGATCCACCCTTCTCGCGCATGGACATGGTGTCGTGCCGGAACCTCCTGATCTATTTCGGCCCCGATGTGCAAAAGCAGGTTATTCCGACCTTCCACTATTCGCTGAAGCCCGGTGGCTATCTGTTCCTTGGCACCTCCGAAAGCATAAGCCAGCATGCCGACCTGTTTGCACCGGTCGACAAGAAACAACGGATCTTCAAGGCACGAGAACATTCGGCGCCGCCGCGGCTGCCGATCTTGTTGAATGCTGCGCCTGCAACCAACTTTTCCAGCGCGAATGACACACATGCCCGCCGCGGCTTGTCTTATTCCCTAAGGCAAACCGTTGAAGCGCAGGTTCTCGAACGCTTCGCTCCGGCTCACGTCGTCGTCAATGGTGATGGAGATGTCGTCTATTACTCGGTCCGAACCGGCAAATATCTCGAGCCGCCGCAAGGGGTGCCGAGCAGACAATTGCTCACAATGGCACGCAGCGGCCTGCGTCTGGAATTGCGCGGCGCTTTGCGGGAAGCCGCCGAGGGCCGGCGCACGGTTGTGCGCGAAGCGATAGCCATTGAAGAAGATGAAGATCGTGTCCAATTCGTCACATTGACGATCGAGCCCTTGACTGATCGCGGCAGCGGCGAGCCGCTGTTTCTCGTCCTGTTCGAGCCGGTGGGCCAGCCGCAGCCGCGGCTGGAGGCTCTAAAGGTTCGACAGCCGGTGGCATCTGGGATTGCTGATTTCGAACGCGAGCTCCGCGATACGCGCGAGCGCCTGCAATCGACGATCGAAGAATATGAGACCGCGTTGGAGGAGTTGAAATCTTCCAATGAGGAACTCGTGTCGGTCAACGAAGAAGCCCAGTCCTCCAATGAGGAGCTCGAGGCCTCCAAGGAAGAAATGCAGTCCCTCAATGAGGAATTGAACACCATCAATGCCGAACTGGTTTCCAAGATCGAGGATCTCGATCGTGCCAACAGCGATCTGAAGAACCTGTTCGAGAGCACACAGATCGCGACTGTTTTTCTCGATACCAAGCTGGTTATCCGCAGCTTCACGCCGGCGGCGTCTTCGTTCTTCAACTTGCTGCCGACCGACATCGGAAGACCGCTGACCGATCTTGCCAGCCGGCTCGATTATCCGCACCTGCGCGACCATATTGCCCAGGTTTTCAGGGCCGGCGAGATGATCGAGCACCAGCTGCCGCGCGATAGCAACGGCATCCACTATCTCGTGCGGCTGATCCCCTACCGCGACAGCGCGCGGAAAATCCAGGGCGTGGTGGTGACCTTTGTCGATGTGACGACCATGGCTGAAGCCGAAGCCCACCAGCGGGTATTGATCTCGGAACTCAACCATCGGGTCAAGAACATGCTGGCTGTTACGGTCAGCATTGCCAGTCAGACCCTGAAAAATGCTCCCTCTTCGGAGGCTTTCGCCGAAGCGCTCATCGGTCGCCTGCGCGCCATGGCGCGGGCCTACGGAGTGCTCTCGCGCGAAAGCTGGAAAGAGGTCTCGGTCGAGGAAATCGTGCGGCAGGAAGTCGAGCCGTTCGGGCTGGAACGCATCAACACCACAGGCGAGGACATTCGGCTCAAGCCTCAGCAGGGCCTGTCGCTTGGCATGGTGATCCATGAACTTGCCACGAATGCTGGAAAATATGGCGCCTTGTCCGTGCCAAACGGCGTGGTGTCCGTGACTTGGTCGGCGTCGGATCACGGTTTTCAGCTTGAATGGTTAGAAAGCGGCGGTCCCGCTGTCAGTCCGCCTGAGAAGACGGGATTTGGTCTTTCGCTGGTGAAGGGCGAAATTGAGTATCGGCTTGGCGGAAATTTTGAAACATCTTTCGGTTCCGATGGTTTGAGCTTGCGGATTGAGTTTCCGTTTGATCATCGGGAGAGCGAAACGTGACTGCATCTCGTATCCTTATCGTCGAAGATGAATGGCTGGTCGCGGAGGAGCACCGCGCAATTCTGGAAGAGGCCGGCTTCGCCATCGCCGGGCCAGTGCCGTCCGTTGCTCGCGCGAAAAAGCTGATCGAGAGTGAAGTCATATCTGCCGCGGTCCTGGACATTGGTCTCGGCGGCGAGACCAGCGCTGCCCTTGTCCCTCTTCTAGCGCAACGCGGAATTCCGTTTGTTTTCGTCAGTGGGTACACGGCATCCGACATCCCGCAAGATTTGCGTCATCACAAGATGCTGTCAAAACCCGTGTGGGCTGCTGCGCTGGTCGAGGCCGTGCGAAATATGCTCGGTGTTCAACCGACGTCTTTGGCAAGACACCAGGACAGCGGAACGGTGCCAACCCAACGAGAAGCCCGGTAACGCACTTCTCGTGGGACAAAGACACTGGTTTTTCACCAGATATGCGACGACATTCGGGTCCAGGCCCGAGACGGCGTCGCCGGCAGGTGCCTGCGATCCGGCCGATTGACATGCTCCCGGTCTGGCGTATTCCAGCGCTGGGCGAAACTTGGCGACCGCGCGACGATTGGTCAGGCGATGAGCCTATCAAACAACGGGCAGTTCGCCCTCGGTTTGCCTCGCGTCGAATAGGACGCCAAGGCCGTAAGTGACGGCGCCAGCGGCAATCATCTCTGCCAACGCTGCGCTCGACACCGGGCAATGCGGCATGACTGCCTTGATCGCGAGTTCGGCATTCGCGATCGACACGAAATCGTGCCGTCGCTTACGGGTCTCCAGATATTGTTCGATCAACATCTGCAGTCGCCTTCTTTCTATTTCATCGCCAGCCATTGGTTCCTCCTGTAGACAGTCTGAAAGCCCACCACGCCTAAGGAGCGGTGGGCTTGGCGGCCCTTTTTGAGGACCGTGGACTCTAGTGAGGCGGGCAGCGTTGCTGACCAGGATGTCGAGACCGCCGAGGGGCGTTGCTGCTTCATCGGCCAGCTTTCTGCAAAAGGCCTCATTGCGGATATCGCCGGCAAGCCTTTTGACCTGCCGCTTTTATTAGGTCCACCAGTTCGTCGGCGTCTTCCTGTTCTTCGGGGAGGTAGCCGAAAGCAACGTCCGCACGCTCGCGCGCGAATGCAATCGCCGCCGCACGACCAATACCGGAATCGCCGCCGGTTATCAGCGCTTTGCGGCCGGCAAGCCTGCCTGATCCTTTGTAGGTCGTTTCGCCGTGGTCCGGGCGCGGCACCATCTTGCTGGCCAAACCCGGCCACTTCTGTTCCTGTGGCTTGAAAGACGGCTGGTGATATTGCGTCACCGGATTCTGTTTGAGCATCGGGCTCGCAGGGCCTGCTTTAGCAGGCACTGTTCCCGTATCGGCTGACGCCGTGGAAGCATAAGCGGCGAGAATTCCTCCCGCCATGCTTCCGACGACAAGTCTACGCGCTGCGTCTGGTACATTGTCATGCTGGTCATGGTTCATCATGGGCTCGCTTTGACGGCAGGTGACCATTACGGAAGTGGCACCTAACCGGCCGTCGACGCGAATGTTCCCTTGTGATTGCAGTGAGGTGTGGGTCGCCTTGCCCGTCTCGGCCGTGAGGCCGCATCACCACTTTGACACAACCTCCTGATTGTCGCGAAACGTCTTGTAGAGATCCGGCCCTGCTTTCAGATCGGTCCGGTGGGTAATCACAAGGAGCGGTCGATTGCGCCGTTCTGGACCATGGCCAATAAAGGTTCCAGGTAGCGTTGCGTATGCGTCTGGCCCATCCGGAAAGCCGGTCCCTTATTCATTGCCGCCAAACGGGATGTGATCGACCAGACCAACATAGACGCCGGGAACCGAGATGGTGCCGCCCCTGCGGCAGCGATAGATTGCCTCGCGCAGCACATGCGGCCTTGGGAATGCCAGTCCTTTTGATGACGCGAATATTGGCTCAGTCGCTGGACGCCGACCCCGGCTCGGCCATCCTACGGTGCTGTTCGGCCAAAGTGGCTGCCGGCGTGACATGCGCGGCGGCAACCTGCAGCTTGTTTTTCCAACCGCTGACGACCTGTTCATCACCGGCCATCATCGCCTCGTAACCCGTTTTGGCGACATCGGCCGGATTGTCCTTTTCATCGGTGCCGATCTTGGTATCCATCATTTCAGCGCGCTCGAAGAATCGCGTCTGCGTAGGGCCAGGCATCAGCACGGTGACCGTCACCCCGCTATCTTTCAGCTCATGGCGGAGCGCGATCGAGAAGGAATCGATGAACGCCTTCGTGCCGTTGTAGACGGCCTGGAATGTGCCGGGCATGAAGCCGGCGATCGATCCGGTGAACAGGATGCGCCCGCGACCTCGCCGGGCCATCTTGGCGCCGAGCTCATGCGCCAGATAGACCGTTCCAGTGACATTGGTGTCGATGATCCGGCGGACTTTTCGCCAGTCCTGGTCGACGAAGCCGTTGCCGAGCCCGCGTCCCGCATTGAGAAACAACAGGTCGATATCGCGATCGCCGATCTGGGAGATCAACCGATCGGCGCCCTCGACGGTCGCCAGATCGGCCTCAATGGCTTCGACCGTTACATTGTGGGTCTCAAGTGCCTCTGCCGCCTGCCGGATAGCCGGCTCGTCGGCGGCGATGATCAGGTCGTAACCGTCTTTAGCGCACAGCTTTGCGAGTTCCCTTCCGATGCCACTCGAGGCGCCGGTCACCACAGCGAGTTTGGCGTCCGTCATCATATCCTCCATCTTCGTGCCATCGGAACCACGAGTGGGCACAATTGTTCCGCGGCGTTTGGGCTGGATTGATCGTGCGCTGTCATGACGGTCAGGCGACGGTCGTCATCGCGGTCGTCGCGCGCATTCATGGATGGGCCGTTGCGACAAAAACCGTTCTACGCCATGAGAACTCGCCATGGCCTACCTTCAAAAAGGCCCCCCGAACGCATGGATTGAGTACTCAGAACGGATCAGTTGAAGTTGGAACAAGTGGCCCGGTTGGAAGTTCGAACCGTGCAGCGTTGTTGCCCTCCCATGTTGATGCTGCGCGATCGGGTCATCCCCTCAGCCCGATCTGCCCGCGCTTCTCCGCGCCAAAGAGAAGCGCGGGCCCCCCTCTTTTAACGGCTGTCCGGGATGGAGCGTTTTGTTACGTTGGACTAGCGGACCTCACAGGCTCGTCGTCGGTTTCGTTTGACGAGCTCTCCGAGCGCTCTAGATCATTGATGCCGGACGCAGTTGGTTCGGGCCGGGGAGGAAATCCGCGTGGCGCATCCAACGCGCGCTGTACCCCATAACGACCGTCATTTTCCGGTTGGCTGGCTGTGCTTGCTTCTGATGCTAGCCGGGTTGGCCGGATGCTCGTCTTCCAATCAGGTGGCGCAGCAATCACGAACAGCGGCCTCCGCGGCACAGACCGTATCGATGGTGCTGGATGCCTGGGTGGAGGGAGCGGCACCGTCCGCCTATGCCACGGCCGCACTGCACTCGGTCGGAAAAACGCTGGCCGAGGTCGAGGCGCAAATTCGATCGGCCGAGACCGCTGAACCAGCCGGGCGAGCAGGACTGACGGCAGCAGTCAACAGTTTGTCGGTGGCGGTGGCGCATGCCGAGGCGGGATTGCGGGTGAACAATCGCACTGAGGTGAAAAGCGCACAACAGGATCTTCGGGCGGCCATGCGCTCGCTCGCCGCCGCTTACACCAGCGCTTTCGGACCAAAACCGTGAAGAAGCTTCTGGAAATATCGCTTGGCGTCGTCACCAGTGTCGGAGGTTTCCTCGAAGTCGGGTCGATGGCTACGGCGGCGCAGGCGGGTGCCGCCTTCGGATTCCAGCTGATCTGGGCCATAGTTCTCGGCACCATATGCATCATCTTTTTGGTTGAAATGGCCGGTCGGTTCGCCGCGATGAGCCATCACACGATCTCAGAGGGCATTCGTGAAAGATTTGGGTTCAACGTCTTCCTATGGCCGTTGCTCGTCGTCCTTCTCGTCAATTTCATGGTGCTGTCCGCTGAGATCGGCGGTGTGGCCATCGCACTCGAACTTGCCACCGGCATAGGCTTCCAGTGGTGGGCACTGCCGGTGGCGTTGCTGGCATGGCTGCTGCTGTGGAAAGGCACGTTTGGCTTTATCGAGAAAGGCGTTTCGGTCCTCGGCCTCGTGACGCTGTGCTTCGTGGTTGGTGCGGTGATGTTAAAGCCCGACTGGACAGCGGTCGCTGGCAGCGCCGTGCCTTCGCTGCCGGCTCACGATGCCATCAATTACTGGTTCATGGCGGCCAGCATTCTCGGCGCGTCGATATCGCCTTATCTTTTCATGTTCTATTCCTCGGGAGCTATCGAGGACAAATGGGATGAAAGCCACCTTGGGGCCAATCGTGCCATCGCCGGGCTGGGCATGACCTTCGGTGGGACCATTTCGATCGGCGTGTTGATCGTCGCTGCTCTCGTTCTCGCGACGCGCGGCATCGACCAGGTGGACGACTATCACCAACTGCCGTTGATGCTGATCCCTATATTCGGCTTCTGGGGGTTCGTTCTATTCGTTGCCTCGCTCGCCATTGCCTGTTTCGGCGCCGCACTCGAAGTCGGGTTGCAACAGGCATATCTGGTGGCACAGGGCTTTGGCTGGACGTGGGGTGAGGATCGCAAGCCGCGCGATGATCCGGGCTTCAGTGCCGTCTATACGGCATCATTGTTTTTGGCCGCCATTCCGATCATGCTTGGCCTCGACCCACTGAGGCTGACCATCTTTTCCATGGCGGTAACGGCGGCGAGCCTTCCGCTGACGGTAGTTCCATTTCTCTTCCTGCTGAATGACGAACGCTATGTCGGCGAACATCGCAACGGCATCATTTCGAATGCCGCCGTTGTCTTCATTATCGCGCTTGCCTTCGTGCTCGCCGTGGTGACGATTCCGCTGCAGATATTCGGAGGCACATGATGGAATTGATGCGTGATCTCCTGGACAAGCAGGTGTTCGACCGCCGGCGGGTCAAGATCGGCAAGGTCGACGGAGTGGTGGCCGAGTTGCGGCGGGGCAAACCACCAAGGATTGTCGCGATAGAACTCGGCTCCATCACTTTGGCGCGCCGCCTTGGCGCGCGGCCCGGGGAATGGATGGCGCAACTGGCGACGAGGGTGGGTGGCAAACGCCACGCCGAGCCACACAGGATTGCGTGGAAAAAGGTGCAGGACAACGGGCTCGACATCGAATGTGACATCGAGGTGGGCGAGACGTCGATTTTCGCCTGGCAGGACTGGTTGCGCGATCATGTCATCGGGCGCATCCCAGGAGCGTGATGATGAGGACAGTCAACCTCGAACATCTTGCCGGGCGACGCGTGCTCTCGCAGCGTGGAAAGAGCATCGGTCACATCGAAGAGATTCTCGCCGAACAGCGTGGCGACGAGCTCGTCGTTACTGAATTCCACGTTGGCATCTACGCCGCGTTCGAGCGTCTGTCGGCTTCGACCATCGGCATCGCGATGCTCGACCTGTTTCGGCTGCGCCGTCGCGACGGCCTGTACCGCATTCCCTGGAATAAACTCGATATCTCCGATCCGGCGCGACCGCGGCTGCTATGCCCGATGACCGAGCTTCCCGGATGGAAAGGGCAAAAGGACCTTCGGGAGTAGATGGCTACGGCTGGGAGGGCTAAGGCGCCGGCGTTTTGCCGGCGAACAGCCGTTCGTGCAGATGGCGCCTCCGCAAAGATTACTGCAGGTTCTTGCGAAGGAAGATGCGGGCATGTCCTGGAATAACGAATTCGACTTTGCCGAATTCCTCAAACCCATGAAGCCGGTAAAATTGAGGCGCCTGGAAACTGCTCGTCTCGACGACGGCTCTCTTGCATCCGCGCCTAATGGCTTCCTCCTCAATCGCCATAAGAAGCTGTGATCCATAGGATCGGCCACGCAATTTTTCAGGCAAGAAGAACATGTCGAGAAACAGGAGCCCCAGTTCCGTTCTGCCCCAAATTCCACCCCAGATCTTTCCCGAGGGGTCGGTAAGCTCCGCGCCGATCACTGCCCGGTCATCGATTCCGGTTTGTTCGATGTTGTGTCGATAGAGCGCAGCGGCCGCCTGCGTTCGTGCATCCCCGTTGTGAGCCAGAGCGATTGTAAATCCTTCGGATCGAGCCGGCATGCGTTCTGCTCCTGCGTCGGAATGGTCTTGAGATTCAACCGTCAGACTAACATCAAGGCGGCCGGTTCGCTCGCAGCTCTGATCGCCGCTTCTGTTGTAACCCGTCTTGCCCACATTCCGCATCGCGATCCGCGTCGGATGCATGCAGCCGCGCCCAACATATCGCTTTGGTGTTGAACAAAGCCCATCCTGCCCTTGTCAGGTCTCATCACAATTCGTGCGCCGTCAAGAGTGTCCACCTCGACGAAGGCTGCTGCGGATCACAATCCATTACGCCGGGAACAATGAGAAAAACCTGTCGTTGGGAAAGCGATCGCAATTCGGCGATTCAAACACGGAGACTCCAATGTTGAAGAAAATTCTAGCCGCGTCGGTGCTAACTATTGCCTTGGCCGGTTCCGCCTTGGCGCAGACAAATGGAACGGGTGCTGGCGGAACGGCTGGCACGGGTAATGGAACTGGTACTGGAACTGTTGGCAGCGGCGGCGCCGCTGGCAATGGCACTGGCAGCGGGAATGCGGCCGTGCCAACCGATCCGAATTCCACAAACTCGACTACAAAATCGAACGGCATGACCGACCGTTGCAAGGACGCCGCAGGCAATGACATCGATAACAACACTGCAAGTGGCGCAACGACCTCGACCGTGCAAAATTGCAACAAGTAGCAGATGGACCTAGCGGCTTCGGCCGCCCGAAGGCCCGCCATCAAGACAATGGCGGGCCTCCGAATACGTGCCTCGCATGCTGCCTGGATACATAGGAGCACATGTGTCCAAAGAGACCCGGCGGGCCAAACTCGATCGCTTAGCAGCCTCGATTCCGAAGCACGAATTCGAATTCCTAATGAAGATTGCAAAGCTAAGCCGTCATGACCTACTTGGCCTGATCGCTAAACACGATGGCGGCAGGGACAAGGTCTATAGGGACCTTGCGGCCCACTTGGCAGCAACTCAGGCCGCCCCGGAGCCCGTACATGAGGCGGCAGCTGACGACGGCCAAACAGCTGGAGCATCTCCAGCCACGAACTCGCCCGCCGGCAAGTAGCGGCGAAGATCATTTCGGTGCCAGCCCTGACGCTCCACGGAAGCGACGACCGTGTCGTCCTTCTAAAGTCTTCGAATGGGTTGGACGAGCATTTCACCGCGCCTTACCAACGAGAACTGCTGGATACGGCAAGCTGGAGGCGCTTAAGTCAGGCCCGCCATTCAGGTTCATCGGACATGCCGGAACCTGAAGCGCCGCCGCGCATTTCGTCTCCAGGCATGACCGATCTTGCGGTAATCGCCAGGGAGAAATTCAGATGCAAACTTCAGGCGCAACTTCACAGCAAAACCTTGGCCGATTGGCCATAGAACCGTTTTCCGGCACGGTGACGGTGCGGTTTTCCGACGCCATCGTCGCAGCTACGGAGCGGGCGAAGGTCCTGCGTGAAGACGGGCACGAGCCCGTTTTCTATATCCCCTTCGAGGACATCTATTTCGATCTTTTCGAAAAGACCGACACCACCACCCGGTGCCCGCTTAAAGGCACCGCAACCTACTGGCGTGTCCACGCCGTCGGCAGTTCTTCCGACGATTTCATGTGGGCCTACGAAACGCCCGATGCGGCCGCTCTGGCTATCGCAGGTCACGCCGCTTTCGATCCGGAAAAGGCCCGTATCGATGTCGACCCTGCCGAGGACAAGCGACACACGCCACATATCGTCGAATAGGTTTCATCAGGCAGAGACAATCACGGTAACGACAGGCGCGATGAGCATTTTCTACCAGGCGGCAAAGATTGCGGAGGAGGTTCACGCGTCGCAGCGCGATAAGACCGGGCGGCCCTACATCGAGCATTGCCGCCGTGTCGTCGACGCCGTCGAGACAATCGATCAGAAGACTGTTGCCTACCTTCATGACGTTCTGGAGAAAGGCGAAGGCTGGTCCCGCGCCAAGCTCGAAGAAGCAGGCTTCGGACCTACAATTACGGCGGCGGTCGATGCCATGTCGCGCAGGCCCGATGAGGAGTATTTCGCCTTTGTCCGGCGGGCTGCGTCGAACCCAGTGGCGCTCCCCGTAAAACGCGCCGATCTGGAGGACAACATCTGGCAGTCGAGGCAGGTCGGAGCGTCGGCGGCCAAATATGAAGAGGGCCTTCGCATACTTGACCAAGAGTTCTCCCGACAATAGTGCGCGCCCGGCGCTGGCATTGCATCTGCCGAGGCAGCCATCGCCTGCGAGAGCTTGCGGCGCACAGCACGTTTCGGCTCTCCTGGCCGTCAGTTTTTCCGCGCCGGCGGGCGCCTGAGGGTCATCGTCTGGGCCATGGAACGTGTGATCGGGTCAAAGCTCCTCCGGAGATTGATCGCAGCGTTTCGAAAAGGAGTAACGGCCCGGCTCGGAATCAGGAACTCCTCCAGCACCGGTGCGTTGACCAGCAAGCCGGGACGAGTTCCCGGCCTCCGCGGGTGGCGGGCAAGCCGCCGCCGAACCCGAACTTCTGCACAATGAAAGGTA
The DNA here is from genome assembly GCF_040323695.1 of Mesorhizobium sp. M0030. Classification (NCBI taxonomy): domain Bacteria; kingdom Pseudomonadati; phylum Pseudomonadota; class Alphaproteobacteria; order Hyphomicrobiales; family Phyllobacteriaceae; genus Mesorhizobium; species Mesorhizobium sp. M0030. Next base: position 180,486 of record NZ_JAMYVE010000007.1, on the reverse strand, counting down.
AGGCCATGGGCTTCTTTTCGAAGGACATCAAGACACTCGACGATCTCTTCGTGCACACGCTGCGCGACATCTATTACGCCGAAAAGCAGATCGAGAAAGCGCTGCCGAAGATGATCGGCAAGGCAACCGATCCGCAATTGAAGGCCGGATTCGAAAAACACCTCGAGCAGACCAAAGGCCATATCGAGCGCGTCGAACAGGTGTTCGAATTGCATGGCGTCAAGGCCAAGGAGGTCAACTGCCCGGCGATAGACGGCATTCTGGAGGAAGCCGACGATGTGAGCGGCGACGTCGACGACAAGGAGGTTCTAGACGCGGCGCTGATAGCGTCGGCGCAGGCGGTCGAACACTATGAGATGACCAGATATGGCACGCTCATCGCCTGGGCCAAGCAGCTTGGCCGCAGTGACTGCGCCAACGTATTGGCCAAGAACCTGAAGGAAGAGCAGGCGACCGATCGCAAGCTCACCGAAATGGCGGAAAGCAAGATCAACATGCAGGCTGCCGAGTAGACCGTCCCAGGTCATGATGAGATTGGTTGAAATCTCATCATGACCTAACCCTGTTGGAGCATGATTTTTCCAAAACCGGCACCAGTGCTGCGTTGAGTCGATCTCCATCGTTGTCCACGGAACTTTCATGACGGGCGAATCTGCCATCTCTCGCGATCTGCCGACGAGTGTAAAATCGTCTTTCGGCGTGGCGTTGAGCACGGCGCCGATGGAAGCAAAGGCTGCCGACACGTTGCCGGCCGATGCTGGCCGATGGCAATACGAACCCAAATGGGACGGGTTCCGCTGCCTGGCCTTTAAAGCCGGCGCGGCCGTGGAGTTGCGTGCAAAATCCGGCAAGCCGTTAGGGCGGTATTTCCCGGAAGTCGTCGCGATGTTGCATGAACTGAAAACGAAAGAGTTCGTGGCCGATGGTGAGATCGTCATCGAAATTGCAGGCGCTCTTTCTTTCGACGCCTTGCAGATGCGGCTGCATCCGGCGGAAAGCAGGATCCGGAAACTGTCGGTCGCGACGCCGGCAAAGCTGATCCTCTTTGACATGTTGGCGACCTCCGAGGGCGCCTTGATGCAGCAGCCGCTCTCGATTCGGCGCGCTGCACTCGAACTGTTCGTAAAGTCGGCCGGGCGAAAGGATCTCGAACTGTCTCGGGCAACGCGTGATTTGGCGGCGGCAGGCAGATGGCTTGGCCAATCCGGACAAGGTTCGACCGACGGGGTCGTTGCCAAGCTTTTCGATGACGAATATCGACCCGGCGAGCGCGCCATGGTCAAAGTCAAGCGCCTGCGCACGGCCGATTGTGTCGTCGGAGGGTTCCGCTACCTGGCGAATTCGCGTGAAGTCGGCTCCCTGTTGCTTGGCCTGTACAATGACCAGGGGCAACTCGACCATGTCGGGTTCACTTCGACGATCGCCCGGGAGGACAGGGCCAAGCTTACGCGACAACTTGAAGCTTTGCGATCGGCTCCTGGCTTCACGGGAAAAGCGCCGGGCGGTCCCAGTCGGTGGAGCACGGAAAGAAGCGGACAATGGGAGCCATTGCGGCCCGAACTGGTGGCGGAGGTGCGGTTCGATCATGTCACCGGGGATCGTTTCCGTCATGGCACCAAATTTCTGCGATGGCGTCCTGACAAAAGCCCGAAGCAATGCACGTTCGAACAGATACTTGGAAAATGAGGCTTGGCGAAGCGTCGGCAGGTCCACACTATGGAGACCAAATCCGTCAAGCATTCGGCGCAGCCAAATCCAGTCGCATTTCACTGGCGATCTTGAACCCGGCGGCGAGATAAACGCCTTTGCAGGAGGATGCCGGACCAAACCCGTTGTTCAGTCTGTCACCACGCCTCGCTTTGGCGGATCACGGTTCTCGTCCGGATTAGGAACTGGCACTTCGTCGGGAAGAAGATCCGGCTCAGGCTCGCGTATGTCCGGCGTCCACGTCGGCGCATCCACTGGCGGCTCTTCGGTTGGCTCTGGTTTGGGGGGCACATCTATTCTCCGGGTTTCGCTTGGGCGTGGGGTTCGGCCCGCCAGGTCGCGCGTCGCCGCGTCTGGAGGCGAAAGGGTCTTTTCACACCCCATGTATTTTACCGATGGCCAGCGGTCCTGGGGCTTGTCGGCGCTCGATCAGAGTCCTGCGTTCCGGCTCCTTTGAGCGCAATGTTGGCATCCGCTGCCTCTGGCTCTTTGAGGACTGCCCTGTCGACGTTCTTGATCTCGGCCATAAGGAATCGTCCTTGGTGGCCAACGGGCACCGCGAGAATTGTTCCGAGCGATTTAGGGCGGCTGGGGCTGCTGTGCGGACCTTCTGGCTGGGCAGTTATCAACTATGCTGTCTTGCGTTTCGGTGAGGCTCTCTTTGTGGATCTCGCCAGCCCTTCCTGTTTGAGGCTCTTCTTCAGCACCTCAGCGAGGTTGATGACATTCTCCTGTGGCCTTGGTGCGGGCTTCGGCAGCTTCTTGCCTTTGCGCTTTGCATCGATCATGGCGATCAGCGCGTCTTCATAGGTGTCTTCAAATTTCGAGGGATCGAAGGTCGTCACTTTTTTGTCAATAAGCATGCCGGCGATTTCGAGCAGATCGGGGTCGTATTTCTGCTTGGCCAATCCATCGAACACAGTGCTTTCCGAAACCATTTCGTTGTGGTTGCGAAGCTCGGTCATCACCATCCCCTTGCCATAGGGCTGAATCAGCACTTCGCGGCCGCGCTGGTAGAGCACCACGCAGGATCGAGCGGCCACGCCCTTGTTCTTCATGGCATCGCGGATCACTCCGTATGCTTCGATTGCGGCGCCGTCGGCCGGGATCAGATAGTAGGGCTTCTCGAGATAGCGCGTATCGATATCGTCAATCGATACGAATTCGCCGACTTCGAGCGTGTGCTTCGACGTCAGCTTCAACGCCTTTATGTCGTCAGGTTCGATCTGGAGAAATTCGTCCTTTTCGATCTCGAAACCCTTCACCTGATCCGCTGCATCCACCAGCTTTCCGGTCTCCTCGTCGGCGTAGACGCTCCTGACCGGCAGACCGTCCTTGCGGTTCAAAATCTTGAAATGGATCTTGGATGCTTCGCTGGTTGCGCCGACAATCTTCACGCCGCAAGTAACCGAACCAACCTTCAAGAAGCCCTTCCAGGCAGCACGTGGCGCGGCCATTTTGCGCTTATCCCGTTTCCAGCTAGGGCAACGCGTTTCCGTTCGAATTGTTCCTGCGGCGGGGGCTCGGTGCACCGTGAATGTCCGGTGGGGGAAATCCTGTCGGTCTCGACAGCGATTTTCATCGGCACGGTGCATCTTTTGGCAACCTGTCGGCGTTGGAAGTGAGCCCATTTGCCGAGGTGATTTCCATGAAAGTGTCCACGAGGGACGATTTGAAAACCGAGGCGCAGCTCTCGGAAGACGCTGACCTCATCGTAAATCGTACAGTCCATTTCGTCGGAGTATGGATTGAGGAGCATGTGATCGAAAAGCCTGCTCTCATGCGGAAGGGCGTCGATGCCGCAGAGGAACTCGCAAGCCAATGCATCGCGGATGCAGACGAGGAAGGCATCGCCCCCGAGGACATTCAGGACGAAGTCGGGGACCTCAAGGAGTACATTGCCGAGATGATCGTGGAGCAAGGCGGTCGCGGCTCTGCAGTTAATTCTGAACCAGACATGAGCTACTTCTGCGCAACGGCCTCGGCGCCGCAGCTTCGCGTTGACCGGCTATATCGCCGCTCCAAGTCCAACAAGAGCATCATTGTTGAGAGGAACAAGTCATCGATCCCGCCCATTGGATAGCATTCGTGGGAACGGTCGTCCTGCTGCAGATGCCGCCCGGGCCGGATAGCATGCTGGTGACGGCGCGCGGCATAGGGCAGGGACGCAGGGTTGCGCTGTTCACGGTATTGGGGATGACGGCCGGCGCCGGCATGGTTCAGCTTCCTCTCATAGCGTTCGGTGTTTCGTCTCTCGTGCGAACCTCCCCACTAGCTTTTGGAGCACTGCAATGGCTTGGGGCGGCGTATCTCGTATGGCTCGGGCTAGGGCTGGTCTTCACGAAGCCGGAAACACAGGCCCGGCCGGATACGACCCCGATCAAGGCCGTTGCCGCGGCACGGGAAGGCATGATTGCCAACCTGTTCAATCCGTGGCCCATCACGTTTATGGTAGCGTTCCTGCCTCAGTTCGTTGATCCGCATGGGAGTTCCGTGACGCTTCAACTGTTGCTGCTGGGAGCAACTCAGAAAATGACGGGCGTGTTGGTGTTGGGGACCTATGCCGTGGCCTCCGGCAGCATAGGCGCCTGGATCCTGAAGCGCCCTCGTGTGCGGCTTTGGCAGCAGCGGATCGCCGGCCTTCTCATTGTTGGCCTTGGGTTCCGAATGGCCTTTGGCGGCGGCGCAGGCCGTTAAGTTGCCGGGCCGGCGCCTGCATCCGCAGGAACCGAAAGCGCACCATGAACATTGTCAGACACAGGCAGGAGAGTGTCATGCAAGTCGTTCGGACCGAAGTGGTGAATGCCAGGGCGCCAGACGGGCAGTCGGTTCGCCGGGTGATATTTTGCGGCGAGGGCGGCGACTGCGTTACGGTGGACATGGCAAACGTTGGGATACAAGCTGAAGATGACGTGCTTGCCCGCGCAAAGGCAATCCTGGTCCAGACAGCGACCTTTGATCTCGCAGCCAATGAATATGACGCGAGCAGCAACGGCAATTTCGACCAGGTCGAGATAACCTCTGCAAGCGACGGCGCCGGCGACGTATATGTCTTTGAGTATCGCGATGGCGAAACCAGCCGACGCATACCGCCGTCGAGGATGGCGAGCCTTGAGGCGGCCCGGTCCGAAGCTATCCGCTGCGCAATCGATCTTCTCGCCGACCTGCAGCCTGGCACGGACGCTCTGTCCGGCTGGCTTGTGAGGGTATCCAACGAAAACGGTGAATTGCTTTACACTGTTGATGTGGCTGAGGCCGATGCAGCGCGGCAGGCAGGCCAGTAACCCAAACCCGACGGAATCCACCAGTGGCCGCCCAAGGATTGATTCACGGACCAATAGGCGACGATGGCCTGCATCTGTGCGTCGACATGCAGCGCCTGTTTGCGCCGGGTGGACCTTGGCCCGTGCCGTGGGCTGAAAAGGTGGTCCCGGCGATCGAAGAACTGGTCGCCAGACATGCCAGCCGTACCCTGTTCACGCGCTTCATTCCTGCCGCCCGCCCGGGCGAGGCGCCGGGAATGTGGGCAAACTACTATCGTCGGTGGGCGGAGGTAACCCTTTCCAACATCGATCCGCTCCTGATTGAGCTGATGCCTCAACTTGCACGATTTGTACCGCCGGCGACGGTGGTCGACAAACATGTCTATTCGCCCTGGACCGAGGGGCGGCTCGACGCGCTGCTGAGTGGCTCCGGCGTGCGTGCGCTCGTGATCACCGGTGGCGAAACCGACGTTTGCGTTCTCGCGACCGTGCTTGGCGCCATCGATCGTGGCTTCCGCGTCATTCTCGTCACCGATGCCATCTGCAGCTCTGCCGACCAGACCCATGACGCACTGATGGAAGTCTACCATTCCCGCTTCAGTGAGCAGATTGAGGCGGCCAGCATGGCGGAGGTGTTGGAGTGTTGGCCACAACTCACTCGCTGATCTGGGGGGCTTCAAGTGAAAGGGCCGACAATCGTCATTCTGGTCGGGTGGACTGTTTCAGTTGGCGGACGGCACTACAGTGAACCGGAAAACGTATATGAACGGCACGATTGCCTGATCTGGTCGCTCGCGTGAATCAGTGTCTGGAAGCGTACAAAGCCTTGCAGAGCTATCGACAGCGCGGCCAACCGTCATAGAATGAACAGGATACAGCGCCGAAGACTCGATGCCGGCATCTAGCAATCTTTGCGAGACATCCGGCGCCTCTGCCGTCGGCCTTCCGCAGGGAGGATGATGTGCTGAAAACCGAAGTCATTGACCTTGAAACCTATAGCGCAGTCTACGCGGTGATCTCTGGCTATCGCGCTGACGACATTATCTCGACGGCGTTTGCGGTCGATGAAATCCGCGCAAGGTTTCCTGAGTGTCGCTGCGACGACGAGGAATTGGTCGGGCTTATGGTCCATGCCATGTCCGGCAAGAAAATTGCCGTGAGCTTCGACCACCGGGTGGAACCGGTCAGGCGGCGTGCTGCGCTGCCGATCGCTTCGGAGAGCAAAGGCCTGCGATAATTGGACCACCATAGGTCCGTTGCGATTTTGGAAGACGAGGCGTTTATCGCGCTCGAACGAATAGCTACGTTGCTTGACGCCCGAAACATCCCCTTTGTCGTCCATTCGGCAAGCTACGCCAATTCGGGTTTTCACGATCCGATTTTCAAGGGACATGGGTCGCAAAGCCTGCCTCGCCTTCCGAGTTGCGCAACGCAATTCATGCCTTTCTGGCAATGGCAAACGGCGATGACGTGTCGTGGTCGGCTGAAGCCCGATAAATCGCAACCGCATCATGAAATCCGGCGTTCAAACCAAGGCGCAATCGTCGGCCTGGAATTTTCACGGCACGATGGAACAAAATGGAAAATGCCGCGTTTGGGGTCTCGCGGCGCGATCCACCATTGGCCGCGGGGGCAACTTTATCCGTATAAATCCATAGGGCTGGGAGTGGCGCTGTGACCGTGCAGGCATCCAAGAAGCAATTGGACCGTCGAAGCATTCTGAATTCTCTGAAAGCCTTCCGGCGCGGCGATTTCTCCGTCCGCATCGACAATGTTTATGAAGGCCTCGATTCCGAGATAGCTGAGACTTTCAATGAGATCGCTGACCTCAACGACCAAGTGACGCGCGAGTTCGAGCGCTTGAGCCGGGTCGTCGGCAAGGAAGGGCGGATAGGCGAGCGCGGCCGGGTTCGCAATGCCACCGGCAGTTGGGAATCCAGTGTCCGTTCAGTCAATGATCTCATCGAAGACATGGTTCAGCCAACGGCTGAGGTTGCGCGCGTTATCGGCGCCGTCGCCAAGGGCGACCTGTCGCAGACCATGATGGTCGAAATTGACGGCCGACCGCTGCGCGGCGAATTCCTGCGCATCGGCAAGATCGTCAACACCATGGTCGGCCAGTTGGCCTCCTTCGCCTCCGAGGTGACGCGCGTGGCGCGCGAGGTCGGTACGGAAGGCAAGCTCGGCGGCCAGGCCCGGGTCAAGGGCGTCGCCGGCACGTGGAAAGATCTGACCGACAACGTCAACGCGATGGCCACGAACCTGACCGGGCAAGTGCGCAACATCGCGGAGGTTACGACCGCAGTCGCGTCGGGCGACCTGTCGAAGAAGATCACAGTCGATGTCAAGGGCGAAATCCTAGAACTGAAGAACACCATCAACACGATGGTGGACCAGCTCAATTCCTTCGCTTCGGAAGTGACGCGCGTGGCGCGCGAGGTCGGCACTGAAGGCAAGCTTGGCGGCCAGGCGCGCGTTGAGGGTGTTGGCGGTACGTGGAAGGATCTGACCGACAATGTGAATTCCATGGCCGAGAACCTGACTGGGCAGGTGCGCAACATCGCCGAAGTGACGACTGCGGTGGCTTTGGGCGACCTGTCGAAGAAGATTACGGTCGACGTGAAGGGCGAGATTCTCGAGCTGAAATCCACGATAAACACAATGGTGGACCAGCTGAATTCATTCGCGGGCGAGGTCACGCGCGTGGCACGCGAGGTTGGCACCGAAGGCAAGCTTGGCGGCCAGGCGCAGGTGCGCGGCGTCGCCGGCACCTGGAAGGACCTCACCGACAACGTCAACTCGATGGCCGAGAACCTGACCGGTCAGGTGCGCAATATCGCCGAGGTGACGACGGCGGTCGCGTCGGGCGATCTGTCGAAGAAGATCACGGTCGCCGTGCAAGGCGAAATCCTGGAACTCAAGGACACCATCAACACGATGGTCGACCAACTGAACTCCTTTGCCTCGGAAGTGACGCGCGTGGCACGCGAGGTCGGCACCGAAGGCAAGCTGGGCGGCCAGGCAGAGGTGAGGGGCGTCGGCGGCACATGGAAGGATTTGACCGACAACGTTAATCTCATGGCCGCCAACCTGACTGGCCAGGTTCGAAACATCGCAGAAGTCACCACCGCCGTGGCGCGCGGCGACCTGTCGAAGAAGATCACCGTCGATGTCAAAGGCGAGATCCTGGAGCTCAAGGACACCGTCAACACGATGGTCGACCAACTGAACTCCTTCGCCTCTGAGGTCACGCGTGTGGCCCGCGAAGTGGGATCGGAAGGGAAGCTTGGTGGCCAGGCGCATGTCGAAGGCGTCGGTGGCACCTGGAAGGATCTGACCGACAACGTCAACGCCATGGCCGGCAATTTGACGGTGCAATTGCGCGACGTGTCCAAGGTGGCAACGGCCATTGCGACCGGCGACTTGACCCAGAAGATCACCGTCGACGCGCTGGGCGAGATCTTGCAGATCAAGGACGTCATCAACACGATGGTCGACCAGCTCAATTCCTTCGCTTCGGAAGTGACACGTGTGGCGCGCGAGGTCGGCTCCGATGGCAAGCTCGGCGGCCAGGCCCAGGTGCGCGGCATCGGCGGCACGTGGAAGGATCTGACCGAAAACGTCAACGCCATGGCGGCCAACCTGACCGGCCAGGTGCGCAACATCGCCGAGGTAACCACCGCCGTGGCGCTCGGGGACCTTTCGAAGAAGATCACCGTCGATGTCCGCGGCGAGATCCTGGAGCTGAAGGACACCATCAACACAATGGTGGACCAGCTTAATTCCTTCGCTTCGGAAGTCACGCGCGTGGCACGCGAGGTCGGCACGGAAGGCAAGTTGGGAGGCCAGGCGCAGGTGCGCGGCGTTGCCGGCACGTGGAAGGATCTCACAGACAATGTGAACTCGATGGCCGAGAATCTGACCGGCCAGGTGCGCAACATCGCCGAAGTCACGACCGCCGTGGCGCGCGGCGACCTGTCGAAGAAGATCACCGTCGATGTGAAGGGCGAAATCCTGGAGCTCAAGTCGACCATCAACACCATGGTGGACCAGTTGAACTCCTTCGCCGGCGAGGTCACCCGAGTCGCGCGTGAGGTTGGCACCGAGGGCAAGCTTGGTGGCCAGGCGCGCGTCGAAGGTGTTGCCGGTACCTGGAAGGACCTGACCGACAACGTCAACCTGATGGCGACAAACTTGACCAATCAGGTGCGCGGCATCGCCGATGTCGTGACGGCGGTCGCGCAAGGCAATCTCAGGCGCAAACTGACGGTCGACGCGAAGGGAGAGATCGCCCTGCTGGCCGACACCATCAACGGAATGATCGAGACGCTTGCCACCTTTGCCGACCAGGTGACCAACGTCGCCCGTGAGGTGGGCATCGAGGGCAAGCTCGGCGGTCAGGCGCGTGTGCCAGGTGCCGCCGGCCTCTGGCGCGACCTCACCGACAATGTCAATCAACTCGCTGCCAATCTGACCACCCAGGTGCGTGCCATCGCCGAGGTTTCGACGGCGGTGACCAAGGGCGATCTTACCCGTTCGATCAGCGTCGAAGCCTCCGGCGAGGTCGCCGCGCTGAAAGACAACATCAACGAGATGATCCGCAATCTGAAGGATCAGACGCTGAAGAATGCCGAGCAGGACTGGTTGAAGACCAATCTCGCCCGGTTTTCGCGCATGCTGCAAGGCGAGCGCGACCTTGCCACCGTCTCGCGGCTCATCATGTCCGAACTCGCTCCTCTGGTGAACGCCCAGTATGGGGTGTTCTACGTCACCAATCGCGACGAGGAGGAATCCTATCTTGAGCTGGCGGCTTCCTATGGCGCCGAGAGCAAGGCTGCCATCAAGCAGCGGCTTGATCTGCGAGAGGGCCTGGTTGGGCAAAGTGCCGCCGACAAGCGCGCCATCATGCTGGACAATGTGCCGCCAGAATTCCTTCGGGTCACATCTGGTCTTGGCAGCGCCTCGCCAGCCAATGTCATCATCCTGCCTGCTCTGTTCGAGGATGAAGTCAAAGCCGTCATCGAGCTCGCCTCGTTCGGCGAGTTTCGTGACACACACCAGTCGTTCCTCAACCAGCTCATGGAATCCGTCGGCATCGTTCTCAACACAATCGCTGCGACGATGCGCACGGAGGGCCTGCTCAAGCAGTCGCAACTGCTGACGTCGGAATTGCAAGCGCGTCAAACCGAGCTGACAAAAAAGCAGGAAGAGCTGCATGCGACGAACGAGGAGCTGCAGGAAAAGGCGCAGCTGCTCGAGAACGAAAAGAAGCAGGTCGAAAACAAGAATCTCGAAATCGAGATGGCGCGACGCGCGCTGGAGGAAAAAGCCGAGCAACTGGCGCTCACGTCGAAATACAAATCCGAATTCCTGGCCAATATGAGCCACGAACTGCGCACGCCGCTCAATTCGCTGCTCATTTTGTCAAACCTGCTGGCGACCAATCAGCACGGCAACCTCAACGAAAAACAGGTAGAGTTCGCCCGCACCATCAATTCGGCAGGAACCGATCTTCTCAGCCTCATCAACGATATCCTCGATCTGTCGAAGATCGAGTCGGGCACTGTTTCCATCGACATCAACGATATGCCGGTGACGCATCTTCGCCAGCATATGGAACGAACTTTTCGTCAGCTGGCAGCCGACAAGGGACTTGGCTTCACCATCAAGGTCGATCCGGCGCTTCCCGACACGGTCCGCACAGATGAGAAACGCTTGCAGCAGATTGTCCTCAACCTGCTTTCCAACGCATTCAAATTCACCTCGGAAGGCGAGGTCAGCCTGAACTTCCGGGTTGAAAAGGCCGGCCGCCGCAATGGCGCGACGCAGCCGGTGAAGGCTCTCGCGATCGCCGTCACCGACACCGGCATTGGCATTCCAGAAGACAAACAGAAGCTGATTTTCGAGGCCTTCCAGCAGGCCGACGGCACCACCAGCCGCAAGTATGGCGGCACCGGCCTTGGGCTCTCGATCAGCCGCGAGATCGCTCGCTTGCTTGGCGGCGAATTGCGGGTCGAAAGCACGCCGGGCAAGGGGTCGACATTTACCCTCATCATCCCGTTCGACGGCCCCCGCGTGACGACAGTACAGTCGACCTTGGCTCCGGCGGCGGAGGCGGTTGCTGCGACAGCTCTGCTCAGCAGTCCGCCCTCGGCAGAGCTGATCGACGACCGCGATTCAATCCTACCCACCGATCGGATCGTGTTGATCGTCGAAGACGATCCGACCTTTGGCGGGTTGCTGCTTGGCCTCGCCCGGTCGGCCGGGCTGAAAGGCGTTCTGTCGACTGCAGGTTCCGGCACGCTGGCATTGGCCCGCAAGCTCGTTCCCGACGCAATCACACTTGATCTCGGACTTTCGGATATCGATGGCTGGGTGCTTTTCGATCTGCTGCGGCATGACCAGAAGACGAGGGGAATTCCTATCCATGTCATCTCGGGTGCCGAAGACATCGACAGTCTCGCACGCAAGGGGGCGTCCAGCATTTCCACCAAGCCCGTTTCCTCGGACGAGCTGATGAAGGTGTTTCAGGATATCCACTCGAAGAAGCTCCGCGTTCAGCGCCGCGTTCTGGTCGTGGACCCTGACCCGGAGCGGCGTCTGGCTCTGGTCGAGGCAATCCGCGACGGCGTAACGTCGGTCACCGCGATCGGTCGTGTTGCGGCAAATGCAGAAGACGTTGGCCTCGCCTTCTATGATGCCGTCGTGCTCGGCTTTGGACGCTCCGCCAAGGACAACGCAAAGGCGCTGGACGAGATCACCGGCCAATTCGGCGAAGCCTTGCCGCAGCTGCTGTTCTTTACACCTCACCCGGACGCGCTTGAACAGGTACTGGCATTGAACCCGGCCTTGGCGGAAGCACCGCGGGCGGAGAACTTCGCTCAATTGGCGCTGCATATTTCGGCAACGCTGCCGGGAGAAGGTCGCCAAGAGGCCTGGGCAGGAACTGAACACAACGGCAAGTCCGATCTCGCCGGGGCGAAAGTTCTCATCGTCGACGACGACATTCGTAACATTTATTCGCTCACGAGTGTTCTGGAGACCTATGACATACAGGTTCTGCATGCCGAGCGGGGCCGTGATGGCATCGCGCTTCTTGAACAGGCGCCCGATGTCGACGTGGCATTGATCGATATCATGATGCCGGAGATGGACGGCTACGAGACGATGCGGCGGATTCGCGGCACACCGGCGATTGCTCATATCCCGCTGATTTCCGTCACCGCAAAGGCGATGAAGGGGGATCGGCAAAAATGTCTGGATGCCGGGGCTTCCGACTACATCGCCAAACCCGTCGATCTGGATCTCCTGCTGGCGCTGCTTCGTGTCTGGATCGGACGTGCCCGATCCCGTGTCGAGAGCCCGGAAAAAATTCTCCTGGCAGCGAACTGACGGCCGTTCGATGCAAAAGCTGGCAAGAAACAGGGTAAGGAAACTTGAGGTGGCAGCTCTTGCCGAAGGGCCGGCAAGAGCCCGTATCCTGGCGGTGGACGACGATGAGCGCAATCTGCTGGCGATCAGCGAAGTGCTCGCGACTATCGGAGAGGTCATCTGCGCCCAATCGGGCGAAGAGGCTCTGCGCTTTTTGCTGAAAGAGGAGTTCGCCGTCATTCTCCTGGATGTCCTCATGCCAGGGTTGGACGGGTATGAAACGGCCGCACTTATCCGCCAGCGCGAGCAATCCAAGCGCACCCCAATCATCTTCTTGACCGCCATCAACAAGGAGGATGCGCATATGCTGCGCGGCTATGATGCCGGCGCGGTCGACTATGTGTTCAAGCCATTCGATCCGATCATGCTGCGTTCGAAAGTCGCGGTTTTCGTCGAACTCCACGAGAAGACGCTCGAGATCCAGCGCAAGGCGGAGGTCGAGCAGGGACTATTGGCGCAGGCGTTGCAGGCGCACAAGGACAAGCTTCAGGCCGAACGCGCGCTGCGCAGCGCCGAGCAACGGCAGGATGCCATCCTGAATTCGTTGCCGGTCTGCTTTCATGCTCGGGCAGCCGAGCCACCCTTCGCGGCGCGCTTTGTTACGGAGGGCGTCGAGCGCTTGACCGGCTTTGCGCCTGAATACCTGACATCGGATCCGGAGTTCGGTCTCAACCGCGTTCATCCCGACGACCTGCCGCGATTGAAGCAAGCGCTGCTGGCGGCCAAAACCACCGGCTCCTATACGTGCGAGTTCCGCTGGCATTGCGCCAATGGCGAGTATCGCATTTTTCTCGACCAGGGCGTGATGTCGGACGGGTCAGATGGCCGTGAACCGGAAATTATCGGCACATTGCTTGACATCACGGAGCGGCGCGGTCTTGAGGATCAGCTGCTTCAATCCCAGCGCATCGACGCTATCGGCAAGCTAACCGGCGGCCTGGCGCATGATTTCAACAACCTGCTCGCCGCAATTCTCAGTGGGTTAGGGCTGCTTGAACGCCGGGCTACGTTGGATGATCAGGCGCAACAGGTACTCGACCTGACGCGGCGTTCTGCAAAACAAGGCGCTGACCTTGTCGCGCGAATGCTGGCATTCTCGCGGCGCCAGACCCTGAAGCCGGAAGCGGTGCGCCTTGCTGCGCTGGGCGACACGATGAACGGATTGGTGGCGCCCGTGCTGGGGGGGTTGATCCGTTTCGACTGGCAGATCGATGACACGATCTGGCCGGTGCATGTCGATGCAGGCCAACTTGAATTGGCCTTGATGAATCTGGTTTTCAACGCGCGTGACGCCATGCCCTCTGGCGGGACAATAACCGTGCATGCGCAGAATCGATCGATCGGGACGCCAACAGAGGATATTCCGCCGGGCGACTATGTCATGATCGCCGTCAAGGACACCGGATCCGGCATACCCCCCGATCTTGTCGCCAAGGTCGTCGAACCGTTCTTCACCACCAAGCCGGTCGGTAAGGGAACGGGCCTCGGCCTCAGCACGGTCTACGGCTTCATGAAGCAGTCAGGTGGGACACTTCGCATAGAAAGCGTCGTCAACCGCGGAACTACCATGCAACTCTGGCTGCCACGATCGACCGAACAGCCGGTCGATCCTGTGGTGGAACCCGACATTGAACGAGCGTTCGCCGATGCCGGGATGGAGCACCCATCAATCCTCCTGATCGACGACAGCCATGTTTTGCGGCAATTGACCGCCGAGTCCCTTCGCCAGCGTGGTTTCGAGGTGACCTGCGCGGGAGGAGGGGCGGAGGCGCTGGCCATGATGGAGCGCACTCCCGACGAGTTCGACGTCATTATCACCGATTTCGCCATGCCACTCGTATCCGGCGTCGACGTGATCCGCTTCGCGCGCAATTTGCGCTCGGACTGGCCAGCGGTCATGATCACGGGCTATGCCGATGCCCGGGAGATTGCCGATCGGCCGGCCGACGTGCCCTTGCTCGGCAAGCCCTTCCGCGACGAGGATCTGTTCGAAGCGATTTTCCTCGCGATAGAGAATGCGGCCCCCCAAAGGATCAAAACCGGCTAGCGCTTAGGGCTTGTCGACGGTCTGGCCACGTCGGCAGGCCGGGCAGATCGAGACCGCACTTTCGGGGCACGGCGACAAGGGCCGCATTCCTGATCGGCAATCTAGGTCATTCGCAACAGGCGGCGCTACCAGCGCTCCTCGGTGTCGCGGTCCGGTAGGTCTATTCCGCAGCACACCCAACCAAGGCGCTGCGCTGAACTGTAGTTGTACCGAGGCATCAGGTGAGCCGGATCATCGAAGGTACCGACGTGCAGCGCGATCTCGGTTGGCGACGCGTCGTAGCAAAGGCTGAGCGGCGATCCGCATTCTGGGCAGAAGCCTCTTTGCGCGATCGGCGAAGACCTTCGATATGTTGGCGTTCCGGAATTCCAGGTCAGGCTTTGGCAGGGCATCCAGGCAAGAACTGCAAACGCGCTGCCGGTCGCTCGTCTGCACATATCGCAGTGGCAGTAGTGAACCCTCGGTTCGATCCCGGCGCTGAATCGGATCCTGCCACAGAGACATCCGCCCTTGATGGCCAAGGAGCCGGGTAGGCGCTTGCCAACCTCACGCATTAAGATCGATCAAGGCGGCGCCGAACGCTCCGATCGCAGTCAAAGAGGCACTGCCGATGTTCTTGTCGGCGATGTTCTTGTCGGTTGCGAAGGCGGTCAGCGCGGCGAAGCCTTCGTCACCGAGGTCGAGCACCACGACGAAAATTCTTTGCCCGCTGACCTGATTGACGAGCTTGGGTTTCATGGCGTTCCGAACCTGTTGCGGGGCAGTTAATGGGCATGGTGCTCGGCATTCCGCTTGCGTGTTGCCGCTGCCTTCTTTGCCGATTCCGATCGGCTTGCGGCTGACCGTGAAGCCGATGCCTTGCCGCCGCTTTTCCCACCCTTGTGGGCCGCGGGGTGTCCGGTGTGTTTACCACGACCCGAGCCGCCTTCTTTCTTGCCGCCGCCATCGTCCTTGTTGACGGTCGCCCATGCCCGGCGCTCGGATTCCTTCTCGGAAACACCGCGCTTCTCATAGCCTGCGGCAATGTGGTCGGCTTTGCGTTCCTGTTTGTCGCTGTATTTCGATTTGTCGCCTCGTGGCATGGTCGTTCTCCTGGCTCAATGATGTTTGAACGGGATGCCGGCGGGAGAGTTCCAAGCGGAAATTCAGAAAACTGAAAACGCGGGCGAGGATTTCGACCAACGCGGAGCGCTATTGCTCCGGAGCAGTGGCGGGTGCCGTGTAGCGGCGGCGCACGGCACCGATCACGCGTTTCTTGAAGCGACCGAGCACGGCAAGCGTCTCCCTGGAGACGACGTCGTCGCGTGCCGTCTACTCGGTAGCCCAATGCAATGAAATACGTTCCGCGACCTCAGTAGCCACCGACCACCGGCAGGATCTCTCCCGTGATGTAACTCGAGCAATGCGACGAGGCGAGGAACACGTAAGCCGGGGCAAGTTCTTCCGGTTGCGCTGGCCGTTTCATCGGCGTATCCGCGCCGAATTTCGAGACGTCGTCGGCTTCCTTGTCCGAAGGGTTGAGCGGCGTCCACACCGGACCTGGCGCGACCGCGTTTACCCGGATGCCCTTGCCGATCAGATTGCCCGAAAGCGCTCGCGTGAAGGCATGAATGCCGCCCTTGGTCATCGAATAGTCAACCAGTTGTTTGGAACCGTCGATGCCGGTCACCGAACCGGTATTGATGATCGCGGAGCCCGGCTCCATGTGCGGCACGCTCTCCTGCGCCATATGAAAATAGCCGTAAAGATTGGTCTTCAGCGTCGTGTCGAAATGTTCCTCGGTCAGGTCGTTGAAGTCACTGGAATGGATTTGGAAAGCGGCGTTGTTGACCAGCACGTCGATCCTGCCGAATTTTTCGACCGTCAGCGCCACGGCGTTGCGGCAATGCTCGCGTTCACTGACATCGGCTTTTATCAGTATGCAACGCCGGCCTTCCTTTTCGACGGCGTTTTTGGTCGCTTCGGCGTCCCTGTCTTCACTCAAGTATACGATCGCAATGTCGGCGCCCTCGCGGGCGAACAAGACTGCCACCGAACGGCCGATGCCGGAATCACCACCCGTGATAAGCGCTACCTTGTCGTCGAGTTTTTTCGATCCGAGGTAGTAAGGCGCATCGTAGAGCGGAGCGGGCTCGATCGCCCATTCATGCCCCGGTTTGGGTTGATGCTGCTCGGGAAAAGGCGGCTCGGGATATTTGCGGGCGCCGGCTTGCATCGCTTGTTGCATTTTGCCATTGCTCTTCGTCTCGTCTTTGGCGTCGATATCACGCTGGATATGGCGTTGCTTGGCGGCTTCGGCTGAAGTCTGCGACTTAGTCTGCATGGCTTTCTCCTGTGCTCGGAGAACGAACAACGCATGCCGGGCGAAAAAGTTTGCGCAAATATCTCGATCCCGAAAGGGCTCGCCATTGCGAACAGCCTGCGAGGGGCGTGGAGCATTGGTCGTCAATAAGATCGGAATTGCCATGCCGGTGGCGTTCAGACAAACACCACATTCATTACCCGCTCAAAGCACGCTCTTTTCAGAACCATAGGGTTTGGCAATGCGGACCATGCCTTTCGTCCGAAGGCGCTGGTATAAATAGAAAATCGTCATTAAGCCGATTGCTGTTCCAGCACCAAGACACAGCGGGAGCAATAGTTCTGCACCGACACGAAACGCAAGCAGAGTAACGCCCGCCGCAGCGACGATGGCATTTATGAATGCGATCATTGTCGCTGCAGTGGTCAGGTACGCCAGGAGAGGCCCAGTACGAAGAGAAGGTTCGGCGTCATTTTCGGGCCAGCGACCGAATTCCTTGGAAAACTGGAAGGCAGCCTCGTCGCCCAAAGTTCGATAGTAGGCTCTGATCCGGGCAATGCCGATATGGGCCTGCATGTTCTCAGCGGCGATGTCGACCAACCTCAAGACGGTAAAGGCACCCAGTAAAAAGACCGATGGCAGCACAACCGCGACAAACGGCAGGAAGAACTCGGAGGACTGCGTAACAAAGCCCGTTGCCACCAGAGCGCTCGACAGAGCCATAATGTAGATGGTCGTCCGCGACGCCATTTCACTTATGGACGTGCTGATCGCTGTCTGCTGCACGAAATGCTCTGTCGTCAGGGCCGCGAGAAACGAAGCATCGGGTGTCGGCGTGTCAGCCATGGAGTATGCTCCTGTAGGGTCGACCTGAGTTTTTCTTCGATATAGCGCTTGCGAGGCTGGCCGCCACTGGATGCTCCCGACGTCTGACCCATGCCGGTTTTATTGTGCCATATCCAGCGAGCCCGCATCACCGATCAGAAAGGGCCGATCATGTGGTCAGCAGACGCTGGCCATATCGCAGGCGAAATGTCTGCCGCGGTCAATCTGTATGGCCTCCTGTTGGGGATCCGGGTCGAAGCGCATTCGCAGCGCGGTTGCAGTTGGGAGCGGTTCCGCGGCGGCGCTGATGCGAGTTCGCGCATTCGTGGCAGCGGCCTCGAAACGAATTCGGTCCCTAGGCCGGCAACGCGAATTCACCGGCAAGTTCAATGGTGCGGGCTGCGGGCCGACTTTTCGGTGGCGAAGCCCATGACCACGGTCCACCAGACTCATAAATCAGCAGCCCGGAGTCCTGCCTACTGCGGTATCTCCAGGCCCTGCCGCAATCCTGTCGCGACGACTGAGACCCTGAATTTTCCGGCGAGTGCCCGGTCGAATATGGCGCCGACGATGATGTCGGCGTCGGCGTCGACCTCCTCGCGGATGCGGGTGGCGGCCTCATCGACTTCGAACAGCGTCATGTCCATGCCGCCAGAGATCGAGACCAGGACGCCCTTGGCGCCGATCATCGAGGCTTCGTCGAGAAGCGGGTTTGCTATCGCCGCTTCGGCGGCCTTCCTGGCGCGGTCCTCGCCCGTGGCTTCCCCGGTACCCATCATTGCGCGGCCCATGTCGCGCATCACCGACTTCACGTCGGCGAAGTCGAGATTGATCAGCCCCTCCTTGACGATGAGATCGGTTATGCAGCCGACGCCGGAATAAAGGACGCGATCAGCCATGGCGAAGGCGTCCGCGAAAGTCGTCTTTGCGTCAGCGATCCTGAAGAGGTTCTGGTTCGGAATAACGATCACGGTATCGGCGCATTCGCGAAGCTGCTCGATGCCCTCTTCGGCGGCTTGCATACGGCGCTTCCCTTCGAAGGTGAACGGCTTGGTGACGACCGCCACCGTCAGGATGCCGGCTGCCCGTGCAGCGTTCGCTATGATGGGCGCGGCACCGGTTCCAGTTCCGCCTCCCATGCCGGCGGTCACGAAGCACATATGGGTTCCCGCTAGGTGGTCCCTGATCTCGTCGATCGATTCCTCGGCTGCCGCGCGGCCGATCGCTGGCAGGGACCCGGCGCCCAGGCCTTCCGTGACATGGGCACCCAACTGGATCAGCCGCGATGCTTTCGACATGGTCAGTGCCTGGGCATCGGTGTTGGCGACGATGAACTCCGCCCCCTGCAGATTTTCGGCAATCATGTTGTTGACCGCGTTGCCGCCGCCACCGCCGACACCAATAACGGTTATCTTCGGCCGCATTTCCGAGATGACGGGCCTTGCCGCGGTGCTCATCGTCTTGTCTCCTTGGAATTGATCGACAAAAAAAGTTCCCGGAACGCGCCGCTTGAACACGCCAGGTGCAAGAATCACGTTCTATCGCCTTGGCACAGGGAATCAGAGGGTGAACTTTGCGGCAAGACAAGATGTGGGACTTGTACCATATGCGCCTGAATGAGCCGACCTTTTGAACGGGTCTCCAGTTCAATCTTCCGGAATCGGCTCGGATTCTGGCCAGCGAAAATCCACAATCTCCGGGATCCAACCCCTCCAAGCTTCACGCGCCCGCCTCACGCGCGAGAACCTTGAGAATCTGGCGACCGAGCGACGCCTGACGCTTAGCGGATCGGCATCTTGCCGCGAAACAACGGCTGATGGGCCCGCATCAGAGCGGCAATCCGGTTGGCAATCTTTCGTACCGGCGGGGAGTGGCGTTCCTCATGATGGGTGACGATCCACTGGTCGGTTTCGAGTTCGGGGATAGGCTGAGCGACACGAACCAGCCGCGGATCGCTGTCGCCGACGAAGCACGGAAAGACGGAAAGGCCGGCGCCCGCGGCCACAAGTTCTCGCACCGAATGGGTGTTGTTGCCGCGCACGGCGATGCGGTCGCCGTGATGGGCTTGCAGCCAGCGCGCCGAGGCGACGTTTGCTCCTTCGCCGGTGACGCCGACGAACAAGCCGGCGGCGATGCCGTTGATCAGGTGGCGTCCGGAATAGATGGCATAGGCGACCTTGCCGCTCTGGCGGCCGGCCAGCCACTGTTCGGTCGGGCGCTCGCTGCGGATGCCGATATCGGCGGCGCGGCGACCTATGTCGACCCGGTCGGTGGTGGTGACGAGTTCGACCCTGATGCCGTCATCGACCGTCCAGATTTCGTCGATATGGGCCGAAACGAAGGCCGAGGTCCATGGCCCGGCCGAGACGCGGACAATGCGGTCGGGCAGGTTTCCCTCGCGCCAGCGGGTCAGCGACTGCATTGCTGCCTCGACGTCTTCGGCGCGCCGCAGCAGTTCTTCACCAATCGGGGTTAGCCCGTAGCCGGTCTGCTGCCGTACGAACAGCGCTTCACCGATCTGCTTTTCGAGCGCGGTGACGCGTCGTCCGAGTGTGGCTGCGCTGAGGCGCGTGGTTGCCGTAGCCGCGCTCAGGCCACCCAGCCGCGCAACGTCGAGAAACAACCTCAGATCGTCCCAGCCAATATCCATTTTGCAGAAATGAAAAACTCCTTGCGACCGTGGCTGTAGCGCGAAGCGGCCATCACGCGCAAGTATATAGGCATTGGAAGCGCTTGATAATTCTGCCCTGGCGGGAAAATGACAGGCACCTCGGTTGGCCAGGCAGTCAGCGCAATCCGTTCGATCGTGCATACGCTTTGCGCGATTGTTTTGCGTTTTCGACCAATCCAAGAGCGTGGGTATCCCGCTCGCCAAGGAGACGATCATGTTGCATGAACTTCGACACCGTTTCGCCTGCTGGCTTGCCTATCGCCAGACGATCGCGAGCTTGAGGCGGCTTCCAGACAGCATATTGGCGGATGCGGGCCTTTCTCGCGAAGAGATCCGCGAGCGTGCCCGCGACGCCAGCCTGCGTCGCTGAGATTGGAGCCGACCATGCAGAATGGAGCCGGCGGCGAGTAGCAATCAGGCGTCGTCTCCTCACTGCTGAGCTGCGGCTAAATCGTGCCAATGCAGTGGCCATGCTTGATGCGGCCGCAGTTTCGCTCCACATCGAAAGGGATGAAGACCGAGACATCCGAGCGGCGGCGGACTTTGCTGTGGGCCTTGCCCGCATCGCTGGTCCTGCACGCGCTTATCACTGCGTTCCTGGTCTACGGCCTGCCCATTCCTCCCGAGCAGCCGCAGGAGGAGCAACCGGTGAACGTCGCGCTCGTGCCGCCGCCCGAACAGCCAAAACCGAAACCCGCTCCCGCGCCGCCGCCACCGCAACCTGGAAAGCCGCCGGAGCAGAAGGTTGAAAAGCCGGCACCGGAAAAGCTGCCGCCGATCGAGGTCCTGAAGCCTGTTTTTCAGTTCGGCGACAAAGACACTGGCCCCAAAAAATCCTTGGATGGAGGCAGCGCTCAAGACAATGCGCCATCGCCGGCCAAGGATAACGAGCCACAGTCGGCTGTCGCGCCAAAGGATGCGGAGAGTAAACCCGCCCCAGCGCCAGACGCCGGAGAGCCGGCAGAGTCAGCCAAGATTAATGAGAAGCCGGAAGCGGACAAACGGGAGGCTGCGACCCCACCCGCTGACAAACAGGCATCCGCGGCCGCAATGCCTTTGGCTGCCCATGGGGACGACGGTGAGATCGAGCTTCCCGCGTCGGCTCAGGCGCCTCGGACCAGACCCGAAAACGTGCCGAAACGCCGCCCCGCAAAGGCTACGAAGTCAGGACGCGGAATCACCGAAGAGCCAAACTCCATCGACGTGGCCTCGGCTACACCGCGGCCATATTCGGGCCTTCCGGGCGTTCGCAAACTCTTTTCGCAAGGCGCTACCGGTGATGTGTTCGCAACGAACTCGATGGCCGACGTGCCTCGCGATCAACGGGCCGCCAGACTTTGCGCCAGCGTTCTTGAGCAAGAGTTGAACGACGCCTCTTATTCTCCCCAATTGATCCCAAGCATTCCGCTCAAGGCCGGCAATGTTCTTGACGCCCCAGACACCGCTTTCCGCACGGCAACGACATGGTACCATCTGAGCTTTCGGTGCGGTATCGACATCAATGCGACGCGGGTCACGTCGTTCGCCTTCCGCGTCGGAGCCGCCGCCTCGCCAGAGGAAAGCGCCTTTCTTGATCGGGACGTCCGTCGGCGGCGCGGTCCCGGCTGAGACGGCCCCCAGTAGTCTGCCGGGGGGCACATCGAATTTCACCGCACATATGGATCGTCTTGAATGCCTGCGTCAATCCGCCGGACGATTGGCTTTGCGCCACTCCTCATATTCGCCGCGGGCATCGTCATGCAGCGGATAGTAGCGCTGCAGCGGTGCGCCCTGCATCAGCTTCTCTCGCGAGAACTCTTCCCAATCGTGATGCTTCTGGGATTCCTCGATCACCTTTGCGGCCATTGCGACGGGAAGCACTACCACCCCGTCGTCGTCTGCGATGATAATGTCGCCCGGGATCACTGTGACACCACCACAGGCGATCGGAACGTTGACGGCGTTCGGATAGATGCTGGTTTGCACATGGTAGTTGGGCGTCCAGCCGCGCAGCCATAGCGGCAGATCGAGCTTTTCGACATTCGGCCGGTCGCGCATGCATCCGTCGATGACGATGCCCGCGCCGCCTCTGCCCTTGAAGTAGGTCGACATCATATCGCCGAAGACGCCCGAGCTCATGTCACCGCGCGCGTCGACGACGACCACATCGCCTTCCTGCGCGTGATAGAGCACGTGCCGGTGCAGTTGCGTTTCCGGGTCGGCGTATTCTCCCTCGCTGAAGAGGTCGGGCCGCTGCGGCAGGAACTGCAGCGTCAGCGCCGGCCCGACGATCGACTTCCCATGGTTCTGCGCCACCGGACCGACCATGTGCGGATTGCGGAAACCCATGTGGCCTAGCGTGCCGGCAACCGTCGCGGCGCCGATTTCCCTCAGGGCGTCAATGAGGTCTTTGGGCGGTCGCGTGATGTCAGGGATATGCGTCATTGTGGACTCCGGTTGAGATGGAACTACCAGTTCGTAACAGACCCGTCCCGGCGCCTGAGGTGAGGCGCTTCCCAGAAACGAAAAGCCTCCGCCCGGACCGCCGCTTCGTTGACCTCGACGCCGAGCCCCGGCAGGTCGCTGACCGGATAGTCGGGACCGTCGAGCCGTGGCTGCACGGGGAAGAAGTCGGAATTGTCGAAGCCCAGCTTCGTCTCGGGTTCTCTGGTCTCGAGCCACGCGAAGTTGGGTACCGCGGCGGCGAGATGCAGGGTCGCGGCCGTGCACACCGGACCAAGCGGATTGTGCGGCATCAGGTCGACATAGTGCGCCTCGCTCCAGCCAGCGACCTTCATCGCCTCGGTAAGCCCGCCGACATTGCAGACATCGAGCCGGTTGAACTGATGGATGCCGCGCTCGATGTAGGGCAGGAACTGCCACTTGCTGGCAAATTCCTCGCCGATGGCAAACGGGATGTCGGTCATCCTGCGCAGGGATTCGTAGGCTTCAGGTGTCTCGTCTCGTATCGGCTCCTCGAGGAAATCCAGCACGCCGCGGCCGAGCTTGTTGCAGAAGCTCGCCGCCTCTGCCACCGACAGCCGATGATGATAGTCGATGCCGAGAACGACGTCGTCGCCAAGCGCCTCGCGCGCCTTGTTCAGCATGCTCGCGGTAGCGCCGATCGACTCGCGGGGTTCGAAGATGTCCCTGCTGCTTTGCCCTGCGGGGAAGAAGCGGATCGCCTGCCACCCCCGTGCGCGCAGCTCCCGGGCTCGTTCGATGGCGACGTCGCCCTCGGCCTCGTCTCCGGTCGAGGCGAAGGTGGGGATGCGGTCGCGCTGCTTGCCGCCCAGCAGTTCGTAGACAGGCACCCCCAGCGCCTTGCCCTTGATGTCGTGCAGGGCAATGTCGATGGCGGAAATCGCCGCCTGCAGAACGCGCCCGCCCTCGAAGTACTGGCTGCGATATGCCTCCTGCCAGATCCGCCCGATCTGCATCGGGTCGCGGCCGATGAGAAACTCGCGATAATGCTCGACCGCGCCGGCAACGGCCTTTTCGCGCCCGCTCAAGCCGCTCTCGCCCCAGCCGAAGACGCCTTGGTCGGTCTCGATCTTGACGAGCATCTGATTACGCGTTCCAACCCATACAGGATAGGGTTTGATCGCGGTGATCTTAAGCTTTTCAGTCATCCCCAACGTTCCCAATGAACCCCGTCTTGTCTCAGCCGGCCTTGAGGGCCAGTTCAGTTTCGCCATCGAACAGATGCAGCCGCTCCTGGTCGAACTCGAGCCAGATCTGCTCGTCAGGTGCGACGACGATGTTGGGGGACACGCTGATGTTGACGATGGCGCCTGACAGCAACGCCTGCACGAAGGTGACGTCTCCGGTCGGCTCCACTGTATAGGCCTTGGCCGGGACGCTGCCTGGCACCGCGCTCTTGTGGAGCCTGATGGTCGAGTGACGTGCGCCGAGCACGACTTTCCTCGACGTTGCCCCCGCAACCTTCCGGGCGTTGAGCGGCGAGAGCTCAAGGCTCCAGCCATCCGCGCCGGTCAACGCAGTGTTGCCGTTTGCTGTCGATGCCTCCAGTGGAACAAGGCTCATCGCCGGGCTGCCGATGAAGCTGGCGACGAACATGTTCACCGGATGGGCAAAGACCTGCGCCGGAGAATCGTATTGCAACAGGTAGCCGCCGTTCATCACCGCCATCTTGTCGGCCATGGTCACGGCTTCGAGCTGGTCGTGCGTGACATAGATGATGGTCGCCTTGAGGTCCTGGTGGAAGCGCTTGATCTCCGAGCGCATCTGGACGCGCAGTTTGGCGTCGAGGTTGGAGAGCGGCTCGTCCATGAGGAAAACGGCAGGGTCGCGGACGAGGGCGCGCCCCAAGGCGACACGTTGCTGCTGCCCGCCTGAAAGTTCGCGCGGCTTGCGCTCGAGAAGGTGCGTCATGTCGAGCACGCGCGCCGCTTCCTTGACCTTCCTGTCGATCTCGTCCCTGGGCAGCTTGCGCATCTGCAGCGGGAACGCCAGGTTCTTGTAGACCGATTTCTGCGGGTAGAGCGCGTAGTTCTGGAACACCATCGCGATGTCCCGGTCCTTGGGGTCGAGGTCGTTGACCACGCGGTCGCCGATGACGATGTCGCCCGATGTGACCGGGATCAATCCCGCGACAAGATTGAGCGTGGTTGTCTTGCCGCAGCCCGAAGGGCCGACGAGCGCAACGAACTCGCCGTCATTGACCGTCAGCGAAACGTCGTTGACAGCTTTGAAGCCGCCATAGGTCTTGACGAGATCTCTCAGGACCACGTGGGCCATCGGCAACTCCCTACGGCATGATGCCGAAAAGTGTGAAGCGGTTTTCGGACGACATCATGCTCTATCTCTTTGATTTAGAGGCGGATTCAGATTTCAGGTCGAACAGACCTGAAATCATCCGGCTCTAGTGTTTGACCGCGCCTTCTGTAAGGGCGCGTACGAAGTATCGTTGCAGGAGGAGGAACAGCACCACGACGGGCACGCTCATCATGAAGCTGGCCGCCATCAGGCCCGGAAAGTCCGTCGTATTCTCCGAGAAGAAACGCTGTATGCCGACCGGCAGGGTCAACTGCTCGTTCTTGGAAAGGAAGGTGTAGGCATAGATGTACTCGTTCCAGGCGCCAATGAAGGAATAGATCGCGGTGGCGATGATTCCGGGCGTCGAGAGAGGCATCACGATCAGGATGAAGGCCTGGAACCGGGTCGCCCCATCGATCCGCGCCGCCTGCTCGAGCTGCACCGGAATGTTGTCGTAAAAGCCCTTGAGCAGCCAGATCGCCAGCGGCAGGCCGAAGGTGAGATAGGTGAGAATGAGCGAGCCATGCGTGTTCACCAAACCGATCGCGCGCATCAGGATGAAGAGGGGCACGAGAAAGATCACCGCCGGGAACATGTTGCGCAAAAGCACGGTGAAGAACAGGAAGTTTCGACCGGGGAAACGAAAGCGCGAAAACGCGTAGGCAGCAGGAACGGCCACGATCACCGAAAGGATTGTGGTGACCGTCGACACGTAGAGGCTATTCCAGAAAAAACGCAGGAAGTCCTGACCGACGCTGTTTTGCGGATCGAGCAGCTTCTGGTAGCTGGCCAGGGTAGGCTCTTCCGGCCACCATTGCGGCGGGAACTGCATCGCCGCGAACCCGGACTTGAT
Organism: Mesorhizobium sp. M0030; assembly: GCF_040323695.1. Taxonomy (NCBI): domain Bacteria; kingdom Pseudomonadati; phylum Pseudomonadota; class Alphaproteobacteria; order Hyphomicrobiales; family Phyllobacteriaceae; genus Mesorhizobium; species Mesorhizobium sp. M0030. Next base: position 154,629 of record NZ_JAMYVE010000007.1, on the reverse strand, counting down.
CGATGTGATCAGCATCCAGATCATCGGCAACGCGGTGTAAAGCAGCATGAACACGAGGAAGATGCGCCCGGCCCACCGCCATCCGTCGATGCGCATGCGGCGCCGGGCCGGACCTCGAGGGGCTGTCTCGACGATCGTGCTCATGCGCTCCCCTCTTTGCGCTCGTTGCCGGCCAGCGCACGAACGTAGAAGTAGCCCAGCACCATCAGCATGAGGAACAGGAGTACCGAATAGGCCGATGCGACGCCCCATCGCTGCCGGCCGAAGGCGAGCTCATAAATGTGGGTGATCCAGATGTGCGAAGCGTTCGACGGCCCGCCACCGGTCATGATCCACGGGATGATGAAGGAATTGAAATTGGCCACTGCGAGCAGCAGGATCGTCACCGTCGAGACGTTGCGCAGATGCGGGAAGGTGACGTGCCAGAAACGCTGCCATGCATTGGCCCCGTCGACTTCCGCGGCGCGCAGCAACTGGTCGGGGACCGTCTGCAAACCGGCCATCATCATGATCATGGCAAACGGAAACTCGCGCCAGATGTTGACGACGATCAAGGAGGGCAGCACCGTGCTGACGTTGTCGATGAAGTTCGGCGGCCGGTCAGCCAATCCGAGGCCGACCAGCACCGCGCCGATGATGCCGAAGTCCGAATGGTAAATCCACTTCCAGATATAGGAGGCGGCAACCGCGCTGATGACCCAAGGAATGATCAGGATAGCGCGCAGGACACCCCGGCCGATAAACTCGCGGTGGAGGGCCAGCGCGGCGGCAAATCCCAAGGCAAAGGCAACGAAGGTAGATGCGATCGTCCAGATCAGGGTGTTCAAGGTGACTTTCCAGAACACCTGACTGGTGAGGATGGCCGTGTAGTTGTCCAATCCGATGAAGGTCTTGTCGCGGAGCTGCAGGCCAGGCGGTGTCTTAAAGAACGACAGCTCGACCGTGTAGTAGATCGGATAGGCGATGACGATGAGCATCACGGCGATCGCTGGAAGCACGTATGCGTAGTCGGCGCGGTGCTCCCAGATATTCCGCAGCACCCCGGAGCTACCGGGTTGCAATCTTTGGCGAGCCTCGGCCTTGCCGGTCACGATCGTCACGATGGCGTGCCCTTGTTCTTCGGACCAAACCGGCTGCACGCACTGTCGGCACAGCCGGTCGGATCGCAGGTCAGGCCCGGACTAGAGTCCGTCCATCAGGTTCTTCACCTTCTCGGCCGCGTCGTCCGCTGCCTGGTCGACGGTCATCGCTCCGGTCAGGGCGTTCTGCAGCATGTCCGGGACGATGATATTCATGATCTCGGGGGATTGCGGCAGCGCCGGGAACGGAATGCCGTATGGCAACATCGAGGTCGTGACATCGAGGAACTTGATGTTGTCCAGACGTTCCTTCATCCATTTGGTCTTGAAGCCGTTGAGGTTGCCCGGGTTCGAGCCGGCATACGCCATCTTCAGCGACCATTCAGGGCTCGTCCACATGCAGATGATGGCCTTTGCAGCCGGCTCGTCCACCTTGCCGCCCTCGACATATTCGGGCTTCAGGATGTGAATGTTCGAGCCGCCAAACACGACGGCGCGCTTGCCGTCGGGGCCGGTCGGAATCAGGCCATAGCGCATGTTGTCGATGACGGTCTGCGCCTTGTCCTTGTCGGCGCCCGTTGCCTTCTTCTGCAGGTCGAGCATGACGTTATAGTCGGACGGGTGCGAGACCATCATGCCGAGTTGGCCGGCGACGAACAGGGGCTGGTTATCGGCCTGCTGGTTGGTGAGGGCCGAGACCGGAACCGACTTGTCGCGAACATACATGTCGTAGGAGGCTTGCAACGCCGCCTTGCTCTGCGGGCTATTGAGCTCGACCTCCTTATAGGTCGGGTTCGCGGAGGCTTCGTCGAAGACACCGCCGCCATAGGCCCATAGTTGCGGCATGAAGCGGTACGGCGTGTTGCCGGCGTTCTTGCGCGCCACGAGGCCGTAGCCGGCTATGCCGAGCTTGTCATGGATCTGCTTGGAATATTTGACGACGTCGTCCCAGGTAGCCGGAGCCTTGTCCGGATCGAGGCCCGCGCGTTTGAAGATGTCGGCGTTCCAGATGAACGCCATCGTCTCATTGTTGGTGGGAATGCCGTAGGTCACGCCATCCCAGGTTACCGCCTTCATGGCGCCGGGCCAGAAATCCTCTGTGGGATAGCCCACATCTTCCGGCTTGAGCGGCTGCAGATAACCCTTCGAGGCGAACTCGGTTCCGCCCAGGATTTGCAGGCGGACCGCCATCGGCGCGGCATTGCCCAGCAGCGCCGTGCGGAACTTGTCGAGAAGGTCGTTGTAGGTGAGGGCCTGATCCTCGAGCTGGATGTTCGGATAGGTCTTGCGGAAGGTCTCGAAGAAATCCTTGTAGTACTGACGCAGCAGGTCGGGGTCGCCCTCGAACACGCCCTGATACCAGAACGTCAGTCGCCCCTTGTAGTCGAGCGGAGTGACCTTGCCGCAATCGGCGGCCGTGTCGAAATCCTGTGTGCCGGCGATGGAGCGCACATATTCCGGCGACCACTTGCTCAAATCGACCGGCGGCGAACCCAGCGCCGATCCCGACATGAGCGACGCCATCAAAGCAGTGGCGACTGTGCCGCGCAGGACGGCACCGCCGAGTGTAATCCTCGTCATAGTATCCTCCCAGATTCTCCCATGCCGCCGTGCGCCAAGGGCTCGTTCGACCGTGCGGGATGTGTCCTTCTGCTCAATGTATCCCTTCGATCATCTGGTACGTTTTCAGATCGTGGATTGCCTGTCAACGCACCCGATCGTACATTGTTTGCTAAACGCGTGTATGATATCGAGCATGTGATGTACTAATCGGGGGGGCGGCTTTGGCCGAAACAAGCGATTTCAAAGCAGAGCCACCCGTGGGGATTGATCCCATCGGGGCGTCCAGCGAGGGCGCCTCGCTTTATGAGCTGATCCGGGAAGACATCATCGAGGGACGGCTCGCCGCCAACGAACGGCTTGTGGTCACCGATCTCGCCCGGCGTCACGGCACCTCGACCAACCCCGTACGCGAGGCGCTGCAGCTGTTGCGAGGGGAGGGCTTCGTCACCTTTGTCGCCAACCGTGGCGCGCGCGTCCGGCCCATCGACCAGGATTTTGTCCGGGATATCTACGAGATCGGCGTCCTGATCGAGCCGGCCCTGACGCGATGGTTCGTGAATATGGCGACCGGCGAGGACATCGCCGAACTCGAACGCATCCAGGCTCTGATCGAAGAGAACAACTTCACCGACACATTGCGGCACAGTGAACTTGATACCGCCTTCCACACCGTAATGTACCAGCGCCACTACAACCGCCATGCCGCCGAGCTTTGGTGGAAGCATCGCGAAGTGCTGCGGGCGGTGAGCCGGCGTTTCAATTTCACGCTCGCGCGGCGGGCCGCCATCATGCGTGAACACCGCGAGCTCATCGCGCATATCAAAGCGGGAAATGCCGACGAGGCGGCCGAGCTCATTGCCCGCCATGTCGAGGGTTCCGGCCGGCACGTTCTCGAACAGATGCGTGCGCGCAACGCCGCTCGGGCCGGATAGAACTTCCAGCCCAGAAAATCATTGGTCCGGCCATCAGACAGAGGTAGTTGAGAGATGAAAATCACGAGCGTTCGGCCGTGGCTGATCAAGTCCGATGCTTCCTATTGGGGAGAGTTCCTGTTCGTCGAGGTGACGACCGACGAAGGGGTCAGTGGCTGGGGGGAAATCACCACCACCACAAGGCTCGCCAACCGCGCGCTGTGCACGATCCTGCGGCAGATCGGTGTTGCCGTCACAGGTGAGGATCCGGCGCGCATCGAGCATCTCTGGCACAAGATTTTCCGCAGCTTCACCTATATGGGCAGCCGCGGCGCCGCAGTCGAATGCGTGAGCGCTATCGACATAGCGCTCTGGGACATTCGCGGCAAAGTTCTAGGCAAGCCGATCTACGAGCTGCTGGGCGGACCGGTGCGCGATGAAATCGCGCTCTATACCCATCCCAACCAGGCCAAGTTTAACAGCAAGGAGGCTGTGGTCCGCGAAATTCGAGACATCGTCGAATCCGGACACACCGGGCTGAAGTTCGATCCTTTCCCCCACCAGGGCCGCATCGCCGATGGCTTGGCGCGCGAACAGCGGGACGGCTACCTCGATGGCGGCATGACCCGCAAGGACGAGCGCGAGGCCGCCGAACTCACGGCTCTGATCCGCGAAACGGCGGGGCCAGATGTCGACATTCTCATCGACGCGCATGGCCGTTTCGATGTACCCACCGCCATTCGCCTCTGCCGGAGCCTCGAGGAAGCCGGCCAGATCGACTGGTTCGAGGAGCCTTGCCCGCCCGAGAGCCTCAATGCCCTGAAGCAAGTGCGCGAGAAGGTCAGCGCCCCTATCTCGTGGGGCGAGCGCGGCCACACCAAGTGGGATTTCGTGCCGGTGCTCGAGAACAGGCTTGCCGACTACATCATGCCGGACGTCACCTGGACCGGCGGCATTACCGAACTGAAGAAGATTTCCGCCCTGTGCGAAGCCTATTACATCCCGGTCTCGCCCCATGACGCCGCCGGACCGATCAACGTGGTTGCGGGAGCGCAGGTGATGATGACGGTTCCCAACTTCTACAAGCTCGAAACGTCCGAGTGGAACCTTGATAAATACAATCACCTCATCGACAGACCGCTCGACGTTTCGAACGGCAGCCTCAAGCTGACGTCGAAGCCGGGTCTGGGCGTCGAGATGAACCGCGACTACCTGCAGGCCCACGAGATAGAGCTTGGCTAGCAACGCTCATGCCGGCCGGGCGTGCGGGGCGCCACCAGTCAGAACGAGGATAAGCCATGGCAAAGACGGGTAGCGCCGGCGAGGCGCTCAATCGGGTAAATACGAACTCCAGGCCGAGCGACCTGCGCATCACCGACCTGCGCGTCGCCGAAATCGTCGGCGCACCGTTCACCTCGGCGCTGGTCAAGATCTACACCAACCAGGGCATTGTCGGCCTGGGCGAAGTGCGCGACGGCGCCAGCGCGACCTATGCGCTGATGCTCAAGAGCCGGTTGCTGGGCGAGAACCCTTGCGACGTCGACCGGCTGTTCCGGCGCATCAAGCAGTTTGGCGGCCATGGGCGGCAAGGCGGCGGTGTCTCGGCAATCGAGATCGCGCTGTGGGATCTCGCTGGCAAGGCGTACGGCGTGCCGATCTACCAGATGCTGGGGGGACGGTTCCGCGACAAGGTGCGGGTCTATTGCGACACCGACGCGGACAAACCCAGCGGCACCGAGACCGGCAAGCGGCTGAAGGCGCGGATGGACCTTGGCTTCACCTTCCTCAAGATGGACCTCGGCCTGGCGCAGATTTCTCACATCCCCGGCGCGGTGGTCGCGCCCGCCGGCGTGCTCGATGGTTTCCGCACCCATGCCGGCCGCGGCCGGGTACGCACGCTGGACGAGCGCCGGGCGCGCAACGCCGCCTATGATGCGCAGAACGTGCCGCATCCCTTCACCGGCCTCCACTTCACCGAAAAGGGCATCGACCTGCTCGACCAATATATCCACGAGGTCCGCGAGGTGATCGGCTACGAGGTTCCGCTTGCCATCGACCATGTCGGCCACATCTCGCTGCAGGACGGCATCCGTCTGGCCCGGCGGATCGAGAAATACGCACCGGCCTGGCTCGAGGACGTGATCCCCTGGCAGTACACCGAGCAGTATCGGCAGTTGCAGCAGGCGACCTCGGTGCCGATCTGCACGGGTGAGGACATCTACCTCAAGGAAGGCTTCGAGCCGCTGCTCAACGCCGGCATCTCGGTCATCCATCCGGATCTGCTGACCACCGGCGGCATTCTCGAGACCAAGAAGATCGGCGACGCGGCGCAGGAGCATGGCGTCGCCATGGCCATTCACATGGCGGAAAGCCCGATCGCGGCAATGGCCGCCGCGCATGTCGCGGTGGCGACGGAAAACTTCATGGCGCTCGAATATCACAGCGTCGAAGTCGACTGGTGGGACGATATCGTCACCGGCCTGCCCAAGCCGCTGGTCAAGGACGGCTTCATCACCGTGCCCGACAAGCCTGGTCTGGGCATCGACGACATCGTCGACGAAGTGATCAGCCAGCACCTGCAGCCCGGCGTCACCGGCATCTGGCAACCGACCGATCACTGGGACGACGAATATTCCTGGGACCGCACCTGGAGCTGACTCTACACTTCTCTCCTCGGAGGGAGAGGTGAACAGAAGGATGGACCATGATCTACGAACTTCGCATTTACGACTGCGTGCCGGGCCAACTCCCGGCGCTGCTCAAGCGTTTCAACGACCATACCTTGGCGCTGTGGGATAGACATGGCATTCGCCAGGCCGGGTTCTTCACCACGGTGGTCGGCGAAAGCAGCAATCGACTGACCTATTTCATCGCCTGGGAATCCCTTGCCGAGCGCGAAGTGAAATGGAAGGCCTTCACCACCGATCCGGCATGGCTCGAGGCCCGCGACGAGTCCGAGCGCGATGGCCCGATCCTGGCCAATATTTCCAGCCAGTTTCTCGCGCCAACCGCCTTCTCGTCGGTAAAATAGAGGACATCATGAAGATCACCGATCTCAGGTGCGCCGTCATCGGCAGGCATCCCATCGTGCGCATCGTCACCGACGAAGGCCTCCATGGCCTCGGCGAGGTCGAGTACACCAAGCCTTATCTGAAACCCTGGGTGCTGCATTTCCGCGACGCGCTGATCGGCGAGGACCCGACGGATGTCGAACGCGTGATGCTGAAGATCCGCCAGCGCGGCTCGTTCAAGCCCTACGGCGCCGCCGTCAGCGCCATCGAGCACGCGCTGTGGGACATCGCCGGCAAGGCCGCCGGCGTCCCGGTCTACAAGCTGCTCGGCGGCAAGGTGCGCGACAAGGTGCGGGTCTATAACGGCTCCATCCGCAAGAAGCGCACCGGTGACAGGCCGGAGGATTACGCGGCCGACGTCAAATGGATGATGGAACGGCCGGAAGGTTTCTTCATGGTCAAGCAAGGCATCAGCTTTCACTCCAACATGAAGACCAGCGTTCCCGACTTCCATTATGGCGTGCGCCAGCCGCCGACCTATCACGGCGCGATGGACCAGGGGCAGATCAGCGAGCGCGGCATGGCGCATATGATCGACTGCGTCATCGCCATGAAGGAGGTGCTCGGCGACAAGGTCTCGCTGGCGCTGGATTGCGGTCCCGGCTGGTTCCTGCCGGACGCCATCCGCTTCGCGCAGGCGGTGGAAAAATACAATCTGATGTGGCTGGAGGACATGCTGACCGGCGACTACGTGCCGTGGGTCAATCCGCAGGCCTACCGCGAACTCACGACATCGACGTCCACCCCGATCCATACGGGCGAACAGATTTATCTGCGCCATAATTTCAAGGAACTGATCGAAACACAGGCGGTGCGCGTCATCGGCCCGGATCCTGCCGATATAGGCGGTATCGCCGAGCTCAAATGGGTGGCCGAGCATGCCTATATGCACTCGATCATGATGGCGCCGCACGGCACGGCGAACGGTCTGCTGGGCCTCGGCGCGCTGATCAATGTCTGCGCCACGCTGCCGGCCAACTACATCGCCTTCGAATATCCCAGCGCCTCCGACCCCTGGTGGGAGGACATCGTCATCGGCCTGCCCAAGGGGCAGATCGTCAGGGACAGCATGGTGGATCTGCTCGAAGCCCCGGGACTCGGCCTCGACATCGATGCCAAAGCGGCGAAGAAATACCTGGCGGAAGAGGACGCCGGTTTCTTCGGCCGATAACGATCCGAGGCGACCTGAGCGTCATCGTCGAAGCCTGGCGGCCAGCGCCAGGCGGTCAGCCTGCTGATGTCGACGCTGACCGGTATGAAGATACTGCTCCTGGACGAACACACGGCCGCACTTGATCCGCGCACGGGGGCCTTCGTGCTCGGTCTCACGCGCAATATCGTCGAGGAGCAGAGACTGACGGCGCTGATGGTGACGCATTCGATGCGCGATGCGCTCGACCACGGCACCCGCACCGTCATGCTGCACGAAGGCACCATCGTGTTCGACATTGCCGGCGACCAGCGCAAGAGCCTCGACGTTCCCGATATGCCGAACCTGTTGAGGCTGGCAGGGCGCTTGGCGCTCTCTGCGCAACCCCTGCGTGCAAAATAAAGCTGTGGATATCTGGGTTGTGACGGGTTGCCGTCGTATAAACCAAGTCAAGCCGGAGTAGCGTCAAGCAACTTGGCTAGGGGGACTCAATGAAGCGGTTGCTTTTGGGCGCGGCTGTGCTTGCCGCTGGCGTCTTCGGCGCGGATATATCTTCTCTTTCTTATATTAGAGGCGGAGCAGGGACCGAGGCGTTTGCGCAGAGTACCTCGCCGGCTGCTCCAGTCAGTGGTCGGCTCGGCAATGGCGGGGCGGCGTTAGGCGGCGGCTCCTCGGCGAAGCCGCCGGTGGGCGCGCCAGGCGACGCGGCAACCGCGACCGGCAGTCCCGATGCGGCGGCCAAGGTCGGCGCCGAGCCGGCGGACACCAAGGCTGGTGATGCGAGCGACGCCAAGGCTGCCGATACCAAAACGACCGGCGCGAAGGGCAAGGCCACAGAGAAGAAGGCCGACACGGAAGCAGCGCCGGAGGAACCTGCCGCGGCAGCGGCGGCAGTGGAAGCAGCCACGGCAACCGAGAGCGGCGACCCCGAAGCTATCGGCACGCCGAAGGTGGATCTGCCCAAGGCTGGCGGCAACGGCAATCTGGGCTACGACATCGGCATCGACGTGCCGGGCTTCCACGGCATCGAGCCGCAGATCGCGCTGAACTACAATTCCTCACGCAAGAGCAAGCTCGGTGGCCTCTACCAGGGCTGGCTCGGCTATGCCTGGGGTCTCGATGGGTTCGACGTCATCGAACGGGCAACGCCTGGCTATGGCATGCCGGCCTTCGATGCCAATGACATCTATCTGCTCGACGGCCAGGCGATGGTCGCCTGCGTAACCGGCATGGTCTCGCCCTCGTGTGCGACCGGCGGTACAAATGCGACCGAGAACGAGAGCTATCGCCGCATTGCGCTGAACAGCACCAATGAATGGAAAGTGACGGATCGCGACGGCACCGTCTCCACCTTCCGGTCGGTGGCGGCTGTTGCCAATCTGACGCCGACCGCCGGCACGCCGGCCTATGATCTGGCGATGAGTTATCGCTGGCTGTTGACCTCGGTCACCGACACCAATGGCAATAGCGTAACCTATACCTACACCTGTCCGGCGAGCCCGGTCTGTTATCCCGACGCCGTCAGCTACAACGGTACGGTGGTCAAGTTCTACTACGAGACGCGTCCCGACCTGATCCTGATGGGCAATGGCCGCGACATCTCCGTCACCGACAAGCGCATCAAGACGATCGGTGTTACGGTGAGCGGCGTGCTACGCGGCGCTTACAGACTGACTTACGATCAGGCGCCGTTCTCCAACGCCTCGCGGCTGACCGCCGTTGCCCGCTTCGGCACCGATGCGACGGTCGCTGCGGATGGAACTGTCTCCGGCGGAACATCGAAGTCGCTCGGCCAGATGACCTACCAAGATGCCGCCTGGAATTACTCCACCGTCAACACACCGCTATACGAGCATCCCCCGACCACCGGCGGCAACCCAAGCTACGGGAATCCAAACGAGCCCCACGACCTCGATTTCGATGGCCGCGATGAATTGTGTTGCGAGTACTCTGAGACGACCACGACGTGGACAAATGGCGGCGGCGGCTCAACCGGCAACAATCCCGATACCACAACCAAATCAACGAATCACTACAAGAGAATTATCAAATTCACCAGCAACGGCGCGCCGTACGACGTAAAGTCATTGTTTACCCACCATACGTCGGAAACGACGACGGACTCCGGCACCGTTCCGGGGCCGACCAGCAGCTCGGGCTCGGCGCCGTTCGATCCAGCGCGCTTTCTGGCAACCAAGAATACGGCGGATTTTGTTGACTATCAGCATTCGACAAATGTCGGCTGTCACAGTACGCGAGATGGTGGGAATGTTTGCACTTACACATACTCTGCGACATCATCTCTGCTGCTGACCGACGCCAATCTGGCGATGACCAAAGTTCCTTGCAGCCCAGCGCCTGCTGGTTATGAGTCTGTATGCAGCAAGCTGCCCAGCTACAGCAATGTATCATCGCCTCCCTCCGGGGCGTCCTTCGTGGCGGATACGAATGGCGACGGAATTGACACGCTAGAGTCCCAGCAATCTCAAACCGGCTCTTCCCCTGATCGCATGGGCGTTGGAGACTTTCTCGGCAACGGCAAGCAGCAGCCGATGTACATCGTGGCCGACAAGCTAAAGAAGGGCATCCTGTCCAGCGGAAAATGGCAGGCTGGCGGAACGGCATTGAACATTAATTGCCTGTTCGATCCTCTTACGAATCCCGGCACCTGCGTCTTTGCCGACATCAATGGCGATGGCGCGACAGACCTGGTCCGATACGGAAGAAGTAACGACCAAGCTACGATCTACTTGTCAACCGGCACGGGGTTCAAGAGTTATTCTAATGCGACCGTGTCCGGCGATGTGGCCATCTTTCGCGATTTCGACAACGATGGAAGAGCCGATGCCCTTACGCTCAGTGCTCAGACGGCATCCGGTGGAGCCGCCACTCATTACGTCAAAGGTTTCTCGCTCCAGCCATCGTCATCAACAGCTTATGTTGCGGTACATTTCATTCGCCCCTCACCGATGGGCGCTGGAGCGGTCATTGGCGACTTCAACGGCGACGGCCTGCCGGATTTCACCGACTACAACAGCATGTTCATCTCCAACGCCGGCACGGGCAATCCGAACCTGCTGAAGCAGATCGTGACGGAACTGGGCGGCACGGTGGCGGTGGAGTATTCGCCGTCCTCGACCTGGGTGAACAATTACCTGCCGCAGGTCGTGCATGCGGTGACGAAGCTTTCGGTCAGCGATGGGCGCGGCCAGACGGCGGTGAGCACCTATGCCTATGCCGGCGGCAAATACGATCCGGCGGCGCGCAGGTTCCTGGGCTTTGCCTCGATCGTCGAGACAAAACCGCTGGCCAATGGCGAGACGGCGCCCTCGAAGATCGAGACCACCTACCGGCAGGATCTGGCAAGCTACGGCCTGCCGTCACTGACGGTGTGGAAGGATGGCGCGGGTGTCGTGCACAAGCAGGTGGCGGAGACCTATGTCGTCAACACGACGACCAAACCTTACACGGTGCAGAACACCGCGACCGACACGACGCTGACGGAGAACATCAGCCGCAGCTTGCGGGTCGTGCGCTATTTCGATGCCTATAACAACATTACCGTCCAGGACGACTACGGCCGCACCGATGTCGGCGGCGACGAGGTCCGTACCGCCCGGTGGTTCTCGCCGAACACGTCGGCGTATATTGTCTCGCTACCGCGCTCGGTCGCTATGGCGGCCGGCTTCGATGGCTCTTTCCCTTGGATCAGCGTGACTGAAAGCAGCTACGACGGCCAAGTCGACGCGGCGCCGCCAGTCAAGGGAAACCTGACCCAGGTGCGATCCTACAGCGACTATTATTCAAGCCCACAAAAAGCGAGCTACCAGTATTTTGCCTATGACAGCTATGGCAACAAGATCGCGGCCGCCAACGGCCTTGGCCACAAGACCGAGTGGGACTATGACGCGACCTATCACCTCTATCCGATAACGGAGCGGGCGCCGCGCTATTTTGCGACGGGCGGACAGACGGCGGACACGCGCTTTGTCTCGACGGCCACCTACAACCCCACCTGTGGATTGCTGGCAACTAAGACAGACCCCAACGGCCTGGTCAAAACCTTCACCTACGATCCGCTCTGCCGGCTCTACCAGGTCTCGCAGAGCGCGACGGGCGCCTATGCCAAGATACGCTTCGATAATGAGGGCAATCCGGCAACACAGGCGCTGGTGAAGTACACGCCACTGCCCAACGGCGCGAGTGGGGGCGCCAGCGAGGATTTTACCCGCTCCTACTATGACGGGCTCGGCCGGGTCTATCGCGTCGAGACTCCCGGAGAGACGACGGCCGGCGCCAGGCGCATTGCCGAGACCGATTACGATCTTCGCGGCAATGTGCTGCGCACCGCCTTCCCGCGCTTTGTCGGCGAGGCCGCGCAGTGGACCACCAACAGCTACGACTGGGCCGATCGATTGTTGCAGGCGGTCAATCCCGATAGCAGCCAGCGCAACTATTCGCACATCCTCGACGCCGGTACTGGCGGGGTGAACCCGCGCTTCCAGGGCGTGCTTGCGAAGGACGAACTCGGCCACATCACATCCACCTATAATAGGGTGCATGGCGAGCCGGTGATCATCATCCGCGATACCACCGGCCTGGCGCTTTGGGAATTGCGCAACTACGACGCGCTCGGCCGTCTGATCGGCGTGACCGATCCCGGCGGCTCGACCTGGAGCTACACCTACGACATGGTCGGCAACCGGCTGACAGCGTCCGATCCCGATCTTGGCACATGGTCCTACACCTATGATGCCGCCAACCGGCTGGTCAGCCAGACCGATGCCAGGGGCACGGTCACGACGCTCAGCTATGACCAGATGGACCGGCTGACGATGAAGACGGCAACCGCGCCGGCCGGCAGCGCGGTGACGCAGGCGCAGAACACCTATGATCAGGCAGCCGCTGGCTATTACAACATCGGTCAGCTGACTACCGCGACCAATCCAGCTGCGACGCAGAGCTACAAATATGACGGCTTCGGCAAGGTGGCGCGTCAGGATGCCACCATCGGCACGCTGACCCACACCACGACCAGCGTGCGCGATGCCTCGGGACAAACACTGGCGACGCAATATTTGCCAGTGCAGCTCGACTTCGGTACGTCTGCCGCACCGCTGCAATACAGCGCCGGCAACAGGCTCATCTCCGCCCCCGGCTTCATCACCTCGACGCTCTACGAGGCCGATGGTCAGACGAGGGAGATCACCTACGCCAACGGCGTGAAGACGACCTTCATTTATTCGCCGACCCGGCGCTGGGTGACGCGTGTCACGACATCGAAGGGCGCAACCATCCTGCTCGACGATCAATATGCCCGCGACAATCTCGGCCGCATCGCCGGCACGACGGGGCTGTCCGCTGCCGACAGCTGGACCTATGGCTATGACAATGCCGACCGGCTGATCTCGTCAGACAATGCCGCCGACAACACGGTGGACGAAACCTTCGTCTATGCCGCCAACGACAACATGGTCTCGCGCACCCGTGTTGCCGGCACCTATGTCTATCCCACAGCGAGCTCCGCTCGTCCGCACGCACCGATATCCGTCGGCGCCAATGCCATGGCCTATGACGCCAATGGCAATCTGACCTCCGACGGTAGCCGCACACTCACCTGGGACGAAGCCAACCGGCTGAAGACGGTCACGCTTGCCGCCAACACCGTCAACCTGACCTATGGCCCTGATGGCGCGCGGGTGAAGAAGGCTTCGTCCTTCGCCACCACGCTCTATCCCGACGCGTCCGTCGAGATCAATCCGGCAACGCCGGGCGCGGAGGTCTACACCAGGTATCCGCACCTCGACATCAAGGTGACCGGCACGACAAAAGCCTTCCTGCACAGGGACCACCTGGCCTCAGTGCGCATGGTCACCGATGCCTCGGGCAACATCGCGGAAGCCACCAACTACGCCACCTATGGCGAGCGTCTCAACACCGGCTTTCAGACCCAAAAGGGCTACATCGGCGAGCGCTTGGATCCGGAGACCGGGCTGCTCTATCTCAACGCGCGATACATGGATCCGGTGCTGGGGCGGTTCATCTCGCCGGATGATTGGGATCCGACACTGCCGGGAGTTGGCACAAACCGATACGCCTATGCTCAGAACGATCCGGTCAATAAGGCTGACAACAATGGTCATTCGCTTCGGTCATCCGACGACAGTGCAGCCGGGCTGGCAAACAGTGGCAAGGAAGGCGGTGGTGCAAAAAGCGACGCTGCCAGCGACGACGGTGATCTCCAGGCCGCCGGTGAAAAAGCGGCTAAAGAACTCCCCGACAATCTTAGCGATAAGAAATGCGATGGAAGTTGCAAGCGAGTTGCATCCGACGATTTCTTTGATGCCTTGTTTCCAAACAACCCGCTTGAAATGGGCAAACAGCGCAATCTCGCGCCTCTTGACAGGGTAATGCGCGCCAGCAAGTTTGAAAGCTTGGCGGCCGTAAGGAAAGCGCAAAACTTCAGAGAAATTGGTCAGGCCGCTCGTAAGTCCATCAAAGATGGCAAATGGAATACAGAAATAAAGTCGACTGTTAACGCTAGAGATATCCCTGATCTAAAAGATAAATGGCTTGGCCCAAATGCTGTCCAGGTAAAGAACGGGGAATGGATATCAGCTGATGGGCTAAGAGGGTTCCGTGATGTGGCCCCAAAATCGAGCCCAATGGCAACTACTGGGTTTCAAGCAAATTTCGAAGTTTTTGATCGAGCAACAGGTAAAAGGATATCGAACGTTCACGTTCAGGTAGAAAGATGATAATAATAAAACACATTTACAGCCGAAATCTTTTGATTGATGGGAAGATTGTCGACATATGGGACCTGCCAAAGCAGTCAAGTGTCAATCTAAATATTAGGGTAACTATCGGATTTGAAGAAAATGAATTTGAAGAGGTTTTTGATACAGCAATTATAACTGGAAATATTTTGAAAAGGCTTACAGAGCGTGCGGATTTGCCCTATGGTGGAAAGATATTCAAGTATGAGGAGTTCGATCCTGCCCCTATAAAAGACGATGTGTACAAAAAAATAAATGACTGTAATAGAGGTGATTTTCGAGACAGTATATTAGAATTGTCAAAGATCATGGAATGGGATTTTGAGGGGATGTAGTAACGGCTTGATAATTACAATTGCGGTGACGATGCATCCTTGCTGTTCGCCGGGCAATCCGTATCCAGTTGATCGCATGTCTCGCCTTGCCGGTATTGTCGTTGTGGCCTGCCGCACCATATCACGCCTATCCAACAAAAGCTGTGGCTAATCCCCCGTCCGCACCTTCGCTGATACCCCCGTCACACCAGCCCCTGTAAGCTCAGCCCGAAAGCCCTCGGCCGAGAATCAGCCGGGGCGGGGTGGGTCGTGGCGGGACTTGGCGCGCAATGTCTGGATTTCCGGGACTGGTGGCTCGAGGAGCTGCGGGGGGGTTGGGCTCGGCTTTCGCCTAAGCAGAGGCAAGCCCCTAGCGGCGACTGGATCGTCAGCCTGGCGGATGACGGCATTCGTGTGCGCGAGGCCGGCGCCCCGGAGTTCCAGTCGATCCCGCTGGCGCTGACCGCCTCTTCCGACGAGATCCTGGCGCTGCTGCAGGGCGGGCGCCGCGTCAGGCGGCCGCGCTTCGATATTGTCATTCAGCCCGGCCTGTTCCTGACAAGGCAGCTGGCGCCGCGGCTTCTGCCGGTTCGGCAGGCGCGCGACATGGCCGAGCTCGACCTGCTGGCCGCGACGCCGCTCGACCCGGCGCAGGTGCATGTCGTGTTTGCCAGGGATGCCGGGGCCAGGCCTGCCGGGCAGGACAGCACCTACCATGTCGTCAAGGGCAAGACTCTTGTCCCGGTGCTGGACGCGGTGCGCCGCACCGGCGGCTCGGTGCGCAGCCTGTCGCTGGCGCAGCCCGACGAGACGCTGCGCGCCGATCCGCTCAGCCTTGCCGCCATCTGGCCGCCGACGGCGCGCGACCGGCGCAAGCGCAGCACCTGGATCGCGGCCTGTTCGGCGCTGGTAGCAGCCCTGCTCATCACCTTCGTCCACGCGCATTGGCTGATATGGCAGGCCGATGGCGAACTCGATGCGCAGATTGCCGATGCGCAGGTGCTGGCCAAGGCGGCGCGCGCGTCGCTGCAGAAGCGCCAGGCCGGCATCGAGCGGGTCGAGAAAATCCGCCAGGAAAAGAAGACCACGGCGTCGCTGGTGCGGGTCTGGGCCGAACTCACGCATCTGCTTCCCGACACGGCCTGGCTCACCGATCTCTCGGCCAAGGGCGACGATCTTGTTATCACCGGCTTTGCCACTTCGGCGGCCGAACTGATCCAGCCGATCGATGCCTCGCCGCTGTTTTCGGCGCCCGAATTCGCCTCGCCCGTGGTCAAGGTGCCCGGACAGGACGGCGAACATTTCACCATTTCGGCAAAGATCGGAGCGCTCTGACGATGCTCTCCGCCATCCTCAACACCAGCCCGCCGCTGCGCCGCCTGATCGCGCTGGCGCTCGCTGTGGTGGCGGCGTGTCTCTGTGCCTGGCTGGTGTTCGCGGCGTTCGACAGCGTCGCTTCGGCGCGGGCCGGGATCGAGGAAAAGCGCGCGCTGCTCGGCCAGCTGCAAAACGTGGCAGCCCTTGCCAAGCGCCTCGACGGCGACACCAGCCCGGTGGAAGCGGCCAATCCCGAATTCCTCACTGGCGAAAGCGAAGCGATGATTCGCGGCGGGCTGCAGAAGCGGCTGAACGCCATCGCTGCCGCCAACGGGGTCAGCGTGCTGTCGGCCGGCAATGCCCCAGTGCTGAGCGAAGGCGGCGTCGATTTCATCGGGTTGCGGGTCAATCTGTCGGGGCCGCTGGAAGGCATCCACAACGCCGTGCTCGCCTTGGAGACCTCGCTGCCGGTGCTGTTTATCCGCGAGGCGACGCTGCGCACCACCGATGTCAGCCCTGCCGCGGGACGGATGGGCGACCCAGAGCTGTCTGCCGAGATCCTGTTTTACGGCCCGCTGCAGACACAAACCCCGCCAGGCGGGGTCAAGCCATGAGCGGGAAATTCGCGGGCCTGGCGATTGCTGGAGGTATCGCGGTTCTCGCCCTCATCAATGTCGCGCTCTACAACACACCGGTCGACACCACGCCGATCGCGTCCGGCAAGGGGCATGATGGCGGCCCGGCTTCGGTGACGGGTGCGCTGCAATTTCCCGAAGCCGGCGATTTCAGCGAGACGTTCCAGCGGCCGCTGTTCACGCCGTCGCGGCGGAAAATCGTGCCGCCGCCGCCAGCACCGCTGCCGGTGGAGGTGGCCGTGGCGCCCGTCGAACAGGCGCCTCCGCCGGTGGACGTCGCGCCGGTGGCCGCGCCATCGCTGCTGGGCATCAGCATTCAGGGCGGGGCGGGAAAGGCGCTGCTGCGCGTCGCCGGCAAGGATGAAGCGCTCTGGTATGCCAGTGGCGAGACCGTCGATGGCTGGACGGTCTCAGCGATCGACAAGGACCAGGCCGTGCTGGAGCGCGACGGCAAGGTGGCGCGCATCCCGCTGCATCCGCCATGGCAGAACCCGCTTCCGGCGCCGCCGCCAGCGCCAGCCCCGCCACCGCCGCCACCTGAGCCGGAACTATGAGCGCGCGCATGTTTGCTGAGAGTAAAGGCAGGGCAATCGCATTTGGTGGTGCCAGTCCCCCACTCCGTCCGCTGCGCGGCCACCTCTCCCCCATGTCCATGGGGGAGAGGAAACCCAAGCCTTTCAAGGCAGCGATGTCGGCGATTGGCATTTCCTCTTCCCCCACGAATGTGGGGGAGAGATGGCTCGGCGAAGCCGAGACGGAGTGGGGGAACGCCATATGCGATTGCCCTGCTTCCCCTTGCGGGAAGGGGCCAAGGGTAGGGGTATTCTTAAAACGCAAAGCTCTCCCGGCCATAGACGCAGATAGCACCAGCGCCGGCTTTTCGCTGGTCGCGGTGCTGGTGTTCACGCTGATCGTCTCGGCCATCGTCGTTCCCTTCGCCGTCACCGCCAGGACGCGGCTGATGATTGCCAATAACGAGCTGGAGCAGGAGCGCCTGTCGCTGCTTGCCGAGGGTCTCGGCAATCTGGTGGCGAGCGAATTGACCGGTGACCAGCCCGCGGAAAAGCTGCCGCTGGATTCCACGCCGGCCGCGTGCCGGTCGGGAAAATACAGCTTTGTCCTGCGCGTCCAGGATCATGGCGGGCTGATCGATCTCAATGCCGCCGATGACCGCCTGCTGGGGCTGGGCTTTGCCGCGCTCGGTTTCGAGCAACAGATGGCGGACGAACTGGCAAAGGCTGCGATGCGGTTTCGCGACAGCGCCAAATTGTTCGCCGGCCTGCCGCAGGCAAGAAGCCCGGTGGGCCCGCCCGAGGACAAAGAGGCGCCGTTCGAATCCGTTTCCGAGTTGCAGGAGTTTTCAGCACTTGCGCAAATCCCGCTGCGCAACCTGCAGGGGATTTTCACCGTCAACTCCAAGCGCGGCACGGTCAGCTCCGATCGGGCGCCGCGCCGGCTGCGCGCTGTTCTCGTCGGCGGCCCCAACGCATCGGTCGTTGCGGGCGCGAGCGATGTATCGGCCTACACGGTTGACATCGTTGTCAGGCGGGACGGTTCCGGCATTACGGGCGAGGCCGGCTTCATCATCGAGAAATCCCAAGCCAACTCGTCGCCATTCTCGCGCGTCTCGCGTAGCCCGGCCGGCTCCGCCGCCGCACTGCCACCGTCCACGGCCACTGCCGGCTGTGAGATGCTGTTCGGCACTGAAGCCGCGCAATTGCTGGCGAGGTTGAGCGTATGAACGCTTCCGCCCAGGCCAAGGGGATCGAGGCGTTTCTCACCTTTCTCGAAGGCGAGAAAGTGCTGACCGCGCATGCCGCCCAGCGCGCCCTCGGCGCGTCGCGAACATCCGGCCATCCGTTCGATACGGTGATGACCGAACTCGGGCTGATCGGCGAGCAGGAGCTTGCCAACAGCCTCAGCAGTTACCTTGAAGCGCCGACGCCGGTGGATGTCCCCGAGCAGATCAGCGCCGAAATGTTGGCCGGCGTGCCGCTCGCCTATCTCCGCGAGAACGCCATCCTGCCCTTGCAGATGGACGCCGAGCGGCTGGTTGTCGCCGTCGCCGATCCGTTCTCGTCGGCAACCATCGATGCGCTTGCCTTCCACTATGAGCGGACGCTGGCGCTGCGCATTCTGCCGAGGCGCGTGATCGCCGAATGCATCGACCGTGTCGAGCAGTCGGCCCTGGCGGCGGCGTCGAATGGCGGCAGTGCCGGCGAGATCATGGATTTCGGTCCTGACGATCTCGAGCGGCTGAAGGATTTCGCCCGCGAGGCGCCCATCGTGCGCTTCGTCGCCGAGACCATCCACAAGGCGGTCGATGCCAGGGCCACCGACATTCACATCGAGCCGCTCGAGGATCATGTCCGCATCCGCTTCCGCCATGACGGCATGCTGTCCACCGTCGACACCGCCTCGATTGCGATGCTGTCGGGCATCTCCACGCGGATCAAAATCCTGTCGCGGCTCAACATTGCCGAGCGCCGCCTGCCGCAGGACGGGCGCATGCGCATTGCCGTGCGCGGCAGGGATATCGACCTGCGCGTCTCGGTCATCCCGTCCATCCATGGCGAAGCCATCGTGCTGCGCATTCTCGACCGCGCCGGGGTCGAGCTGAAGCTGGAGAAGCTCGGCTTCGACAGCGCCGCGCAAGCCAAGATCCGCTCCATGTCGCAATCGGCCAACGGCATCGTGCTGGTCACCGGGCCGACCGGCAGCGGCAAGACGACGACGCTCTATTCGATCCTTGCCGAACGGTCGCGGCCCGACGTCAAGATCTTCACCGTCGAGGATCCGGTGGAATACCGCATGGCCGGGATCACCCAGCTGCAGGTCAATCCGGCGATCGACCTCGACTTTGCCGCGGCCCTGCGGTCGATCCTGCGCCAGGACCCCGACATCATCCTGCTCGGCGAAATCCGCGACCGCGAGACGGCGCAGGTCGCGGTGCAGGCAGCACTGACCGGGCATCTGGTGTTCTCGACGCTGCACACCAACAGCGCGGCGGGCGCGTTGACACGGCTGCGCGACATGGGCATCGATGGTTACCTGCTCGGCGCGACGATCCGCGGCGTCATCGCGCAGCGGCTGCTGCGCCATGTCTGTCCGGCCTGCCACGGCGTCGGGCAGGCCGGGCCGCCCTGCCGCACCTGCAATGGCTCGGGCCATAGCGGGCGCACGGTGACCTACGAAATGCTGCAGGTGTCGTCGCGCATTGCCGAACTGATCGACCAGGGCGCCGGCGAAATGGAGATCGGCCGCATAGCCGCGCAAGACGATCTGGTGCCGATGTCGGTCCATGCCACAGCGCTTGCCCGCTCCGGGGTTACCACGATGGACGAGGTCCGCCGCGTCATCGATCTCGCGGGGGATGGCTGATGCCGGCCTTTGCCTATCGCGCCTATCTCGTCGACGGCAGCACGGAGAGCGGCGTCCTCGATGCCTCGACCAAGCAGGAGGCCGCCCGCAAGCTGGCGCAGCAAGGGCGCCGTTCCTATCATCTCGCACCGGTAAGCAGCGACAGACCGCAGTTGCGCCTGCCGGGGCGCAGCGCGCTGACCTTTACTCGCAAGGTCGATCTCAGCCGGCTGTTCTCCGAACTGTCGGTGCTGCTCAACGCCGGCTTCACCGTCGACCGCGCCCTGGGCGCGGTCATCGCCGGCGAGGCGAACCGCCAACGGCGCCAGCAGCTGCAATCGGTTCTCGATCTCACCACGGGCGGGCGGCCGATCGCCGAGGCCTTTGCCGCCCTGCCGGGCATCACCTCCGATGTCGCGGCACTTCTCGCCAGCGGTGAGCGCAGCGGCAAGATGGCCTATATCTGCCAGCGGCTGGCGGACACGTCCGAGGCCACCGCCAAGCGCCGCGCGGCAATCGGCGAGGCACTGGCCTATCCGGCCTTTCTGCTGCTGGTGATGAGCGGGGCGCTGGTCATTCTGGCGACCGTGCTGGTGCCGGCGCTGGAGCCGATCTTCGAGGGATCATCCGCGCCCAAGCCGTTCACCATGAAGATGCTGTCGGTCTTCGGCACGGTGTTCCGCGACTACCCCTTCGTCTTCCCGCTGGCGGCAGTGCTCGGCCTTTTGTCGTATCTCGTGCTGTCTCGCTCTGCCGGCGCCAGAAAACAGTTCTCGCACGCGGTGTTGAAGATACCGCTGATCGGCGCGCTGGTCAGGGATGCCGTCATCGCGCGCTACCTTGAAACGCTGGCCTTGCTGCTCGGCAATGGCGTGGCGATGACCGAGGCGCTTGGGCTCGCCGCCAATGTGTCGAGGCAGAGCTCGCTGGCAGCAAGCTTTGCCTCGATCGAGGACAATGTCGCCAACGGCGCCCGCCTGCATGGCGCGGTCGTCAAGGCGGGGATTTTCGATCATGCGACGATGTCGCTGGTGTCGCTCGGCGAAGAGGCGAACGCGCTGCCGGTGGTGCTGGATCGCGCGGCGAAAATGCTGCAGCTGACGCTGACGCGGCGGATCGACACGGTGCTGAAGCTGCTGACGCCGGCGCTGACGATTTCGCTTGGCTTCCTCGTCGGCAGCCTGGTCATTTCGGTGATGACCACGATCCTCTCGATCAACGATCTGGCGCTGCAATGACCGCCGCCGCCGCGAAAGCCGACCAGCAGGCGGAAGCCGGATTCACCCTGGTCGAAATGCTGGTGGTGCTGGCGATCATGGCGCTCGTGGCGGCCATCGCCGCACCGGGGCTGGTCAGCCACTACCGCAGCAAGAGCCTGGAGACGCTGGCCGGCGAGATCACCATGCGGCTGCGGCTGTCGCGCACATCGGCCATCGCCACCGCGCGGCCGAGAGAGGTCCTCGTCGATCTCGGCGCCCGCACCATTCGCTTTGGCGAGCGCGATGTTTTCGCATTGCCGGATGACGTCAAACTGACGGTCGTTACCGGCCAGGAGACAGTCGTCGCCGGACGGCAAACGGTGCTGACCTTCCTGCCCGACGGCAGCGCGTCGGGCATGGATATTTCGCTGCAGCAAAAGGGGCGGACCGCGCGCATTGCGGTCAACTGGCTGACCGGACTTCCGACATGGCGGGGATTGCCGTGACAGAGCCTTCGTCCGAAGACGGGTTTTCGATCCTGGAAATGATCGTCGCCATGACGATCCTGGCGCTGGTGCTCGGCATTGCCAGCCAGTCGATCGTGCTGGCCAGCCGCAGCATCGCCATCGCCAAGGCGCAGATCGAAGCGGCGAGGGCCGCGCGCATCATGCTGTCGGAGTACGAGGCCGGAACGGACAGCAGGCGATCCGGCTGGCAGTTGCAGACGCGCCCGATCGTGGTGTCGAAGACGAAGATGGTTGCCGTCGTCATTGGCAGGAGTAACGGCGCCGGCCAGCCGTTCCTGACCTTCGTGCCCGCGAAGGATCGGCAATGATCCGGCGGCTGGTCCAAGCCCATGCGCGTCGTGGGGGCCGGCCATCCGGGCAGCGTGTTCTCAAGCAAATATTCGGGACCGACCGGCGCCCCAAATCATCGGCATCGGTCGAAGGCTTCGCGCTGATCGACGTGCTGGTCGGACTGGCGATGATCGGCGTGATCTCCGCGCTGATGATCGTCTTTCTCGGACAGGCGCGGACCATGATGCGGATCCAGAAGACGACCGAGATGCAGATGGAGGTCGATGCCGCGGCGCGGTTTCTCGAAACGGCGATCGGCAGCGCCGAGCCGCTGCCGTTGTCGCAGTCGACGCCCGACATGGTGCTTTATCTCAGCGGCACCGGCGCGCGCATCGAGTTCAACGCCGTTCAGGCCATCGGCTTCAAATCCTCAGCCTTGCGCGAGGTCGCCGTTTCGCTTGGAAGTGACCTGACCATCGTGCAGAAAATCCGACGCGGCAGCGATGCCGCCAAATCGACTGGAGGCCAACCGGTGCTGCTGATCGCCGGCGTCAGCGCGGTAAGGTTCGAATATCTCGACGCCTCGGCCAAAGTCCCGTCATGGTCGGCGAGCTGGTCCGCTCCACGGCGTCTGCCTGCTGCCGTGCGGTTCACCATCTCGGTGGCGAGGGACGGCGCGACCTACTCGTCGACGGGCTTTGCCCGCCTCGATCTGGCAACCGCGGTGCCGCCGCCGGTGAGCTGAAGAGCCTGACCCATAACGCGTCCCGCCTCGCTTCAGTTGGCGGGCATCAGTTGGTGATGTCCTGGTCCTCGCCGGTGCCGTCGGGCTTGCCGTCCTTGCCAAGCGTGCGGATGACGACGCCGCTCGCATCGGCCTTCACCTCGTAGGAATAGGGCTTGCCCCAGGGATCCTTCAGGCCGCCCTTGAGATAGGGGCCATTCCAGCGCGCTTCGCTGGCCGGCTGTGTGACCAGGGCGGCGAGCCCTTCTTCGTCGGTCGGGTATTTCGCGTTGTCGACATAATAGAGTTCGAGCGCGCTTTCGATGTTGCGGATCTGCGCCTTGGCGGCGTTGGTCCGCGCCGAGCCGAGATAGCGCAACACCTGAGGCGCGGCGAGCGTCGCGATCAAGGCAATGATGGCGAGAACGACCAGAAGCTCGACCAGCGTGAACCCGCTTTCGCTGGTGTCGCGGCCGGATTTTTCGGAAGCTTGCTTAAAGCGCAGCATGATCATCAGAGCAGTCCCATGTTCAAACCGGCGAATTGTTCCAGCACCCAGCAGGAACCGAGACCGATGGTGATAAACGGGCCGAAGGCAATGCGGGCCCGCGCGGCTGCCGGACCGCTCGCTACCACCTGGCCACCAACGAACAGCAGCGCGGTGGCGCTGGCGATGAACAGCAACACCGGCAGAAGCAACGGGTCGATCCAGCATGCGGCGGCGGCCAGCATCTTGACGTCGCCGAGGCCAAGCCCGATCCGGCCGGTCATCAGGAAGTGCCCGCGCCGCAGCAGCCAGGCGGCGGCGAATGTGGCAGCCGCAAACAGGAGATGCAGCGGCAGGCCGTCCGCCGCCACCTGATAGCCAAGGCCGGTTGCCGCCAGCGCCAGGTTCAACCCGTCCGGGATGATCTGGCGGCGGAAATCGGCGATCGAAATGGCGGCGAGAATTGCCGCCAGGGCGAACGTGGCAGCCAGCAGGAGCGATGGGTGCGCAGCCGCGATCAATAGGCCAGCCTCTTCAAATCCTGCTGCAGCTTGGTGCCGCCGCGGCGTTTCTGGATCGGCGTCTGCAGGCTAATCTTGCCGCGGAATTCGTCGGTCACTTCGCGGGCCTCGTTGATGTCGCGCACGACATGCGGCCGGATGAAGATGATCAGCTCGGTACGCACAATCTTGTCGTTTTTCTGTTTGAACGCGTTGCCGATAATGGGGATGTCGCCGAGAATTGGCACCTGCGTGCGGCCGACACTGTTGTTCTGCTGGATGAGGCCGCCCAGCGCCAGGCTTTCGCCGTCATTGACCAGCACGCGGGTCTGGATCTTGCGCTGCTGTATGGTCGGTGAATCGATGCCGGAGCTCTTCGTCTCGGCAACGTTGCTGACCTCCTGCTGAATGTCGAGCATCACCCGGCCCGCATTGTTGATGCGCGGCGTCACCGTCAGGATGACACCGGTGTCCTTCATCTGCACCGAGTTGATGATCGGCGCCGTGCCGCTGCCGGTATCCTGCGATTGCTGGGTCAGGATCGGCACCTGGTCGCCGACCTGCAAGATCGCCTTCTGGTTGTTCAGCGCCATGATGGTCGGCGCCGAAATGACGTTGACATCGGTGATCGAGGACAGCGCATTCAGCGTCACCTGTATGTTGTCGGTGGCATAACTCCAGTTGAAACCCGGCAAAGTGGCGGCGGCAGCCGCCTTGGCCACGTCGGTCACCGATACCTTCGTGCCGCCATTCTCGAAGAACCAGCGCAGGCCGTATTTCAGCTCGTCGTTGAGCGTGACTTCGGCAATGACCGCTTCCAGCATGACCTGCGTCGGCAAGATGTCGACCTTGGTCAGGATCTGCTCGATGCGCTCATAGTCGCGCGCCGTGGTCTGGATCAGCAGCGCGTTGTTTTCGATGTCGGCGACGACGGTGGCGTGGGCGGGCGGCTGTCCGTCCTGCTGCGGCATCGAAGGCGACGGTCCGGTCAACGGCACCGGGGTAATGCCGTCCGACTGCATGGCGATCGGCGTCTGGTCGGGCGACACGTTCGAGCCGTCCGCGCCGCCCTCGGTCTTGACCGAGGTGCCGAGAACCGAGCTCAGCACAGCGGCCAGTTCCTTGGCCGGGCGGTTCTGTATCTGGTAGACGAAGAGCTGGTCCTCGTTGGACTCCGCCAGCCTGTCGAGCTTGTTGATCCAGCTGGCGGCGCGCGCGAGATAGGCCGGGCGCGAGGTGATCACCAGCACCGAATTCAGCCGGTCGTTGGGGATGAACTGGATGAGCTTGGCGCCCGGCCCGTCTTTTGTGCCGAAGATGGAGTCGAGTTCGGCAGCGACCGCTTCCGGCTTGGAGGTCTTCAGCGGATGCAGCGCCACCGACATGCCCCGCATCCAGTCGACGTCGAACACCGACACCGCCTCCCTGATGGCATTGAGGTCGCTGTCATTGCCGGCGACGGTGATCAGGTTGCGGGTGGAATCGACCCGCAGCACCGAACCCTGGCGGGTGATCGGCTCGAGAATGGTCCTCATCTCGTCGGCGGCGATGAACTGCAGCTGCAGCACCTGCACCTTGACGCCGGGGCCCGACGGCGACACCGAGGGCACGCTGACCGGCGGTGTGTTGGACATGATCTCGGACAGCGGCACGATCTGGTAGGTGCCGGCACGCTTGGTGATGCCCGCGCCATTCACCGCAAGTGCTGATTCCAGTATGTCGACCAGTGCATCCTTCGACACCGGCTGCGAGGTCTGCAGTGTCACCGTGCCCTGTACGCGCGGGTCGACGATGTAGTTGAGATGCAGCGCGTCACCCAGCACCGCCTTGGCCGCATCAGTGATCGGCGCGCTGACCAGATTGAGCTCGAACTGGCCGGAGCCGTCCGTCGTCACCTGGGTGACGGGGGCGCTGGACGAGACGAACTGGCCCGACCCCTGATATTGCGCGCCGTTGAAGCGCTGCCCGGCACTCGCGGCCGAAGTGACGGTGGACGGTCCGGTGTATCCAGCCCGCAAGGGCGAGTTCTTGGCGTGCAGGCTGTCGATAGTCTCGGTGAAAAAGTCCTTGCCCGGCGTGGAATTGCAGCCGGCAAGTGCAAGCAACAGGCACAATACGACGCGATTGCTTGACCCGATTGACATACACCCGATTCCCCAAGGGCCTTAGTTTAGGACGTCCTGAGGTTGAGTGCTTGGATTGATGGGGGGATTTGGAGTCTATCCACAGGGTTGGTGGTGGGGGGTGGGTGCGACCGGGGGTTGGGTTTCTCCTGCAGAACCGAGAGCGCGTCGGTCAGCGCATTGAGCACCAGCGGGATCGAGTTAATGCTCCACCGCCTGAAAAGCGGTGGCTTCAAGTTACGGCTGAAAGCCAGATCGGTCTGCCTGCGGCGGACCGGGGTGCCTCGCCAGTTAAGGTTGAAGTCGTCATCCGGGCTCTCATCCTCATTGGAACAAAATCGGAAGATTCCGCTGCGTACTCAGTTGAGCCAAGCCAATCAGACGGTCCAAGAGAGGCTCGCCGTCTACATCAAAAAAACAGTCATAAAGGCTGTTCGGCCGAAGCCCAAACATCTGGGCTACTTCTGGTTTCCAACCATCCCCAAGAGGCTCAGGGGGCAGCTTCAAGAAGCTATCGGTGATCAACAATAGCTCCGCTTGCAATAGAGCTGCCTCTTCGGGCGACCATTGTCCGTCACTGTCAGAATGAACCATCAGTGTTGGACACCGCGATCCTGCGACGCCCTGTTCTACGTGCGTCGCAACCTTAGAGCGGAACGTTTCGAAGTCAGCATACGAGCCTACCTCAACCCCATCCAGCTCCTCATCGCCATCAAAGACAGCTAGATATAGTCCCATCAGGTCCTCGTGATTTCAAAATTACGGCGATGCTCTTTAGCCAAGGCCTTCAAATTGGCGCTCAACTTGCATTCTTTTGGAAGGTCTAAAACCAACCGCGTACCTTCCTGCACAGCTCGATAAAGGAGAAGTCTGACCTGATAAGTTGCCCTCATTTCAGAGACGTTTTTGATCAGAAAGATTTTATTATTTATTTCGGCATCGGCGCGCGCGCCCCTCGCAACATGCCACTTCGTCATCATAAATTCCACAGCCCATCCCTTCGTATGCCTATCACTTCTGTCTCGGAACCAAAACACCCCACCGGTTTAGCCAGTTCTGGAAGGTAGGGTTGATGGGCCGCGTCGTCTCGATCGTAAGAGGCATGTTCGTTTTCAGCGATCGATACGTTTGGAGCCTAAGTTGGTAGGTCGAATCCAGCATGCTAAGCCCTCCCTTGATCTCGAAATTTCCAACCTTCATGCCGTCAAAGATCGTTCCCTTTGGCAATCCGCCCCGGCTAAACTTTGCGTCTCCCACAATGACTTTGAACGCCGCGCTGTCGAAATCAGCTTGGTTTGGCCTCCAACCGGCATTGTTCTTGGTAAGACCTAACTGCGCTAGCCGTTCGGCTTCGTGAGTAACCCCCCTCGAAGCGAAGCAACACTTGTTGCAGCGGCTGTTGCTCCTACTCCAGCAACCGTGGCTGCTCCTGGTGCAAAAAGGCCTGTTTCAGCGGCAGCCAATTCGGAAAGCACGTGGCCACCTTGCCGCCGCTGACATTGTCAAAAATGGTGCTTTTGCCGCAAGTAGTGGTGTGGCAGCTCCCATTGCCATGTTTGCTATCAATTGGCCACCGCTGACACTTTTAGCCGTATCCGTTGGTGCAGGAGCATTTGCAGGCTCGACACTCATGAAATATGCACCGAGGATCGCAGCAGCCCAAATGAGGGGTGCTATGTGGCCGTTATTGTCCCCCCTATTGATCGGATCATTGCATGCGTAAGCATATCTGTTGGTGCCAACGCCTTCCTTAGTCGGATCCCAGTCATCCGGCGAGATGAACCGTCCAAGCACCGGATCCATGTACCTGGCATTGAGATACAGCAGCCCGGTCTCGGCATCGAAGCGCTCGCCGATATAGCCCTTTTGGGTATGGAAGCCGGTGTTGAGGCTTTCGCCGTATGTGGCGTAGCTATTGCCTTCGACAGTGTTGCCCGAGATGTCGGTGACCATGCGCACCGAGGCCAGGTGTTCACGGTGGAGAGCCACAATCTGACGACGCTGGCGCTCGATCACACTGCCTTCATCGACAGCATCGTCGACCCGATTGCACGCGACCCCGCGGAACTGGTCGCGACGACCATCATCCACGGCTGCACGTCCGCTAAGGCTCTTCCCGTTAGCCGGACGGAATGCCTCCAGGCATGGCGTTTTCGCCTATTTGACACCTCTCGGCTGTGGGCACATAAATCGCGCCCCAAGCTACGGAGACACCGATGACTGTCGAGCAGACGCTGCCGGACACAGCGCCCGTGGAGGCCCAAGTCAGGCCCGACCTTACGACCTTGATCGTCTATTTCGGCGCGCTGATCGCCATGTTCATGGCAACCATCGACATGCAGATCGTCGTCACCGCCTTGCCCACCATTGCCGGCGAACTCGGCAATCTGCATTTGTTCGGCTGGGTCGGTGCCGCCTACCTGCTCTCGACCGCCGCGGTCTCGCCATTCTACGGCAAGCTTGGCGACATGTATGGCCGCAAGAATGTCGTGCTGACGGCGATCGGCCTGTTCCTGGTGGGCTCGCTTGTCTGCGGCATGGCATGGTCGATGGAGAGCCTGATCGCCGCGCGCGTGCTGCAAGGCATCGGCGGTGGCGGCCTGATGGTCTCGGCCTTCGCCATGATCGGCGAACTGTTTTCGCCGCGCGACCGCGCGAAATATCAGGGCTACAGTTCGGCGGTGTTCGCGCTGTCATCAGTGCTCGGCCCGTTGGCCGGCGGCTACATCACCAGCCTGTTCGGCTGGCGCTGGGTGTTCTTGGTCAATCTGCCGATAGGGATCATCGTGCTGGCTGTGCTGGCCTTCGCCATGCGCAGCCGGTTCAACGAAAAACGGCACCGCATCGACTATCTCGGCGGCGCGCTGCTCGCCATCGGCACGACGGCGGTCGTTTATTGGGGCTATCACGTGCTCGACCCCAGCGGACCGGACCTCATCACCTTCGCGCTGCCGCTGCTGGCGCTGGTCGCCATCACCTTGTTCGTCATGGTCGAGCGGCGGGCCGAAGAGCCGATCGTACCTCTGCGGCTGTTCGGCAATTCGACGGTCAGCATCGTCTCGGGCGTGTCGCTGGTCGCCGGAACGGTGACGCTGGGCATGTTCTTCTATTTCGCCCTCTACATGCAGACGCTGACGGGTCTCAGCCCGGCCGAAGTCGGCTTCCTGTTCCTGCCGGCGTCGCTGACATCGATGGTCATCTCGATCGTCGCCGGGCGGGTAATTGCCGCAACCGGACGCTACAAATGGATGCCGGTGGTCGCCATGGGTATTGGCGGGTTTCTGATGCTGGGCTTTGTCCTCACCAACCAGCACACGCCGATCTGGGTGCTGGCAACGATGATGGCTGTGTTCGGCATCAGCATGGGCCTGCAGTTCCAGGTGCTGATCGTGGCGATCCAGGCGGCGGCACCGCTGCAGGATATCGGCGCGGTGACGTCGCTGATCACCCAGGCGCGGACGCTCGGAGCATCGCTGGGTCTGGCGCTGAACGGCGCGGTGATGATCTGGGCGCTGAACCGGCAGACAGCCGAGCTTCCTGCAGACGCCGCCGCCCTGCTGCCGGGTGGCCTGAACGGGTTGACGCCGCACCTCGCATCGAGCCTGCCGGGCGCGATCCGCGAAGTGGTGCTCGACCATTATTCCAGTGGCTTCAACGTGATGTTCATCTGGGTGGCGGCGCTCTATTTCGTCGCCATGGGGCTGACGCTGCTGCTCGAGGACAAAGAGATCCCGAAGCGGGCCTGAGCCAAAGCTTGTGTCATGCGCTGGGTTTAGGCATTTGGCGATGATCTGAAATCACCGAGGAGGACAGCCATGATCATCGACACTCATCTGCACCTGATCGACCTGTCGGCGCTGCGCTATCCCTGGCTCAGCCGCGAGCCGGCGCTCAACCGCGATTTCCCGCACGCAGAATATGCGATCCAGGCCCGCCGCGCCGGTATCGAGGCCGCGCTGCATATGGAGGTCGACGTCGATGAAGCCGACATCCAGGCCGAGACCAGCCATGTGAAGGCGCAGTCGCTGGAAAAAGGTAGTCTGTTGCGCGGGGCGATCGCCTCCTGCCGTCCGGAGGAGGCCGGCTTCGCCGTCTATCTCGAGCGCCAGCAAGCCGCCCCCTTCGTCAAGGGGTTCCGCCGCGTGCTGCATGTCATGCCGGACGAGCTTTCGGACAGCGCGCTGTTTCGCGAAAACATCAAGCGGCTTGCCGGCACCGGCCTGACCTTCGACCTCGTCGTCCTGCCGCATCAGATTCCAAGGGCGGTTGCGCTCGCCGATCTGGCGCCGGATGTGCAGTTCGTGCTCGACCATTGCGGCGTCCCCGACATCAAGGCCAGTGCGGAACATCCGTGGCGCGAGCATATGAGCGAGATCGCGCGGCGTCCTAATGTCATCGGCAAGATCTCCGGCGTCGTCGCCTATGCCGATGCCGGCTCATGGACCGTCGAGACCTTGCGCCCCTATGTCGAGCACACGATCGGCTGCTTCGGCTGGGACCGCGTCGTGTGGGGCAGCGACTGGCCGGTGTGCACGCTTGGCGGTGGCCTTGCAACCTGGGTGGCGGCGACGCATGCGCTGATCGCGGGAGCCAGTCCCGACGAACGGGCGAAGCTGCTTTCGGGCAATGCCAGGCGGACGTGGAAGCTATAGAGGCGGTACATAGCGCTCGAGATCGCCGGCAAGCGTGCAGAGCACGATCAGTGCTCTATCTGACGCCGATGCCGGCGGTCAGTCCGCCATCAATCCTGTAGTCCGCGCCGGTGCAGAAGCCGGCCTTCGACGAGCAAAGGAAGGCGATGAGTTCCGCCACTTCCTCCGGTTCGCCGATGCGGCCGAGCGGATGCGCCGCGCCGAAGCGCTTGTAGGCCTCTTCGACATCGGCATCGCTGCCGCCGTCGCCGCGCGCGGCCTTCTCCAGGATCGGCGTGCGGATCGAGCCCGGGCTGACCGAATTCACCCGAACGCCTGATGCCGCATAGTCGAGCGCCAGCGAGCGCGTCAGCGTGTGGATGGCCCCTTTGGTCGTGGCATAGGCGGCGACGTTCTGCTGGCAGGCAAAGCCCTGCACTGAGGCGACATTGACGATGGCGCCGCCGCCGCGCTTGATCATTTCCGGAATGCCGAAATGCGCGGTCAGGTAGATCGAGCCGACATTGACCGTCATCGTTCGGTTCCAGATTTCCCAGTCGGTCGTCGTCGCGGTGCCATAGGGATGGACGGCGGCTGAATTGACGATGACATCCAGGCCGCCGAACCTTGCGACGCCAGCCGCCACTGCGTCGCGCACCTGGTCGGAGATGGACACATCGGTTTCGATGACCAGCACCGCAGCTCCAGCGCTTTCCAGTTGCGCCTTCATCGCCGCATTGGCGGCGCGGTCGATGCCGCAGGCGATGATTGCGGCGCCACCGGCCGCAAGGCGTCTGGCGGTTGCCAGGCCAATGCCGGTCGTCCCCGTCACCAGGGCGACCTTGCCGTCGAAATCCATCATTTCTAAAAACTCCTCCATTTTCTATCGACTCCCATCGCGGTCCAACAATAAGTTGCCAACCTCTCGCAGAAGGAAAGCCGAAAATGGAACAATGCTGGCGCTGGTATGGGCCCGATGATCCGGTGACGCTCGATCATGTCAAGCAGGCGGGCGCCACCGGCGTGGTCTCGGCGCTCCACCATATCTATGACGGCCGGGCGTGGCCTGAGGCCGAAGTGCTGGAGCGCAGGCACATTATCCAGGAAGCAGGACTGACCTGGTCGGTCGTCGAGAGCATTCCGGTCCATAATTCCTTCAAGATCGGCGCGCCGGAGCGCGGGCGCTATGCCGGCTATTACCGCGATTCGATCCGCGCGCTGGCCAAGGCCGGCATCGCCACGATCTGTTACAATTTCATGCCGGTGGTAGACTGGACCCGTACCGATCTCGCCTGGCGGTTGCCGACGACAGGTTATGCCTTGCGTTTCGACGCGATCGATTTCGCCGCTTACGATCTGTTCGTGCTGAAGCGCAGAAACGGCGCGGCAAGCTATACGCCGGCGCGTATTGCGCAAGCGGAAGCGCGGCTGAAGGAATTGTCGCCAGAGAAGATGGACCAGATCGAGCGCAATCTGATCGCCGGCCTGCCGGCTACAGAGCGCAAGTATGACCGCGACAGTTTTCGCGAGGCGCTTGCGGACTATGACGGAATCGGGCCGAAGGAGTTGCGCGGCAACCTCGCGTGGTTCCTGCGCGAGATCATTCCGGTGGCGGAAGAGGAGGGGGTGCGCATGTGTATCCACCCCGACGATCCGCCGTTTTCGCTCTACGGCCTGCCGCGCGTCGTTTCGACCGCCGAGGATGCGCGTTTCATTCTCAATGCCGTCGACAGCCAGGCCAATGGGCTGACGTTCTGCACCGGGTCCTACGGCACGCGCGCCGACAACGACATCGTCGCCATGGTCAAGGAATTCGCCGACCGCATCCACTTCGCCCATCTGCGCAACATCACCATCGAGGATGACGGCTCGTTCTACGAGGCCGAGCATCTCGAAGGCGGCACCGACATGGCGCATGTCATCCTGGCGCTGATCCAGGAGGAGGCGCGCCGCCGCAAGGAGGGCCGCGCCGACTGGCAAATCCCGATGCGGCCGGACCATGGCCACCTGCTCGCCGACGATATCGGCAAGACAAGGATCAATCCCGGCTACTCGCTGATCGGCCGCCTGAAGGGCTTGGCCGAATTGCGCGGCATCATGCGGGCCGTGGAAACGTTTGGGCTGGCTTGAAGGGGCAACAACTGCGTTCAATGCCGACGCCGGCTCAGCGTGCGTCGCTGTAGATAATGCGGCCGGCGCGGACGCAAGACACCTCCGATTGCCAGGTTGACAGAAAGCTGACAATGTATCATATCCGAAAAGCTGAGTATGTATCATATTATCTAGCGCTAGGAGAAAGACCGGCAAAGCCGGCGTCCCGGGGAGGCGATCGTGGGAGAGGCTATCAGCCAGTGGAGCAATTGGTCGGGCTATGTCACGGCCACGCCGCAGGCTTTTGCCGAACCGCAGAGTCTCGATGAGCTGAGTGGTGCCATTCGCAACGCGCCGGGACCAGTTCGATTCGCTGGCACGGGCCATTCCTTCACGCCTCTGGTTAAGAATGACGGGACGATCCTGTCGCTTGATCGCTTCGAGGGCCTGAGGTCGCACGATCCCGAAAGGCTGACAGCACGGGTCGGCGCCGGCACCAAGATCGGCGCGCTGGCAAAGCTGTTGCACGGCGTCGGCCAGGCGCTGCCGAACATGGGCGACATCGACAAGCAGGCGTTCGGCGGGGCGCTCGGCACCGCCACGCACGGCTCGGGCATCACGCTTGGCGCGTACCACACCCAGCTCGAGGCGATGCAGATCGTCGACGGGTGCGGCAAGGTCAAGGAGTTCGACCGCGCCCAAAACCCTGACATGATCGATGCCATGGGCGCCTCGCTCGGCGCCTTCGGCGCCGTCACCGAAGTGACGATCCGCAACGTGGCGAGCTACCGGATGCGGCACCGCCGCTGGACGGCGCCGATTGCCGATGTGCTTGCGCAATTCGAAAGCACCATGACGGCGCATCGTTCGGCCGAGTTCTACTATGTGCCGTTTTCGGGCCAGGCGCTGCTGATTGCCAGCGACATCACCGAGGCGCCAGCGACGGTGCGTCCGCCGACGGAAGACGACGATGCGGTGATGACGCTGAGAAAACTGCGCGACTATCTCAGCTGGCTCCCTTGGCTGCGCCGCCGTCTCATCGGCTCGGCCTTCGCCAAGGTGCCGGCCGAGGATTATGTCGAGGACTGGCTGAAGGTCTTCACCTCCGAGCGCAACGTCAAGTTCAACGAGATGGAGTACCACCTTCCGTTCGAGGAAGGGGCGGCCGCACTCAGCGAAATCATTGCGCTGCTCGAGACGCGGTTTCCAGAGGTCTATTTTCCGATGGAGGTGCGCGTCGTCGCGCCCGACAATGTCTGGCTCAGCCCCTTCTACAAGCGCCCAACCTGTTCCATCGCCATCCATCACGGCGTCGAGCGCGATCCGATGGCGTTCTTCAACGCCGCCGAGCCGATCTTCAGGAAGCGCGGCGGCCGCCCGCATTGGGGCAAGATGCACAGCCTGACATCAAGGGAATTGAGCGCGCTCTATCCGCGCTGGAACGATGCGATGGCGGTCCGCCGCGAGATGGACCCGGACAACCGCTTCGTGTCGCCCTATATTGCCAGGCTGCTCGGCGTCGCGGCATGAGCCTGACCGACACCTATTTCGCGGAAATGTCGGGCGCGCTCAGGGCAGCCGGGATCTTTCAGCCTTGCCTGGTGCTCGATCTCGACCGGCTCGATCACAACATCGCTGCGATCAAGGCGAAGTTCGCCACGGGCCTCGATCTGCGCCTCGTCGACAAGTCGCTGCCATGCCTGCCGCTGATCGACTATATCCGCGCGGCGTTTGCGACCGACAGGCTGATGACCTTTCATCTGCCGATCAGCGCCGAGATGCTGAAAATGTTTCCCCAAGTCGATCTCCTGTTGGGCAAGCCGATGCCGGTTGCCGGCGCCAGGCACGCGCTGACGAAGGGCGTTCTCGCCGGGCTCGGCGAAGCTACGTCGCGCATCGTCTGGCTGATCGATACCGAGGAGCGGCTGGCCGCCTATGGCTCGCTTGCCGCCGAGCTCGACCGCGAGCTGCGCGTCTGCTTCGAGGTCGATGTCGGCCTTCATCGCGGCGGTATCAGCGATCCCGACTCACTGGCCCGGGCAGTTTCCGCGTTGGCGAATTACCCGCGGCTGAAATGCGAAGGCGTCATGGCCTACGAGGCGCATATCGGCCATATCCCCAAACTGCTGGGAGGACCGGCCAAGGCGCGCGTCAAGGCGATCAGCCTGTTTCGCCAGTATGTCGCTTGCCTTGCCGCCGACCAGCGCAAGATCCTCAATCTTGGCGGCAGCAGCACCGCATTGCTCTATGACAGCTGGGTCGGCGCCAATGAATTGTCCATCGGATCGGCTTTTATGCTGCCGACCGATTTCGATGTGCCGAGCCTCAGCCAATTGTGGCCTGCCGCATTCATCGCGACGCCGATCCTGAAAGTGGTCGATGTCCAGGCGCCGGGCCTCGACCAGCGCTCCTGGCTGCTGCAGAAGCTCGGGCTGTTGCCGCGGCGCGGCTGTTTTCTCTATGGCGGAAAATGGATGGCGAAGCCCGTCCATCCCGTGGGGATGAAGACCGACAAGACGTTCGGCTTTTCGACCAATCAGCAATTCATGGCGCTGCCCGACAACGTCAATGTCGGGCCTGACGACTACGCCTTCCTGCGTCCGACGCAGAGCGAATTCGTGCTACAGCAGTTCGGTTCGATCCAGGTCTATTCCGGCGGGAAATTCGTCGAGCAATGGGCCGCACTGCCGTTTTC
This sequence comes from Mesorhizobium sp. M0030, assembly GCF_040323695.1. Classification (NCBI taxonomy): domain Bacteria; kingdom Pseudomonadati; phylum Pseudomonadota; class Alphaproteobacteria; order Hyphomicrobiales; family Phyllobacteriaceae; genus Mesorhizobium; species Mesorhizobium sp. M0030. Next base: position 119,203 of record NZ_JAMYVE010000007.1, on the reverse strand, counting down.
GTAGAGCAATTCCAGGAAAAGTGTGAAGCGGTTTTCCCACAGGAATTGCGTCAAACAAAGAGATCGAAGTGGAGGAGGATAGGATGGTTGCCAAGGCAGTCAAAACCCAGCCCGTGCAGCCTGAATGGGCAGCCGAACTCGACCTCGCGCTCACCGATCTCGACGCCAGGAAGGACGACTGGGCGCAGACCTCGAATGGCGAGCGGATCGCCTTGCTGCGGCAGGTCAAGGATCACATCCGCGAGGTCGCCGAGGCGTGGGTCAAAACCGCGACGCGCAAGAAGGGCATCCCGACCGGCTCGCCGCTGGAAGGTGAGGAATGGCTGGCTGGCCCGGCGGCGCTGATGGATGGCTGCAACCAGTTCATCCACACGCTGAGCCTGATGGAGGGCAAGAAGTTCCTCGACAGACTGCCGGTCCGCACCTTGCCCAGCGGACAGGTGGCGGTGACGGTGGTTCCGAATTCGCTCTGGGACAAGGTGTTGTTCACCGGGCTGAAGGCCGAGATCTGGATGCAGCCCGGCGTGACCAAGGCGAACCTGGCCGCAAACACCGCATCGGCCTATGACGCGCCGCGCACCAGCCGCAAGGGCAAGATCGGCCTCGTGCTCGGCGCCGGCAATGTCGCCTCGATCGCGCCGCTCGACTGCCTGCACAAGCTTTTGGTCGAGCACCAGGTGGTTCTGCTCAAGATGAACCCGGTCAACGACTATCTGATCGATTTCCTGCGGCCGGCGCTGCGGCCGCTGATCGAATTCGGTGCGCTGCGCATCGTGCGCGGCGGCGCCGATGTCGGCGCGTATCTGTGCAACCACGATCTCGTCGACGACATCCACATCACCGGTGCCGCCGCTTCGCATGACGCGATCGTCTGGGGGCCTGGCGAGGAGGGCCGCAAGAACAAGGCGGCGGGCACGCCGCGCAACAGCCGGCGTATCACCTCTGAGCTTGGCGGCGTGGCACCGACCATTGTGGTGCCCGGTCCGTGGTCGGATGCCGATATCGCCTACCACGCCGAACTGATCGCCACACAGAAGCTCAACAATTCCGGTTTCAACTGTATCGCCTGCCAAATGCTCGTGTTGCCCGAAGGCTGGGACAAATCCGACGCGCTTCTGGCGGCCCTCGAAAAGGTGATGCAGAAAGCCCCGTCGCGCCCGGCCTATTATCCCGGCGCGACCGAGCGCCTCGCCGCCTTCGAGGCGCATGCCGACAGCGTACAGAAATTCGAGCGGCCCGGCGGGCCGGCCTGCGTGGTGGTGCCGTTCCGGCCGGGCACGGATACCTATCTCGAAAATGCCGAGGTGTTCGCGCCGGCGCTCAGCGTCATGCGGCTGCCGGCGGGCAATGCGGAATCCTATCTGCGCGCCGCTGTCGCCTACGCCAATGAAAAGCTGCACGGCACGCTTGCCGCCAACATCCTCATCCATCCCAGGACGATCGCCGAGATCGGCCGGCAGCGGTTCGAGGAAATCATTGCCGAACTGCGCTATGGCGGCATCGGCATCAATTCCTGGAGCGGCGTTCTGTTCGCGCTGCTGCGCCCGACCTGGGGTGCTTTCCCTGGCCACACGCTCGACGACGTGCAGAGCGGCATCGGCGTCGTCCACAACACCTATTTGTTCGACAGACCGGAACGCAGCGTGCTCGAAGCGCCGTTCCGCATCATGCCGAAGCCGGCCTGGTTCCTGACCCACAAAAGGGCACACATGGTCGGCCGCCTGATCACCGAGTTCAACTACCAGCCGAGCCTCCTGAAGCTGCCGCGCATCATCTGGAACGCGCTGCGCGGCTAGCAACGAGCATCCGATCTCGAAAACAAAAGCCGGCACAGGAGCTACGACAATGGCTGACGCGGACGCAATCATCGTTGGCGGCGGGCTGGCCGGCCTGGCCGCAGCCGCGGAACTCGGCGATGCCGGCAAGCGCGTGATCATCGTCGAGCAAGAGGGTGGCGGTTTTCTCGGCGGCCAGGCATTCTGGTCGCTCGGCGGCCTGTTTTTGGTCAACACGCCCGAGCAGCGCCGCCTGCGCATCAAGGACAGCCGCGACCTCGCCTGGCAGGATTGGCTGGGTTCTGCCCAGTTCGACCGGCCCGAGGACCATTGGCCAAGGAAAGTGGCGGAAGCCTATGTCGATTTCGCCGCCGGCGAGATGCGGCCGTGGCTCTACGCCATGGGCATGCGCTGGTGGCCGGTGGTCGGCTGGGCCGAGCGCGGCGGCGCGCTGGCCAATGGCCACGGCAATTCAGTGCCGCGCTTCCACCTGACATGGGGCACTGGGCCGGGCGTGGTCGCGCCGTTCGAAAGGCGCGTGCGCGAGCACGTCGCCAAAGGGCTGATCACTTTGAAATTCCGTCATCAGGTCAGCCGGCTGATCAAGACCAACGGCGCGGTCACCGGCGTCGCGGGCGAAATCCTGGAGGCATCCGATGTCGAGCGCGGCAAGCAGTCGAGCCGCACGGCCGTCGGCGATTTCGACCTTTCGGCCGGTGTCGTGATCGTCACCTCCGGCGGCATCGGCGGCAATCATGAGTTGGTTCGCAAGGTCTGGCCGGTCGGGCGGCTGGGGCCAGCGCCGAAGCGTATGGTTGCCGGCGTGCCGCACCATGTGGACGGCCGCATGGTGGCGATCACCCAGGACGCCGGCGGGGGCGTCATCAACGCCGACCGCATGTGGCACTATGTCGAGGGGATCAAGAACTGGAATCCGATCTGGCCGAACCACGGCATCCGCATCCTGTCGGCGCCGTCGCCGCTATGGTTCGATGCTCTGGGACAACGCATGGAGGCGCCGTTCTTCCCGAGCTTCGATTCGCTCGGCACCTTGAAGCGTATCCTGTCGACGGGACACGATTATTCCTGGTTCGTGCTGAGCAAGACGATCGCTTCGAAGGAGTTCGTGCTGTCGGGTTCGGAGCAAAACCTAGACTTTACGGCCAAGGATTGGCGGGCCGTGCTGAAGAACCGGCGGGGCGGCAAGGCGCCACCATCGGTGGCAGCGTTCCTGGAAAAGGGCGAGGACTTCGTCGTCCGCGACAACCTGGCCGACCTGGTCGCCGGCATGAACGCGCTGTCAGGCGACAATCTGCTCGACTACGACCGGCTCAAGGCGCAGATCGTGGCGCGCGATCGCGAGGTCGACCATGCCTATACCAAGGATGCGCAGGTCACAGCCGTCCGCGGCGCCCGCAACTACATTGGCGACAAGATCTTCCGGGTGACCAAGCCGCACAAGATACTCGATCCCAGGCACGGGCCGCTGATCGCGGTGCGCCTCAACATCCTGACGCGCAAAACGCTTGGCGGCCTGCACACCAATCTCAATTCGCAGGTTCTCGACGGCAATGGCGAACCCATTGCCGGGCTCTATGCGGCAGGCGAGGTGGCCGGCGGCGGTGGCGGCGGCTATCACGGCTACAATGCGCTGGAAGGGACATTTCTCGGCAGCTGCATCTTCTCCGGCAGGAACGCAGGCCGGCACGCCGCGGGCAGGTGACGCGGCTGGCGGGCCAAGAAAAGGTCGATGAGAACAGGACATCCGCCATGTTCCATGGATAGCGACTGCTTTCGATCGCTTGCGGCAACCCAGGCGGTCAGCGAGTTGCGGCTTGCCGGCGCCGACGGTTCCCATGCGCTGGTGCTCGGCGCTGCGGCACATCAGAGGCCTGCGTTACGCTGGCGCCACCGCGAAATCGAACCCGAGGTCCTGAAGGCCTGGCCGCAAGTCGGCCGGGCTACCACTCGGCGAAGGAGCCGTCCTTGTGACGCCAGACCGGGTTGCGCCAGCGGTGGCCTTCCTTGGCGCGTTCCTTGACGTAGTCCTCGTCGATTTCGACGCCGAGGCCGGGACCATCGGGGATTGCGACATAGCCATCCTCGTAGCGGAAGACGTCCTTGTTGGCGGCATAGTCGAGCAAATCGTTTGCGGCGTTGTAGTGGATGCCGAGGCTCTGTTCCTGGATGAAGCAGTTGTAGCTGACGGCATCGAGCTGCAGGCAGGCGGCGAGCGCGATCGGGCCGAGCGGGCAGTGGGGCGCCACCGCAATGTCATAGGCCTCGGCCATCGCTGCGATCTTGCGGCATTCGGTGATGCCGCCGGCATGCGACAGGTCTGGTTGGATGATGTCGACGGCGCCTTGTTCGAACACCGATTTGAAATCCCAGCGGCTGTAGAGCCTCTCGCCGAGTGCGATCGGCGTCGAGCCGAGGGCGGCGATCTCCTTCAGCGCCTCGCGATTTTCGCTCAGCACCGGCTCCTCGATGAACATCAGCCGGTAGGGTTCCAACTCCTTGACCAGCATGCGCGCCATCGGCCGGTGGACGCGGCCGTGGAAATCGACGGCGATGCCAATGTTGGACCCAACGGCCTCGCGCACCGTGGCGACTCGTTCGACAGCCGCATCTATTCTGTCATGGCTGTCGACGATCTGCAGTTCCTCGGTGCCATTCATCTTCAGCGCCTGAAAACCGCGCGCCACCACTTCCCTGGCGCCATCAGCCACTTCCGCCGGCCGGTCGCCGCCGATCCAGGAATAGACCTTGATGCTGTCGCGCAGCTTGCCGCCGAGCAGTTCGTGCACAGGCACGCCGAGCGCCTTGCCCTTGATGTCCCACAGCGCCTGGTCGATGCCGGCAATGGCGCTCATCAGGATCGGCCCGCCGCGGTAGAAGCCGCCGCGATGCATCACCGTCCAATGGTCCTCGATCAGGCGCGGGTCCTTGCCGATCAGATAATCGCCAAGTTCCTTGACCGCTGCCTCGACCGTCAGCGCACGGCCTTCGACCACAGGCTCGCCCCAGCCGGTAACGCCGGCATCAGTCTCGATCTTCAGGAACAGCCAGCGCGGCGGGACGATGTAGGTGGTGAGCGAGATGATTTTCATGCTGGTCTCAGTTGTTCTTGAGTTTCTTGGCGCTGACCAGGTCGCGCGCCGCAAGGTCGAGGATCCGGCCTGCCGCCGCACGCGCCGCCGCGGCATCGCGCATGCGCAGCGCCTCGACCACCTCACGGTGCGCCGCCACCGCTTCCATGCGCCGGGCGAGCGAAATGGTCGCCGTTGCTTCGAGCGAGAATTTCAGCCCGGTGTCGATCAGATTGCCGATCTGGCGGAAGATCGGGTTGTGGCTCGCGGCATAGACGATCTGGTGGAAGGTGATGTCCGAGCGCGAGAAGGCGGCGAGATCCTCGCCGGCATTGGCCATGCCGCGCCAGGCGGCTTCGAGATCGGCGATCTCCTGCAGCGTCGCACGAGTCGCCGCCAGTTCAGCTACCAGAGGTTCGATGGCGCGGCGCGTTTCGAGGATGGCGTCGAACAATTTGTCGTCCAGCGCATGCGGCGCGTGCCAGGCCAGCACCTGCGGGTCGATGATGTTCCAGTTGTCCTGTTCACATACAACCGTGCCGATGCGCGGTCGCGACAGCACCAGCCCCTTGGCGGCCAGCACCTTCAGCGCCTCGCGGATGACGGTGCGGCTGACGCCATATTCGACGCCGAGTTCGTTTTCGGTCGGCAGGGACGAGCCGGCGGGATAGCGTCCGGAAAAGATGTCTGAGGCAAGCGCCTTGGTCACATCGGGCATGACGCGCGGGCGGCGGGTGTCGCCTGATGCCTTCTTCGAAGTTTCGGTCACCTCAGCCCTCCTCCAAGGCGGCGAAACCACTGATCTCACGTCCCCGGCCTTACCGGATGCGGATGATTTGCGCCAACGATCCCTGGTCAGAGCATGTAGCTCAATTATCATACCAGATCAATTGACGAGTATGATAAAAAGAATTAGAGACTCTGCATCCGGGCTGAGCGCCCGGCCATCGCTGGGAGGTAATCATGCGACTTCTGAAGACCGCGCTCGTCGCGGGCGCCCTTGCCGTGCTGTCCGTCACGACCATCGCTGCATATGCTCAGGACACCAAGATAGGTTTTATCGTCAAACAGCCCGAGGAGCCGTGGTTCCAGGACGAATGGAAGTTCGCCGACCAGGCCGCTAAGGAGAAGGGTTTTACCCTGGTCAAGATCGGCGCCGAGGACGGTGAGAAGCTGATGTCGGCGATCGACAATCTCGGCGCGCAGGGCGCGCAAGGCTTCATCGTCTGCACGCCTGATGTGAAGCTCGGCCCCGGCATCGTCGCCAAGGCCGCCGCCAACAATCTCAAGCTGATGACGGTTGATGACCGTCTGGTCGGCGCAGACGGGAAGGCGCTGGAAGACGTGCCGCATATGGGCATTTCGGCGACCAAGATCGGCGAGGCCGTCGGCCAGGCGATCGTCGACGAAATGAAGGCGCGCGGCTGGAAGGCCGACGAGGTCGGCGCCATCCGCGTCTCCTATGATCAGTTGCCGACCGCCGTCGACCGGGTCGAAGGCGCCATTTCGGTGCTGAAGGCCAACGGCTTCAAGGCCGAAAACATCTTTGACGCGCCGCAGGCCAAGACCGATACCGAGGCTGCGCTCAATGCGGCGACGGTGGTACTCAACGCCCATGCCGACATCAAGAAGTGGGTCTCCTTCGGCCTCAACGACGAAGCCGTTCTCGGCGCCGTGCGCGCTTCCGAAAGCGTCGGCATCCCGGCCGAAAACGTGATCGGCGTCGGCATTGGCGGCGCGGATTCGGCGATCAACGAGTTCAAGAAGCCGACCGCCACCGGCTTCGTCGGCACGGTGATCATCTCGCCGAAGCGTCACGGCTACGAGACTGCGCTCAACATGTATGACTGGGTCGCCAACAACAAGGAACCCGAGAAGCTCATCCTGACCGCCGGTGCGCTGGCCAAGCGCGACGACTACCAGACGGTCCGCAAGGGTCTCGGCATCGAATAATCCTCCCTGTACAAACAGGCGGCGGCTCACAGTCGCCGCCTGTTTGGCATGGCAAAAGGATAGGCGCCCCATGTCCTTTCTCGACTTCTCGGAAATCACCAAGACCTATCCGGGCGTCAAGGCGCTGTCGGACGTCTCGTTCGGCGTCGACAAGGGCGCCGTGCACGGCCTGATGGGCGAGAACGGCGCCGGCAAATCCACGCTGATCAAGATCCTGTCCGGCGACCAGCATGCCGATGACGGCGAGATCCTCATCGACGGCAAGATGCAAGCCTATGCAACGACGCGAGATGCCTTCGACAATGGCGTCATCGTCATCCACCAGGAACTGCAGCTGGTTCCCGAGCTCACTGTTGCCGAAAACCTCAGCCTCGGCCGCTTCCCCGCCAACGCCGGCATCATCGCCCGTGCCAGGATGCTGGACGATGTTGGCGCCAAGCTGAAATCAGCCGGCATCGACATCGATATCAGCCGCAAGGTCAAGACGCTGTCGATCGGCGAGCGCCAGATGGTCGAGATCGCCAAGGCGATCATGCTCGACGCGCGCGTCATCGCTCTGGACGAGCCGACCTCGTCATTGTCGTCGCGCGAAAGCGAAATCCTGTTTGCCCTGATCGACCGCCTGCGCGGCGACGGCAAGGTCATCATCTATGTCTCGCACCGGCTGGACGAAGTGTTCCGCCTCTGCGACAGCCTGACCGTGCTGCGCGACGGCAAGCTCGCGGCGCACCATGCGTCGCTGAAAAACGTCACACGCGACCAGGTCGTCGCCGAAATGGTCGGCCGCGAAATCTCCGATATCTGGGGGTTTCGCCCACGCCCGGCCGGCGATGTCCGGCTGAAGGTCGACGCTGTTTGCGGAGTAAAACTGACGACGCCCGCCAGCTTCGAGGCGAGGGCGGGCGAGATCGTCGGCTTCTTCGGCCTGATCGGCGCGGGGCGCTCGGAACTGATGCGGCTGGTGTTCGGCGCCGACCCGCGCTCAGGTGGCACCATTACCGTTGATGGCAAGGTCGTGCATGCCACCGATCCGCATGACGCGATCCGCGCCGGGATCGTTTTGTGCTCGGAAGACCGCAAGCATGACGGCATCATCCAGGGCCGCTCGATCGAGGAGAACATCAACATCTCGTCGCGGCGTCATCACACACGCTTCGGAATCTTGAACCGCGCCAGCGAGATCGCCACCGCCGAGACCTTCATCAAGAAGCTCAAGGTGCGCACGCCGTCGCGCAAGCAGGACATCATCAACCTCTCCGGTGGCAACCAGCAGAAGGTCATTCTCGGCCGCTGGCTGTCGGAGCAGGGCGTGCGCGTGCTTATCGTCGACGAGCCGACACGCGGCATCGATGTCGGCGCCAAAGCGGAAATCTACGAACTGCTCTACCAGCTTGCCGAAGACGGCATGGCGATCGTCGTCGTCTCGTCCGAACTGCCGGAAGTGATGGGCATTTGCGACCGCATCCTGGTGATGTGCGGCGGGCGCATCAGCGCCGAACTCGCGCGCGACCAGTTCGCCGAAAAAGCGATCCTGGCCGCCGCTCTTCCCGATCAGAAAACCCCCGACGCGATCGCATCCTGAGGATCTTTGCCATGACCGATCAGTTGAAGAAGATCCTGCTCGGCGAACAGGGCCTCGTCGTGATCTTCATCGTCGCCTTCGCGCTGGTGTCGCTGCTGGTGCCGAACTTCCTCACCGACCGCAACATGCTCGGCCTGCTGCAGTCGGTGGTCACCGTCGGCATTGTCGCCTGCACCATGATGTTCTGCCTTGCCGCGCGTGACTTCGACCTCTCGGTCGGCTCCATCGTCGCCTTTGCCGGCATGGTCGCGGTGATGGCGTCGAACTATACCGGATCGATCATCCTCGGGATTCTTGCGGCAATCGCCTGCGGCGCCTTTGTCGGTTTCATCAACGGCGTCGTCATCGCCAAGTTCCGCATCAACGCGCTGATCACGACGCTTGCTACCATGCAGATCGTGCGCGGCCTTGCGCTGATCGCATCCGATGGCCGCGCCGTCGGCATCAACAGCCCGGATTTCTACCAACTGGCGCTGTCGAAGCTGTTCGGCATTCCGACGCCGGTCTGGGTCCTGGCCGTGCTGTTCTGCATCTTCGGTTTTGTCCTCAATCGTACCGTGTTCGGCAAGAACACGCTGGCCATCGGCGGTAACCCGGAGGCTTCGCGCCTGGCCGGCGTCAATGTCGACTGGACGCGCATCTGGATCTTTGCTCTGCAGGGCGTGGTCTGTGGCATCGCCGGCATCCTTTTGGCCTCGCGCATCACGTCGGGCCAGCCCAATGCGGCGGTCGGGCTTGAACTCTCGGTCATCTCGGCCTGCGTGCTCGGCGGCGTCTCGCTTGCCGGCGGCCGCGCCACCATGTCGGGCGTCATCGTCGGCGTGCTGATCATGGGCATCGCCGAAAACGCCATGAACCTGCTCAACATCCCGGCGTTCTACCAATACATTGTGCGCGGCGTGATCCTGCTGCTTGCCGTTTTGCTCGACAATCTGCGTTCGTCGGCACTGGGCCGGCGCTGACCATCTTCCAGTGGAGTGACAGCCATGGCTGAGCGCCTGTCCGGCAAACGCATCTTCCTCACCGGCGCCGCGCAAGGCATTGGGCTTGCCATCGCTGAAGCTTGCCTCGCCGAAGGGGCAAGGCTGTTCCTGGTCGATCGCGACGGCGCGCTGCTGGACAAAGCGGTCGCCGGCCTAGCAGCGCCGCAGGGCCATGTCGGGCATACCGCAGCCGACATCAGCGACGGGGCCGCGATTGCCGCTGCCGTCAGCCGGGCGACCGACGCGATCGGGCCGATCAACGCGCTGATCAACAATGCCGGGATGAATGTGTTCTCGACGCCGCTCGAGGCGACCGAGGAGGAGTGGAATCGAAATTTCGATGTCAACGTCAAAGGCGCCTGGAACTGCGCCAAGGCGGTGCTGCCGGGAATGATCGCAAATGGCGGTGGCGCGATCCTCAACATCGCCTCGACGCACAGCTTCACCATCATCCCTCATACCTTCCCCTATCCCGTGGCCAAGCACGCGCTGCTTGGGCTGACCAAATCGCTGGCGCTGGAATATGCCGGGCAGGGCGTGCGCGTGAACGCCCTGGCGCCCGGCTATGTCGAGACGCAGAAGGCGACCGACTATTGGAACAGCTTTGCCGACCCGGCGGCCGCGCGCGCCAGGACGCTGGCGCTGCATCCAGGCGGCCGCATTGCCTCGGCGCGCGAGATCGCGCTGGCCGCTGTGTTCATGATTTCTGAGGAATGCCCGTTCATGAACGCCGCGACCCTCGTTGTCGATGGCGGGCTCAGCCAGCTACAGCATCCCGCCTGAATGCTAGAGAGGCTCTATTTCTACGGCGTCGACCGCCGGCTTAATGGCGCGAGCCGTCGCGATCAGAAACGCTCGCGATAGGCGCGCGGATTGGTGCCCAGCACGCGCAAAAAACCGCGCCGCATGGTTTCTTCCGAGCCGAAACCGCAGCGGCGGGCCGTCTGGTTGACGGGCTGGCCCCGCTCCAGCATCCGTCGCGCCGCCTCGATCCGGATCTCCTCGATCGCGCGGGCGGGTGTCCGGCCCGTGGCCTCGCGATAGCGCCGCGAGAAGCTGCGCGGGCTCATATTGGCGTGGTCGGCCAACAGCGTGAGCGACAGGTCGCCGGCCAGATTTTCGAGGATCCAGCCATGCAGCCGGTCGAAGCGCCCGTCGCCTTGCTGCAGCTTGAGGGTTTGGCTGAACTGCGCCTGGCCGCCGGGACGTTTCAGGAAGACCACCAATTCGCGCGCCACGGCAAGCGCCGTGTGCCGGCCAAGGTCGGCCTCGACAAGGGAGAGGGCGAGATCGATCCCCGCCGTTACGCCGGCGGATGTCCAGACATTGCCATCGCGGATGAAGATCGGATCGGGTTCGAGGCGGACCGCGGGAAAGCGCCGGGCGAACTCCGCGCAGCGTCCCCAATGGGTCACCGCGCGGCGGCCGTCGAGCAGGCCAGCCGTCGCCAGCAGCATGGCGCCGCTGCAGACGGAAGCGGTTCGCGTGGCATCGCGCGAGCGGCTGGCAATCCATTCGACCAGCTGGGCATCGTCGCAGGCCGCGTTGACGCCCCATCCGCCGGGGACAAGCAGCGTGTCGATCTCACCTCTGTGGGTTGGCAGCGCCGTGGCCTCCAGCACCAGACCGGCCGAGGTCCTTATCCGGGGCGAGGCGGCGACGACCACGACCTCGTAGGGGGCCGGCTCGCCCGCCTGCCGCTTGAAGTCGTTGGCGCTGGCAAAGACCTGGAGCGGTCCGCTGACGTCGAGGAGCTGGATGTCGGGATAGGCAAGCACTTCGATACGGCGCATCGGGTTTTGGCCTGAAACGAGGGGTGAATGGCAATCGTGCCAAACCATGATGCCGTAGATTGCCCGAAGTCAACCCACGGAGATTTCCATGCCCCTTCGTTTCGGCATCCTCGTATTCCCCGACGTCCAACAACTCGACCTCACCGGCCCATACGAAGTCCTGGCATCGGCCAAGGATGCCGAGGTGGAACTGATCTGGAAGGATCGCAACCCGGTGATGTCGTCGACGCACCTCTCCCTCACCCCGACGGCGACCTTTGACGATTGCCGGCCCCTCGACGTGCTGTGCATTCCTGGCGGGGGCGGGGTCAACGCGCTGCTGGAGGACCAGACAGTCCTCGATTTCGTGTGGGAGCGCGCGGGGCAGGTGCGCTACATCACCTCCGTTTGCAGCGGTGCCCTGGTGCTTGGGGCGGCCGGACTGCTGAGGGGCAAGCGCGCGACCACGCACTGGTATGCGCATGATTTCCTCGAGGAGTTCGGAGCGATCCCGGTCGACGAGCGTATCGTCGAAGACGGCAAGCTCATCACCGCCGGCGGTGTCACTTCCGGGATCGATTTCGGCCTGGCGCTGGTTGCGAGGCTGCTTGGACAGGGGGAGGCCGAGATCGTGCAGCTCTCGCTCGAATACGCCCCGGCTCCTCCCTTTCGGTCCGGCACGCCCGCCGAGGCGTCGCCTGCGGTGCTGGCGCAGGCAAAAAAGCGCCTCTCTGGTTCGAGGCGGGTTCGCGAGGCAATCTTCGCTCGCTGGCGCGAGGCTCGCGCCGCCGCTGCGCCGGCGCGCATCCACGGCTGAAGCAGCAAGGCCGAAGGTGCATCCCCTGGCCCTTCGGCCTTGCTGCGTTTCCACTGTTGACAGGTCCCTTCGTCTGTGCAGAAATTGGTTGGACCATTGAACCACTTCGGTAATAGCCCCGGTGACCGAATTCAGCCTTCCGCCGATCCAGACGACGGCCCGCGGCGACGCGGTGCTGAAGGCGTTGGCCGGCTTCGTCATGCGCGAGAAGCTGGAACCCGGTGAGAGGCTGCCGACCGAACGCATCCTCGCTGAGCGTCTGAAGGTCAGCCGCAACACGGTGCGCGAGGCGCTGACGCGCTGGGAAGGGCTTGGCCTGGTCGAGCGCCGGCAGGGCTCGGGCACCTATCTCAAGGCCGCCGTCTCGCTCGACATGCTGCACATGCCGCTGACGCTTGCCGGCGGCAATGATTTCACCGGCCTGATGCGCACGCTGGAAATCCGCCGCGCGCTGGAAGCGGAAGCCGCCGCCCTTTGCGCCATTCGTGCCGACAAGGACGACCTCGCCGAGATCGAGCGCAAGCTCGACATCATGGAGGAAGAGTTTCTCAGCCGCGCCGGCATGTCGTCGGAAGAGGACTGGGAATTCCATCAGGCGATCTACCGCGCCTGCGGCAATCCGCTGTTCGAGCAGATTATCGCCGCCATGCACGAACTGTTCCACCGCTTCTGGGAACATCCGCTCGGCGTGCGCGATTTCGGCCACGCAAGCTTTCCCTACCACCGCACCATGTTCGACTGCATCGCCGCGCACGATCCGGAAGGCGCCCGGGCCGAAGCGCTGAAGCTGATCGCCACGGTCGAGGACGATTTGAAGCGCGGCGCCGCCAACCTCAAACTTTCGGTCCGCACATGAACGAGCACAGCTTCGACCCCGGCATTTCCGGCAGCGACTATCTCGCCGAGGCGGCGACGCTTCTGGCGCATGACGACCCGTTCCCCGGCAATGCGGTGGTGCCGCCGATCTACCAGACCTCGCTGTTCACCTTCGCCAGCTATGCCGACATGGCCGACACCTTTGCCGGGCGCAGGAAACAGCCGATCTATTCGCGCGGCGACAATCCGACGGTGATGGAATTCGAGTCGCGCGTCGCAGCGCTTGAAGGTGCTGAAGCCGCGCGTGGTTTTTCGAGCGGCATGGCTGCGATCAGCGCGACGTTGCTGGCTTTCGTCGGCGCAGGCGAACGCATCCTTGCGGTGCGCAATTGCTATGGCGACGCCTACCGACTGTTCGAGCGGCTGTTTCCGCGCCTGCATATCAAGGTCGACTATGTCGACGGCTCCGATCCGGATGCGGTGGCCGCGGCACTTCCCGGTGCGAAACTGCTCTACCTGGAAAGCCCGACCTCGATGATGTTCGAGCTGCAGGATCTCGAACATCTGACGCGGCTGGCGAAAGAGCAGGGCATCGTCACCACAATCGACAATTCCTGGGCGACGCCGGTGTTCCAGAAGCCGATCCTGCACGGCGTCGATCTGGTGCTGCACTCGGCCTCGAAATATCTCGGCGGCCACAGCGATACCGTCGCCGGTGTGGTGGCGGGCTCGGCCGCCCATATCAAGCACATCAACGACCAGACCTACTCGCAGCTTGGCGCAAAGCTGTCGCCCTTCGAGGGCTGGCTGCTGTTGCGCGGCCTGCGCACGCTGCCGCTGAGACTGCCGCATCACATGAAGAGCGGGCTCATCATCGCCGAGCGCTTGAAGGCGCATGACAAGGTCGAGCGGGTCAATCATCCCGCCTATTCCAACCATCCCGGCAAGAAGACGCTTGCCGGCTATGCCGGGCTGTTCTCCTTCGAGGTGACGGAGGATGTCGACATTCCCGCTTTCGTCGATGCGCTGAAATTTTTCCGCATCGGCGTCAGCTGGGGCGGTCATGAAAGCCTCGTCGTGCCGGCAAAGGCCTCGCTCGAGCAGACACCGGGTCTCAATTCGATGGCGCGCTTCGGCGTCAGCCCCCGAACCATCCGCTTCAATGTCGGATTGGAAAGCGTCGAAGACCTCTGGGCCGACATCGGCCAGGCCTTCGACAAAGCAAAAAAATGACTGGGTTCAAAATGGGAGTTCTGAACATGAAACGACTGAGCATCATGCTTGCCACCGCTGCCGGCCTGGCGATGTCCGCCAGCGGCGCATTGGCCGACACCACCCTCAAGCTGGTCGAGGTCATCACCAGCCCGCAGCGCACCGAATTCCTGAAGAAGCAGATCGCCGAGTTCGAGGCCGCCAATGCCGGCGTCAAGGTCGAGGTGGTCTCGCTGCCCTGGGGGCAGGCCTTCGAGAAATTCCTCACCATGGTGCAGGCCGGCGATACGCCCGACATCGTCGAGATGCCGGAGCGCTGGATGGGCCTGTACGCCACCAACGGCCAGCTCGAGGATCTCGGCCCTTACATGGCCAAATGGGACGACGCCAAGACGCTGGGCGACCGCGCCAAGCAATTCGGCTCGACCGTCAACAACACCCAGTTCATGATCCCGTACGGCTACTATGTGAATGCGCTGTTCTGGAACAAGAAGCTGTTCAAGGAGGCCGGTCTCGACGGCCCGCCGGCGACGCTCGACGACTTCATCGCCGACTCCAAGAAGATCTCCGCCATTCCGGGCAAGTACGGCTACTGCCTGCGCGGTGGCCCGGGCGCCTTCAACGGCATGCACATGTTCATGAACATCGCCGCTGGCAAGGGCGGCTACTTCAACGAGGACGGCACCTCGACCATCAACGAGGAGGGCTCGGTCAAGGGCCTGCAGATGCTGGCCGACATGTACAAGGACGGGCTGGCGCCCAAGGATGCGGTGAGCTGGGGCTTTAACGAGACCGTCACCGGCTTCTATTCCGGCACCTGCGCCATGCTCAACCAGGATCCGGATGCGCTGATCGGCATTGCCGACAAGATGAGTGCCGACGATTTTGCCGTGGCGCCGCTGCCTGTGGGGCCAAGCGGCAAATCCTATCCGACGCTGGGCTATGCCGGCTGGGCGATGTTCGCCAATTCGCAGCACAAGGACGATGCCTGGAAGCTGATGGCGACGCTGTTGTCGCCCAAGGACAATCTCGAATGGGCCAAGGAAGTCGGCGTCGTGCCGATCCACAATGGCGCCGACCAGGATGCCCACTTCAAGACCGAGCAGTTCAAAGGCTGGTTCACCGAACTCAGCGACGCTTCCAAATATGAAATGGTGACGCCGCCGACACATCTGGAGAACCTCGGCAATTTCGTCGACCAGGTGGCGATCAAGAATTTCCAGGAAGTGCTGCTCGGCCAGAAGTCGGCCAAGGACGTTGCCGATCAATGGGCCGCGTTCCTGACCAAGGAACAGCAGGACTGGCTGGCCAAGAACAAGAAGTAGTTCTTCCACCTTCTCCCCGTTTACGGGGAGAAGGTGGCCCGAATGCATGTCGCCCAAAAGTGCGTAGCGGTTTTGGGACAACGACATGCACAGACAGGCCCGGATGAGGGGCAGCTCGAGCACCCCAAGGCTGGCGCCGCCCCTCATCTGCCTGCCCGTCCTCCGCAGCAGCTGTGCTGCAGCTACGGAGGGTGGACCGGCATCTGTTCCCCAATGAACGGCGACGCTTGTTGCCAATCCGCTCCTCCAGGAGACGATCCAGAAGCCAATGACCTACGCCGTACCCGAAATACGATCCGCAGGCCGACCGCGAAAGAAGCGGCTGACGCATGCAGCAATCGAGCCCTGGCTTTATCTCAGCCCGGCGATCGTTCTGCTGGTCGTGGTGCTGCTGGTGCCGCTGATCATCGGCATCAGCTATTCGTTCCGGAAGTTCTCCGCCTTCAAATCCGAATATGTCGGCCTCGGCCAGTATCAGGCGATGCTGACCGACCAGGTGCTGGGGCAGGCGCTGGTCAACACGCTCTGGTGGACCGTCGCCAGCCTGTTCTTCCAGTTCTTCCTCGGCCTGGGTCTGGCGTTGCTGCTCGACAAACCGTTTGTCGGGCGCAAGTTCGTGCAGGCGGTGGTGTTCCTGCCCTGGGCGGTGCCATCTTTCCTGTCGGGCCTGACCTGGGCGTGGCTGTTCAATCCGATCATCGGACCACTGCCGCATTGGCTCTTCACGCTCGGGCTGAAGGCCGAGCCGACCAATGTGCTGTCCGATCCGGCGACCGCCATGTGGGGGCCGATCATCGCCAACATCTGGTTCGGCATTCCGTTCTTCGCCATCACGCTGCTGGCGGCGCTGAAGTCGATCCCGTCGGAACTGCATGAGGCGGCCGCAATCGACGGCGCTTCGCCTTGGCAGCGCTTCACCAAGGTGACGCTGCCGTTCCTGGCGCCGACCATCGTCATCACCGTCATGCTGCGTACGATCTGGATCGCGACCTTCGCCGATCTGATCTTCGTCATGACCGAGGGCGGGCCGGCAGGCTCGACCAGCACGGTGCCGGTCTACATCTATGTCAGTGCCTTCAAGTCGCTGGACAAGGGCTATGCCTCCGCGGTGGCGGTGCTGCTCTTGATCTTGCTGATCGCCTATGCGATCGCGCTGATCGCCATCCGCCGCTTGCTGGTGAGGCACGTCTGATGATTGCCGGACGCTCCACCTCCTCGCGCATCTTCAGCGGCATCGGCCTCTACGCGGCGATTGCCGCCTATATGATCTTTGCGCTGTTTCCGATCTTCTGGACGCTGAAGATTTCGGTAACGCCGGAGCGGCTGCTCTATTCCGAGGGCATCACGCTGTGGCCGTCGCAGACCTCCTTCCGCAACTTCATCACTGTCCTGGAAGCCTCTGACTTCCCCCGCTATTTCCTCAACAGCGTTATCGTCTCGGTGTCGACGGCGGCCCTGGTGACAGTCATCGCCACGCTCGCCGGCTACGCCATGTCGCGCTTCACCTTTCGCGGCAAGGCAACGCTGGCGATCATGCTTTTGCTGACGCAAACCTTCCCGCTGGTGATGGTCATTCCGCCGATCTACCGCGTCATGGGCGAGCTTGGCCTGACCAACAGTCTGGTTGGTCTGATCATCATCTACACCGCCTTCAACACCGCCTTCGCCACCTTTCTAATGCAGTCCTTCTTCGACGGCATTCCGAAGGATCTGGAGGAAGCGGCGATGATCGACGGCTGCACGCGGGCGCAGGCGATGCGCAAGGTGATCGTGCCGCTGACCTTGCCCGGCATGGGCGCCACGCTCGGCTTCGTCTTCACCGCCGCCTGGAGCGAATTGCTGTTCGCGCTGATGCTGATCTCCAGCGACGACCAGAAGACCTTTGCCGTCGGCCTGCTCACCTATATCGGCAAGTTCGCCGTGGACTGGGGGCAGATGATGGCGGCGTCGATCCTGGCGCTGATCCCGGTCTGCATCTTCTTCGCCTTCCTGCAACGCTATCTCGTCACCGGCCTCACCGCCGGCGCGGTCAAAGGATAATCGATGGCTTCCGTCACGCTGCAAAACGTCGAGAAGGATTACGGTTCGCTGCGCATCCTGCACGGCGTCGACCTCGAGATCGCCGATGGCGAGTTCGTCGTGCTGGTCGGCCCGTCCGGCTGCGGCAAGTCGACCCTTTTGCGCATGATTGCCGGGCTGGAGGAGGTGTCGGGCGGCGAGATCCATATCGGCGATCGGCTGGTCAACGATGTCGCGCCGAAGGACCGCGATATTGCCATGGTGTTCCAGTCCTACGCGCTCTATCCGCACATGGATGTGTCGTCGAATATGGGTTTCAGCCTGCTTTTGAAGAAGGCGGAGAAGACGACGATCGACGGCAGGGTAGGGGCGGCGGCCAAGCGCCTCGGCCTCGACAGTTTCCTCGGCCGTCTGCCCAGGCAACTGTCCGGCGGCCAGCGCCAGCGCGTCGCCATGGGCCGCGCCATCGTGCGCGATCCCAAAGTGTTTCTGTTCGACGAGCCGCTCAGCAATCTCGACGCCAAATTGCGCGTGCATATGCGCGCCGAGATCAAGGCGCTGCACCAGCAGCTCAAGACCACATCGGTCTATGTCACCCACGACCAGATCGAAGCCATGACTATGGCCGACCGCATCGTCGTCATGCATGACGGCTATGTGCAGCAGGTCGGCCATCCGCTCGAACTCTACGATCGGCCGATCAATACTTTTGTGGCCGGCTTCATCGGCTCGCCCGGCATGAATTTCTTTCCGGCGACAGTGGCCAAGGGCGGCAAGGTGGACGCGGTGCTGGCCGACGGCCAGAAGCTGCGGTTGCCTGATGGCTTGCCGTTGAAGGATGGCGATGTGCTTACTGTCGGGCTACGGCCGGAGCACATCCAGCTTGCCGACGATGGTCCGCTCAGGGCAGAGGTCGAGGTGGTCGAGCCGCTCGGCCTGTCGACGCAGTTCTATGTCCGGCTCGCCAACCAGCTGGTTTGTGTCTTCGTCATGGGGCGCAGCACTATCCGGCCTGGCGATAAGGTGCGGCTGTCTGCCGATCCGGCGGCGCTGCATCTGTTCGATCCCGCAAGTGGCAACCGCATCGGGTAATCCTATCGAAGGCTGCCCAGGCTGGCATACATGCCGGTGGTGCGGAACTGCGTCGGGTTGATGCCGTAGAGCCGGCGGAAGACTTTCGAGAAATAGTTGGCGTCCTCGAAGCCGCACAGGATGGCGACCTCCTTGACCGGCAGGAAATCGGCTTTGGTTAGCAGCTTCGCCGCCCGCTGCAGCCGCTGCTGCAGCACGAACTCGGCCGGCGGAACGCCTTCGCTCTCGGCGAAGCAGCGCGAGAAATGGGCGCGGCTGAGGCCGCTGATCTGGACGAGCTCGGCCACGGGCAAGGGCTTGTCGAGATTGGCGTTGATATGATCGATGACCGGCTGCATGACGCTCTGTTTCTCAGTGAAGGCGTGCGAGCCGAAGACATCGTCGTAAAGCGCCATCGCCGCCTCATAGGCGATTGCCGAAGCAGCGCCAGGCGAAGCGCCGCCCTTGATCAGGCGCAGGCTGCAATCGGCGAGATGATCGATCGTCTCCGGCTGCAGCCGAAACACCGGGCCGGAGACGCTGAGTATGGATTTGTGGACGCGCAGCGCCTCCTCGCCATTCATCGAGATCCAGAAATATTCCCAGCGGTCGCCCTTCTCCAGCCAGTAGCGATGGTTGTGTGGCACCAGCACCAGCAGCGTGTCGTTGGCCTGCAGGCGGTAGTTGCGGTTCTCGTAGCGCAGCTGGCCGGTGCCGCTGATCGTGTGCTGCAGCACGGTGAACGGTGTCTGGCCGCGCTTGCGCCCATCCCAGTCATAGGTCACGCCCTCGCGTACTTCATAGCCGGTGCTGGTTGGCATGGCATGCAGGCGCTGGCGGCCGCGCGGCAGCGAGATGGTGCGCATCAACTGTCCGTTGGCGATCAGATCATGCAGCACAAAATTACCCTCGAAAGCATAATCGTTCTCTGGCCGCGCCCTGGAATAACGGCATAATCCAAATCCTGAGAACGCGAAAGACCCGCGGTCGAGGAGCGGGCGGGGAGGAGAACGAGCCGGAATTCCGGCTCGAATGGCATGCGCGCCGAGGCGAGCCGCCATTCCCTTTCCTGTTGCTCCTTACCCGGCATTCGAATGCATCGAGGTGAGGTGATGAGTTTCAAAATCGCTATTATCGGCGCCGGCAGCGTCGGCTTCACCAAGAAGCTGTTCACCGATATTTTGTGCGTCCCGGAATTCAGCGACATCGAATTCGCGCTGACCGATCTCAGCGAACACAATCTGCAAATGATCAAGGCGATCCTCGACCGCATCGTCGAGGCCAACAAGCTGCCGACCAGGGTGACGGCGACGACCGACCGCCGCAAGGCGCTGGAAGGCGCGCGCTACGTCATCAGCTGCGTGCGGGTGGGCGGGCTCGAAGCCTATGCCGACGATATCCGCATTCCCTTGAAATACGGCATCGACCAGTGCGTCGGTGACACGATTTGCGCCGGGGGCATCCTCTACGGCCAGCGCAACATCCCGGTCATCCTCGACTTCTGCAAGGATATATTGGAGGTCGCCGAGCCAGGCGCCAAATTCCTCAACTATGCCAACCCGATGGCGATGAACACCTGGGCGGCGATCGAATATGGCAAGGTCGATACGGTCGGCCTCTGCCACGGTGTCCAGCACGGCGCCGAACAGATCGCCGAAGTGCTCGGCGCCAAGTCGCACAGCGAACTCGATTATGTCTGCTCCGGTATCAACCACCAGACCTGGTTCATCGATTTGCGGCTCAACGGCC
Organism: Mesorhizobium sp. M0030; assembly: GCF_040323695.1. NCBI lineage: Bacteria > Pseudomonadati > Pseudomonadota > Alphaproteobacteria > Hyphomicrobiales > Phyllobacteriaceae > Mesorhizobium > Mesorhizobium sp. M0030. The sequence goes on along the minus strand of NZ_JAMYVE010000007.1, from coordinate 99,040 downwards.
GCAAGATCGGCAAGGACGAACTGGTGGCTGCCTTCGAGGCGCATCCGGTCTATTCGCAGCAGGAAAAGCTGCGCATCGACGTGCTGAAGCGCTTCGGCGTCTACTCCACCGAAAGCAACGGTCATCTCTCCGAATATCTGCCCTGGTATCGCAAGCGGCCGGACGAAATCACCCGCTGGATCGACATGTCCGATTGGATCCATGGCGAGACCGGCGGCTATCTTCGCTACTCCACGGAAACCCGCAACTGGTTCGAGACGGAATATCCGCAATTCCTCGAAGCGGCGTCGAAGCCGCTCGACGTATCGAAGCGCTCGAACGAGCATGCCAGCCATATTCTCGAAGCGCTGGAGACGAACCGCGTCTATCGCGGCCACTTCAACGTCAAGAACACCGGCATCATCACCAATCTGCCGCAGGACGCGATCATCGAATCGCCCGGTTTCGTCGATCGCTTCGGCATCAACATGGCGTCAGGCATCACGCTGCCGGAAGCCTGCGCGGCCACCTGCATGGCTTCGATCAACGTTCAGCGCATGTCGGTGCATGCGGCTGTTACGGGCGACATTGACCTGCTCAAGCTCGCGGTGCTGCACGATCCGCTGGTGGGTGCGGTGTCGACGCCGGAAGAGGTCTGGCAGATGGTCGACGAGATGGTCGTCGCCCAGGCGCGTTGGCTGCCGCAATACGCCGATGCCGTGCCGGCCGCCAAGGAGCGGCTTTCGAAATCAATGGTGAAAACCCGCGACTGGGCGGGTGCGGCGCGGCGCAAAGTGCGCTCGATCGAGGAACTGCGCGCCGAAAAAACGGCCCTGAAACAGGCCGGCTGAGAATGCTGGCAGTCGGACAGCGGGAGGCCGGTTCGCCAATCAGCCATCATGAAATAGATGCGGGCAGCAGCAGACGTCGAAACATCTGGGAGGAACACAATGAGGAACTTTCGTGGAATTGGCATTCTCGCCGGGCGAAGAATTGGCATTCTCGCCGGGCTGGCGCTGAGCGTCTCGGCATTGGCGCTTGGCAGTGCATACGCGTCCGAGCCGACCACGCCGCCGGCGCCGGCGGCGTTTCCCGCCGAGGGCAAAATCAAATACGTCGCCCGCGATTCCATCCTGGAGTTCAAGGCGCTGCCCGAATATCACGAGCCCGAGTGGGTCACCGAGAAATACGTCAAGACTGGCAAGCTGCCGCCGGTCAAGGATCGCCTGCCGAAGGAGCCGCTGGTGTTCAAGACCGGCAACATGCCGGACGGCATCGGCGTTTATGGCGACACCATGCGCCACGTCATTGGCGGCCGGCCGGAAGGCTGGAATTATGGCGCCGGCCAGACCCAAGGATGGGGCGGCATCGACATCGGCCTTTCGGAATGCCTGACGCGCACCGCGCCTTTGTTCCAGGTCGAGGCCAAGGACACCGAGCCGCTGCCCAACCTCGCCAGGAGCTGGGACTGGTCGAAGGATGGCCACACGCTGACCATGCACCTGGTCGAAGGCGCCAAATGGTCTGACGGCGTTGCCTTCAATGCCGACGATGTCATGTTCTACTGGGACGATGAGGTCGTCGACCCCAATGTCTCGCCGTTGAACGGCGCCACAGCGGAAACCTTCGGTGTCGGCACGACGCTGAAGAAGGTCGACGACTACACCGTCGAGTGGACCTTCAAGGACGCTTTCCCCAAACAGTATCTCTACGCCATGGCCTACGGCACCTTCTGCCCCGGCCCGGCGCATATCCTGAAGCCGCAGCATCCGAAGTACTCGAAGAATACCTACGAGCAGTTCAAGAACGCGTTCCCGCCGGAATATATGAACATTCCGGTGATGGGCGCCTGGGTGCCGGTGGAGTATAGGCCCGACGACATCATCGTCTTGCGCCGCAATCCCTACTACTGGAAGGTCGACGAGAAGGGCAACCAGCTGCCCTATCTCAACGAACTGCACTACAAGCTGTCGACCTGGGCCGACCGCGACGTGCAGGCGGTGGCAGGGGCCGCCGACTTCTCCAACCTCGAGCAGCCGGAGAATTTCGTCGCTTCGCTGAAGCGAGCGGCGGACAAGGACGCGCCGGCCCGGCTCGCCTTTGGCCCGCGCCTGATCGGCTACAATCTGCGCATGAACTTTTCCGCCAATGGCTGGGGCAATCCCGACGAACGCGGCCAGGCGATCCGCGAGCTCAATCGGAATGAGGACTTCCGCAAGGGCATCACCATGGCGCTCGACCGCAAAGCGCTCGGCGACTCGCTGGTCAAGGGGCCGTTCACCGCCATCTACCCCGGTGGCTTTTCCTCGGGCACCAGCTTCTATGACCGCAACTCGACCGTCTACTATCCCTTCGACATCGAGGGCGCCAAGGCGGAACTGGCCAAGGCTGGTCTCAAGGATACGGATGGCGACGGCTTCGTGAACTTCCCGGCCGGGACCGCCGGCGGCAAGAATGTCGAGATCGTGATGCTGGTCAACAATGACTACGGCACTGACAAGAGCCTCGCCGAAGGCGTCGTCGGCCAGATGGAAAAGCTTGGCATCAGGGTCGTGCTCAACGGCCTCAACGGCACCCAGCGTGATGCCTCGCAATATTCCGGCCGCTTCGACTGGCTGATCAGGCGCAACGAGCAGGAGCTGACTTCCGTCGTGCAGAATACCGTGCAACTCGCGCCCGTCGGACCCAAGACCAGCTGGGATCACCGCGCGCCCGAAAGCGGCGTGGTCGACCTGATGCCGTTCGAAAAGGAGCTTGTCGACATCGTCAACAAGTTCGTCTCCTCGTCAGACAATGACGAGCGCGCCAGCCTGATGAAGACGTTCCAGAAGATCTCGACGGAGCATGTCTACAATATCGGACTGACCGAATATCCCGGCGCCCTGATCATCAACAAGCGCTTCTCCAACATCCCGCAGGGAACGCCGATCTTCATGTTCAACTGGGCCGAGGATTCGATCGTGCGCGAACGCGTCTTCGTCGCCGCCGACAAGCAGCAGAAATACGAACTCTTTCCCGACCAGCTTCCCGGCAAGCCCGGCGACAAGGGTCCGACGAACTGAGTTTCCTCCCCTGGCTGACGCCCGGCCGCGCTGCGCGCGCGGCCGGGACGGAGTAAGGTCAGCGGCAACAGATTAGATCCAAGGAGGAGAAACGGTCCGATGCTGCGATTCCTGGCCATGCGCATAGCATCGGCGGTGCCGGTCATGGTCATCCTGAGCCTGGTCACCTTTGCCATCATCCAGGCGCCGCCGGGCGACTATGCCGACTATATCCGTTCGCAGCTCATCAACCAGGGCGGGGCGTCTTTTGCCGAAGCCGACGCGCAGGCGCAGGCCTATCGGGTCGAGCACGGCCTCGATAAACCGCTGCCCGTCCAGTACCTGAACTGGGTCGCCGGCATCATCACCCGCGGCGATTTCGGCTACAGCCTCTATTACAACAAGCCGGTCGCCGCCGTGGTCGGCGAGCGGCTGCCGCGCACGCTGCTGCTGGCATTGGTCTGCCATCTGCTGGCCTCGGTGCTCGGCATCACCTTCGGCATCTGGGCGGCGACCAGGCAATACACGTGGATCGACTCGGTGCTGTCGGCCATCTCCTTCCTCGGCATGACGGTGCCGCGCTTCCTGATGGCGCTGATCATCGTCTATCTCCTGGTCTTCCAGTTCAACGTGTCGGAGATCGGCAGCTTCTTCTCGCCGCAATATGGCGGCGCGCCGTGGTCGTGGGCGAAATTCGCCGACCTCGTCAAGCATGTCTGGCCGGTGGTGGCGATCGCCACCTTCGGCGGGCTCGCCTACAATATGCGCGTCATGCGCGGCAATCTGCTCGATACGCTGAACGCGCAATATGTCGAGACGGCCAAGGCCAAGGGCCTGACCGGCAGCGCCGTCGTCATGCGCCATGCCGTGCCCAACGCGCTGCACCCGCTCATCATGTATCAGGGCGTGGTGCTGCCCTACATGCTGACCGGCGAGATCGAGACGGCGATCATCTTTGCGCTGCCGACGGTCGGGCCGGCCATTGTCGGCTCGATGGCGGTCGGCGACGTCTATGTCACGGCGACCTTCATGATGGTGCTGTCGGCAACGCTGATCGTCGGCAACATCATCGCCGACATGCTGCTCGCGCTGCTCGATCCGCGCGTGCGCCAGTTCAGGGAGAGCTAGATGCTGGCGCGCGACCCATCCCCGCCGCCGCCACCGGCTGAAGCAACCGCGATTGCGACCCCGCGCGGCAATGAGAGCTATATGGCGCTGGTCTGGCGCCGGCTGAGGCGCTCCTGGACCGGCATGGCCGGGCTGATCCTGGTGGTGCTTCTGGTGCTGATGGCGCTGTTCGCCGATTTCTTCGCGCCGATGGACCCCAAGGTGACCGATGTCGCTTTCGCCCCGCCGCAAGTGATGAGTTTTCACGACAGAGACGGGAATTTCGTGCTCCAGCCGCGGGTCTATGCGCTGGCGGATTCTGCTGACCTCGACCCGGTCACCTTCCAGCCGGTCGTCGGGCCGGATTACGAGCATCCGCGCCTGCTCGGCTTCTTCGTCAAGGGCGCCGACTACCGGCTGCTTGGACTGATCCCCGCCAACCGGCATTTCTTCGCTTCGGCCGACGGCCAGCCGGTGCATTTTCTCGGCACCGACAAATTCGGCCGGGATGTGTTGTCGCGCGCCATCCAGGGCTCGCGCGTCTCGCTGATGATAGCGCTGACGGTGGTGTTCATCATCACCGTCATCGGCACCACGGTCGGCATGGTCTCGGGCTATTTCGGCGGCCGCTTCGACGTCTGGATGCAGCGCTTTGTCGAGCTGGTGCTCGCCTTCCCGCAATTGCCGCTCTATCTTGCGCTGACGACGCTGATCCCGGTGACCGCGCCGACCAACGTCTTCCTCGCCTTCGTCATCATCGTCATGTCGGCGCTGGGCTGGGCGCAGATGTCGCGCGAGGTGCGCGGCAAGACGCTGGCGCTGGCGCGGATCGACTATGTGCGCGCCGCCATGGCGGTCGGCGCCACCGACATGCGCATCATCATGCAGCACATTTTCCCCAATGTGATGAGCCACGTCATCGTCGCCGTGACGATCGCCATCCCGACGGTGGTGCTGCTCGAAGCCTTTCTCGGCTTCCTCGGCTTCGCGGTGAAGCCGCCGCTGATCTCGTGGGGGCTGATGCTGCAGGACACGGCTACCTATTCGGTCATCGGCACCTATCCGTGGATCCTGTCGCCGGTCGGCTTCGTGCTGATCACCGTCTTTGCCTTCAACGCGCTGGGGGACGGCCTGCGCGATGCCGTCGATCCTTATTGAGGTGGCCGGGATGACTGTAGCGCTCGCAGCCACCTTCGCACCAGCCGTCCGGTTCGACCATGCCGGCCGCCACGACCAACCCATCATCGATGCCCGCAACATCGAGGTCGCCTTCAAGGTCGAGCACGGCGTCGTCGACGCGGTGAAGGATGTCTCGTTCCAGCTCTATCGCGGGGAGACGATCGCCATCGTCGGCGAGTCCGGTTCCGGCAAGTCGGTGACGGCGCGCGCTGTCATGGGGCTCTTGTCAAAGCGGGCCACCGTGTCGCCGAACTCAACCATCGACTATTGCGGGCAGGACATACTGAAATTCCCCGAGAGCGCCCGGCGCAAGCTGCGCGGCAATCGCATCTCGATGATCTTCCAGGAGCCGATGAGTTCGCTCAACCCGATCTATACGGTCGGCAGCCAGATCGTGGAGGCGATCAGGGTGCATCGAAAGCTCAGCCGCAAGCAAGCCTGGGCGCGGGCGCTCGAGCTTTTGCGGCATGTCCAGATCCCCGAGCCGGAAGCGCGCATCAAGCAGTATCCGCACCAGATGTCGGGCGGGCAGCGCCAGCGCGTGATGATCGCCATGGCGCTCGCCAACGACCCCGATGTGCTGATCGCCGACGAGCCGACGACGGCGCTCGACGTCACGGTGCAGGCGCAGATCCTCAATTTGATCCGCAATCTGCAAAAAGAACTCAGGATGGCGGTCATCCTGATCACCCACGACCTCACCGTGGTGCGGAAATTCTCGGACTATGTCTATGTCATGCAGCATGGCGAGATGTGCGAGCACAACGTTACCGAGCGGCTGTTCGCCGACCCGCAGCATGCCTATACCAAGCGGCTGCTCGCGTCCGAGCCGCACGGCAAGCCGCAGCCGCTGCCGGAAAACAGCGGCACCATCCTCGAGGCCCGCGATATGCGCGTCTGCTTCATGCTGCGCCATGGCAGCTTCCTGAAGCCGGACTGGCGCGAACTGGTCGCCGTCGACGATCTCGGCCTGAAACTTTGCCGCCACGAGACACTGGGGCTGGTCGGCGAATCCGGCTCCGGCAAGACCACCTTCGGTCTCGCCTTGCTCAAGCTCACCGAGGCCAAGCGCGGCGAGGTCAGCTTCGACGGCCAGCCGATCCACGGCCTGTCGAGCGCCGGGATGCGGCCGCTGCGCTCGCGCATGCAGGTCGTCTTCCAGGATCCGTTCTCCTCGCTCAACCCGCGCATGACGATCGGCCAGATCATCGAGGAAGGGCTGGTCGTCAACAGGATCGGCGCGACACGGCGCGAGCGGGTCGGTCGGGTGCGCGACGCCCTGGTCAGCGCCGGCATGCCCGGCGATATCCTGTCGCGGTTCCCGCACGAATTTTCCGGCGGCCAGCGGCAGCGCATCGCCATTGCCCGAGCCATCGCGCTGGAGCCCGAATTCATCCTGCTCGACGAACCGACATCGGCGCTCGACCTTTCGGTGCAGGCGCAGATCATCGACTTGTTGCGCAAGCTGCAGGACGAACGCGGCCTTAGCTATCTCTTCATTTCGCACGACCTCAAGGTGGTGCGCGCGCTCTGCCATCGAGTCATCGTCATGCAGAACGGCAAGATCGTCGAACAGGGACCCGTGAACGAGGTCCTCTCCCATCCCAAGACCGCCTACACCGAACGGCTCGTCAGGGCCGCCTTCGACGTGGCGTAGCAAAGTGCCGGAGGTTTAATAGTGGCAAGACATCCCAGGATCACCTTCATTGGCGCGGGTTCGACCGTGTTCATGAAGAACATTGTCGGCGACGTGCTGCAGCGGCCATCGCTGTCAGGCGCGACGATCGCGCTGATGGACATCAATCCGCAGCGGCTGGAAGAGAGCGCCATCGTCGTCAACAAGCTGATTGCGACGCTGGGCGTGAAGGCGAAGGCCGAGACCTATTCCGACCAGCGCAGGGCGCTCGCCGGCGCCGACTTCGTCGTCGTCGCCTTCCAGATCGGCGGCTTTGAGCCCTGCACCGTCACCGATTTCGAGGTGCCGAAGAAATACGGCCTGCGCCAGACCATTGCCGACACGCTCGGCGTCGGCGGCATCATGCGCGGCCTCCGGACCGTGCCGCATCTGTGGAAGATCTGCGAGGACATGCTGGCCGTCTGCCCCGACGCGATCATGCTGCAATACGTCAACCCGATGGCGATCAACACCTGGGCGATTTCAGAGAAATTTCCTGACATCAAACAGGTCGGCCTCTGCCATTCGGTGCAAGGCACAGCGATGGAACTGGCGCACGATCTCGACATTCCCTACGAGGAGATACGCTACCGCTCGGCCGGCATCAACCACATGGCCTTCTACCTGAAGTTCGAGCACCGGCAGCCGGATGGCTCTTACCGCAACCTCTATCCGGACCTTGTCCGCGCCTATCGCGAGGGCAGGGCGCCGAAGCTGGGCTGGAACCCGCGCTGCCCCAACAAGGTGCGCTACGAGATGCTGACGCGTCTCGGCTATTTCGTCACCGAAAGCTCCGAGCATTTCGCCGAATACACGCCCTATTTCATCAAGGAAGGCCGCCCCGACCTGATCGAGAAATTCGGCATTCCGCTCGACGAATATCCCAAGCGCTGCATCGAACAGATCGAGCGCTGGAAGGGCCAGGCCGAGGCCTATCGCTCGGCCGACCGCATCGAGGTCGAGCAATCGAAGGAATACGCGTCCTCGATCATGAACTCGGTGTGGACCGGCGAGCCTTCGGTGATCTACGGCAATGTCCGCAACAATGGCTGCATCACCTCGCTGCCGGACAATTGCGCCGCCGAGGTGCCGTGCCTGGTCGACGGCTCCGGCATCCAGCCGACCTATATTGGCGAGCTGCCGCCGCAACTCACCGCGTTGATACGCACCAACATCAATGTGCAGGAATTGACGGTGCAGGCGCTGATGACCGAAAACCGCGAGCACATCTACCACGCGGCGATGATGGATCCGCATACGGCCGCCGAACTCGATCTCGACCAGATCTGGGCGCTGGTCGATGAGTTGCTGGCGACACATGGCGACTGGCTGCCGACCTGGGCGCGTGGGAGCGCCAAGGTCCGGGCCGCCTGAGCGCGGCTGCGGCGGTATCTACTCCACCGTCAGGCCTCCGGTGGCGCCGGCAACCGGTGGCGCAGTTCCTCGACCAGCACGCGCTCGTTCTCCGAATAGTCGATCGGAACGACGACGAGATGGACGCCACCGCCGGCAAAGGCCTGTTCAAGCGTCGATTGTATTTCTGAGACGGCGCCGACCCTGGTTCCCTTGGCGCCATAGGCCTCGGCATAGCGGACGAAATCGGGATTGCCGAAGGTCATGCCGAAATCGGGGAACTGGTCGACCGCCTGCTTCCAGCGGATCATGCCGAAAGCATTGTCCTCGATGATCAGCACGACGAGGTTGAGCTTCAGCCTGACGGCGGTTTCCAACTCCTGGCTGTTCATCATGAAGCCGCCGTCCCCGCAGATCGCCATGACGCGGCGGCCGGGATAGAGCATCGCCGCCGTCATCGCCGACGGCAGGCCGGCGCCCATCGTGGCCAGGGCGTTGTCGAGCAGCAAAGTGTTGGCGACGCGCGTGCGGTAATTGCGCGCAAACCAGATCTTGTACATGCCGTTGTCGAGCGCCAGGATGCCATCGGCCGGCATCACCGCGCGCACATCGTGCACCAAGCGCTGCGGCGTGAAACGGTCTTCGGTGGCGCGGATGGCAATGCGGCTCAAAATCCCTTCGCGCAGCGGCAGTAGCGCCTGCGCGTTGGGGATCTTGCCCTCGATCCGGTCGGCAAGCAGCCTGAGCGAAGCGCCGATGTCGCCGACCACTTCGGTCTGCGGGAAATAGACCTGCTCGACATTGGCTGGCTGGTAACCGACATGGATCACCTTCGGTCCCTTGTCGCCCATAATGAAGGGCGGCTTCTCGATCGTGTCGTGGCCGATAGTGATGATGAGGTCGGCCTGTTCGATGGCCTCATGCACATAGTCGCGCTCGGACAGCGCGGCGGTGCCCATGTAGAGCTCGGTTCCGCCAGGCACCGTGCCCTTGCCCATCTGGGTGGTGAAATAGGGAATGCCGGTCCTGATCACGAACTGGGCGAGGTCGGACGTCGAGCGCGGCCGCGATGCGGCGGCGCCCAGCATCGCCAGCGGCCGTTGCGCCTTGATGATCATCTCGGCGGCACGGTCGAGCGCCAGCGGGCTGGCCAGCGGAAGCTCGACCGGATGCGGCGGGATCAGCGCGACATCGTCGCACTCCTCGGCCGCGATGTCTTCGGGCAGTTCCAGATGCACCGGCCCCGGACGCTCCTCCTCGGCAATCCGAAACGCTTCGCGCACCACGGCGGGAATGGTCTTCGCCGAGATGATCTGACGTGACAGCTTGGTCAACGGCTTCATCGCGCGACGATGTCGACGATCTGGAAGCGGGCCTGGCGCGACGAGCGGATGCCCTTCTGCCCGGTGATCATGATCATCGGCATGGCGCCGAGCAGCGCATAGGCGGCACCCGTCGTCAGGTTCAGGGCGCCGGGTCCCAGCGTGGTGATGCACACACCTGGCTTGCCGGTGAGCCTGCCATGGGTGGCGGCCATAAAGGCGGCTGCCTGCTCATGGCGGGTCAAAATCAGCTGGATCGACGATTTGCGGATGGATTCGACGACGTCCAGGTTTTCTTCGCCGGGAATGCCGAAGATGCGATCGACGCCCTCATTCTCGAGGGCGGCAACAAGCAGGTCAGAACCTTTGGGCACGAAGCATCTCCTGGGGCAAAGCGGCGGCGAACCGCGGCGGGATATGATCAGACATAGTGCTGGCAAAGCCCTAGCGCGAGGCGCGGCCGCCGCCAATATCGCTCTGCCTTACAGATCCTTCCGTTTCCTGAATTGGCCGGGCGAGACGCCGGCGTGGCGCCTGAAGGCGGTGGAGAAGGCGGCTTCCGAGCTGTAGCCGACCGCCTCGGCGACTTGGCCCAGGCTCTTGCCCTCGTGCAGCAGCCGGCTGGCCTGCCGCATGCGGCAGCCGAAGAGATAGGCCATGGGCGCTTCGCCGACGAGATCGCGAAAGCGGGCGGCAAAGGTTGCCCTGGAGAGCCCGACCGCGCGTGCCAGGGTCTCGATCGTCCAGTCGTGGCCATAGGCTTCATGCAGGGTCGCGAGCGCTCTGGCGATCGCGGGGTCCTGCAATCCCCTCAGCCAACCTGGATTGTCCATGCTTTCCAGACCGGAGCGCAAGGCGCGCGTGACGATGGCCCCAGACAGGCGAGCCATTACTACGTCGCTGCCGGGACCTTCGTCGGTCGCTTCCACCAGCAAGGCCTCGACATAGCCACGCAGCCATTTGGGCAGACGGCCATTCGATCCCCGGATGTGAACGATGCGCGGCAGGCCGGCAAGTGCCGGATGGTCGGCGTCGCGAAAGGCGAAGGCGCCGCACAGGATGACGGTCTTTTCGCCTTCGCCGCCGCTGCGAATACGCCCGGCTGCGGTTTGGGTCGCCAGTTCGGCGGCGGGGACGTTCGCGCTTTTGAGCGCGCCGGGCGACCGCAGCACATGCGGATCGGCGCGCGGTGCAATGATTAGGTCGCCGGCATCGAGAGGCTCGACATCTTCCTCACCGAACACCGCCTCGCATCGCCCCTTGATGACGACGTGAATGCCGCGAAGTCCAGCCTGGCTGAACGAGATCGCCCAGGGCGCGGCCAGTTCGAGGCGCCGGTACCCGGCGGCTGCGAAGTGCAATTCGCGCATGAGGGTAGCCAGGAGATCCACGCTTCGCTCCAGAAACAGACGATCGATAAATCAATCCAGACGCTGTCGAATAGCGCGCCGGACTTATTGGACCTAGCTATGCCCGACAGGCCGCTTGTCGGCGATAACGAAACTCAGGAGTTATTCATGCCGCCAATCGAGCTTTTTGTCGCGCAGCTTTGTCCCTATGCGCACCGTGTCAGGCTCGCCCTTGCCGAGAAAGGCCTGCAGGCGACGGAAATCGAAATCGATCTGCGCAACAAACCGGCGTGGTTCCTGAAACTCACGCCGACGGGAAAGGTGCCGCTGCTGCGCCATCAGGGGCAATATGTCAGGGAGTCGGCGATCATCTGCGAATATCTCGATGATGCATTCCCCGAACGGCCGATTTTCCCCAGGGATGCTCATGCCCGCGCTGAGGCGCGCATCTGGATCAGTTTCGCCGACACGCAGCTTTACGCCAGGACGGCAACCATGATGCACAGTTCCGACGCTATGGTTCATGAGCGGATCAAGGCCCAGCTTGCCGACGCCCTGCGCTTTGTGGAACAGCATGCCTTTGCGAGGCGAGGGGCGGACGAACGGTTTTTGCTGGGCTCGGAATTCAGCGCCGCCGACGTCGCCTTCTATCCCTGGTTCGAACAGCTGTGCGTGCTTGAGAAATATCTGGGCTTTGCCATGCCGGCCGAATGCAAGCGCCTGCTACGCTGGCAGGAAATGGTTGCTGCCAGGGAGGCGGTGCGGACCTGCGCCAGGTCAACCGGCTTCTATCTGGAATCCTATGGCCGGCTTCTCGCGGCCTGAGACGAGCGGGCAAACAGAAAAAAATTCCTCACTATGGTGCTGTAAGGTCAGTCATTTGCTTCTTGCTGCAGGCGCAAGCCTGTAAACATGCGGTATGAAGCGGGCCTGCCCGCCGCGCAAGAGGTGCCAGAATATGCCCAATCCAACCGTCGTCGGGTTTTCCGGCAATTTCACCAGGCCGTCCAAGACGCGCGGTTTCGTCGACCAAGTTGTCAGGGATATTGCGCGCCAGCATGGCCTGTCGGCGAGCACCTATGACATCGAAGACCTCGGCCCGTCGCTCGGCGCTGCCAAATGGGCGCGCGATCTCGACGGCCAGGCACGGGCAATCTTCGACAGCGTCGTCAATGCCGATGTGCTGGTGGTGGGGTCGCCGACCTACAAGGGCAGCTACACCGGCCTGTTCAAGCACTTCTTCGATCTGTTCGATCCCGCCGCCTTGCGCGGCAAGCCGATGGTGCTGCTTGCCACCGGCGGCAATGATCGCCACGCGTTGATCGTCGAGCACCAGCTGCGGCCGTTGTTCGGCTTCTTCGAGGCGCTGACGCTGCCTACAGGGGTCTATGCCACGGACAAGGACTTTTCCGACGGCGTGCTGCGGGCCGAACCCATCCTGAAGCGCGTCGAGCAGGTTGTCGGCGAGGTCGGGCTGGTGCTGGCCAATCGCTCGCCAGCCGGCGTTGCTGCCGGATAGAGCGAGGCGGGCAGGCCGCCTCCGGCTTTGCTCGGGAGTGAATAAAAAGGCCCGCCAGCGACGCGAATCGTGACGAGCCTCCTTGGAGTAGGCCAGGCCTCCCACAACCCGATTGCCTTCAAAATCAATACCCCGCCGGCTAGGCCTGGCGGGGCATCGATAGTAGGGTCTGGATCGAATGGGAGCGATCCGGCTGAAAAACGCCAATGCCGGTCGAAGCTTCCCGGTCATCCTGAGCGGCGACGACAAAGGGGTTTTGGCCAACTGCGAAATCCATCTCAGGCGGATTTCTCGCGACAACTAGTTCCTGTCCGCCGGCTTCGAACGCATCCTTGACACCGTCTCGCGCTCGGCGCGCTTGGAGCGCAGAGGCGGCAGGCCGCGGTCGATCAGGTCCATGTCCTCCAGCACCATGTCGCCCATGCGCTTGAAGGCGATGTCAAGCGCCCCGGCGCGGTGGGCGGAGCGCAGGAAGCCGGGGATCGTGCGGACCGGATGGTCCTGCGCCAGCGGCTCTTCAGGGAAGACATCGCTGGCGGCGACGATGTGGCCGCTTTTCACCGCCGCCATCAGGGCAGGGAAGTCGACGACGCCGGCGCGGCTGAGCAGGATGAAGGCGGCGCCCTTGCGCATACTTGCAAAGGCCTCAGCGCCGAGGAAACCCTGGTTCTCCGAGGTCACCGAAGCGACGACGAAGACGAAATCGCTTGATGTCAGCACCTCGTCCAGCGAGGCCGGCTTCACCCCATTGTCGATCAGGATCGACGGCGGCAGCCAAGGGTCGAAGACCTTGGTGCGGGTGCGAAAACCCGACAGCAGTCGGTTGAGCGCACGGCCGAGATCGCCGAAGCCGATGATGCCGACATCGGCGCCGGACAGAAGCCGGGCCGTCAAATTGCCGTCACCGCCCCACAGCTCCTCGCCTTTGCGGAAGGCGAGGTCGGCATCGACGATGTTGCGGGCGAGGTTGAGCGCCATGGCGAGGCCAAGCTCGGCCACCGGCTCGGCGAAGACGAGGCCGGTGGTGACGACATGGATGCCGCGCGCAAACAGCGTCTCATAGGGCATGTTGTTGATTAGGTTGGTCTCGACATTGAAGACGCAACGCAGCGCCTGCATCTGGTCCAAGGTCTCGGGCGAGATCGGCGGTTGGCCGATAATATAGCGGGCTTCGGCCAGCACGTCGGCGGGCAAGTTCGCCACGCCCTCGGCCGTCGTCTCGACGACGCGGTAATGCGCCTTGAGGCGCGCCAGCTGCGGTGGGGTGAAGATCAGGTCGAGCGTGCGTGGTTCCGGCGCGCTGATGACCAGCGGCAAGGCCTTGTTTGGCATGACGATTCCTCCCCGGCGCGATCCGTATCGCGTATTTTGCTTTGCACTTGCGGTAGTCCCAAAACCGCTTGCCGCCGTCCGGCGGCATGTGATTGAGGGGTAAAATACCCACGATTAAACGATTTACAACTCCGGGAGGGGCCGCCGATCGCGCGACTCGAGCCTTGCCGGGTTTTGATGCGGGAATCCGTTGGCTCGCCAGGCAACGGCCCTGAGGGCTCCTTCCCTTCTCCCCCCTGTGGGAGAAGGTGCAGTCAAAACGGATAGTGCTGCCCCGGATCCTCGATGGTTAGCCAGCGCAGGTCGGTGAACTCGGCGATCGAGGCCTTGCCGCCGAAGCGGCCGTAGCCTGAACCCTTGACGCCGCCGAACGGCATTTGCGCCTCGTCGCCGACGGTCGGGCCGTTGATGTGGCAGATACCGGCTTCGATGCGCGCGGCGACCGCCATGGCACGGCGGATGTCGCGGCTGAACACGGCTGAAGACAGGCCGTATTCGGTATCGTTGGCGACACGTACCGCTTCGTCCTCGCCCTTGACGCGGATCACCGGCTTGACCGGGCCGAAGGATTCTTCCGAATAGACGCGCATCGCCGGCGTCACGTGGTCGAGCAATGTCGCCTCGACCACGGTTCCGGTGCGCTTGCCGCCGGCCACAAGCCTGGCGCCCTTGGCGACGGCGTCGGCAACCAGTTCTTCCATCTTGTCGGCGGCTTGGTCGCTGATCAGCGAACCGAGCACGACATGGCCGCGCGGGTCACCGGCAGGCAGCTGCGCCGCGCGGGCGGCGAGCTTGGCGACGAACTCGTCGGCGACCTTTTCATCGACGACCAGACGCTCGGTCGACATGCAGATCTGGCCCTGATGCATGTAGGCGCCGAAGGTCGCCGCATTGACCGCCGCATCGATGTCGGCATCGTCGAGCACGACCAGCGGCGCCTTGCCGCCGAGTTCGAGCAGCGCCGGCTTCAAGTGACGGCCGGCGAGTTCGGCAATGATTCTGCCGACCTTGGTCGAGCCGGTGAAGTTGACACGCCTGACTGCAGGGTGCGCGACCAGTGCCTCGACGATTGCCGCTGCGTCCTTGGGGTCATTGGTGACGACATTGATGACGCCCTTGGGCAGGCCCGCCTCGACCAGCACCTGGCCGATCAGCCGGTGTGTGCCGGGGCACATTTCGGAGGCTTTCAGCACAACCGTGTTGCCGCAGGCGATCGGCATGGCGATGGCACGGGTACCGAGGATGACCGGCGCATTCCACGGCGCGATGCCGAGGCAGACGCCGGCCGGCTGGCGGATCGCCATGGCCAGCGTGCCGGGCTTGTCGGAGGGAATGACCTCGCCCGAAATCTGCGTCGTCATGGCGGCTGCCTCGCGCAGCATTTTGGCGGCGAGCATGACGTTGAAGCCGGCCCAGGGGCCGGTCGCGCCGGTTTCTTCCATCATCAATTTGGTGAATTCGCCGACCTTGGAGTCCATGACATCGGCCGCCTTGGACAGCAAAGCGCGGCGCTCGCCCGGACCGGTCTTCGACCACGTCTTGAAAGCGGCAGCAGCGGCTTCGACCGCGGCATTGGCGTCGGCGATGCTGGCTGCGGCAGCGCGGGTCGCCAGCTTGCCGGTGAACGGGTCCATGCGCTCATAAGAGGCTGAGCCGGAGGCATCCCTTTTATCACCGTCGATCAGAAGTCCGATGTCCATTGTTCTCTCCCTCGCTCGCCGTGGAGCGTCTTTTCTATATTGACCACGATCTTATCAGAAAACCGGCTCCCACTTTTCGGGATGATGGTCTAGAAGCCGAGCACCTCGGCATTGATCGATGCTTCAAGCCCACCGTCAACCGGCACATTGGCGCCGTTGACCCAGCGTGCGCCGTCCGAGCACAGGAACAGCACGACAGGCGCGATGTCGCCCGAGCTTCCGGCGCGTCCGACCCTGGCGATGTCGCTGTCGACGCGGGCGTCACCCAGCACATTGCGGAACTGTTTGAGGATCGGCGTCTCGACCGGGCCGGGGCTCACTGCATTGACGCGGATGCCGCGGCTCCTGAACAGGTCCTGATGCGCGGCGCGCTGCGTCCACAACAGCAGCAGCTCCTTGGAAACGGGATAGCCTTCCTCGTTCTTCACCTGATGGTCGGCGATCATCTTCGCCACATCGGGAAAGCCTTCGATGCCGACCATCGATGCCGCGCGGTTGAGATTGGCGCGCCAGCCATAGCCGGCGATCGAGGCGACGTTGACTACGGTGCCGCCTTCACGAAGTCTTGGTGCGAGGCCTTCCGAGAGCGCGCGCAGGCCGTAGAAGTTGACGGCCAGTGTCGACACCGCACCGGTGTTGCCGGGGAGGCCGGCGACATTGCAGAGCGCATCGATGCGCTGCGGCAGGCGCCCGAGGAGATCGTCGACGCCGGCCTTGGATGAGATGTCAGCCTTGACGAAACTGCCGGCCGATGCTGCCGGTTCACGCATATCGACGCCGATCACGTCAGCGCCCAGTTGGCCGGCAAGTTCGGCCGTGCGAGCGCCGATACCAGAGGCGACACCGGTGATGAGGATGGTCTTGCCGAACAGCATGGTCACGCCTTTTCACTATGCGTTGCGGCCTGTTGCGGCGAAGGCGTCGCGTCACTATCGCCGGCGTTTGCCGGCAGCCTGACCCGGTAGCCGACCGGTAGCAGGCGCAGGCCAAGGCGCTCCTCCAGCGTTCCCCACACGCCGCGCGGCAGGAACAGCGAGAACAGCACCGCCGTGGCGCCGAGGCCGATCAGATACCAGACGCCGGTGCCGCCGAACCAGGTCTCGATGAGGAAGAACAGCAGCGCACCCAGAATGGCGCCCTCGAAGGTGCCGATGCCGCCGACCAGCACCATGAAGATCATGTAGGCGGTCCACTGGACGTTGAAGTAGGTTTTCGGCTGGAAGGTGATCGACGTGGCCAACCACAGCGCGCCGGCCATGCCGATGCCGAAGGCGGCGAGCACGAAGAGCAGCCGCTTGGTTCCGGTGACGCGCACGCCGACCGATGCCGCGGCCTCCTCATTGTCCCTGATGGCGCGGATGGCCGCACCCGTGCTGCCGCGCAGCAGGCTAAACAGGGTGGCGAGCAGCGCCGTCATCGCGGCCAGCGCCAGCCAGTAGATCGTCGCCCGCCTGGAACCGGCGTCATAGACGTTGAGCGAGATCAGCGACGTCCCGGTCTCGCCTTGCACCAGCCGGTCGAGATTGACCAGGAGATGGGTGAGCGCCGCGATCACCCACATGCCGATGGCGAACTCGCCGTTCCTGAGCCGCAGCATGAACAGCGACATCGGCCAGGAGATCGCGCCGACAATGATCGCGGAGACGAACAGCGAAGCGAACGGGTTGAGGCCGGCATCGGCCAGGCGGATGGTGAAATAGGCGCCGAGGCCGAAGAACACTTGCTGTCCCACCGAAACCAGCCCGCCGAAGCCGGCCAGCGCGTTCCACATCGCTGCCAGGATCACATAGATGAACAAGGCGGTCACGCGGTCGACGTCGCCGGCCGACAGGAAATGCGGCGCGACGCCAAGCAGCGCGATGATGACGACGACCGCAATCGCCGAGATGCGCGAGGCGGAGGTGCCGCGCTCGATAGCGGGGGCGTTTAAAACCGCGCTCATGATGCTTTCCTCGCGGGCAGGCGCAGCAGGCCGCGCAGGCCGAGGCCGCAGGTGGAGAGCCGGATGAACAGCACGATCAGGAAGGCGACATGGCCGCCGATCAGAAAACCTTGCGGATGGATCTGCGCGCCGAGCGTCTGGGCGAGCGCCAGAACGATGCCGCCGACCAGCGTGCCCCATAGCGAACCGGCGCCGCCGATCACCGCCGCCTCGAAAGCGAACAGCAATTGAGGTGCGCCGGTATAGGGATCGAAGGTGGCGCGCATGCCGAGGAAGGCACCGGCAAGACCGACCGTGACCATGGCGATGGCGGCCGCGAGGGCGTTGGCGCGGCGCGCATCGACGCCGACGAGACCGGCCGTGTCGGGATCTTCCGACGTGGCGCGGATCGAGCGGCCAAGCCTGGTGTTGGTAAGGAACAGCTGCAGTCCGCCAAGCAATATGACGGCGGCGGCGAACATGATCACGGCAAGCTTGCCGACATAGATGCTGCCCGGCCATTCCCAGGAATCGTAGGAGAGGCTGCCGATATAGGGCGCCAGCGAACGTGTGTCGGCGCCGAACTGCTCGAACAGCGCATTGTCGATGACGATGGCGAGGCCGAACGTGGTCAGGATCGGCAGCAGCGCGCCTCCACGGGCGCTGCGCTCGAGCAGGAAGCGTTGCAGCGCCCAGCCGATGGCCGCCATCAGCGGCAGCACGATGAGCAGGCCGACGAAGGGCGAGATATGGAATTGCGAGGCGAGCCACCACAGCGCGTAGGCGGAAAACACGGCCAGGCTGCCATGCGCGAGGTTGATTATGCGCATCACCGAAAACATGAAGGAGAGGCCGCAGGCGATCAGCGCGTAGTAGCCGCCGAGCAGGATGCCCTGGACGATCTGGTTGCTCATGCCGGCACACTCCCGGCGCTTTTTCTGTGCAGACCGAAATAGGCTTTCGTCACTTCATCGCGGGACATGCCCTTGCTCGGGCCTTCCAGCGCGACGCGTCCTTCGAGCATGCAGATGACCTTGTCCGAGACCGAGAGCGCGCGATTGAGGTCCTGTTCGACCAGGATGATCGTCGTGCCGGAGCTGATCAGGCCTTGCAGCGAAGCGTATACGCGATCGACCACCAGCGGCGACAGGCCGAGCGAGACCTCGTCGAGCAGCAGCAGTTCGGGATTGCTCATCAAAGCGCGGCCGATGGCGGTGGCCTGCTGCTCGCCACCGGAGAGATGCCCGGTTTTGGCATGGCGGCGCGGCTTCAGATTGGGGAACGTGTCGAGCACTCGTTCCACGCTCCAGTCGCCGGGACGGCCGGCGGTCTTGCCAAGCAGGAGGTTCTCCTCGACCGTCATTTGCACGAACAGTTTTCGCCCTTCCGGCACCAGCGCGACGCCCATGCCGACGCGCTTGTGCGAGGGAACGCCGGTGATATCGGCGCCATTCAGCAGCACGCGGCCGGCCGTCGGCTCATGGGCGCCGGCGATCGCCCGCAGCAGCGTCGTCTTGCCGGCGCCGTTGGCGCCGACCAGCGCCAGCGTTTCGCCGCGCTCGATCGTAAAGCTCACACCGCGCACCGCCTGCAACAGGCCATGGCGGACGACCAGATTCTCGATTGCGAGCAGGCTCATTTCGGGCCTCCGCCGAGATAGGCGCGCACGACTTCCGGGTCGGCCATCACCGCTTGCGGCTCGCCATCGGCGATGATCTTGCCGGCGTCCATACAGATCAGCCGCTCTGCCACCTGCAGCAGGATGTGGACGATGTGCTCGATCCAGACGATGCCGATCTTGCGGCGGCGCAATTCCTTGATGGTATCGACAAGTTCGCTCGCCTCGCCATCGGTCAGTCCGCCGCCGATCTCGTCGAGCAGAAGCAGCGTAGGCCTTGCCGCGAGCGCGCGGGCAAGTTCCAGCCGCTTGCGGTCGAGCAGGCCGAGCGTTTCGGCGCGCCGGTTGGCCACGCCCATCATGCCGCACAGTTTCAGCGACTCCAGCGCCTCTTCATAGGCCTCGTCGCGGGCGAGACCGGCACCATGCGACGCGGCAACAAAAACGTTCTCGAACGTGGTCATGCCGCTGAACGGCTTGGGCACCTGGTGCGTGCGCACCAGGCCGAGACGACAGCGCGCTGTAGCCGGCATCGCGGTCACATCGCCACCCTTGAAGGCGACCGTGCCGGCGCTCGGCGGGAAGGCGCCTGACAAGATGCTGAGCAGCGTCGTCTTGCCGGCGCCGTTCGGGCCGACGATGCCGACGGCCTCATCGGCATTCATGGCGAAGTCGACATCGTCGAGCACCACCAGCGCGCCGAAGCGTTTCTGGATGCCGGCAGCGCGGAGGATCGCGGCGTTTGCTGAACCGTTCACGATGCGATCCCCGTAACCGACCGTCAGCTGTTATACGGCTGGAGCTTGGCCTCGACCGGAACCTTCGGGTCGGTGGCGTTCTCGGTCACGACGTAGTCGAGCGGGAATTTGCCGCCTTCCTTGGCCGCCACCCATTGGGTGCCGATGATCGGGCCGGGAGAGACATTGGCGACCGGGCCGCTGGTGAAGTCGACCTTGCCGATCATGGTCTCGGTGTTGAGCGTGCTCAGCGCCTTGGCGACGGCCGCCTTGTCCTTGGCGTCGGTGCTTGCCTTCAGCGCCTCGAAGCCGGCGTCGAGCAGCGACATCGAGGCGCCGAGCTGCTGCGTCCACTGCTTGCCGCTTGCGGCCTCATAGCCGTCGGCCAGTTCGGTTCCCGACACGCCGGTCAACGGCGACTTGTAGGGGAAGGCCTTGTGCCAGTAAGCGGCGCTCGAAATCTTGTTGCCGAGATCGCCGAGCGCCTCGATGTCGGATGGGAACAGTCCGGTCTTGGCGACCTGGCAGATCTTGATCTGCTTGATCAGGCCTTGCTGCGCGGCCTGGCGCCAGAAGGCGGCGAAGTCCGGCGGGATCGGGAAGGAGTTGAAGATCTCGACGCCTTCCTGTTTGAACAGCGCGATCTGCGAGGAATAGTCGGTGGTGCCGGTCTCGTAGGCGCCGGGATCGACGATGGTGAAACCCTGCTTTGCCAGCAACGGCGCCAGATGGGTGCGGATGGCATTGCCGTCGGCGTCGTTGGGATACATAACGCCGACCTTCTTGTTGGTCTCGATCAGGTTCCATTGCGAGATGTAGGTCCGGAAGAACTCGTCGACGCCGAAGCCGAAATGATAGGTCCATTTGAACGGCGAGGGTTCGCCGGGCTTGGCGCCGCGGCCGAAATACCAGGCCTCCCACGGCATGACGGTGGAGAGGCAAGGCACGCCGGCGGCTTCGCAGGCGTCGGCGACCGGGTTGATCACCTCCGGCGTCGACACCGCCAGCATCAGGTCGACGGCCTGGTTGTTGATGAGGTCCTTGGCGAGCTGGCCGGCGCGCGACGGGTCGGATTGCGTGTCCTGGTCGATGATCTCGACACTGTATTTCTTGCCGCCGATGTCGAGGCCGTTGGCGAGCGCCTTGCGGGCGAGATCGAGCACATAGCCGTCGGTCTGGCCGAAGCCGGCGAGCGGCCCGGTGCGCGGGCTGACAAAGCCGACCTTCAGCGTGTCGGCGGCCTGCGCGAATGCCTGGCCGCGGCTGAGCGCAAGTGCCGCGCCGCCGGCGAGCGATGTGGCGATGAACTGGCGCCGCGAGACGCCGGATTTGCTTGAGGTCATGCTGGTATTCCTCCCTTTCCTGACGCACCTGGAGGTCACCGCCGGCCTGCTCAAAATCGATGCCGCCCGTTCTTAAGATCGGAGATCGCCCCGGCAGGCCTTGAGGCGGCAGCGGAACGCCGCCAATGCCGATAACGGCACGATTTCGATCCTCCCATCGTCACAGTGCCCTAGGTGTTTGGTTTGGTAAAATGATATTTTGCGGTGTTTCGTTAACCAACAGGTTATGGAAATACGGCTGAAGGCCCGCTCTGCGCCAGATTGGCGAAAGGTGCTCAGGCGTTCTGGCTGGCCGCCTCGCGAATTGTCTGCAGCAGGATGGTGAAGGCCGGCGAAGGCGCAGTGTCGGTCCGCATCGTCAGGCCGACCGGCCCTTTGGTTTCCTCGGTGTTGACGGGCAAGGCGACGAAGGCGCCGCTGGAGAGTTCGTTGGCGACGACGCCTGTCGATATGATCCAGACCGCATTGCTTTGGCGCAGGAAGGCACGGCCGAAGGAATCCGAGACGGTCTCGATCTCGGTCGCAGGCGCCGTCATGCCGTTGGTGATGAACAGGCGGTCGACGAACGGGCGGATGACCGACTCCCGCGTCGGCATCAGCACCGGGAATTCATCGAGCCGGGCGAAGATGTCCTGGCCCGGCTGCAGCAGCGGATGGCCGGCCCTCACCACGAACAGCACCGGTTCGGAATAGAGATGCTCGAAGAAGAAGCCGGTCATGTTTTCCGGCGCCGCAAGCCGGCCGACGACGAGATCGAGCGCACCGACGCGCAACTGTTCCAGCAGGACCGCGTTCTCGCCGGTGACGATCTTGATCGCAGCACCGGTATTTTCACTCAGGAACAGGCTTATGGCGCGTGGCATCACCTTGGCCGACACTGTAGGCAGCGCGCCGATGCGGATCGGATGCCGGTTGATGGCGCCGTCCTGGCGGACGGAATCGACGCCGCGCTTCAGTGCCGTGATCGCCGTGCCGGCATGGCCGAGAAAGATTTCGCCAAGCCGTGTCACCCTGATGCCGCGGCCGTCGCGTTCGACGACAGCGATGCCAAGCGCCTCCTCCAATTCGCGCAACGTCTTGGTCACGGCCGGTGGGCTGACATGGAGAAAGTCGGCCGCCCTCGCCACGCTGCCTTGCCGCGCTACCTCAAGGAATGCCTGCAGGTGACGGAACCTTATGCGGCTTTCGGACATGTTCTCATAACCTAGCAGTTAATGAAACGGCGTAAAATATCATTTTACCAAACCAAATGCCTTGTGCAATGTGAACACGGAGGATCGAAATCGTGCCATTCGTCAACATTGGCGGCATCACGCTGCACCATCGCCACATCAAGGCGAAGGGAAATGCGCGGCCGATCGTGTTCATCAATTCGCTGGGCACCGACTTCCGCATCTGGGACGAGGTGTTGTCCGAACTGGGTGGTGAAATGCCTGCGTTGGTCTACGACAAGCGCGGCCATGGCCTGTCCGACATTGGTGGCGTCAGCTCGATCGACGAGCATGTCGATGATCTGTCGGGCCTGATCGATCATTTCGAACTGAACAATGCGGTGCTGTGCGGCCTGTCGGTGGGCGGCCTGATTGCGCAAGGGTTTTATGCCCGGCGCCCCGAAATCGTCGACGGCCTCATCCTGTGCGACACCGCCCACAAGATCGGCACTGCCGACAGCTGGAACACCCGCATCGAAACGGTCGAAAGCAAAGGCATCCAGGCCATCGCCGATGCCGTGCTCAAAATGTGGTTTACGCCTGCCTTCCACGCGGACCGTGTCGCCGAGCTCGACGGCTACTGGAACATGATGACCCGGCAAGCCGTCGCCGGCTATATCGGCACCTGCGCCGCGGTGCGCGATGCCGATTTCACCGAGGCCGCGCAGGGGATCGCGGTACCCACGCTTTGCGTCGTTGGCGACCAGGACGGCTCGACGCCGCCGGATCTCGTCCGCTGGCTGGCCGATCTGATCCCAGGCGCACATTTCGAAATCATTCGTGACGCCGCGCACATCCCTTGCGTCGAACAGCCCAAGGCGCTGACCACCCTCATCCGCGATTTCGTCGCGGCGCTTCCCCTGAGAAAGCAGACCCATGGATGAACTGCCCAAAAACGAAACCAGATACCAGACCGGGCTGACCGTCAGGCGCTCGGTGCTCGGCGACCCTCATGTTGATCGCAGCGAGGATGCCGTCACCGATTTCGACCGGCCGTTCCAGGAGCTGATCACCGAGGCAGCCTGGGGCACTGTGTGGGCGCGTCCGGGCTTCAGCAGGCGCGAACGCTCGATCGTGACGCTGGCATTGCTGGCGGCCCTTGGCCATGATGAAGAGGTCGCCATGCATGTGCGCGCCACCGCCAACACCGGTGCGTCGCGCGACGATATCTGCGAAGCGTTCCTGCATGTCGCGATCTATGCCGGCGTGCCGGCCGCCAACCGCGCCTTCAGGATCGCCAAGGAGGTGTTTTCGGAAATGGACGGAAGCAGGGCTGGCCATGCCAGCTGATGCCGGCTCGAACCGCAGGCCCGAGAGCGGAGCCTTCTTCCAGCGCGACCGCGGCTGGCATCCGCCGGCGCTGACGCCCGACTACAAGACGTCGGTGTTGCGCTCGCCGCAAAAGGCGCTGCTGGCCTTCGACAACACGGCGTCGGAAATCACCGGTCCGGTGTTCGGCCACGCCATGCTGGGCGAACTCGACAATGACCTGATCCACAATTTCGCAAAGCCCGGCGAGAGCGCCATCGGCGAGCGTATCATCGTCTATGGCCGCGTGCTCGACGAGCGCGGCCAGGGCGTCTCCGGCGCGCTGCTCGAATTCTGGCAGGCCAATTCAGGCGGCCGCTACCGCCACAAGAAGGACGGCTATCTCGCGCCGCTCGATCCGAATTTCGGCGGCTGCGGCCGCACCATCACCGATGCCGATGGCGGTTATGCCTTTCGCACGGTGAAGCCAGGTCCCTATCCCTGGCCGAACGGGCCCAATGACTGGCGGCCGTCGCACATCCATTTCTCGGTGTTCGGCCACGGCTTCGCACAGCGGCTGATCACCCAGATGTATTTCGAGGGCGACCCGCTGATCTGGCGATGCCCGATCGTGCGCGGTATCCGCGACAAGGCGGCGATTGAGACGCTGGTCGCCGCGCTCGACATGCAGGCGACGATCCCGTTCGACGCGCGCGCCTACAAGTTCGACATCGTGTTGCGCGGACGCCGCGCCTCGCTGTTCGAAAACCGTCCGGAGGGCAATTGATGGCGCAATCGCTGACCCGGCTGAAGGAGAGCCCGTCGCAGACCGCCGGGCCCTACGTGCATATCGGGCTGACGCCGAATTTCGGCGGTATCGGCGGCGTCTACCCGACAGACCTGGGCGCCACGATGCTCAACGACAACGCCAAGGGCGACCGCATCGGTTTGCGCATTCGCGTGCTCGACGGCACCGGCACGCCGCTCAGGGATGCGTTGATCGAGATCTGGCAAGCGGATGCCAATGGCTTCTACAATTCGCCGGCCGAATTGCGCGGCGATGCCGATCCGGATTTTCAGGGCTGGGGCCGTCAGCCGACCGACATGGAAACCGGCCTGTGCAGTTTTCAGACGATCAAGCCGGGACGCGTGCCGTATGGCGACGGCCGGCTGATGGCGCCGCATATCAGCCTGTGGATCGTCGCCCGCGGCATCAATATCGGCCTCCACACGCGGCTCTATTTCTCCGACGAGGCCAAGGCCAATGCCGAGGATCCGATCCTGGCCCGCATCGAGCACAAGGTGCGCGTGCCGACGCTGATCGCCGAGCGGCAAGGCGACGACTATATTTTCGACGTCCATCTCCAGGGGGAGAAGGAAACGGTCTTCTTCGACAGCTGACGGAGGAAACCAGCACATGACCGTATCGCCCTTCGACCATCCGCTGCTTTCCGGCCTGCTTGGCGACGAGGAGGCGGCTCGGCATTTTTCGGTGGATGGGGAAATCGCCGCCATGCTCGATTTCGAGCGCGCGCTGGCGCAAGCGGAAGCCGAAAGCGGGATTATCGGCACGGATGCCGCCGCGGCGATTGTACCTGTCCTGTTGTCATACAAGCCGGACACCGCGCGGCTGCGGGCCGGTGTGGCGAAGGATGGCGTGATCGTGCCCGAACTGGTGCGCCAGTTGAAGGCAGCGGTCGGGGCGCCGCACGACGCCGGCGTGCATTTCGGCGCAACCAGCCAGGACGTCATCGACACTGGCCTGGTGCTTCGGCTGCGCCGGCTCATTGAACATCTCGACCTGCTGCTGACTGAAAACATTCTGCGGCTGGTGGGGCTGGAAGAACGTTTTGGCAGCCGTGCATTGACAGCGATGACGCGCATGCAGCCGGCGATCCCAATTCAGGCGTCGGACCGCGTGGCGGTGTGGCGCACGCCGCTGCAACGGCATCAGCAGAGACTGTCGGAGCAATCCAAGCGTCTGCTCGTGGTGCAGTTTGGCGGCGCCGCCGGCACGCTGGAGAAGCTGGGCGACAAAGGACCTGCCGTGCGCGCGGCCCTTGCCGCAAAGCTCGGCCTTGGCGACGCGCCGCAATGGCACAGCCAGCGGGATGCGCTGGCCGAATTCGCCGGGCTGCTATCGCTCATCACCGGCAGCCTCGGCAAGTTCGGCCAGGACATTGCGCTGATGGCGCAAGGTGGAACCGACATCAAGCTGTCCGGCGGCGGCGGTTCATCGGCCATGCCGCACAAGCAGAACCCGGTGAAGGCGGAAGTGCTGGTGACGCTGGCGCGCTTCAACGCCACCCAGCTTTCCGGCATGCACCAGGCCCTGGTGCATGAGCAGGAGCGCTCCGGTGCTGCCTGGACGCTGGAATGGCTGCTCTTGCCGCAAATGGCTATAGCGACCGCGGCTGCGCTACGGCTCGCCGCCGAACTCGCCGGACAGATCGAAAGCCTGGGACACTGATGCGCACCCGGATTGTCATTGTCGGCTCCGGACCGTCCGGGCTGCTGCTTGGCCAGCTTCTCGGCACCATTGGCGTCGAGACGGTGATCCTCGAACGTTCGAGCCGGGAGCATGTGCTTGGCCGGGTGCGGGCAGGGGTGCTCGAACAAGGCACCGTCGAGTTGCTCGAAGAGGCGGGCGCGGCTGTAAGGCTGCATGCCGAGGGCCTGCTGCATGCCGGCATCTCGCTTGCGTTCGGCGGCGGCCTGCACCGGCTCGACCTCACGGCACTGACCGGCGGCAAGCATGTCACCGTCTATGGTCAGACCGAAGTGACGCACGATCTGATGGACAAGCGCGAGGCGGCCGGGCTGACCACCGTCTATGAGGCGGCCAACGTCGCGCTGCATAGTTTCGATGGCGAAGCGCCTTACGTCACCTACGGGAAGGACGGCGTCGGCCATCGCATCGACTGCGACTTCATCGCCGGATGCGACGGCTATCACGGCGTCAGCCGCAAATCGGCGCCTGGGCGGGCGCTGAAAACCTTCGAGCGGACCTATCCTTTCGGCTGGCTCGGCGTGCTGGCCGAAGTGCCGCCGGCCGACCACGAACTGGTCTACGCCAACCATGAGCGGGGCTTTGCGCTGTGCTCGATGCGGTCGACGCATCGCAGCCGCTACTATGTCCAGGTCCCGGCTGACGAACAGGTCGACGCCTGGAGCGACGGTCGCTTCTGGGACGAGTTGCGCAGTCGTCTGCCGGAACAGACCGCAGCCGCCGTCGTTACCGGCCCGTCCTTCGAAAAATCGATCGCGCCGCTGCGCTCCTTCGTCGCCGAGCCGATGCGCTTCGGCCGGCTGTTCCTGGTCGGCGACGCCGCCCATATCGTGCCGCCGACGGGCGCCAAGGGGCTCAACCTTGCCGCCAGCGACGTGCGCTATCTCTTTGCCGGGCTTCGCGAATTCTATCTGGACAAATCACCAAGCGGGCTCGAGGCCTATTCAGCCAAGGCGCTGGCCAGAGTGTGGAAGGCGGTGCGCTTCTCCTGGTGGATGACGACGATGCTGCACCGCTTTCCCGATACGGGCGAGTTCGGCCAGCGCATCCAGGAAGCCGAGCTCGACTATCTCGTGCATTCGCAGGCAGCGTCGGCCGCCCTGGCGGAGAATTATGTCGGACTGCCGTATTGATTGGCTGAAGCCATCAAACCCGTTCGAGCGCCACCGCGATGCCCTGGCCGACGCCGATGCACATGGTGGCGAGCGCATAGCCGACGTTGCGTTCGCGCAGTTCCAGCGCTGCCGTGCCTGCAATGCGCGCGCCCGACATGCCCAAGGGATGGCCAAGCGCGATGGCGCCGCCATTGGGGTTGACGTGCTCCCCATACACGGCGCTGGCGCGTTGGCGGCGCACGGCGCGGCCTTGGGAGGCGAAGGCTTCGTTGAGCGCGATGACATCGAATTGCTGCGGCGTCAGGCCGAGGCGGGCGCAGAGCTTTTGTGTCGCCGGGGCAGGGCCGATGCCCATGATGCGCGGCGCCACGCCGGCAGCAGCGCCGCCGAGAACGCGGGCGATTGGCGTCAGGCCGTATTTTTTCACAGCCGCTTCGGAGGCGATGATCAGCGCCGCCGCGCCGTCATTGACGCCGGACGCGTTGCCGGCGGTGACGGTGCCGCCCTGGCGGAACGGCGTCGGCAATTTGGCCAGCGACTCGACCGTGGTGCCGGCGCGCGGATGCTCATCCTTCGATACGATAATCGCATCGCCCTTTTTCTGCGGGATCGTCACCGGGGTGATCTCCTTCGCCAGCCGGCCATTGGCCTGTGCTACGACGGCCTTGTCCTGGCTGCGCACGGCAAACGCATCCTGGTCGGCGCGCGACACCTGGAAGTCCTCGGCGACGTTCTCGCCGGTCTCCGGCATGGAATCGACGCCATATTGTTTCTTCATCAGCGGGTTGATGAAGCGCCAGCCGATGGTGGTGTCATGGATCTCGGCATGGCGTGAAAAGGCGGTCTCGGCCTTGGGTATGACGAAGGGCGCGCGGCTCATCGATTCGACGCCGCCGGCGATCATCAACTCGGCTTCGCCCGCCTTGATGGCGCGGGCGGCAATGGTGAGCGCGTCCATGCCGGAGCCGCACAGGCGATTGACGGTCGCGCCCGAAACTTCCTTGGGCAACCCGGCCAAGAGCAGCGACATGCGGGCTACATTGCGGTTGTCCTCGCCGGCCTGATTGGCGCAGCCATAGACGACGTCGTCGACAGCCTGCCAGTCGATGCCGGCATTGCGCTCGACCAGCGCCTTCAGCGGGATGGCGCCAAGATCGTCGGCCCGCACCGACGACAGCGAGCCGCCGAAACGGCCGATCGGGGTGCGGATGTAATCGCAGATGAATGCCTCGGTCATGTCATGCGGCCTTTTCTTTTCCGCTTCCCTCATGCGCCGCCTTGGTGCGGGCCTGCAGGTCACGCAATGTCGTCAGCTCGAGTTCCGTCGGCGCCGGCGTTTCGTCAAGCGCGTCGGCGAACTTTACGATCCAGCCGCAGCTGTCCTGCACCTCAAGCCGAGTCACGCCGGGATGCAGCGACACCACGGTGAATTCCTTGCTCACCGGATCGGGCTTCCAGATGGCAAGGTCGGTGATCAGCAGCGTCGGCCCTGATGTGTCGATGCCGAGGCGCTGGCGATGATTGCCGCCGTCGCCATGGCCGAAGGAGGTGAAGAAGTCGATCTTCTCGACCATGCCGCGCTTGGACTGCGCCATCGTGATGTAGATCTCCTTCGACGAGGTGGCGATCTCCGGCGCGCCGCCGCCGCCGGGCAGGCGGGTCTTGGGACGCGCATAGTCGCCGATGATGGTGGTGTTGATGTTGCCGAACTTGTCGAGCTGGGCGGCACCGAGGAAACCGATCGAAATGCGGCCGCCCTGAAGCCAGTAACGAAACATCTCCGGCACCGAGACGGTCGTGACGGCGGTGTCGCAAAGTTCGCCGTCACCGATCGACAGCGGCAAAACATCGGGCGCGGTGCCGATGGTGCCGCTTTCATAGATCAGCGTGATGTCGGGCGCATGCGTCAGTCGCGCGACGTTGCAGGCGGCCGACGGCGCGCCAATGCCGACGAAGCAGACATCGTCGTTTTTCAGGGCTCGGCTGGCGGCAATCGTCATCATCTCATTGGGAGTAAAGCCGCTCATGCCGCGCTCCTCAGATGCTTTACGCGGCCGGCGAAATCGTCCGCCGTGCGCTCGAGGACATTGGCCTGCATCCAGGCCTGGAATTTTTCACGGTCGGCGGCGATGTCGTCCCATTCGAGATAGGCGGCGTTGTCCCTGGCATAGTAGCCGTGCGTGTAGGAGGGATGCGAACCGCCTGATACCACCGAGATCGCAGCGATGGTCCAGCGCGGCAGCACGGTGAGGTTGGGATGCAGGTCGTCGAAATTGTCGACGACTTCCTCTACCGTCACCACGGCGCGCTTGGCCGCGAGCACCGCTTCCTTCTGGATGCCGATAATGCCTTCGACCAGCACATTGCCTTTTTTGTCGGCCTTCTGAGCGTGGATGAAGGTCACGTCCGGTCGGATGGAAGGAACGGCGGCAAGCACCTCGCCGGTGAACGGGCAGGTGACCGAGCGGATGTTGGGATTGACTGCCGCCAGCCCGGCGCCGCGATAGCCGCGGAACACCGCGCAAGGCAGGCCGGCAGCTCCCGCCTCGTAGGCGTTGGCCATGCCGGCATGGCTGTGCTCCTCGATCTCGATCGACCGGGGGAAGCCGTTCTCGATGGCGTCGCGGGCGCGGCGCAGCAGGCCGACGCCGGGATTGCCGACATAGGAGAAGATGATCTTCTTGGCCATGCCCATGCCGATCATCTGGTCGTAGATCAGGTCGGGGGTCATGCGGATGAGCGTCAGGTCGCGAAAGCCCTGGCGGATGGCCTCATGCGCCGCCGCCGTCGGGATCAGATGGGTGAAGCCTTCGAAGGCGACCGTATCGCCATCATGCAGGTTCTCAGCCACGGCCTGTTTGAGCGGCAGGAAATTGACCATCGCCAAGAACTCCGAAGTTCAAAAAGTTCGTATTGCGAACATTTGTTTTGTATGAGATATTTTTACATCGCGCCGCCGAGACGAGTCAAGGCGACGCATTGTCTTGCGGAGGCCGCATGGAGGACAAGGCAAAGACGCGCGACCATGTCGGCTCGCTGGAGCGCGGCCTTGCAGTCATGGAGATACTGGCCCGGCATCCGGCCGGGATGACGCTGACCGAAATGGCGGAGGAGGCGGGGCTGACCCGCGCCGGCGCGCGTCGCTTCCTGCTGACGCTGACCGCCACCGGCTATGCCACGCAATCCGGCCGGCAGTTTTCGCTGTCGCCGCGCCTGCTCGCCATCGTGCGCTCTTGGCTCGGCGGCGCCTCGCTGTGGACATTCGCGGCATCCATCATGCGCGACGTCGCGGGCCAATTCGACGAGGCTTGTAACGCGGCGGTGCTGTCGGGCGAGGAAGTCGTCTATGTCGCGCGCATTCCTGGCCGCCGCATCCTCAGCGTTTCGCTCGATGTCGGCACCAGGCTGCCGGCGCATTGCACCTCGATGGGGCGCGTCCTGCTTGCGGGGCTGGGCGCGGATGAGCTGAAGGCCTTGCTTGCAGAGGCGAGGATCGAACGGCGCACGCCGAAGACGATCACCAGCCGCGCCGCGCTGGCCAAGGCCATCGACGCGGCGAGGGCGGATGGTTTTGCCGTCGTCGATGAAGAGCTGGAACTTGGCCTGCGCTCGATAGCGGTGCCGATCTATGACCGCGCCGGCAAGACCGTGGCGGCGATCAACGTCTCGACGCAGTCGGCGCGGTTCTCCGTCGAGGCGATGGAGCGGAATATCCTGCCAGCGCTGCGGACGGCCAAGCAACGGATTGAGGAATTTTTCTTCGTGTGAGCGCAAGGCTAATCGCCTGAGGGAAGCGCTGCCCCAGCTCTGTCTCGGAGACGGGACGCCCTGCGCGGTTAGCGTCGCCATGCGAACAAACGATGCCCGGGGCACCTGAGCACAACGCATATGCGTGAATCCAAATATATCGTTGACGTCGCCCTTCAACTCCAATATCGAACAGGACTATACAGGTTTACTGAACAGGTACCCATATGAAGCGGCGCGCGGTTCACCTTTCTCCCGGCACGGGCAAGCCCGAGCAGATCGCCACCGTTCTCGAACATGAGATCCGCTCCGGCGTGCTTGGCTTCGGCGACCGCCTGCAAAGCGAGAACGAACTCGTCCAGCGCTTTTCCGTCAGCCGCAACACGGTCCGCAAGGGCCTCGAGGAGTTGTCCAGCCGTGGGCTGATCACGACCAAGGTCGGCATCGGCTCCTTCGTCACTTTCGACGGCAAGCCGGTCGATGACAGCATTGGCTGGTCGCGGGCGCTGGCCAATGCCGGCGCCAATGCCGAGACGCGGACGCTGCGGCTTGAAGTGATCGAGGATGCCGATCTCGCCGCGCTGCTTGGCATCGAAAGCCCGTTTTTCATCGCCGTCGACCGGGTGCGCACCAATGCCAGCGACGGCCATGCGATCTCCATCGAACGCAGCCGCCTGCCGCTGTCGCCCGAACTGGAGGACGTGCCGCTGCGCGGTCTGCGCGAAGGCTCGCTGCACCAGACGCTGCGCGGCGCCGGCCTCATCCCAGACCATGGCGAGGAATGGGTGGGCATCGAGATGCTCAATGCCGAAGACGCCGCCATTCTCGGCTGCCCGCAAGGCACGCCGTTCCTGCGCGGACGCCGGCTGACGCGTGCGGCTGACGACCGGCCGATCGAATATGTAACCAGCCTGCTCAACCCGGCGCATTTCGCGCTGCATATGAGGTTTTGAGCGATGCCGGACAGAACCAACGACACGCTCGATCGCGCCATGGGCGCGCTTGTCGGTGGGGCGCTCGGTGATGCGCTGGGCATGCCGACGCAGCTTCTGTCGCCGGCGCGGATCGCCGAGCTATACGGCCATGTCGAGGATTTCGTGGCGCCGTTTGCCGATCATCCGGTGTCGAAGGGGCTCGTTGCCGGCACCATCACCGACGATACCGAACAGGCGCTGCTGCTTGGTCGCATTCTGGTCCAGTCCGGCGACCGCTTCGATCATGCGCGCTGGGTGAACGCACTGCTCGACTGGGAGCGCGAGGTCAAGGCGCGCGGCAGCTATGACCTGCTGGGACCATCGACCAAGCGCGCCATCGACGCCATCAATGACGGCGTGCCGGCGGAAGAGGCGGGAAGCCGGGGCGACACCAATGGCGCGGCCATGCGCATCGCGCCGGTCGGCATCATGATGCCGCTGGAACCGCTCGACGCTTTCGTCGCCAAGGTGGCCGAAACTTGCCGTGCCACGCACAACACTTCGATCGCCATCGCTTCGGCCGCAGCAGTTGCCGCCGCCGCCAGCCACGGCGTCGCCGGTGGCGACTGGCGTGCCGCTTCCGACAGCGCGGTAGCAGCCGCGCGGCGAGGCGCCCGGCTCGGACATTGGGTGACTGGTGGCGATATCGCCGCGCGTATCGCCTGGGCGCAGGAGCTCGTGCGCGGCAAGACCATGCGGGATGCGATCGGGCTCATCACCGATCTCGTCGGCACCGGTGTGGCCAGCCAGGAGTCCGTGCCGGCAGCTTTCGCCGTGCTTGAAGTCGCGCAGGGCGATCCCTGGCAAGCGGGAATCATCAGCGCCAATCTCGGCGGCGACACCGACACGATCGGCGCGATTGCCTCAGGCATGGCCGGCGCCTGCGTCGGCTTTTCGCAACTGCCGCAACAACACATTGCCGGGCTCGTCGGCATAGATATGGGGGAGGTGCGCTCGCTTGCCGAAGACCTCGTCGCGGCGCGCACGGCAAAGGCCAGCAAGGATGCCGCGGCATGAGTGGGCGTCTGGTCCATATCGGCAGCGCCGTCGTCGACTATGTCTACCGCATCGACGCCTTGCCGGCGCCGGGCTGCGAGAAGACCGCGTCGAGCTTTGCGCAGGTCGCCGGCGGCGGCTTCAACATGATGGTCGCGGCCAGCCGCACCGGCATGACGGTGGTGTTCGGCGGCCAGCTCGGCAGCGGACCGAATGGCGATTTTTTGCGCGCCGCGTTTGCGGCCGAAGGCATCATAACGCTGACGTCGCCATCGCCGGTCATGGACAGCGGCAATTGCGTCGCCATGATCTCCGGGGATGCCGAGCGCACCTTCGTGTCGTGGCCCGGTGCGGAGAGCATTCTCAGCCTCGAGATGATGAGGCCCGTGGCGGTCGCGCCTGATGATTGGGTGTTCACGTCGGGCTATACGCTGAGCTATTCCGGCAGCCGCGACGCGCTGACCGACTGGATCGAGGCGCTGCCAGAAAACATTCCCTTCGTTTTCGATCCAACGCCGGTCATCGCGGATATCCCACGTCCCATCCTGTCGCGGGTGCTTGCCCGTACGACATGGCTGAGCTGCAACATGACGGAAGCGGTCGAGATCGCTGGGCAAGGCGATGTCGAGGCACTCGCCGCCCGGCTGCTCGCCGACCACTGCCCAAAGGCCGAAGGCGTCGTTATCCGCGCCGGCGCCAAGGGCTGTTTCGTGAGGTTGGTCAATGGCGAGACGCAGACCATTGCCGGCTTCAAGGTCGATGCCATCGACACCAATGGCGCCGGCGACACCCATATCGGCGGTTTCGTCAGTGCACTCTCGCGCGGCGTGCATCCCTTCGAGGCGGCGCGCTATGCCAATGCGGCGGCAGCACTTTCCGTCACCCGCCATGGCGGCTCATCGGCGCCGACCGACAGCGAGATCCAGACTTTCCTGAGCCAGGCCGCCACGGGCGAGCCGGGCCAGAACCAGAAGGCCCATCAGACAGCCTGACCCGCCAAGCGGGCAAACAAGAGAGGAACGAACATGCGCATGCCAAGACTGACTGCCCTGCTGACGGCGACCGCCGTCATCACCTCCGCGCTCACGCTGGCCGCCAGTGCCGCCGAAGTGCATGTGCTCAACTGGAAGGGCTACGGCGCCGACGAGCCGTGGGCGATCGAAGCCTTCGAAAAGGCGACCGGCAACAAGGTCGTCAACGACTTCTTCAATTCCGAACAGGAAATGCTGACCAAGATCCGCACCAATCCGGGCCTCTATGACGTGGTCATGATCAACGCCGCCTTCAACGATCAGGCGATGGCGGAAAAGCTGATCCAGCCGATCGATGTCTCGAAGCTGCCGAACTATGCCGACATCAGCAAGGACAAGGCGCAATCGCCGATGCTCGACCATGACGGCAAGGTCTATGGCGTGCCGTGGGTGTGGGGCCTGACGGCGCTGGCAATCAACGAAAAGTCCTTCGACAAGCCACCGACCTCGATCGCCGAAATGTGGGACCCAGCGCATAAGGGCCGGGTCGTCATTCGCGACGACGCTGTCGAAGCGGTGCAGTTCGGCGCCATCGCCACCGGTCAGAATATCAACGACATCAAGGATATGGAAGCGGTCAAGGCGAAGCTGACCTCGCTGATGCCGCAGATCAAGACGTTCTGGAGCTCGGAGAACGACTGGAACCAGATGGTCGCCTCCAACCAGATCGACATCGGCACCTATTGGAGCGGCTCGGCCGACCGTGCCAAGACGCATTTCAAGCTGCCGGTCTCGCTGGTCGTTCCGCAGGAAGGCGCCGTCGCCTGGCTCGACGCGTTCTCTATTCCCGTGGGCTCGAAGAATGTCGAGGGTGCGCAGGCCTTCATCAACTGGATGATCGATCCGAAATTCTATGTCGAATGGGTCACCAAGGTCGGCGCGCCGGTGTCGGCCAACACCAAGGCGGTGGAAGCGCTGCCTGAAGACTCCTTCAACCGCAAGGTGATGGGCGATCCCGAGGTGGCCAAGCGCATCCAGTTCCAGGCGCCGATCACCGACGCGCAGCGCGAGGCCTATCTGGCGCTGTGGCAGCAGCTCAAAGTCGACGTGAAGTAACGCTCACGTCCGGACCAGCCGGCGGTTGGCGCCGGCTGGCCCTTCAATCCTGGGGAGGAGGGTATCATGGCAGTACAGGGTGCGGTCGCGTCGCGCAGCGGGCTGAGATCGGCCCTGCCGCTGCTGGCGCCGGCCTATCTCTGGCTGACGGTGGCGATCTTCCTGCCGCTCTCGGCCATGGTATTCTTCTCCTTCATGACCGACCTGCCGCTGTCGGGAAAGCCGTGGGCGTTCACCCTTGGCAATTACGCCGCCTTCTTCTCGCAGAGCCTGTACCTGACGCTGCTGCTCGCTTCGCTGCGGCTCGGCCTCGAAGTGACTTTGTGGTGCGTCGTCATCGGCTACCCCGCCGCCTATGTGCTGGCCAAGGTGCTGAAGGGGCGCAGCCGCGAGGCGATCTTCCTGCTGGTCATCCTGCCGTTCTGGTCGAACGGGCTGGTGCGCATCTTCTCCTGGGCGATGGTGCTGCGCGAGGGCGGCATCCTCGACACGGCGCTCAACGCCGTGCTGCCGTTCAAGATCAACATCGACCTGATGTATTCCTATCCCGCAATCATCATCGGCCTGGTGCACTCCTACGTGCCCTATATGGTGCTGACCTGCTATCTCACGCTGCAGGCAATCGACGACTCGCTGATCGAGGCCGGGCGCTCGCTCGGCGCCTCGCGGCTGCAGGTGCTGAAGCGGGTGATCATCCCGCTGTCTATGCCCGGCCTGGTGGCAGGTGCGGCACTGATCTTCGTGCCGGTCGTCGGCTCGTTCATGGAGCCGCGCATTCTCGGCGGTCGCACCGGCACCTTCTACGGCACGGTGATCGAAGACCAGTTCGTCGCCGTGTTCAACTGGCCGCTTGGTGCGGCATTGTCGTTCATCCTGCTCGCCGTCGTGCTGGTCATCCTCGCAGTTGCCTCGCCGGTGCTGAAGAGGGCCGCGTGATGAAGACCACCCGCATCCTCCAAGGGCTGGGCCGGTTTTACATCTTCCTGCTGCTCGCCTTCCTCTATCTGCCGATCATCATCATGGCGCTGATGTCGTTCAACGTCTCGCCCTTCTACCAATTGCCGTTCGAATGGACGACGGAATGGTATGCCTCGCTCTGGCAGAACGACCAGCTGATCGCGGCCACCTGGAACAGCCTCAAGATCGCGGTCATCACCACGCTCATCTCAGTGGTGCTTGGCTCGGCCGCTTCGCTAGCGCTGTTCCGCTATGATTTCCGCGGCAAGAAAGTGCTGCAGGCGCTGCTGTTTCCGCCAATCGCCATTCCGTGGCTGATCACCGGCACGGCGATGCTGATCTTCTTCTTCGGCGTCGGCATTGGCCGCGGCCTGTTCGCCATCCTGCTCGGCCATGTGGCGCTGGCGCTGCCCTATGTCATCGTCGTCGTCTCGGCCCGGCTGCAGACTTTTGCACCGGAGCTGGAAGAGGCGGCGCGCTCGCTCGGCGCCAACCAGTGGCAAGTGACGAGGCGTGTGACGCTGCCGTGGATCATGCCCGGCGTCATTGCCGGCGGCTTGTTCGCATTTGCCGTGTCGTTCGACCAGTTCGTCGTCTCCTACTTCCTGGCGACGCCGGGGCAGACGACGCTGCCGGTCGAAATCTACGCCGCGATCCGCAAGGGGTTCACGCCCGAGATCAACGCGGTCTCGACCATCATCATCGTCGTGTCGATGGCGCTGATGCTGCTCACGGCGCGCTTCTTCAAATTCGGCGGAGAGAAATAATGGCCGGCGTGCATGTATCGAACGTCTCGCGCAGTTTTGGCGCGCACAAGGCGCTGGACGACGTCTCCATCGATTTCGCCGATGGCGGCTTTTATGCGTTGCTCGGCCCATCGGGCAGCGGCAAGACCACGCTGCTTCGCCAGATCGCCGGCTTCGACTTTCCCGATACTGGCCGCATTGCCATTGGCGGCGAGAGTGTGGAACGCGTGACGGTCGAAAAGCGGCGCATCGGCATGGTGTTCCAGAACTATGCGCTGTTTCCCAATATGAGCGTTGCCGACAATGTCGCCTTCGGCCTGTCGGTGCGCGGCGAAACGAAAGCGACGATCGCCACCGAAGTGCAGCGCGCGCTCGATCTCGTCCAACTCGGGAAGCTCGGCGAGCGCCGGCCGCACCAGCTCTCCGGCGGCCAACGCCAGCGTGTGGCGCTGGCGCGCGCCATCGTCACCAAGCCGCGCGTGCTGCTGCTCGACGAGCCGCTCGGCGCGCTCGACAAGGCGCTGCGCGTCGACATGCAGATCGAGCTGAAGCGCATCCAGCGCGAGATCGGCATCACCACCATCTTCGTCACCCACGACCAGGAAGAGGCGCTGACGATGAGCGACCGCATCGGCATCCTGCGCGACGGCAGGCTCGTGCAGGAAGGGCCGCCGGAGGAGATCTACGACCGGCCGAAGAGCGAGTTCGCCGCCACCTTCCTTGGCGACGCCAACATTTTTCGCGGCGATGCGACCGGCAACGGCATCCGCCTGCCGGACGGCACGGCGATTGCCGCCGGGGTGGGTGATCGGCTTGCCGCCGGTACGAAGGCCAGCTGCGCCGTGCGTCCCGAACGCATTCGCATCGCCACCGATGCCGGGGTTGCGGATGCGGCCAATGCCAACGCGCTGAAGGGTCAGGTCTCCAAGCGCATCTTCGCCGGCAACAACAGCACCTATTTCGTCGAACGCGCCGGCCAGATGCTGAAGGTGATCGTCCAGAACACCGGCAATGACCGGCTGGCGGAAGGCCAGGATGTGGTGCTCAGCTGGTCGCCGGAAAGCACCGTGCTGATTGCCGCAAACTAGTTCGCACCGTCACCCCGTCATGGTTCTGATGGGAATTGATGGAGCGGACCTTGGCTGATGGGCCGGCTATGGCGTTATATCCTGTCGTCCAAGGGAGGAATGGATGGCAGGCCAGGGTTTCGAGCCGGATGTAAGGGTTCGCGCCAGCGAATACCGGATCGGCTGCATCGGCGCCGGCATGATCATGGCCGAATGCCATCTTGCCGCCTATGCGCAGGCCGGTTTCCCAGTCGTCGCCATCGCTTCGCGCACCAAGGCCAGCGCCGAGAAGGTAGCTGCACGCTGGAGCATTCCGACCATCCACGACACGCCGGAACAACTGATCGAGAATCCCGAGATCGAGATCGTCGACCTTGCCTTTCCACCCGACCAGCAGCCGGCATTGATCCGCCATGCGCTGAAGCAGCCTCACATCAAGGCGATCCTGGCGCAGAAGCCGCTGGCGCTGTCGGTCGATGAAGCCGTGAAACTGCGCGACGAAGCCGCAAAGTCCGGCAAGATCCTCTCGGTCAACCAGAACATGCGCTACGACCAGTCGATGCGCGTCCTGAAGCAGATCATCGACAGCGGCGCGCTGGGCGACATCGTCTTCGCGCAGATCGACATGCATGCGATCCCGCACTGGCAGACCTTCCTTCAGGACTACGACCGGCTGACGCTGGCCAATATGAGCGTGCATCATCTCGACGTGCTGCGCTTCCTGTTCGGCGATCCCTCGGAAATCACCACGCTGACACGCAAGGACCCGCGCACGACATTCGAACATACCGACGGCATCACCGTCTCGACGCTGCGCTTTCCCTCCGGCGTGCTCGCCGTGTCGCTGGAGGATGTCTGGTCCGGACCGCGCCAGGAGGGCTATCTGGACGACCAGCACATCAACTGGCGCGTCGACGGCACCAAGGGTGTCGCCAAAGGCACGATCGGCTGGCCGAAAGGCGTGGCCTCGACGCTGACCTATGCCTCGACCGAGACGACCGGCGGCGAATGGGTCAGCCCGAGCTGGGACACGATGTGGTTCCCGCATGCCTTCATCGGCGTGATGGAGCAATTGCAGCATGCGGTGAAGACAGGCGCGCCGCCGGCGCTCTCCGTCGCCGATAACGTCAAGACAATGGCACTGGTCGAGGCGGGCTACCGCTCGATGGCGCAAGGCCGCACCGTCAAACTGTCCGAGATATCGATCGACTGAACATGCCGCCGAATAGTGTGGCGGCTGAATCGCTTACCGGGAGGAGTTCACATCATGATGCAGGCAGGTATCTTCACCGGCTATTTCCCCTATGAGCTCGCGGAGGCCGCCCGCCGCATCCGTGCACTCGGCTTCAACACAGTGCAGCTCGACATGCATTTCAGGGATGTCGATCTCTCGGCCGGGCAGATCACCGGGGACAAGGCGAGGACAGTGCGCGACACGTTTCGCGACCACAATCTGCCGGTCTGCTGCATCTCGGGCTACACCAACATCATCCATCCCGACAAATCCGAGCGCGAGAAGCGCGTCGGCTATCTCAAGGAAATCATCCGCAATGCGCGCGACTTCGGCTCGCCCTACGTGATCTCGGAGACCGGCACCTACAACACCGAATCCGACTGGGTGCATCATCCCAAAAACAAGACCGAGGAAGGCTTCGAGGAATGCCGCAAGGTGATCTCGGATCTTGCCCAGACGGCTTATGACCATGGCGCGGTGTTCCTGCTCGAAACCTATGTCAACAATGTCGTCGGTTCGGTCGAGGAGACGGTCAAAATGTTCGCGCAGGTCGACCATCCGGGCCTCGGCCTGCTGATGGATCCGACCAATTATTTCGAGGCGCACAATATCGACCGCATGGACCAGGTGCTGAACCAGGTGTTCGACACGCTGGCCGACAAGATCCGCATCGCGCACGCCAAGGACGTCAAGCGCTCAGGCAGCGACAAGACCGAGAAGCATGCCGATATCGGCGACGCGGACGCGCATGAGGGGCTGACCTTCCGCGGCGTCGGCGAGATCGAGCTGCCGGCGCCCGGGCTGGGATCGCTGAATTACGATCTCTATCTGCAGCGGCTCAGTGAGAAGCACCCGAACATCCCTGTTATCATCGAGCATCTGACCGAGGACGACGTGCCGCGGGCGAAAACATTTCTCGACGGGAAGTTCCGCGCCAACGGGCTTTGAGGTAGGCGAGACGGTGATGGCGACGGCGGCCAAGACAAAGCGCGATTACGGCCTGGTCGGCGAAAGCACCCGCCGGGTGATCGAGACCGGGCTGGCCTCGGCCGAGTGGTATCACACCGACGTGCCGCGCAAGGCAATGAGGGAAATGATGCAGCGCTCCGACGGGCCGGCGATCCGCGATACAGTGATCTGGATCGCAGCCATCCTGGGCTCGGCCGCCGGCATCGTGTGGTTCTGGGGCACGTGGTGGGTGGTGCCGTTCCTGCTCGTCTATGGCGTGATCTATGGATCGTCGAGCGACTCGCGCTGGCACGAATGCGGCCATGGCACCGCCTTCCGCACACGCTGGATGAACGATGCGATCTACGAAATCGCCAGCTTCATGGTGGTGCGCAATCCGGTGCAATGGCGCTGGAGCCATGCGCGGCATCACACCGACACGATCATCGTCGGACGCGATGCCGAGATTGCGGTTATGCGGCCGCCAAATCTGGTCAAGGCGGCGCTTGCCTTCACCGGCATTCTCGATTTCCGTTATTCGCTGCCGATCCTGGCGCGCCAGGCGTTGGGCAAGCTGTCGGACGACGAAAAGAGCTACATTCCTGAGAGCGAACAGGGCAAGGCCATCACGGCGGCGCGCTGGCATATCGCCGTGTACGTTGCGACGATCGCTCTCGCGATCGCGCTGGGGTCATGGCTGCCGCTGGTGCTGATCGGCCTGCCGCGTCTCTATGGCAGCTGGCACATGGTTCTGACCGGCCTGCTGCAGCATATCGGGTTGGCCGACAACGTGGTCGACCATCGGCTGAACACCCGAACCGTCTACATGAACCCGGTCAGCCGCTTCATCTACTGGAACATGAATTATCACGTCGAACACCATATGTTCCCGATGGTGCCCTATCATGCGCTGCCGAGGCTGCACGAGCTGATCAAGCACGATCTGCCGGTGGCGAACCCGTCCATGTGGCATGCCTATCGCGAAGTCTGGCCGGTGCTTTTGAAGCAGCTGCGGTACGAGGATTATTTCCTCAAGCGCGAATTGCCGCCGACGGCGCGGCCCTATCGCGGTGAATTTCACGAGCTCGATATGTCGGCGGCGGCCGAGTAGCGAATAAATCACCCGCCTTCTATCCGGCCTGTTACGGGGCCGGTAAGGTGACGGGGAAAAGCAACCAGCCAACAGGGACATCCCGATGAGCCGAAAGAGACCGACCGTCGCCGATCTGCGCGCCATGAAGGGCAAGCGCCAGCTGACCATGCTGCGCGTCCTGACCATGGACGAGGCCGAGGCTGCCGAGCGGGCAGGGGTCGATATCG
The DNA here is from genome assembly GCF_040323695.1 of Mesorhizobium sp. M0030. Classification (NCBI taxonomy): domain Bacteria; kingdom Pseudomonadati; phylum Pseudomonadota; class Alphaproteobacteria; order Hyphomicrobiales; family Phyllobacteriaceae; genus Mesorhizobium; species Mesorhizobium sp. M0030. Next base: position 57,706 of record NZ_JAMYVE010000007.1, on the reverse strand, counting down.
TCTCGGTGCCGCCCGAGCTGGTGCTCAACCCTGAGTATCGCGATGCGGCGCCCAGCCTGTTCACCATGCCGGGCGAGAACTTCTATGAAATAGGCACGGCGGACGATTTCCTGCGCTGGGCGTTCCGGCTCTACAAGGCCGGAGCCGACGCCGTTTATTGCAGCGCCGGTTTCGCCACCGTGAAGCGGCTCGCCGACGACGCGATCCCCGTGATCGGCCATGTCGGCCTCATTCCGTCCCGCGCCACCTGGACCGGCGGCTTCAAGGCCGTCGGCAAGTCCGCCGACACCGCCATGCAGATTTTTGAGGCGGTCAAGCAGTATGAGGCCGTTGGAGCGCTTGGCGCCGAGATCGAAGTGGTGCCGATCGAGGTGGCGAAGGCGATCTCGGAACGGACCTCGCTGATCATGCTGTCGATGGGTGCGGGCACCGGCTGCGACGCGCAGTATCTGTTCGCCGACGATATTCTTGGCCAGAACCGGGGCCACATGCCGCGCCATTCCAAGGTCTACCGCAACTTCGCCGCCGAGTACGATCGCCTGCAGGCCGAACGCGTCGCGGCGTTTTCCGAGTACGTTGCCGACGTCGATAGCGGCGCCTATCCGGAAGACAGGCATGTCGTGCGCATGGATCCGGCCGAGCTCAGCCTGTTCATGAAACGGGTGGACGCAAAGGGCTGACTACTCGGCCTCCTTGCCGATCATCGCTGCACCTTGCCATGTTCCGTCGGCGAGCATGGCATGGAGCACCTCGGCATCCGTTCCCAGCGGCCGGTCCTCTCTCAGCATCGCTACATGCGCGCGCACCGCGGTATGGACCGCTGCTGTGCCGGGCGCCAGCTTGAGACCGTCGCGCAGGTCCACGGCTTGCGCGGCGGCCATCAGTTCGAAGGCGATCAGCCGGCGCCATAGCGCGATCATTTCGGCGCATTTCGACACCGCCAGAGGGGTCTGCGTCGCATGGTCCTCGACGCCTTCGGACACGGGAAGGAAATCCAGCATCACCGGATTGGCCTTGTGGCGGATGCCGGCCAGGATTGCCGTTGCCGTCTTTTGCAGCGGCACGAAACCGGCCGAGGCGCCGCCGACCGGCGACAAATATTTCGGCAGGCCGTTGCGGCCGGAGCCGGCGAGCTGGATGAAGCGGGCAACGCTTGCCGCGGCACATTGCGCGATCCCCAGGCCGAGCGTCTCGAAGGCAAGTGCCAGCGATGCGGTGTGGAAATTGCCGGTCGACAGAACCAGCCCGTCATCGCCCAGCACCAGCGGATTGTCGGCGGCGGCATTGAGTTCGATCTCCAGCGCCAGCCGCGCCTGGTCGATCGCCTGGATCAGCGCGCCATGGATCGACGGCATGCAGCGGATCGACAGCGGGTCCTGCAGGGTGGTCGGCGTCGGCTCCTCGTCACGGGCAAGCAGGTCGCGCAGGCCCTTGGCCGCGAGTTGCTGGCAGGCTGCCGGCCGCGCCAGATGCAGGCGCGGATCGAGGATGGTGCGGTTGGAGCCAAACCCTTCCATGGTCAGCGCTCCCGCCTGCTGCTGTTGCGCAAAGGCCGACAGCGCGTCGGCCAGTACCAACGCGCCAGTGCCGGCTGATACCGCCGAGGCGTTGATCAGCGACAGGCCGTCTTTCGGCGCCAGGCTGATCGGAGCCAACCGCGCCATCATCAACGCCTTGGCCGCCGGCATGCGCCGACCCTGATAGTCAGCTTCGCCGTCGCCGGTCAGCAGACGGGCGAGCGCCGCCATCAGCACGAGATCGCCGGCGCCGATCGAGCCCAACTGCGGCATTACCGGATGCACGCCGGCATTGAGCGCATCGACAAGGGCGGTGAAAACCGCCGGCGAAATGCCGGAGCCGCCGACTGCCAGCATCGCTGCGCGCGCAAGCATGGTCGCCCGCACCGCCTCTTGGGGCAACGGTTCGCCGACAGCGCCGCTGCGCCCTTCCAGCAACTGGCGCTGGAAGGCACTGGCATCGCCTTCGACCGACGTGCCGAGATTGGCACCGAGCCCGGTGTTGAGGCCGTAAATCTGCTGACCGGACGCGGCCACCTGGTCGAGCACTTTTCGCGCTTTGTCGAGCCTCTCGATGACGGTCGGTTCAACCTCGACCTTGCGGCCGCCGCGGGCGACCGCCGCGACATCCTCGACGCTGACGCCGGCGCCGGTGAGGACGAGCGCGCTCATGCGAAGCGCAGCCTCTGGCCGATGCCTTTATCAGCAGCCTTGGCCAGCATCGCCTTGCCCAGCGCAATGTCGGACAGCGACAGGCCGCGATGCCAGAACAGGATCGTCTCGTCGTCGCTTTGCCGGCCCGGCTTGAGGCCGGCGGCGATCTGGCCGAGCTCGGCGTGCAGCGTGGTCTCGCTCAGCCTTCCGGTTTCGACATGAGCGCGCAGCGAGCCGAACTTGCCGCCCTTGCACTGGCCCCAATCGTCGACGACCATTTTCTGCATGATGTCGGTCAGCGACAGCTCCACCGCGCTCATCGTGCCGTACGGCACGACCAGTGCACCAGGCTTGATCCATTCGGTCTTGAGCAGCGGCTGCGGCTCCGGCAGCCGTGAGGCTTCGACGACGATGTCGGCGCCCTTGATGCAGCTTTCCCAGTCGGCAACCGCGGTGACTTTCTTGCCGAGATCGGCCGAGAGTTTGGCGGCGAAGCCGTCGCGGCTTTCCGGGCGGCGCGAATGGACGCGGATCTCGTCGAAGTCGAAGAGATGGTCGAGCAGGCGCACATTCCAGTAGGCGGTGCCGCGCGCGCCGATATGGGCCAGCACCTTGGAGTTCTTGCGCGCCAGATGTTTGGCGCCGATGGCGGTGACAGCGCCGGTGCGCATGTCGGTGATGACGGTGGCGTCGAGAATGGCGCGCGGCGTGCCGGTGCGCGGATCGAACAGGTTTAGAATGCCAAATTCTGAAGGGAGCCCGTGCAGATAATTGTCGACATAGTCGCCGACGATTTTCACGCCCGCCGTGTCGAGCGGCGCAACGTAGCCGCGCAGAACGTTGAAATGGCCATGGAAGGAAGGGTCGGGTTCAAGATGGACGCGCGGCTCAATCACCGTCTGGCCATTGCCTTGCGCGATAAGCCCGGCTTCGACAGCGGCAATGATTTCGCCGTCGGTCATCTCCAGGGCTTCGATATCTAGGGCATTGAGGTAGTCGATATAGATAGGCTTCATGCAATGTCCTTGGCCGCCCGCCCATCCATAACAGGCTGCGAGCCGACACGGAAGTTTGTTGGATAAGCTCTGGACGGGGCCAGCCATATGCTGTTCAACGCGGTTCGCCATGACTGCCGTTCCCGACACCGAGGCCTCCGCCGTAGCCGCCAGCAATGCGCGGCGCGTGGCGCTGATCGTCGCCATCGCGTTTTTCATGCAGCTGCTGGATTCGACGATCATCTCGACCTCGCTGCCGCAGATGGGAGAATCCTTCGGCGTGCCGGCTGTGGCTATGAGTATCGGCATCACCGCCTATATGCTGACCATGGCAGTGTTCGTGCCGCTATCGGGTTGGCTTGCCGACCGCTTCGGCGCGCGCAACATCTTCCTGCTGGCGATCGTACTGTTCACGCTGGCCTCGCTCGCTTGCGGCTTTTCGCAGAGCCTTACCCAGTTCGTCGCGGCCCGTGTCGTGCAAGGCCTTGGCAGCGCGCTGATGACGCCGGTCGGGCGCATTCTGGTGCTGCGCAATGCGTCGAAATCGGAGCTGCTCAACGCCACGGCGCTGATCACCTGGCCGGCGCTGTTTGCTCCCGTGGTCGGGCCGGTGCTCGGCGGCTTCATTACCACGTACCTGTCCTGGCACTGGAATTTCTTCATCAACATCCCGCTTGGGCTGGTCGGGCTGGCGCTGGTCGCGCGCTTCATTCCGGGCGACCGCGCGGCCGATCCCAAGCCGCTGGATTGGCCGGGGTTTTTCCTCACGTCGCTGGGGCTCGCGCTGCTGCTCTACGGCCTTGAGCGCATCGCACATCCGGAAGACGGCGCCTTGCCCGCCGTGCTGCTGGTTGCCGCCGGCATCGTCATCGGCTGGCTGGCGGTGCGGCATCTCCGGCGCGCGCCGCATCCGCTGCTCGATCTCAGCGCGTTCAAGGTGCAGACCTTCGCCATCTCGACGCTTGCCGCCGGCACCATCTTCCGCGTCGCGATCAATGCCACGCCGTTCCTGCTGCCGCTTTTGTTCCAGGTCGGTTTCGGACTTTCGCCGGTCGATGCCGGCTTGATGATCCTGGCCTATTTCCTCGGCAATCTCGGCATGAAGACGGTGACGACGCCGACGCTGCGGCGCTTTGGTTTTCGCACGGTCATGGTCGTCAACGGCCTGATCGCCTCGGCCTCGATCATGGCGTGCGCGGCGATCTCGCCCGAAACGCCGCAGGCGCTGGTAGTGATGCTGATGCTGATCGCCGGCTTGACGCGCTCGATGCAGTTCACGGCGCTGAATACACTGGCCTTCGCCGATATCGATGCGGCGCAGCGCAGCTCGGCGGCAACTTTGTCGTCCATGCTGCAGCAGATGTCGATGCTGTTCGGCGTAGCGGTGGCGGCTGCCATTCTGAACCTGTCGCAGATCGTCAGGCACCGGCCGGCGCTCGACCTCGTCGATTTTCGCATCGCCTTCCTGATCATCGGCGCCATCGGGCTGGTGGCGGCGTTGCGGTTCCTCGTGCTGCCGCCCGGTGCAGGCGCCGAAGTTTCAGGCCACACGTCCAGGACCTGAATTCGCAATTTTCGCCGCTCAGGCGGCAATTAATTCCGCCTTGTGCTTTCGCCTCAGAACGGCACCTTCGCGCATACGCGCAATGGCGCAACCAAATGCCAAAAGCGCAGCCTTTTCCTAGGATTGCGCCAGTTCTAGCAATCGGTGCGTCCACTGGAAGATTATCACTGCCAACGGGCGTTCTGAGCGCGGATTCATTTGACGAAGCGGCGCCGAGCCGATTAGCTTTCTTCGGAAGGGGTGGCAGAGCTGCCATCGGGGCGAATGCAGACATGAACACGATTGGCTGGCCAAATGTCAGGAGCCTGAATCAGGAAGGCATTGTCTTTGCCATCGCCGTGGTGCTGTTCGTCGCCGCTGCCATTGGGCTGCCTGGTTTCATCGCTCCCAACAATCTCGTTGCCATCGTCCGCTCGGTGTCGGTGCTGGGCATTTTGGCGCTCGGCATGGCGGTCGTCATAATCGGCAGGGGCATCGACCTGTCGGCGGTGGCGATCATGGCGATGTCGGTCGCCTGGTATCTACAATTGCTCAACGCCGGAACGCCTGATGGGCTCGCCTTCGCCTATGTGCTGGCAGGCGTGCTCGCCATCGGCCTGCTCAACGGTTTTCTCGTCGCTTATGCCGACGTGCCGGCGATCTTCGTGACGCTGGCGACCGGCTCCTTCGTCTTCGGCTATGTCCGCTCGCAACTGATCACACAGGATGCGGTGTCGGTGCCTCAGGGCCATTGGGTGGAGTTGCTCGGCGGCCTGCGTTTCCTCGACATTCCGATCGAAGTGTTCGTCTTCGCCGGGCTCGCCTTCCTGTTCTTCCTGTTCCTGCGCTACACCAAATGGGGCCGCTACATCTATTTCGCCGGCGACAATCCGGTCGCCGCGCGCAACATCGGCATTCCGGTGCGGCCAATGCTGGTGCTGCGTTATGTGGTTTCGGCCTTCGTCGCGCTGATCGCCGGCCTGCTGACGGCGTCGAGCCTGCACTCGATCAACACCCGCGTCGTCAACTCGACGCTGCTCTATGACATCGTGCTGGTGGCGGTGATCGGCGGCATCGGCCTGTCCGGCGGGCGGGGCGGAGTGCGCAATGTGCTGGTGGGCGCTGCACTGATCGGCATCCTGTCGAACGCGATGACCATCATCGACATTCCGCTGCTCTATCAAAACCTGATCAAGGCGGCGATCCTGCTCGGAGCCATCATCGTCGACGGCATCATCAATCCGCGTGACGAACAGACCGCGCAGCAGGGCGACATCTAAGGGGTACCCGACCGGGTCATGCCGACCGGCCGGCAATAAGTGAAAAACAGAGGATGTGACATGAAACTGATCAGAACACTGATGGCGGCCGCCACGGCGCTTGCCGCTACCGCCTTCGTCGCGCCGACCTTCGCCGCCGACGATCCGGGCCCGGCCGCATACGCGCAGGCGCTCAAGGGCAAGCGCGTCATGCTGGTGCCGCTGGCGATGGGCTTCGACCTTGCGCAGGGCTGGTCGCACTATCTGAAGACGGAAGTCGAGGCCTGGGGCGGCACCTTCGAAACACGCGATCCGAACTGGGTCGTCGATGCCGGTGCACAGGCGATCACCGACGCGATCTCGTCCGACACAAGGCCGGACGTGTTGATCATCCATGCGCCGGACCTCAACTCCTATTCCAAGCTGATGAAGAAGGCACAGGCCGCCGGAACCTACGTCATACTGGTCGACAACCCCGCCAACTTCCCGGCCGACGCCTTTGTCGGCAGCGACTGGGACCGGCTTGGCCAGCTCGAAGCCGAAGCGGCGATCAAGGGCTGCGGCGAGAACTCGTCGAAGAAGATCGGCCTTGTGCAGGGTGATCAGGCCAACTCGTCCAGTCTCTACCAGTATGCCGGCATCATGAAGGTGCTGGAGAAGCACCCCGACTTCAAAGTCGTGGCCAAGCCCGACTCCAACTGGGATCCGACGACGTCGCGCAACGTGACGACGACAATGCTGCAGCAGAACCCCGACATCTGCTCGATCATCGACTTCTGGGATGGTGACGCCACCGGCGCATCCGCCGCCATCCGCGACGCCAAGCTCGACGGCAAGGTCTTTTTGGTCACCACCGGCGGCGGCGAGAAGGCGGCCGATTGCGACAAATTGCAGGACGGAACTTACGGCGCCGTGGTGATGACCGATCTGGCTCGCCAGTCCGGCGACATGAACGCTATCATCAAGTTCCTGCTGCAGAGCGGCCAGCCGGCCGGCACGTCGCACACCTACATCTACACACTGGAGAAGGCTACGACCAAGGCCGACCTCAAGCCCGACAGCTGCTGGGACCTGAAGGCGCTGCAGGCCGAAGCGGCGGCGAAGTAAGCCGCGCTTTTTTCGACTGAAACAAACGAGGTGACTGGACAATCCGGTCACCTCGTTCCCTCATGGAATAGCAGCCGCCGATGTCCTTTCGCGAACGCCTCCAGTCCTGGCGCTACAATCTCGTGCCCGACCATCTGGTCGGCGAGATCCTGACAAAACGCTGGACCGACAACGCCATTCCGTTCCTGGCGCTGGTGGCGACGCTCAGCGTGTTCGGCTCGATCATTCCCGGCTTCTTCAAGCTGACCTCGCTGCAGGAATCGACCCGCCAGCTCGGCGAGTTCTCGATGGTAGTCACCGGCATGACGGTGGTGATGCTGGGCGGCGGCATCGACCTGTCCGTCGGCTCGATCTTCGCGCTGTCCTGTTTCTCCGCCGTCTATGTCTTCTTCATTCTCGAACAGTCTATCTGGCTGGCGCTGGCGGCATCGCTCGCCACCGGCCTGATCTTCGGCGCCGTCAACGGCTACCTCGTCGGCTACCTTAGGCTGCGCGCCTTCCTCACCACCCTGGTGACGTTCATCTTCGGCCGGGCGCTGTTCGATATTCTCGTCACCACCTACGCCGCCGACGTGCAGCTTTCCCAGGCGACATCGGATGTGCTCGACTTCATCGGCGACAGCACCTTCTGGGGGCTTTCGGTCTCGGTGTGGCTGGCGATCATTCTTGCCATCGTCACCCATATCGCGCTGACGCGCTCACGGCCGGGCTGGCATGTGCTGGCGGTCGGCGGCTCCAGGCGCTCGGCGCACAATGCCGGCATTCGCGTGCGCCGCACCGTGTTCATGACCTATGTCTTTTCCGGCTTCTGCGCCTCGATCGGCGGCTTCCTCATCGCTTGCCGCCTGAGTGGGGCAGGGCCGGGCACCGGCCTCAACCTGGAGATCATGGCTCTGACGGCGGCGGTGGTTGGCGGCGTCAGCCTGGGTGGTGGCCGCGGCTCGGTCATCAAGGGGCTGATGGGCGCCATCATCGTGCTGACCATGACCAACGGGCTGATCCGGCTGGGCTATGGCACCGGCACCAACCAGATGGTGCTGGGCATCATGCTGGCGGTGGCGGTGACGATCGACATCCGCTGGCTGAAGAACCGCCATAAGGTGCTCAACGAAGTCTATGTCGCGCCGGTCTATCTCAAGATGGGCGAGACACAGTCTGCGGTGCCGGGCTCAGGCACGCCCTACGCGCTCGACAACCGGCTGTCGGCGGCCGACCATATCGGGCTCGGCGAGTTGGAAGGGCCGGAAGACGTCATCCTCGACCGCGACGATCACCTCTATTGCGGCACGCGCCATGGCGAGATCGTCCGCTTCTTCGCGCCGGATTACGTTAAGTCGGAGGTGTTTGCCCATATCGGTGGTTTTCCGCTAGGCCTGGCCTTCGACAAATCGGGCAATCTGATCAGCTGCGTCGGCGCCATGGGGCTCTATTCCGTCTCGCCGGATCGGGAAGTGAAGCGCCTGTCGGCCGAGACGTCGCGCTCCTGGACCTCGATCGTCGACGATGCGCGGCTGCGCGACCCCAATGATTGCGACATCGCGCCGGACGGGCGCATCTATTTCACTGACTCCACCAAGCGCTATGACGCCCACGATTGGGCACTGGACTCGATCGAGAACCGCGCCACCGGCCGGCTGCTGGTCTATGACCCGAAGGACGGTTCGACGAAGACACTGCTCGACGGCTACCGCTACACCAACGGTGTGTGCATGGCGCATGACGGCAAGTCGCTGTTCTTCGCTGAGAGCTGGGCCTGCCGCGTGCATCGCTACTGGCTGGAAGGGCCGAAGGCGGGCGCCGCCGAATGCGTCATCCGCGACATGCCGGGCTATCCCGACAACATCAACCGCGCCTCCGACGGCAATTACTGGATGGCATGGCTCGGCATGCGCACGCCGAGCTTCGACCTGTCGCTGCGCCATCCCGATATGCGCAAGCGCATGACGCGCCGGCTGCCGCAGGACGAGTGGCTGTTCCCCAACATCAACACCGGCGGCGTGGTGAAATTCAACGACAAGGGCGGCATTATCGAGGCGATGGGCGACCTTACCGGCGGCGCGCATCCGATGGTCACCTCGATGCGCGAGCACAAGGGTTTCCTGTTCGTCGGCGGCATCCTTAACAACCGCATCGGCCGCTACAAGATTGCGGGCGCCGACCCGAACTGGACCAGTTCCGCTTCTAATTGGGGAGCGAAGCCATGATCCTCGATCCTGTGCTCGACCTGTTTCGTGGCAAGGCGGTGACCATCCCACCGCTCGACGGTGCCTTCCGTCCCAACACGCGGCTGGACGAGGCGCCAGTGTTCGCCGATTTGACGGAGCCCGACAATCTTCTGGTTGCCGATGGCCGGCTGCTCGTTTCCAGCGGCAATGCGGTATATTCGCTTGCCGCAGGGGTGGAGCCGAAGGTTGTCGGGACCTTTCCTTCCCCCATCACGGCGCTGGCTCTATCACTGTCGGGCGAACTGACGGTGGGGTTGGAAAGCGGCAAGCTGCTGGTTGCCGGCAAGGAGGTTTCGCTGCCGGCCGGCGTCAGCTGCATCACCGCGCTTGCCTATGCAGACGACGGCACGTTGTGGCTGGCCAATGGCTCGGCTGAGCACACGCCGTCGCAATGGGCCGCCGACCTGATGAAGAAGGGCGCGTCCGGTTCGCTTTGGAGGCGGGACGCGGCCGCCGCCGAGTTCCGCAAAGTGGCCGGCGATATCGCCTTTCCCTATGGGCTGCATCCCATTGGGCGGGATGTGCTGGTCAGCGAAAGCTGGCGCCATCAGCTCGTTCGCTTCGATGGTGCGACCGGTAGCCGCTCGACCGTGCTGACGCATCTGCCCGGCTATCCCGCGCGCCTCGCGCCGGCCGGCGATGGCGGCGCGTGGCTGGCTCTGTTCGCGCCACGCAACCGGCTGATCGAATTCGTTCTCCAGGAAACCCACTATCGGCGCGACATGCTAGACCAGGTGGCGCCGGCCTACTGGATCGCGCCGGCTTTGGCCTCCAATCGCAGCTTCCTCGAACCGCTGCAATGCGGCGGCATCCGCACCATGGGCATCCACAAGCCCTGGTCGCCGAGCCGCTCCTATGGGCTGGTGGTCAGGCTCGATCAGAACATGCAGCCGCAATTCAGCCTGCACAGCCGCGCCGACGGCACGCGCCATGGCATCTGCAGCGTGGCGGAAACGGACGGCCGCCTGTTCATCGCCTCCAGGGGCGGCGATTGCGTGCTGGCCATCGACGCAGGAGGTCTCTGATGGAACCGATCGTGCGCCTGGAAAATGTCACCAAGAACTATCGCGGCGTGCCCGCGGTCAGACAAGTCAGCTTCGAACTGCGCAAGGGCGAAATCCACGCGCTGCTCGGCGAGAACGGCGCCGGCAAATCCACGCTGACCAAGATCATCGCCGGCGTCGTCGACGCCACCTCAGGCAAGATGTTCCACAAAGGCCGCGAGATCGCTTATGCGTCGCCGCATGCGGCGCTCGAGGCCGGCATCGCCATGGTGTTCCAGGAGACCAGCCTGGTGCCGTCGATGACGGTGGCGCAAAACCTCTATCTCGGCACCGAAAAATTCCTCAACCGGCTGCGCGGCACCTACATTTCGGCGCAGCAGTTTTTGCAGTCGCTGAACTTTCCGGTCGACCCCAACGCCATGGTGGCGACGCTGGGCGCGGCCAAGCGTCAGATGGTCGAGATCGCGCGCGCCGTTCACCACAATGCCGAGATCATCATCTTCGACGAGCCGACGGCGACGCTGACGCCGGAGGAGAAGCGGCACTTCTTCGCGCTGATCCGGCGGCTGAAGGCGAACGGCGTCTCGATCGTCTTCATCAGCCATGCATTGGAAGAGGCGCTGATGATCGCCGACCGCATCACAATCCTGCGCGATGGCGAGCTGGTCATAACCGACGACACATCGGCCTTCGATCGCGACAAGATCGTCGCCGCCATGGTCGGGCGTACACTGTCGGGACAGATCTATCGCCAGCGCGACGAGGCCAGGCTGCGCAAGGCCGGCAAGAAGGTGCTGTCGGTGCAGGACATTTCGATGAGCAATGTCGTGCGCAACACCTCCTTCTCGATCTTCGAGGGACAGATCACCGGCGTGTTCGGGCTGATCGGCTCCGGCCGCACCGAGACCTTCAAGATCGTCTCCGGCATCTACAAGCGCGATTTTTTGCGCGGTGGCGCGATTGAACTCGACGACAGGCCGGTGCGCTATCTCGTGCCCAGTGAGGCGGTCGCCGACGGCATCGTCTATGTTACCGAGGACCGCAAGAGCGAGGGCATTTTCGAGACGATGGGCATCGCCGAGAACCTGTTCGGCGGGCTGCTGGCGGCGGGCCGCGAAAAGGCCTGGGTGATCAACCAGCAGGAGATGCGCACGCTTTCCGCTGAATGGACGAAGACGCTGAACATCAAGGCGATCAACGACAATGCCCGCGTGGTCGAGCTTTCCGGCGGCAACCAGCAAAAGGTGGTGATCGGCAAGGGGCTGGTTCAGCAGCCGCGTATCGTGATCTTCGACGAGCCGACGCGCGGCGTCGATGTCGGCGCCATCGCCGAGATCCACCAGATCATCAACCGGCTGGCCGACGAGGGATTGGCCGTCGTCGTTATCTCGTCCTACCTGCCGGAAATCATGAACCTGTCGGACCGGATTCTGGTGTGCCGGCAGGGCCGCATGGTCGAGGAGTTTTCGCCCGCCGAGGCGACGGAGGAGAAGATCATGTATGCGGCGGTTCATTAGGTTTCTGGTCGGTGTTTGAGGGTGCGCATACGTCGCCAATTGGCGAAGGCCTCAGCGCCTTCGTCACCTCGGGTCTCCGCGACGGCGCTTCGCGCCTGCTTCGCCCGTGAATGAAGCTGAGATGCTTCGGCCAATCGCCATGGTTCTGTCAGCATCAAAAACTGAATCGGAATAGCCGGTTAGCCGCCCTTGCTCGAGACCTGATTCAACCACCTGATCCACCGATTCAACGAAAGGAAACGCCATGGCCGCCACAAAACTCCTCAGCGATGCCGAGGTCGAAAAAATCCCGGTTGCGAAGGCTGTGTTCGATGACATCCGCGCGACGCGCAAATCGGATTTCGTCAACAATTTCTGGCGTGGGCTCGCCAACGATCCGGCCTTGCTGAAACGGACATGGGAACAGGTGAAGGTGGTGATGGCCACGGAGAGCGCCATCGACCCGCTGACCAAGGAAATGATCTATATCGCTGTGTCCACCGCCAATGGCTGCTCCTACTGCGTCCACTCGCATACGGCAGCTGCCCGCGCCAAAGGCATGACCGATGCGCAGCATGGCGAGCTGGTGTCGATCATCGGGCTGGCCGGGCAGACCAACCATCTTGTGACTGCGATGCAGATTCCGGTCGATCCGCAGTTCGACTTAAAGTAGGCAGTCGCGCGCCTTGCCTCCTCCCCTTGCGGGGGAAGTGACGGCGCCCGCTCTACACCGGCCGGTACACCTTCTCCGCCGTGTTCCAGAAGATATCGGCCTCGGCAGTTGCGCCGTGCTTGCCCACCGCGGCGCGGTGCGCCTTGATCAGTTCGGCATGGGTCGTCCAGAGTTTTTCGATCGGGAAGTTGGAGCCGAACATCAGGTGGTCAGCGCCTAGAATGTCGATGGCATTGTCGACGATGTAGGCAATCAACGCCGGATCGTTGCGGTGGGCGAAGGTGCCGAGGCCCGACAGCTTGGCGTAGAAGTTCGGCGCTGTTGATAGAGTACTCAGGCCGGCTTTCCAGGCCTCGGTGGTTTCCGGCTCCATGCCGGTCAGCATGCCGGCATGGGTGAGGATGAAATTGGTGTCGGGGTTCTCGCCGACGAGCGTCAGCCCGTCCTTCATCTGGGCGGGGAAAAGCTGCAGGTCGAAGGACAGGCCATAGTCTTTAAGCCGCGCGACATTGGCCCGCACCTTGGGGTCGATGACCTGATCGGCCGAGGCAGCGAAGCGGAAGGCCGGCGTCTCGTGCCAGTGTAACTGCATGCGCACGCCGCGCAGCAGCGGGTACTTTTTCAATCGATCGATCTGGGGCCGGACATCGTCGACAGTCATATCGGTATAGCCGACGATAGCGTGCGGCCAGCCGGTCTCGTCGGCAGTCTTCTGCAGGAAGGCGACTTCTTTTTCGAAATCCTCCTTGGCCCAGTTGGTCTGGACATAGACGGCCTTCTCGACACCTGCGCCTTGCTGATCGGCGAGAAATTCCTCGATCGGATAGTCGCGGCGAATCGGCTCGTAGGGGCCAAAAATGCGCGGCACCATCGGGCCGACCAGCCAGGGCTGGTCCTGCTGGCGCCAGATGTGGAAATGCGCGTCGATGGCTTTCTGCATCACGATACCCTTTTCCAGATTGCCGACGCCGCCGGGGCAGGGCGGGCGAGCGACAGGATGAAATCGGTGAGACTCCCGAGCGAAGAGCCGTCGATGAGATCGTCGAGATCGGGCAAGATGGCGCGCAACGCCGCCGTTGCCGGCTGGAAGCGCGGATCGCCGGCCAAAGGTGTGGCCAGCGACAGGCGAAAGGCGCGGGCGCTCAGGCGGCGTATCGCGGTCTCTAGATCGGCATGGTCGCCGCGCTCCAGCGCGTCCGACAGGATGATCACAGCGGCACCGCGCGCGAAGGCCGATAACCGCGGCACCGAGAGGAAGGCGAGCAGGGTCGGTCCCATGCGCGTGCCGCCGTCCCAGTCGTCGACGAGTGCCGCCGCTCGGGCGAGAGCCTGGTCGCGATCGCGGATACGCAGTGCGGATGTGATGCGGGTGAGCCGAGTGCCGAAGGTGAAGATTTCGGCACGGTCAGCGCCTTGTACGGCGGCGTGCGCCAGTTTGAGATAATCCGATGTATGCAGCTTCATCGAGCCGGAAACATCGATCAGGATCAGCAGCTTGCGCGGCACCGTCTGGCGGCGGCGGAGCTGCGGCGAGGGGATATCGCCATCGGCGGTGACGATTTCCCTGAGCGAGCGGCGCAGATCGAGCTTGCCGCGCGAATGGGTGCGCACGGTGCGGAATGAGCGGCGCGCGGGGAGGGCTGAAGCGAGCTTGCGGCGGAAGGGCCCAAGGCCATCGTCGTCGCGGAGGAAGTCGCGGCTGCTGAGCTGTTCGATTGCCGACGACAGCTCGCCGCCTTTCTCCTGGCGCGTGGTCTGTTTCTCCTCCTGGCGCGTGCTGTGATCGTCCTTGATGCGGGTTTCCTCGTCTTCCTCGCCTTCGATCGAGGGTTGGCCATCGCCATGGAAGTGATTGCGAAAATGCGCCTCGAATTCGCCGCGGCGATCGGGCGGGGGGGCAAGCGTTGCGAGCGCCGCCTCCCGGATGTCGGCCATCGAGCGGGGACCGAGCAGGGTGACCGCCTGCATGAAGCTGGAGACCTGCTCGGGGGCGACGGCAAAGGCGTGGCGGCGCAGCAGCCGGGCGAAGTGGAGGAAGGGCGCGGAGGCGAGAGGAAGGGTTCCCTGACGCATCATTCCTTCGCGCCCCCCTCTGTCCTGCCGGACATCTCCCCCTCAAGGGGGGAGATTGGCGGCTTCGGCGCTTCGGTTCTTTCTGCGCCGCTGGAGATTGGCGAAAGCCAGGATGACGGCTGATCTCCCCCCTTGTGGGGGAGATGTCCGGCAGGACAGAGGGGGGCGCTGTCCCGCCAGCGTTGCAGAGTGCCCAGGTGAGGCCACCTCGCTGTGAACGAGCTGTTGACCTCACACGTCACCCCAGCGCCTCCTCGATAATCCGGCCAAGCTCCGGCGCGATCGCGGACAAATCCTCCTCGTCCTTGATCAGCACACCGATGGCGCGGCGGAAGGCTTGCGGCCATGGGCTGCCGCCTTTCTCCAGTATGGTGGCGGCGTTGGCCCATTCGACGGCCTCGGAGATGCCGGGCGGCTTGGCCAGCGGGCGGACGCGGATCTCCTGCACAGCGGCCGCCACGGCGCGGGCGGTGGTCTCGGCGACATCGCCGGCGCGCAGCATGATGATGGCGGCTTCGCGCTCGGCGTCGGGATAGCCGATCCAGTGATAGACGCACCGGCGCCGGAGCGCTTCGGCGAGTTCGCGGGTGCGGTTCGAGGTCAGGATGACGATCGGCTGCGCTTCGGCGCGGATGGTGCCGCGTTCGGGAATGCTGATCTGGAAGTCCGAGAGGAATTCCAGAAGCAGCGCTTCGAATTCGTGGTCGGAGCGGTCGATCTCGTCGACCAGCAGCACGCGCTGCTCCGGCGCCCGCAGCACCTGCAGCAATGGCCGCGCGATCAGAAAGCGGTCGTCATAGATGTCGATCTCGTGCTCGCCGGCATGGCGGATGGCGAGCAACTGGCGCTGGTAGTTCCATTCATAGAGCGCGTGTGCTGCGTCGATTCCTTCATAGCATTGCAGCCGCACCAGATCGCGGCCGAGAAGTTGCGCGGTCGCCTTGGCCGCTTCGGTCTTGCCGACGCCGGGCGCGCCTTCGAGCAGCAACGGCTTGCCCAGCCGTATCGCCAGGAAGATCGCCGTCGCCAGGCTGTCGTCGG
This sequence comes from Mesorhizobium sp. M0030, assembly GCF_040323695.1. NCBI lineage: Bacteria > Pseudomonadati > Pseudomonadota > Alphaproteobacteria > Hyphomicrobiales > Phyllobacteriaceae > Mesorhizobium > Mesorhizobium sp. M0030. The sequence goes on along the minus strand of NZ_JAMYVE010000007.1, from coordinate 42,119 downwards.
CGAGATAGCGCGATCCAGCGAGGTGGCGTGCCACCGCCTCCGGTGAGGTCGCGACAGTCTCGGCGTTCACCTCTGGCATCCTCAGTTCGCCGCTTGCGCTTTCAGCGCGCGCAAGATGCGTTCCGGCGTGATCGGCAGCGTGTCGATGCGCACGCCGACGGCGTCGAAGACGGCATTGGCAACCGCGGGGATCTGCGGGTTCGCGCACATTTCGCCTGGCCCTTTGGCGCCATAAGGCCCGTCGGCCGAAGGCCGCTCCAGCACGATGATCTCGGTTTGGGCGAGATCGCCCGGTCCCGGCATCAGATACTGGTTGAAGTCGGTGCCGCCATGGTCGCGGTTGGGATAATAGGGCTCGGTCGTTTCGTAGAGCGCGTGGCTGATGCCCATCCAGGAACCGCCGACCAGTTGCTGCTCGACCATTTTCGGGTTCAGCGCGCGGCCGATCTCAAAGACGTTCTTCACGGTCAGCACCGTAACCTCGCCCGTCTCGTCATCGACCTCGACTTCGGCCACCGTGCAGGCATGGGCGTAGCAGGTCGACGGCTTCATCGCGCCGGTCTCTTTCTCCGGATAGGAGCGCGGGATCAGGAACATGCCGCGCCCGGATATCGAGCGCCCGCGCTTGAAATGCGCCGACAAGGCGACATCGAAGATCGAGATCGACTTTTGCGGCGCGCCCTTGACCAGAATATTGCCCTGGCCGTCAGTCTCAAGGTCGGAAGCGTTGACCTCCAGCTCTTCCGCCGCCACTTCCAACATCACCTGGCGCGCTTCCTTGGCCGCCTGGATGACGGCATTGCCGGCGCGGTGGGTGCCGCGCGAGGCGAAGGTACCCATGCAGTGCGGGCCGGTGTCGGTGTCGGCGGTGTCGATGGTGACGCGGTCGGTCGGCACACCGATGGTCTCGGCGCAGATCTGCGCCATGATCTGCTTCAGGCCCTGGCCGAGATCGACCGACGAAAGTGTGACCATAAAATTGCCGGTCGGCGTCGAATGCACCAGCGCCTGCGTCGGGTCGCCGCCAAGGTTCATGCCCGTCGGGTAGTTGATCGCGGCGACGCCGCGTCCGCGCCTTATCGCCATCTCAAGCTCCCTTCGTGTAGGAGGACATCGCCATATACTTCTCCGCCACCGGCCAGTTGGCGGCGCGCGACGCCTCCTGCATGCACTCGATCAGCGCCGCTCCTTCGGTCGGCTGGCGATGCGCCTTCATGTCGCCATCGCGATAGGCGTTGATGAAGCGGAATTCGAGCGGGTCCATGCCGATCAGCCGCGCCAGCTTGTCCATCTGCACCTCAAGCGCGAAGTCGCCGATGGTGACGCCGAAGCCGCGCATGGCGGAGGAGGGGGTGCGGTTGGTGTAGACGCAATAAGTGTCGATCCAGACATTGGGAATGGTGTAGGGCCCGGGATAGTGCGCCGCTCCCTTCTGCGCGCCATAAGGCGAGTGGCGCGAATAGGCGCCGGCATCGGTATAGCCGGTCACCTTGCGCGCAACGATGCGGCCGTCGTTCATCACGCCGTCCTTGATGATTATCTTTTCGGCGGCGCGCGGCGAGGAGATCTGCATCTCCTCCTCGCGGCTGTAGATAAATGAAACGGGACGTCCTGTCAGCTTGGCGCCAAGAATGGCGATCGGCTCGACGATGACGTCGACCTTGCCGCCAAAGCCGCCGCCGACAGTGCCGCCGACGAAATGCAGTTTTGAGCCGGGCATCTGCAGGATGATCGACGCGTTGTCGAGGGTGAAGAACATCGCCTGGGTGTTGGTGTAGCAGGTGAAGCGGTCATTGCCTTCCGGCACCACGACGCAACCCGTGGTCTCGGTCGGCGCATGCTCGATCGGCGAGGACTGGTAGCTCTGTTCCAGGATGTGGTCGGCGCCGGCGAAGCCCGCCTCGACATCGCCAAAGCGCACCTTGCGGCATTCGCCGCTGTCGTAGAGGTAATAATTCTGGCCGTGATATTCGTTGACCAAAGGCGCGCCGGGCTTCAGCGCTTCTTCCATGTCGAAGACGGCCGGCAGCACCTCATAATCGACCTTGACCTTGGCTGCCGCTTCCTGAGCCGCGCGCTCGGTCTCGGCCAGCACCGCCACCACCGCCTCGCCCTTCCAGCGTACCTTGCCGTCGGCCAGCACCGTTTCGTCTTCCGGTCCGACCTGGATCAGGATCAGGATGGTGTAGACATTGTGCGGCACATCCTTGGCGGTGAGGATTTTCACCACGCCGGGATGCTTCTCCGCTTCGGAAGTGTCGATCGAACGGATGCGGGCATGGTGGTGCGGACTGCGCACCATTTTCAGGTGAAGCATATTCGGGACGTTGCGGTCGGCGAAATAGGCGGTCTTGCCCGTCACATGTCCCGGCGAATCCAGCCGAGGCCGCCCATGGCCGATCTCGTGCAGGCCGTCCTTGCGCTGATCGGCGAAATAGTTTTTGCGCAGTTCCATTCTTTTGGTCCTTAGGCCGCGTTCTGCGAATTGGCTCGGGCCGCGGTCAGCACCGCCTGGATGATCGGCTCGTAGCCGGTGCAGCGGCAGATATTGCCGGACAGCGCCTCGATCACGTCCTCGCGGCTCGGATTGGGCGTGTGGTCGAGCAGCACCTTGGCGGCCATGATCATGCCCGGCGTGCAGAAGCCGCATTGCGTGGCGAAGGCGTCGAGGAAGGCACGCTGCAGCGGATGCAGGACGCCGGCCTCAGCGAGGCCCAAGGTGGTGCGGATGTCGGCGCCGCTGCAGGTCTCGGCCAGCGTCAGGCAAGAGAGCCGGAGTTCGCCGTCGATGATGACCGAACAGGCGCCGCAGGTGCCCTGGTGGCAGCCGCCCTTGGGCGAGGTGTCGCCGATCTTGTCGCGCAGCGCGTGCAGCAGCGTCGTGCCGCTGTCGACAAATTCGGCCTTCTCCGAGCCGTTGAGCGTGAACTGAACCGGAACCTTTGCCATGTTTTCCTCCCAGCGCGCCTGCCCGGTTGATCCGACAGACGCGCGCCCCCCAAGCGGTGGTTAAGTAAGCAGCAGCCGGCCGAGATGGACCGGCAGAACCTCGGCGCGATACCAGGCGCTGGCGATCGGGTCGGTGATTGGCGAAGTGCCTTCACCGGCTGCAGCCAGCGCCGCTGCGGCGCCGTCCTGGTCAAGCCTGCTGCCGATCAGTGCCTTTTCCGCAGCACGGGCGCGCATCGGCCGGTCTGCCATGCAGCCGAGCGCGATCCGCGCCGAGGAGACAGTGCCGTCGCCGGCCTGTTCCAGAACGGCGGCGATGCTGAGCACCGAGACGCCCTTCGGCTTGACCCGCGACGCTTTCAGGAAGCGGAAATTCTCGGCCTTCGGCAACGCGAAGGCGACTGATGTGACAATGGCGCGGCCGCCGTCCCGCCTGGCCAGAAAATCCTCGATAGGCAATTCCCCATCATCGGTGCCGACCGTCGCATCCAACGCCAGCAGGGCGACAGCGAAATCACCGTAGGGCGCCGGTGCGAACAGATTGCCGCCGACAGTCGCCATATTGCGGATCGCCGGGCCGCCGACGGCGCGCGCAGCCCTGGACAGCGCCGCAAGCTCGGGATGGCGGGCGATGGCCGCCATTGTCACCGAAGCTCCGATGCGGACCTTGCCGCCGGCAACGGTGATCCCGGAGAGGGCCGGATCAGTCGAGCGGACGAGGCCGGTGACGGAGACATCGCCTTCATTGGCGGCGCGCACGACCAGCGTGCCGCCGCCGAGATAGCGGGTGCCGGGCGCCTTCAGCGCCGCGTTGGCATCCCTGACGGCCGAAAAGGTCTGGAGGGCAAGCGCCATGGCAGTCTCCCCTGACTCAGCTCTGGCCAGAAAAATGGCTCTTCAATGCATTGAAGCCACCCTGGAAGACATTGGCGGCCATGCCGGCGGCGATCTTGTCGGCCTCTTCGGGCGCCGCGTCGAAGCTCGCGGTCCATTCGGCATAGGTGCGGTCGCAGTCGGTCACGCGGCGCAATTGCAGCGTCGCTTTGTGATTGGTCAGCGGCTGCGGCGTTTCGAGGATAGAATAGCTGACGCGGAAATCCGCATCGGAGAAGTCGAGCAGTTTTTCGCGGATACGCGCGCCGCTGGCGAGCTCGAAATTACGCACGCAGCCGATGGTTTCGGCGCTCTTGCCGTCTTCGATATGGCTCTTGACCATGCGCGGATGCCAGCCCGGCAGGCCGTTGAAGTCGCGTATGCGCGCCCAGACCTTTTCGACCGGCGCGTCGATGACGCTGGAGACGGTGACTTCAGCCATATGATCATTCCCCTACGAATTCGATACGCTGCAGGGTAGGGCGGCGGCCGGCGCTGCGCTTATCAATGGGTCTTGCGGCCCTATCAAGGAGTCTGAAAAACGAGCGACTTGGCTCAGGCCATGGCACGCGCCGCCTCGCGGTAAAGCGTCGGCGGCACGCCGACATGGTCGCGGAAGAAGCGCGAGAAATTGCCCTGGGTGGTGAAGCCGAGATTGCAGGCGACCGAGATCAGCGGTTCCTGCGACCACTGCAGCTGCCGCACGGCTTCCTCCATGCGCAGCGTGTTCCAGTAGACATTGGGCGTCAGATTGGTCTGTTCCTTGAATAAAGCAAAGAAGTGCGGCCGCGACAGGCCGACGCTGCGGGCGACGTCGTCGAACGAGATGCGTTCGCAGACATTGGCCTTCATCAGCTGGATTGCCTTGCGGACGCGGAAATCCTGCATTGTGTTGACCCGGATGCGCGCCTCCTGCGGCGCCGAGGCGTCGGCGGCGTCGAGCAGGCTATCGATGAAGCGCTCGATCTCGTAATTGGCGACGTCGTCGATGCTTTCATTATCGCTCAAATGGTCGAGCAGGTTGGCGGCGGCCTGGTGCAGCCAGGGTTCGAGCGTGATCGCAGCCTGTGCAAACAACGGCGCCGACGAAGGCAGGTCGCGGCGCCGGCGCGCCCAATCCGGATCGATGTAGAAAGCGAGGAACAGGCCGGGCCTGCCGTTCTGCGACAGAATGTGGCTGTGCGGCTGGTAGGAATTGATGCCGGCGGCGGTGCCGGGACCCAGCGGCACCGTCTCGCGGCCGACGGTCATCTCGCCGGCCGTGCCCTCCAGCCAGATGATGATGTGGGCCTCGACATGCGCATGGGTGACGAAGTCGCTGGCGACATTCAGGACAGAAACATGTCCGAACCGGCCCCAATAGAGCCTGATCGCGTCCGTCATGGGTTATACCTCCCGCAGACGACTGGCCTCCCTTCGCCTGCAACGGGATTGTGCGGCTGAGTTCGGGGTCGCGTCAAGGCGCGGGGCGAAAGCCGCTGTGTGCTGCCGGCGGCAGTGGTGGATTTTCAGACTGAGCGATAGGGTTTCCCGTCAAACCGAAGCCGTCATGCCGCCGTCGACATAAAGCGTATGGCCGTTGACGAAGGATGAGGCGTCGGAGGCGAGGAACACGGCGGCGCCGATCAGTTCGTCGACATACCCCCAGCGGCCGGCCGGCGTGCGCTTTTCCAGCCAGGCGGAGAATTCCTGGTTGTCGACCAGCGCCTGGTTCATCTCGGTGCGGAAATAGCCGGGGGCGATGGCATTGATCTGCAGCCCGTGTTTCGCCCAGTCGGTACACATGCCACGGGTCAAATTGCGGATCGCGCCCTTGGTCGCCGTATAGGGCGCGATGTTGGGCCGGGCGAGTTCGCTCTGCACCGAGCCGATGTTGATGATCTTGCCCTTGCCTCGCGCGATCATATTGCGGGCGACCGCCTTGCCGGCATGGAAGGCGCCGGAGACATTGGTCTTGAACAGCCGCTCCCACTGCTCCTCGGGAAAGTCCTCAAGCGGAGCGCGGAACTGCACGCCGGCATTGTTGATCAGGATGTCGATGGCGCCGATCTCGGCCTCGATGCGGGCGACATCGGCATCGACCGCGCGAAAATCCGTCACGTCGAAGGTCGAGGGGTGCGCTTTGAAGCCGGCGTCGCGCAAGCCGGCGACGGCACCGGCAACCTTGCCGGCATCGCGGCCGTTGAGCACGACACTTGCGCCATGCTCGGCAAGGCCGCGCGCCAGCGCCAGGCCGATGCCTTGGCCGGAGCCGGTGATCAGCGCCAGCCGGCCGTTGAGCTCGAACAGGGATTTCGATGTCAAGGCAACGGTTCCAGCCGAAAGGTTCAGTCCAAAAACATTCAGTCATTGCGCCTGAAGTTGCGGATCCGGTCGAACAGCACCGCGAGCAGGATGGCGCCGCCGATGAACACGCCTTGCCAGAAAGCATTGATGCCGAGCAGACCAAGGCTGTTGCGGATCACTTCGATGAGCGCGGCACCGACAATGGCGCCGAAGGCGGTGCCGACGCCGCCGGCGAGATTGGCGCCGCCAATGACCGTGGCAGCGATGACCTGCAGTTCCATGCCGGTGCCGAGATTGGTGGTGACGGCGCCAAGCCATCCGGTCTGGATGATGCCGGCAATGCCCGCCGCCAGCGCCGAGATCATATAGACCGCGACCTTGATCTGCTTGACGGGAACGCCGGTCAGCGTCGCCGCGTGCTCATTGCCGCCAATGGCGAAGATGTGGCGGCCAAACTTGGTCCAGCGCAGCGTGAAGCCGGTGATCAGCGCCAAAAGGATCATGTAGAGCACCGGATTGGCGATGCCGAACACCCAGGCGCCGCCGCCCAGCGCCAGAAGCTTGTCGTGATCGGGGCCGAACTGGAAGACGACGGTGTTGTTGGAGGCGACCATGGCGAGGCTGCGCGCAATCGACAGCATGCCGAGCGTCACCACGAAGGGTGGAAAGCCGAGATAGGCGATCATGATGCCGTTGAAGGCGCCTATGGCGAGCGCGGTGGCGATCGAGGCGAGGATGCCGACCTCGATGGAGTAGCCGGCATGCATGGTGACGGCCAGCACCATCGACGACAGGCAGAGCACCGAACCGACCGACAGGTCGATGCCACCGGTGATGATGACGAAGGTCATGCCGAGCGCGATGATGGCGACGAAGGTGATGTTGCGGGTGATGTTATAAAGGTTCTTCGACGTGGCGAAGGCGTCGGTGGCAAAAGACAGGAACAGGCAGGCCAGGATGACCGCGATCACCACCCAGAAGGTCTGGCTGGCAAACAGTCTTGCCGGCAAGGATTGCTGTTTTTGTTCGATCGGCTGGTCAATTGTCAGTGCCATCGTCGACCTTCATCTGCTGTGCGTGGTGAAATTCGCTGAGATCAAACCTGTTCGATGGCGCCGGTGATCAGCCCGGTGACTTCCTCGGGCGAACTTGACGCAATCGTCTTGTCGGCGACCTTGCGGCCGCGCCGCATGACGATGACGCGGTCTGCAACGGTGAACACGTCAGGCATGCGGTGGCTGATCAGCACCACTGCGATGCCCTGGTCGCGCAAATGGCGGATCAGGTTCAGCACTTCGGCGACCTGGCGCACCGAGATCGCGGCCGTCGGTTCGTCCATCAACACGATCTTGGCCTGCGACAGCATGGTGCGCGCGATCGCCACCGCCTGACGCTGGCCGCCCGACATCTGCTTGACGAGGTCGCGCGGACGGGTCTCGGACTTCAACTCGGCGAATAGCTGGCCGGCGCGCTTGTACATGGCGGCATAGTCGAGGATGCGTAAAGGGCCGAGGCCGCGGCGCAATTCACGGCCGAGATAGACATTGGCGGCGGCGGTCAGATTGTTGCACAGCGCCAGGTCCTGGTGGACGATCTCGATGCCGTGCTGGCGAGCTTCCGCCGGCTTGTGCAGGATCAACTCCTTGCCGTCCATGCGCATGATGCCATGGCTGGGGCGGAAATTGCCGGCGATCATCTTGACCAGCGTCGACTTGCCGGCGCCGTTGTCGCCCATCAGGCCGACCACCTGTCCGGGCTCGATCGACAGCGATACGTCGTTGACCGCCTGGATGGCGCCGAAATGCCTCGAGATATTGGTGAGTTCGAGAACCGCCACCAGTCTTTGCCTCCCCGTGTTTTGCGACCCGCTGCTGTTCCCGGCGTGAATGCCGGCGCTGCTTTGGCCCCGCTCTCCCCATCTCCTCCCGGAAACAGCGTCAGCGTTCTTTTACGCAAAAGCCGGCGCTCGTCAATCAATTGTCGGACGAATTGAAGCCTTGGTTATCCAAAAATCCGTTTTGTAGGACAAATAGCATTGACGTTGGCCGCAAGCCGATATTAGCTAAGCGTCGGAGGAGATTATGCCGATGCCGCTGGCGGTTAGCCGGGCGGAATCGGCGGAGGTTTATCGGTCGAGGTTGCGGCGCCACCCATGTGTTGAGCCGGGCCAATGCCGCATCTGGAAATGCTTATCGATCTGTCTTGGCGACACGAGTGCTCGTGAAACGAACCTCGGTCATTAAGCATCCGGTCGATCTGTGTGGCGGGCACGCCGTGTCCGTCTGTTTCAAGGGAGGACTGACATGAGGAAAACACTTTTGCTCGCCGCCGTCGCCGCCATGGCGCTGGGCGCCGGGCCGGCTTTGGCCAAGAAACAGCTCGTCATCGTGGTGAAGGGTCTCGACAATCCATTCTTCGAAGCCATCCACCAGGGCTGCGAGAAATGGAACAAGGAAAATGCCAGCTCGGAATATGAATGCTTCTACACCGGCCCGGCATCGACCTCCGACGAGGCCGGCGAAGCGCAGATCGTTCAGGACATGCTGAGCAAGGCCGACACGGTGGCAATGGCGATCTCGCCATCCAACGCGCCGCTGATCGCTCAGACGATCAAGACCGCCAATCCGACGATCCCGATCATGACGCTCGACGCCGATCTCAGCAAGGAAGATGCCGCGCTGCGCAAGACCTATCTCGGCACCGACAACTATTTGATGGGTCACAAGATCGGCGAGTACATCAAGAAGGGCAAGCCGAACGGCGGCACGATCTGTACCATCGAAGGCAATCCCGCGGCCGACAACATCCTGCGCCGCGCGCAGGGCATGCGTGACGCGCTGTCGGGCAAGGAAGGCCTGGCGGCACTTGCCGGCGAAGGCGGCTGGACCGAAGTCGCCGGTTGCCCGGTGTTCACCAATGACGACGGCGCTAAGGGCGTGCAGGCGATGACCGACATCCTCGCCGCCAATCCCAAGCTCGACGCCTTCGGCATCATGGGCGGCTGGCCGCTGTTTGGCGCACCGCAGCCCTATCGCGACCTGTTCGGGCCGCTCAAGGACCGCATCGCCAGCAACGACTTCGTCATCGGCGCCGCCGATACGATCGGCGATGAAGTAGCGATCGCCCGTGACGGCCTTGTGACTGCTCTGGTCGGTCAGCGGCCGTTCGAAATGGGCTACAAGGCACCGTCGGTGATGATCGATCTGGTCGAAGGCAAGGCCGTCGCCGATCCGGTGTTCACCGGCCTCGACGAATGCACCAAGGACACGGTCGACACCTGCATCCAGAAGTAGGTTCTCGATTTCGGGGCGCCCTTTGACGGGCGCCCCGTCTCTTCCCGGACGGACGCAACGGTTGGGGCAGCAGGCTCCGGCTTTGACGCGTCTGTAGTTTGGATTTTCGGCAACGAGATCGGCGCGCCGTGCAGGTTCGGACCAGTCCGGACGCAGACGGCCGACGCATTGGAACGTGAATGCCGGACGAGAAATCAAAGAAGCGAACCGAGCGGGCCAAGGCACAAGCCAGCCGCGGTCCGGCTGTCATGCGCAGAGCCGGTGCCGCGCATTTTCCGGGAGCGAGCGTCCATGTCTCGCTGGCCGGCGAGATCGGCCTCAGAATCGTGCGCGGCGATTATCCGCCCGGCACCATTCTGCCCAACGAGGCCAAATGGGCCGAGATCTTCGATGTCAGTCGTTCGGCGGTGCGCGAAGCCATCAAGATGCTGATGGCCAAAAGCCTGCTGGCTTCACGGCCCAAGATCGGCAGCTGGGTCGAGCCCAGGGAACGCTGGAACCTGCTCGACCGCGATGTGCTGGCCTGGTACGCGACCGGGCCGGACCGGGAAGCCTTCCTGCGCACGGTGCAGGAGTTCCGTCACATCATCGAGCCGGAAGCGTCGGCCTTTGCCGCTACGCGGCGCAACGACGAGCAGATGGACGAGATCAGCCAGGCCTGTCGTGAGATGGGCGAGGCTTTGAACCTGCAGGAGCGTATCCGCGCCGATACGCGTTTTCACCTCGCCATACTGCGCGCCTCGGGCAACGATCTGCTGGTGCCGCTTGGCGTTCTGATCGAGTCGGCGCTCGATCATCTCTTTGTCTTCGTCACACGCGAGACCAGCGATCAGCGGCGGGCGCAGGCGCTGCATGAGGCGATCGAGAAGAACATCCGCCTGCAGCGTCCTGCGGCCGCCCGCAATGCGGTGCACAGACTGCTCGCCAACACCGACGATGTTATCGGCCGGTCGAGGCGCTGACACAGGCTTTTCGCCGCCTTCAAATCGTCTGCTTCTTGCCGTCCTTGCTGGGCATCAGGTCGACGCCGTTGACCTTGCCGACATATGTCGCCAGCATCGGCACGAATTGCTCGGCCGGGCCAGTGGCATGGGCACCGGCGAAGGAGTTCTTGGTGGCGTTGCCGAGCGGGTTGGCGATGCCGGCCGCACCCGCCATCGATTCCAGATAGGTCAGGTCCTTGAAGGCGTTGGCGATGGTGAATTTATGCGCGTCGCGGTCGCCCTCCAGCGTCCAGCGCATGAAGGTCTGGTAGAAGCCGCAATCCATGCGGCCGTTGCGGATGACGCTGTCGAAACGCGGTGGCGAGATGCCGACCTTTTCGGCCAGCGCCAGCGCCTCGGAATAGATCGCGGCATAGCCCAGCGAGATGAAGTTGTTGAGCAGCTTCATGCGGTGGCCGTCACCTGTATCGCCAATATGGACGATGCGGCCGGCCCAGGTTTCGATGACCGGCTTCACACGGGCAAACAGCGCGTCGGGCGCGCCGACCATGGCGTCGAGCGTGCCTTCCCAGGCTTCCTTCGGCGTGCGGCTGAGCGGTGCATCGACGAAGTCGACGCCGATCTCCTTCAGTTCCGCCGCCAGCGCCACGGTCGAGACCGGATCGGCGGTCGAGCAATCGACGACAACCGAGCCTCTTTTCAGACCCTCCTTGAGGCCGCCGGGGCCACGGATGATGGCTTCGACCTCGCGCGAGCCGGTGACGCAGATGAAGACGATATCGGATGCCGCTGCCACCTCACGCGAGGTGGCCACTTCCTTCGCACCGCGGCCAGCCAAGTCTTCCGCCGGCTTGCGGTTCTTGCGGCCGAGGAAGGTCAGGCCATAGCCCTTGTCGACGATGTTCTTGGCAATGCCGTGCCCCATCAGGCCAAGGCCGATAAAGCCGATCTTTTCGCTCGCGGCGGTCGTGGTCATGTCTTGAAGTCCTGTTGCGATGATTGATATTGGGCGCCGCCGTCTTGCGGGCGAGGGTGGTTGCAGAATGCCATATTGTCTGACAATACACAGAAATCCTAGGCATTGGAGACGAAAATGACGAAGCGGATCATGTTCACCGGCGGCAGCGGCAAGGCCGGTCGCCATGTCGTGCAATATCTGATCGAACAGGGCTGCCAGGTGCTCAACATCGACACCAAGCCGCTCGACAATCCCAAGGTACGCACGCTGATCACCGACATCACCGACAGCGGCCAGGTGTTCAACGCGCTGTCGAGCTATATGGGTCTGCACGAATTCGACCCGTCGCTGCGCCCGCAGCCGGTCGATGCCGTGGTGCATTTCGCCGCCATACCGCGCATCATGATCACGACCGACAATGAGGTGTTCCGCATCAATGCGATGGGCACCTACAACGTCATCGAGGCGGCGGTGAAACTCGGCATCCCTAAGGTGGTGATCGCGTCCAGCGAGACCACCTATGGCGTGGTGTTCGCCAACGAACCGCGCGACCCCAAATATTTTCCCCTCGATGAAGAATACGACGTCGATCCGATGGACAGCTATGCTCTGTCCAAGGTCGTCAACGAGCACACGGCGCGCGCCTTTGCGCAGCGCAATGGCACCGATATCTATGCCTTGCGCATCGGCAACGTCATCGAACCGCACGAATATTCGCTGTTTCCGAAGTGGTTTGCCGATCCGGGCTTTCGCAAGCGCATCGCCTGGAGCTATGTCGACGCGCGCGATCTCGGCCAGATCACGCTGCGCGCCGTTGAAACGGACGGGCTCGGCTTCCAGGTGTTCAACGCCGCCAATGACGACACCTCGTCCGACCTGCCGACGGCCGAACTTTTGAAGCGGTTTTACCCCGACGTGCCGGTCAAGGCGGATCTCGGCGAATATGAAACGCTGCTCTCGAACCGCAAGGCCAGGGACATGCTCGGCTTCCGTCCCGAGCACAGCTGGCGCAAATACGTCAAATAGGGCTGGCAAATTGGGCTTTGGGGCAAGGTTGTAACCTGATCTGTGCACAGCCGCAGGCTTTGCCGTCTGCGCCCGGCACTCTGCTTGACAGCTTTCGAAATCCGGACTTTGTGGACGCATGAGGGACGGAAAGCCGAATAAGGGAAAGAAGCCTGAAAAGGGGGCATCCGCCGAGCGCCCAGCGGCCCTTCGCCGGGCTGACGCGACCCGGATGCCCGGCACCAGCGTGCATGCCTCACTGGCCAGCGAAATCGGGCTTCGGATCGTGCGCGGCGACTATCCGCCGGGCACCATCCTGCCCAATGAAGCCAAATGGTCCGAAACCTTCAACGTCAGCCGCTCGGCGGTGCGTGAGGCGATCAAGATGCTGATGGCCAAAAGCCTTCTGGCATCGCGCCCCAAGATCGGCAGCTGGGTGGAGCCCAGGGAGCGCTGGAACCTGCTCGATCGCGATGTGCTCGCCTGGTACGCGACCGCGCCCGACCGTGAGGTGTTCCTGAAGACGGTGCAGGAATTCCGCCATATCATCGAGCCGGAAGCGACTGCCTTCGCCGCCATGCGCCGCACCGAGGAGCAGATGGCCGAGATCAGCCAGGCCTGCCGCGAGATGGGCGAGGCGCCGAGCCTGCAGGAGCGCACGCGCGCCGATACGCGTTTCCATCTGGCCATCCTGCGCGCCTCCGGCAACGATCTGCTGGTGCCGCTCGGCGTGCTGATCGAATCGGCCTTCGATCATCTGTTCACCTATACGACGCGCGAACTCGACGATCTGCAGCATGCACAGCAACTGCACGAGGCGATCGAGAAGGCCATCCGCCTGCAGCGGCCGGAGGCGGCCCGCAACGCGGTGCGCAAGCTGCTCGCCAATACCGACGGCGTCATCAACACCCGGTAGGATATGCTGATATTCAGGTGAGGCCGGCCTGCAAACGCCGGCTTTCGCGCTTCACGTACTTAAGTACGCTCCGCTCCGGTTCTCGAACCCAATGTTTTCGGCGCGGCCTGACCTGAATCTCAACACATCCTGCGAGCGCTCAGCCGGCCTGCGAAGTGGCCAAATGCTGCCTGGTCAGCGCGATCAGCAGCGCCTGGTCGCGCGCGGCGTGCTCGGGGCGGTTGACCACCTCGTCGCCATTGACGATCGCACCCCAGAAGCCGCGCAGTTCCTCGACGAAGGCTTCGCCGTAGCCGGCGCGCAGATCCTTCGTCGACAGTGTGTGGCCGTCCGAGGTCTTCACAGTCAGCCGGGTCGGGTGATGGTTGAGCCAGGGCGAGGGGAATTCGAGCTCGAGGCTGGCAGCGTCGAAGAACAGCGTGATGCGTTCCTTGTAGTCGGCGAGCTTCGGCACGGTGAGATGCGTCATCGTCCACAGCGCCTGGCCGTCGAGCAGTTTTACTGCGCCCTGGCCGCCATCGCCATTGGCGAAGATCTGCGCGCCGACGACCTCGCCATCCGGCACGCTGAGCGCGTCGAGCAGGCCGTGTACGGCATTCACATCGTGAATCAAGGCGGAGCTGTAAGCGGCGGTAAATCCACGGAAAGCCAGATCGTTCAAAGGCTGGCCGATAGCGCGTTCGACCTGTTGTTTCTGCCTGGCTTGCGCGGCGGCAATCAGCTCCTCGGGAATGTCGTTGCCGCGCTTGTAGCGCTGGTGGGCGATGAACGGCCAGGCATCGGGATCGTTAACCTCGACCGAGACGGACCGCAACGTCTTTGCCGTGCCGGGCAGCGAGGCCAGCGCCAGCCGGTAGCTCGGATCGAAGCGCTTCATATAGCCGACCTGCATGACCTTGCCGGCCTTATCGCGCGCGGCGATGATCTCGGCGATTTCCGCCGGGGAATAGCAGAGCGGCTTTTCGCAGAAGACATGCAGGCCGCGCCCCAGTGCGGCCAGCACCTGCTCGTGATGCAGCGGGTCGGGCGAGCCGATCACGACGGCGTCGAGCTTATGGTCGAACAGTTGCTCCGGCGTTTCGAAATTGGCGATGCCGTGAACTTCGCTGACATATTCCCGCGAAATCCTTGACGGGTCGGCGACGCCGACCAGTTCGAACAGGTCGCCGAGCCGCAACAGGTTTGGAATATGCTCGACCTGCGAAATCATGCCGGCGCCGATGACGCCGACCCGTATCCTGCTCATGCTGTCATTACTCTCTGCAAAAGTGTTCCAGGCTCAGGGTGCGGCGGCCGGCCGATTGCCGATCTGCGCCAACAGCCCGGCAATCTCAGCTTCCACCGCCTTCAAATCCTCGCCGCCCGACATGATGGAAATCACCTCATCGCGCGAGATCTCGGACTTGGCGTATGTGCCGCGATTGCGGCCGCGGTTGAGCAGCGTGAAAGTGTCACCGACGGGGTAGGCGTGGTGGATGTTGTGGCTGATGAAGATCACCGCCAGCCCGCGCATGCGCGCCTCGATGATGAATTTCAGCACCATGGCCGCCTGATGCACGCCGAGCGCCGAGGTCGGCTCGTCAAGGATCAGCACCTTGGCGCCGAAGTGGACTGCGCGCGCGATTGCCACCGATTGGCGCTCGCCGCCCGACAGCGTGCCGACGGCCTGCGTCGGGTCGCGCACGTCGATGCCGATATCGGCCATCGCCTGGCGGGCAATTGTGTTGGCGCGCTCCTTGTCGAAGCGCGAGAAGGGCAGGCGGCTTCTGGTCGGCTCGCGGCCGAGGAAGAAATTGCGCGTGATCGACATCAGCGAGATCATGCCGAGGTCCTGGAAGACCGTCGCGACGCCGAGGTCCTGCGCGTCGCGCGGGCTGCGGAACGTGACGGGCTTGCCGTCGACGAAAATCTCGCCCTTGGTCGGCCGGTGCACGCCCGACAGAACCTTGATCAGCGTCGACTTGCCGGCGCCGTTGTCGCCCAGCAAGCAGTGCACCTCGCCGGGATAGACCTTGATGTCGATATCCTGCAGCGCGCGCACCGAGCCGAAATTGACCGACACACCACGCAATTCCATGGCTGGCTGGATGGCCGGGGACGGGTTTGGGTAGGTCATTTGCCGCCTCCGCGTCCGAGCGCCTTGAGGCGGATGTAGTTGTTGACCAGCACGGCCATCAAAATGACGATGCCGAGGAAGACCTTGAACCAGTCGGTGTCGATGCCGGTGTAGAAGATGCCCATCTGCACCAGGCCGAAGATCAGCGCGCCGAACAGCACGCCATAGACGGTGCCGTAGCCGCCGGTGAGCAGCACGCCGCCGATGACCGCGGCGATGATCGCCTCGAATTCCTTGAGCAGGCCGCGCGTGGTGTCGGCGGAGCCGGCCTCCATCACCTGGATGGTGGCAAGCAAGGTCGCGGCACAGGCGGTGTAGATGAACAGCGCGATCTTAACCCGGTCGACCGGCACGCCGACATTGCGGGCGGCATTGAGGTCGCCGCCGGTGGCGAAGATCCAGTTGCCGTATTTGGTCTGGGTCAAGACATAGCCGGCAAGCGCTGTCAGTCCGAGCCACCAGACGATCGACATCGGAATGCCGACGACGAAGGGAATGCCGTCGGTGCGGGTGGCGATCCAACCTTGCGTGCCCATCCATTGGAAGAAGCCGGTCAGGAGATGGCCGTTGAACAGGCCCGCGGTTGCCGGGTCCGGCGCGCCGTCGAGGATGTAGGGGATCTGCGTGCGGCCGGTGACGGCGCGGGTGATGCCGATCGACAGGCCGCGCAGGATGTAGAGCGACGCCAGCGTCACGATGAAGGAGGGCAGGCGGGTCTTCACCACGATCAGGCCGTTGACGTAGCCGGTGAGGATGGCGACAGCGAAGGCGCAGGCGATGCCGCCCCACAGCGGCAAGCCCCAGTATTTGACGGTCAGGCCGATGACGACGCCGGCGAAGCCGACCATCGAGCCGACGGAGAGATCGAACTCGCCGGCGATGATGAGAAGGGCTGCGGCCGTGGCGATGATGCCGAGTTCGGCTGCCAGCGTCAGGAAGGTCATCGACCCCTGTAGCGAATAGAGGTTCGACGCACCCGGCAGCAGGGCGAAGATGATGACGGTGGCGATGAGGCCGCCGGCGGCACCGGCTTCGGGCCGGCGCAGCCATTGCGTCAGCCGGCCGGTGCTGGCCAGCCGCTCGTCAGTGCCGGCAGCCCGTTTCGACGTCATGCCGAAACGGTCCTTGCCCAGTACCCCGGGGGCCGGCGCTTCTGGAGGTATCGCCTTGTCTTCCACAACAGCCATTAGGCTCCCCAATCGCTCACTTCGCAATCTCGACCAGAGACGGGGAGCGCATGGCGGCTCCCCGATCCGTTTTGGTCTTGCCTTAGCGGATGCCGTCCTTGGCGAGCGCCAGGATCGCCTTGGCCTTGTCGGGCGAGTCGATGAACAGCGGCCCGGTGTAGGCGTTGTTCTGCGGCCAGAAGCCATGTGTGGCATGCTCGACCAGATAGATCACCGGCAGGTATCCCATCAGATATTGCTGGGCGTCCATGCCGAAGCCCATTTCGCCGGCGACGACGGAATCCAGGACTTCGGGGCTGATGTCGAAGGTGTAGAGCTTGATCTTGCCGAACAGTTCCTTCTGCCGGAAGAACGGGATCAGCGGATTGGCGGCGGTGGCGCCGAGCGCAAACACCGCCTGGGTGTCGGGATGCGCCGACAGATAGGCCTCGGTGCGGCGCTGGATGTCGGCCGGATCGGGCGACACGGTAAGCACCTCGGTGCCGCCGCCTGACGGCTTCAGCCCGTCATTCAACCCCTGGCAGCGCTGGTCGAGGCTGACATTGCCGACCTCGTGGTTGATGCAGACGACCTTGAGCGTGCCTTCCTTGGCCAGCCGCTCGCCCGCCTTCTTGCCGGAATCATATTCGGAGACTGTGCCGACGTAGAGAGAGGTGCCGAGTTCGGCGCCTTCCTTCTCGCCGGAATCCAGGACGACCATCGGAATGTTGGCGGCAAGGCCGGCCTTGACCGATTTACCAAGCGCATTGGCGTCGGCAATGGAGACGGCGATGCCGTCGGGATTGGTGGCGATGGCCGCGTCGAGCAGGCGGGCCTGTTCGACCACGTCGAACACTTGCGGCGCATAATATTCGACCTTGGCGCCGGTGAGCGCCGCCGCATCGTCGACGCCGCGCTTGACCACCGACCAGTAGGGATCGGAGGCCGAGCCATGCACCACGAAGGTGATGCGGACATCCTTCGGGTCCTTCAGGCCCGCGGCCTGCACGACGCCCGCCAGCATACTCATCGAGACAAGCGCGCCGAGCGCCAGTTTCAGAACAGTCTTCATGTCATTCTCCCATTGTCGTTGCAGTTCCAAATCCCTCTTTGCGCTGTTGGCCGACGGATCGGCTTACGGCGCTGACCGGGTGGCCGCTTTGCGGGCCTTTGCCGGTGTCGATGCCCCGAGCCGTGCACGCAGTTCCTCGCGCAACGGCTTCATGCCGATGATGTCGATGTCCTGCAGCCCGAGCCAGTCGCGAAAAGCCTGGTCGCGGAAGAGTTCATATTCCTCGGTGCGGATATAGGCGGAGCGCGGCTCGATCAGTTCGAGCTCGCCCGGCGCGTTGAAGTGCAGGCAAAAGAAGGTCAGGCCTTCACGGACCCCTTCGACCAATGCCTTGTAGGCTGGCTCTATCGGCTTGGAGCGTGGACGGCCCCAGGTCGTCTGAATGGCGGCGTCGAAGATGACAAAGCCTTTGGCGCGGGCTCCAGTGACGCCGCGCTGGAACGCCGCTTCGGTGACGCCGACCAGATTGTCGTTGGGCGAATAGGCCGACAGCGTTTTGGTCAACAGCACCGGCAGCCGATATTCCAGGCCGAGCTTGATGTAGACGTCGCAAAACTCCGGCGACAGCGCTGCCCCCATATGGGCGTCAAGATGAGTGACGTCGATGCCGGCGCGGTAGGCGGTGTCGATCTGCGCGCGAAGCTCGGTTTCCACCGCTTGCGGTGCTGCCTTGCGGCGGGTGGTCGCTACATCGGGCCAGAAATAGCCGAACTCGTCCGTCAGGCCGGCCGCGCGCGACGGCGACGTCAGCGGCCGCCATTTGTAGTGCTGCTTTTCGCTGTTCAGCGTCAGGTGGACGCCGAGATCGAGCCGGGGATCGGCGGCTGCCGCTTCGGCCATCTCAGGGAACCATGGGCACGGCACCATCACGGCGCCGGAGCTGCAGGCGCCGTGTGCGGTCAGTTCGAGGAAGGCGCTGTTGGCGCCATGGCACATGCCGACATCGTCTTCATGCAGGACGAGCTGTCGCGTCATGGACGGCCACCGTCTTGCCGGCCACCATCTTGCCGGCCACCATCTTGCCGGCACGCCGGTTTCGAGGGTCTTCCAAAGTGTGTCCCGTGCTGCATGGAACCGACCGTTTGCCCAACTGGACGGGATGGAACGCCCAATGCCGGCTTTCCGACAGGGCCACTTCGACGAATTCGGATGGGTACGATTTTTCCGCGGGCCTGCATTCTGGAATGTCGATTTCATTCGATATGCCCACATTCGGCGTCAAACCCGGCCATCAAGCAACCGGGATGGCTTGGTCAGATCGCAGCGGAGTGGTTCTTTCAAACAGCGGCCGCAGGCGTACTGCTTTCATACCATCAGCGATGTGGAGACTTGCCATGTACACTGCCGGCGAAGAAGAGATCGAAGCCATTGCCAGGGTGATCCGCTCGGGTGCGCTGTTTCGCTATGGCGAGAACAGCGAGTGCAACCGCTTCGAGGCCCGCTATGCCAGGCATCTCGGCGTCGAGCATTTTGCGCTGGCCGCCAGCGGCACCTATGGGCTCGCCGCCGGCCTGATCGGCCTCGGCATCGGCCCGGGCGATGAGGTGCTGGTGCCGGCGCACACCTATATGGCGACCGCAACGGCAGTGCTGTCGGTCGGCGCCATTCCGGTCATTGTCGACATCGACGAGAGCCTGACCATTGACCCGGCCGCTCTGCGCGACGCCATCGGCCCGCGCACCAAGGCGGTCATCCCGGTGCATATGTGGGGTGCGGCCTGCAACATGAACGCGATCATGGATATCGCTAAAAAACGCGGTCTGCTCGTGCTGGAAGATGTCTGCCAGGGCATTGGCGGCGGCTATGAGGGCAAGAAGCTCGGCTCCATCGGCCATGCCGGCGCCTACTCCTTCAACTACTTCAAGAACATCACGTCGGGCGAGGGCGGCGGCATCGCCACCAGCGATCCGAAAGTGGCCGAGCGCGCGCGCTGCGCCATCGACCCCTGCCACTTCTACTGGCAGGGCCGCAGCGACAGCATCAAGCCGTTCGCCGGCATCGGGGCGCGCGCCTCGGAACTGATGGGTGCAATGCTCAATGTCCAGCTCGACCGTCTGGACGGCATCATCGAGGCGATGCGGGCGGAGAAGAAGAAGGTGCTGGCCGGCACGCGCCATCTCGGCAATCTCGGCCTGACGCCGTCGCCGATGAACAGCCCCGACGACGATTGCGCGGCACAGGTAATGTATCTGCTGCCCAGCGAACAGGCGGCGCAGACTTTTTCGAAGACCATTCCGAGCGTCATTGCCGGCAAGACCGGCCGCCACAATTTCACCCAGTGGGACCAGGTGCTGATGCATGAGGGCGCGCATCATCCGGCGCTCAATCCGTACACGCTGCCGGAAAACAAGGGCCTGCGGCTGACCTATGCCGACGACCTCGGCAAGGGTTCTCTCGACATCCTCAACCGCACGGTGATGATCGCGATGAATCCGGCGCATGGCGACGCCGACATCGACGACATGATCCATAACATCGATGCGGCGGCCCGTGTGGCGCTGGAGAATGCCTCGCTGGACGATGTCGAGGTGCGCAAGGCAGCACCGGTGGACCTGCAGAAATTCGACAGCGTGAATTGAAGAGCCGCGTTGGACCGGCTTATTGCCGGTCCAGTCGCATAAAGGCGGCGCGCAGCGCCAGCACTGCGCGCAGGATCTGGCGTTCGTCCATCGCGGCATAGCCGAGCAGCAGGCCGTGTTCCGGCTCGCTCGAATGGTAGTTGATCGAGATGCCCTGCACGTCGAGGCCCTCCTTGACGGCAGCGGCGACGACGTCGCTGTCCTTGTAGGGTCGGATAAAACTGGCCAGCAGCTGCATGCCGGAATCGTTCTCGGTCACAGTCAGCCATTCGGCCAGATGCTCCTGGCACAGTTTTACGAAATTGGCCTGCCGGCGCGCATAGAGCCGGCGCATACGCTTCAGATGCGTGGCGAAATAGCCTTGCGTGATGAAGTCGTTGACCGTCGCCTGCAGGATCAGCGGCGCGAACTGGCCGGTGATCGAGACGGCGCGGTCGAAGGGGACCGACAGTTCGCGCGGCACGATGAGATAGCCGATGCGGAGCGCCGGGATCAGCGTCTTGCCGAAGGAGCCGATATAGACGACCCGGTCGGCGTGATCGAGGCCGCGCAGCGCCGGTACCGGCCGGCCACGGTACCGGTACTCGCCGTCATAATCATCCTCGACGATCCAGGCGCCGTGGCGCTCGGCGATGTCGAGCAGCTGCAGCCGTTCCTCGATGCGCATGATGGTGCCGAACGGCCACTGGCAGGATGGCGTCACATAGATCAGGCGCGGCGGCGGCAGCTCTGGGTCTGCGAGATGCCATCCAAGGCGATCGACCTTCAAGGGCGCAAGCTGCGCGCCGCTGGCGAGAAAGGCGCTCTTGGCGCCGAGATAGCCGGGCTCCTCCATCCAGACATGGTCGCCTTCGTCCATCAGCACGCGCGAAGCGAGGTCGAGTGCTGCCTGCGCGCCGGTGACGATGATGACCTGGTCGGCGGTGCAATTGATGCCGCGCGACAGGCTTATGGTCGAGGCGATGGCCTGGCGCAGGCCGGGATGGCCGGCAAAGGAGATATAGCCGAGCAAATTCTCATCGCGGCTGCGCGCATTGCGCACCAGAAGGCTCGACCAGATGGTGAAGGGAAAGGATGCCGATTCCGGCACGCCCGGATGGAAGTTGATGACGCCGGCATTGCGTGGCGGCTGCGGGCCGTTGACGATGGTCTGACCGCGCCGCGAGAGTTTTTGCGGGGCGGCGAGGCCGGCGCGCAGCGCGGCCGGTGGGCGTTTCTGCTGGATCGGCGCCACCCAGGTGCCGGACCCGGCGCGCGCCTCTATAAACCCTTCGGCGAGCAGCTGGTCGTAGGCGGCGATCACCGTGTTGCGGCCGACCTTGAGATCCTCGGCCAGCGAGCGTGTCGAAGGAAGCAGCGTGTTCTGCTGGATCTGGCCGTCGAGGATGAAGCGCCGCAAGGCGCCGTAGATCTGCCGGTGCATCGGTTCGTCCGAGCCGCGGTCGACCGACATGATGTCGAGGGAAAGGCGCATATGGTCGGCCAAGCTAGTCTCCGACCAACCTGGCGGCGCGGGCGATCTTCTCTTCGTTAAGCAGGCAGACAGTCTCCAGCACCAGCCGTCTGGTTTCGGGACGGACCTCGCGGCTGTTCTTCAGCGCGCGGTGAACGGTTGCCGCGCCGAGTTCCGCCTTCTCGGCGATCTCACGGATGGTGCAAAGCCGTTCCATGCCGAGTGCCGCCTCGAATGCCATGTCGCTCCTCCATCTGCATCAAGGCATGCCTCGTCCCCAGCCTCAAGCTGGAAACGCCGGGCCGGCAACTCGGGGGCAAAAATTTCGATGCCAAGAACTGTGCGATCCGCGCCGCCAAGGGAGGGCGGCGGCGCGGATCGCCGGGCGCTTTCGCGTCGCTACCCCTACCGAGGCGCGCGCCCAACCGGCCCAACCACCAGCCCCCCGGCGGTGGTTAGGCCATGTCTCGTATTGCCACGTCGAACCCGGCCGCGCAGGCCGTTTTGAGAAGCGAAGCGTAACCTTTCGTGGCATAGGTCAAGGGGTGTGCCTTGGCCGGATCCTGCTCGGCCTCGACGACGATCCAGCCTTCGAAGCCATGGCTGGCCAGAGGCTGCAGCAGCGACAGGAAATCGACGGAGCCATCGCCGGGCACGGTGAAGATTCCTTCCATCACTGCCGCCATGAAACTCATGTCCTCGCGCCGTGCCTTCTCCAGCACGGCCGCGCGGACGTCCTTGCAATGGAAATGCACGATGCGGTCGAGATGCCGGTTCAGGAGGGAGGCCGGGTCGCCGCCTGAGAACAGACAATGGCCGGTATCGAACAGCAGGCCGACGCTCTTGCCGGTTGCGGCCATCAGCCTGTCGACCTCATCATCGCTCTCGACGATCGTGCCCATATGGTGATGGAAAGCCATGCCGACGCCGAAGGCAGCCATGCGGTCGGCGAGTTCGGTCAGCTTCTCGCCATAGGCGGTCCATTCGCCGTCAGCGAGGCGCGGACGCTGTGAGATCGGCGCGAAAATGCCGTCATGACGGCCGCGCGAGGTGTCGGCATAGACGACGACCTTGGCGCCGAGGTCGCGCAGCAGGGTCAGATGCGAGGTGAGGGCGGCGAATTCCTCGTCGACCGTGCGGTCCAGAATGCGGCCGTCATACCAGCCGGAGACGAGTTCCAGTCCGTAAGAAGACAGGATCGGTCCAAGCTCGTCGCTTCGCCTGGGGAATTTGCCGCCGAGTTCGGTGCCGCGATAGCCGGCCTGCCTGGTTTCCGACAGGCATGTCGCGAGCGGCGTATCGCCGCCGAGTGCGGGAACATCGTCATTGCTCCAGGTGATGGGATTGATGCCGATCTTGACCGTCATGCCGCTACTTCAAAGGGCTCGGGGAAACACAAAGCCGAGGCCGGCAAACTGAGGGGAAAGAGGACCTGTCACTAGGTCCAGTTGAGGTGAATTTGGCAGAGCCAATCGGGAGCGCTAAAGCGCGTCCCGTTTGAACGGACTAAGTCGACGCGCTTAGGTCTTTGCATGTCGTTGTCTCAAAACCGGCGCCACTTTTGAGCGACATGCATTAATCCTGCTGCGGCCTTCCGAAGGCCGCGCGCAGTTCGTCCTTGGCGTCCTCGAGCACTTTCCGGCGCGCCTGCGGCAGGTTCTTGCCGGCGCGGTTGATGTAGAAATTCAGCATCGACATGGCCGACTGAAACGGCTCGGCCTTGCGGCGGTCGCTGTGCTCGGCCGAGCGCTTGAGCGAGGCCGCGATCTTCCTGGCGTCGTCGGCTTCGAAGATGTGGTCCTCGAGGTCCATCGCATCGCTGTGCTCGGTCACCTCGGCCGACCATTTCTTTTTCGCGGTCATGACAAACTCCTTCCTGTCGCAAAAACTCGAGCAGGCCGCCGCCGGTTCCCGAGAAAGCCGCCGGGTCGCTGGAGCCACGGATCATGGCCCTGTGGCGCTGCCCGTCGCGGTGAATGCGCCGATAGTGGCGACACAACGGTCGACTTCCCAGGACCGTAGACAGGAAACGCCTTGACCCCGATCGTCGCCAATCAGGCGGATAGCCCCGGCATCGACAGCAGCTACGCCTGGATGCGGCTTGCCATCTCCATGCTGCTGGCGACGATCGGTGCGGTCGGCATGTGGGCCGTCGTCGTCGTGCTGCCGGCCGTGCAGGCCGAGTTCGGCGTTGACCGCGCCGCGGCATCGATGCCCTACACCGCAACCATGGTCGGCTTCGCCGCCGGCAATGTGCTGGTTGGCCGCGCGGTCGATCGCATGGGGTATTGGATCCCGGCACTGCTATCCTCGGTGGCTCTCGCCGCCGGCCTGCTGCTCGCCGCGCTGTCGACCTCTATCCTGCAATTCACCCTTGCCCAGGGCGTGCTGATTGGTGTCGGCACATCGGTGATCTTCGGGCCGCTGATCGCCGACATCTCGCACTGGTTCAACCGTCGGCGCGGCGTCGCCGTCACAGCTGCGGCGGCTGGCAACTATCTCGCCGGAGCGCTCTGGCCAACCATCATGCCGACACTGATCAAGGCGGAAGGCTGGCGCTTCACCTATGCCGGCATCGGTGTCTTCTGCCTGGTCACCATGGTGCCACTGGTGCTGTTGTTGCGGCGCGCTGCTCCGGCGGCGGCTGCCGCCGGTTCGCCCGGAAGCCGGCCAGTGCAGTCGATTTCGCTGTCGCCGGCGGCGTTACAGGTGCTGCTGATCGTTGCCGGTCTCGGCTGCTGCGTGGCGATGTCGATGCCGCAGGTGCACATCGTCGCCTATTGCATGGATCTTGGCTACGGCATTGCGCATGGCGCCGACATGCTGTCGATCATGATGGCGGCGGGCGTCGTCAGCCGGCTCGCCTCCGGCTTTGTCGCCGACCGCATCGGCGGCGTGAAAACCCTGCTTATCGGTTCCGTGCTGCAATGCCTGTCGCTTTTGTTTTACATCCCGTTCGACGGGCTTGCCTCGCTCTATGTCGTGTCGCTGGTGTTCGGCCTGTCGCAAGGCGGCATCGTGCCTTGCTATGCCATCATCGTGCGCGAATACCTGCCCGCCAGGGAGGCCGGCCAGCGTATCGGCATCGTCATGATGGCGACCATCTTCGGCATGGCGATCGGTGGCTGGATGTCGGGCTGGATCTACGACCTGACCGGCTCTTACGCCGCCGCGTTCCTCAACGGGATCGCGTGGAACTTGCTGAACATAGTGGCCATCGGGCTGCTGCTGTGGAAAGCAAAACGCAGTGCTGCCCTGATGGCTTAGGAAGGCAGGATTGCCCTGTTGCTTGACAAGGGCGATTGGCTGCGCGACGCCAGCAGGCGAGTGGGTGCGGCAGCAGCCGGTTGGCATGGTGGCAGTGGAAAAGCTGAACATGGTTTCGCAAGGGCGCAGCGGCCGGGGCCCGGCACGTGGAGGATGTCCATGACCAAGCCGCGCTCGCGTCGCGGGGGCGGCCGCCCGACCCTATCAGATGTGGCGCGCAAGGCCGGCGTCGGCGCCATTACCGTGTCGCGGGCGCTGCGCGAACCGGAACGCGTCAGCCAGGATCTGCGGCGCCAGATCCAGGCCGCCGTCGACGAACTCGGTTATGTCCCGGATCCCAATGCACGGGCACTGGCCTCGGCGCGCGCCGATGTGTTCGGCGTGCTGGTGCCGTCGCTGACCAACAACGTCTTCGCAGAAGTGGTGCGCGGCATCTATGACAGCCTGTCGGACGGCCCGTTCCGCGTCCAGCTCGGCAACACCCATTATTCCGGCCTCGAGGAGGAGCGCCTGCTGCAGGTGTTCGCACCGCAGCGCCCGGCGGCGCTGATCGTGGCCGGCATCGACCAGACGCCGACCTCGCGAAAGCTGCTGGAGAGCGCGGGCTGCCCGGTGGTGCAGGTGATGGAGACCGGGCCCGATCCGGTCGACATGCTGGTCGGCTTCTCGCATTTCGACGGCGGCCGCACCGCGACCGAGCATCTGATCGAGGCGGGCTGCCGGCGGATCGGCTTCATCGGCGCACGCATGGACCCGCGCTCGCAGCGGCGGCTTGCCGGCTATCGCGCGGCAATGGAGAAGGCCGGCCTGTTCGACCCGCGGCTCGTCACCACCACTCCGCTACTGTCCAGCGTGACGCTCGGCCGCGAGCTGCTTCGCGATGCGCTGGCCAAGATGCCGGCGCTCGACGGCGTCTTCTGCAACAATGACGACATCGCGCTCGGCGTTTTGTTCGAATGCCATAGCGCCGCGCTCGACGTGCCGAAAACAATCGGCATTGTCGGCTTCAACGACCTCGAAATGATGCAGGCGGCGTTCCCGCCGCTCACCAGTATCCGCACCCCTCGCTATGAAATCGGCCGTCGGTCTGTCGCCATGGCGCTGGCGGCGATCGCAGGACGAAGGCCTGAGCAGCGGGTCGTCGATCTCGGTTTCGAACTCAAGCCCCGCGAGAGCACCGCACGCTGAACACGCTTTGGCTGCCTCAGCAAATGGTGCTTTACACAACGTCATGGTAGCGCTACCATTTTCGTCGGGCAGACGTTTTGATGAAAGGCCGCCCCTGTTTATTATACATAAGCAACAGCTCATGCTTGTTTATTATGTATAATATGCTAGTTTCGTTTCTCGCCTGTGAAGCGGCGAGGGGGAGGGGATCGGGCCGGCTTCGGGCCCTTGAGACGTGGCGCCGGCCAGGCTGGAGGGCCTTCGGCGTGGAAAACACACCACGACAAACAGCATCAAATAAACAAGCAGCCGCAAATAAAACTACAACTGGGAGGAATATCTATGATCAAGTCACTTGTTGGTGGCATCGTTGCCGCCACTGCATTCGTCATGCTGAGTTCGTCGGCCATGGCCGACCCGGAAGTTGTCAAGGGACCGTCGGCTGAGCCGGATTGCTTTGCGCCCTGGGCGGCTGATACGCAGTTCTTCAAGTTCCCCAAGAAAGACGGCCCATACCGCATCGCGCTCGCCAATGGCTATATCGCCAACACTTGGCGCATCCAGATGGTGCAGACCGCCAAGGCCTATGCGGCCCAGCCGGAGGTCGCCGCGAAACTGAAGGAATTCAAGGTCGTCTCGACCGGCGAGGACGTGCCGGCTCAGATTTCGGCGATCAACAACTTCATCGATTCCGGCTATGACGCGATCGTCGTCAACGCCCAGAACCCGACCGCTTTCGGGCCGGTCATCAAGCGCGCCAAGGAAGCTGGCGTCATCCTCGTCGCCTTCGACAATATTCTCGATACCAAGGACGCCATCAACGTCAATGTCGATCAGAAGGGCCTTGGCGAATTGTGGGGCAAATGGCTGGTCGGCCATGTGCCGAATGGCGGCAAGGTGCTCGAAGTGCGCGGCGTTGCCGGAACTTCCGTGGACACCGACCGTCACAACGGCATCCATGAAGCGCTCGATGCCTCCGGCAAGAAATGGGACGTCACCGAGGTGGTCGGCAAATGGGACGACGGCGTGGCACAGAAGGCCACGGCCGACGCCATTGCCACCAACGGTCCGTTCGACGGTATCACCGGGCAAGGCGGCGACACCGGCATCGTGCAGGC
The DNA here is from genome assembly GCF_040323695.1 of Mesorhizobium sp. M0030. NCBI lineage: Bacteria > Pseudomonadati > Pseudomonadota > Alphaproteobacteria > Hyphomicrobiales > Phyllobacteriaceae > Mesorhizobium > Mesorhizobium sp. M0030. The sequence continues at coordinate 14,957 of NZ_JAMYVE010000007.1, read as the reverse complement.
GATGATCGATGCCAAGCATGCTTTCGTGCCGTTCGGCGGCGAGACCGAGAACGGTTTCCGCAAGTTCTGCGCGGCACATGCCGGCGACGGGCTGAAATGCTCATCGGCCGGCACCGGTCCGGCGCAGGTCGCGGTCGCCATCAAGACGGCGATTGCCGCGCTCGAAGGCAACGTCGTGCCGCAAGCGGTGAAGCTGCCGCTGGCGATCGTCGAGGATCCGAACTTCAAGGCCGGTCAGGATTTCTTCCCCGACCAGTCCGACAATTTCTTCGTCGGCAATTCCTTCCCGACCTGCGGCATCAATTTCACCGCGCAGGAAATTATGGGTCAGACCAAAGCTGACCAATAGGGCTGACCAATAGGCGGCATATCCGGCGCCGCGGGATCTCCGCGGCGCCGGCCACTCGATATCCCTTGAAGTCAAACTGCCTCGGGAGGGCCGATGGACGGTGCGGTTCCGCTCTTCCGGATGGAAGGCATATCCAAGCGCTATGGTGGTGTGCGGGCGCTGGAAAAGGCCGAGCTTTCGGTCTCGTCCGGTAGCATCCACGCCATTCTCGGCGAAAACGGCGCCGGCAAATCGACGCTGATCAAGGTCATGGCGGGCGTCGTCGCGCCCGACGAAGGCCGCATGATGCTGAACGGCAGCGAGGTGACGTTCGCTTCGCCTGCTGCTGCAAACAAGTCCGGCATCGTCTGCATCTTCCAGGAGCTGTCGCTGGTTCCCGAACTCAGCGTTGCCGACAACATCGTCATCTCCGATCCGCCGAAGCGTTTCGGCATGATCGACCGCAAGGCGCAGCGCCGCATTGCCGAGGATGCGCTGGCACGCGCAGGTGCGGCCGACATCCATCCATTGGCGCTGGTCAAGGATCTTCCGCTTTCAAGAAGACAGATGGTCGAGATTGCCAAGGCATTGGCCAGGAAGCCGCGCATCCTGATCCTCGACGAGGCGACCTCGGCGCTGACCGCGACGGACGTCGCCAGGATATTCAGCGTGCTCAAGCGGTTGCGCTCGGAAGGGCTGGCGCTGCTTTACATTTCGCACCGCATGAACGAGATCGCCGAGCTTGCCGACCACTGCACGGTGTTTCGCAACGGCCGCAATGTCGCCAGCTACAAGGCAGGCACAAAGAGCGACAACGAAGTCGTCGAACTGATGATCGGGCGCGAATACAGCCATATTTTCCCGCCGAAACCCGCGCGCACCGCAGCCGCCGCCGTTCCCGTGCTGGAGGCGCGCAAGCTGTCCTGGACGGACCGGCTGGACAATGTCTCGCTGACGGTCGGGGCAGGCGAGGTCGTCGGCCTTGGCGGCCTGGACGGCCAGGGCCAGCGCGAATTGCTGCTTGCCTTTTTCGGTGTGCTGCGCGGCCTCGGCGGCCAGATCCTTATCGACGGCAAGCCTGTTTCGATCGCCAGCCCCCAAGCGGCGCGCGACGACCGCATCGGCATGGCGCTGATCCCGGAGGACCGCAAGACCGAAGGCCTGATGCTGCCGATGACGGTGCGGGAGAACCTGTCCTTTGCCGCCCTAGACCGGCTGTCCAAGGCCGGCATCATCGACCGCGCCGCCGAACAGCGGCTGATCGACGACATGGTCGGGCTGCTGGCGATCAAGACGGCCGGCCTCGACATTCCGGTCGGTGCGCTGTCGGGGGGCAACCAGCAGAAGGTGGTCATCGCCAAATGGCTGATGCGCCAGCCGCGTATCATCCTGCTCAACGATCCGACGCGCGGCATCGACGTCGGCACCAAGCAGGAACTCTATCAACTGATGCGCAAGCTGGCGGATGCGGGGGCGGCGATCCTGTTCTATTCAACCGACTATGACGAACTGATCGGCTGCTGCGACCGCGTGCTGGTGCTCTATGACGGCGCGGTCAAGCGCGAGCTGGTCGGAGCCGAGATCACCGAGCGGGCGCTCATTGCAAGCGCGCTCAACATCCAGGGCGATGACGCCGGCGCAAGGGACGATGCCGGCGCAAGACAGGGAGCGGACGCGTGAAAGAGTGGCGCTACTGGCTGGCCGAGCAGCGCGGAACACTGATGGCACTCGGCATATTCATTGTCATGTTCGTCATCTACACCTCGAACCATCCGGCGGGCTTCACCGCCAATGTCGTGCAGACGGCGTCCAACAAGGGCGTGCTGCTCGCCTTCGTCGCCATGGCGCAGACACTGGTCGTGATCACCGCCGGCATCGACCTCTCCGTCGGCATGATCTTCACGCTGACCAATTGCCTCGCCTCCTGGGTGGTCATCGGCACCGGCCTCGAGACCGCTTTCGGCGTCATCGCCGTGCTCGGCACCGGGCTCCTTTGCGGGGCGATCAACGGCGCCATCGTCATCTACGGCCGCCTGCAGCCGATCGTCGCCACGATCGCCACGGGTGCGGTCTATTTCGGCATCGCGCTGCTGCTCAGGCCGTTTCCCGGTGGTTCGGTCAACGAAGGTCTCGCCGACGCGCTGACCGGACGCCTGTTCGGCGTGGTGCCGGCGAGCCTGGTCGTGCTGCTCGCCGTCGTGCTCGTGGTCTGGGTGCCGTTCAGCCGCTCGGTGCTCGGGCGCGCGGCCTATGCGGCCGGGTCCTCGGAGACGGCGGCCTACATGTCCGGTGTGCCGATAAGGCGCGGCAAGTTCGCTGCCTACGCGCTCGCAGGCCTGTTGGCCGCGATCGGCGGACTGTTCCTGACCTTCTTCACCTATACCGGCGATGCAGCCTATGCCAGCGGCAACGCCTATACGCTGTTTTCGATTGCCGCGGTGGTGCTGGGCGGCGTCTCGCTGTTCGGCGGCAAAGGCAGCGCCATCGGCGCCATCTTCGGCGCCTTGGCCTTCCGCACCATCGGCGACCTGTTGTTCGTGTTCGATTTCGACCCGCTATGGCAGCCACTGTTCCAGGGCGTTATCCTGCTGGTTGCGGTCAGCCTCGGCGCCTTCGCACTGTTTCGGGTCCGCAACCGGCTGGAGTGGTTCCTGTGAGCGAAACGACGTTGGGCGGCATAGCCGGCCGCATGCCGAAATTCATCCGCCGCGCCGATCCGGCGGTGCTGACGGCCTTCGCCTGCATCGTGCTGTTGCTGTTCCTAGGCAGCCTCTATTCCAGGAGCTTTCTGTCGCCTGAATATCTCTTGCAGCAGCTCAAGGTGGCCTCGTTCCTCGGCGTCATCGCCACAGGCATGATGCTGGTCATCCTGCTAGGCCAGATCGACCTGTCGGTGCCGTGGGCGGTGGCGGCGGGCGCGATGATGGCGTGTGCGGCTGCGGCCTATGGCCCGATCGGTGTGGCGCTGGCCATCCCGTTCGGCATCTTCTGCGGGGTGCTGATCGGCATCGTCAACGGCTTTGGCGTCGCCTATCTGCGCATACCCTCGATGATCATCACGCTCGCCACCAACGCTGTCGCGCAAGGGCTCATGGTCGTTTATACCGGCGGCTACTCGCCACAGGATTCGGCCACCGGCGCCATGCGCTATCTTGCGACAGGTTTTACCATTCCTGGCGTGCCTAACGCCGTCATCATCTGGGCGCTGATTGGCGCTGCGATGGTGTTCGTGCTGTCCCGCACCAGCTTCGGCCGCACCGTCTACGGCATCGGCAACCGCGAGCGTGCCGCCTATCTCTCCGGCATCGATACAAGGCGCGTGGTGATGATCGCCTTCGCTATCTCAGGCGGGCTGTCCGCCTTTGGCGGGGTGCTTCTCGCCGGCTATGCCTCCAAGGCGGCGCAATCGATGGGCGATGCCTATCTCTTGCCGTCGATCGCCGCCGTGGTTCTGGGCGGCACCTCGATCCTGGGTGGCCGCGGCTCCTATCTCGGCACCGTCGCCGGTGTCATCCTGATCACGCTCCTGCAGTCCATCCTTTCGGTCATGCAGATGCCGGAGGCGGGGCGGCAGATCGTCTATGGCCTGGTCATCGTTGCCATGCTCCTGCTCTACGGCCGCGCGCCGGCAAGCCGCTGACCGTGGACGAAAAGACCGCAAAGGCGCCAATGGGCGCTACCCGCTCAGTGCCTCGGGCCATTGTGGTGATGGGCGTCGCCGGCTGCGGAAAATCGGCTGTCGGCAAGGCATTGGCAGCAGAGGAAGGGGCCGTCTTTGTCGAAGGCGACAGGCTGCACCCGCCCGAAAACGTCGCCCGCATGGCGAGCGGCGAGCCGCTCACAGATCAACTGCGTGAGGGCTGGCTCGATGCCATCGGCGAGCGGATCGCCGACCTGACCGGCAGCGGCCAAAGCGTGGTTGCCGCCTGCTCGGCGCTGAAGCGCAGCTACCGCGATCGTCTGCGTGGCTTCCGCCGGGATATCGATTTCATCTATCTGAAGATCGATCCCGCAACCGCCAAGCAGCGTGTCGCCAACCGCAAGGGCCATTTCATGCCGGCAAGCCTGGTCGAAAGCCAGTTCGCCATCCTTGAGCCGCCTGGCGCCGACGAGCGGGCGCTGACGGCCGACGCCACACTTCCAGTGGCTGAGATCGTCACCGCCGTTGCCAGCCTGCTGGCCGGCGCAAAATCATGAACCACCCTCGTCGGGCAAGGCGGTTTCCGGCCGTTCGGTGAACCGGTCGGCGCCGGACCAGACCATCATTTGCTCGGGATAGAGTTTCAGCGCCTCCAGCAAGCGGTCGCGCTTGAGCAATATGTACTCGGCCTGCAGCGCCATGTTCTTGGCGCCGGCTCTGGCCGCGCGCTCGCCGGCCTCTGCCGGGGCCGGCACCAGTTCGGGACTTAGGACGGCGCGGTATTGGCGGAACGGATCGGTCTCGAAGGTCGACATGGAAAACAGCGCCGCCTTGCCTCTGGCAGCGAAATTCGTCGGCGCCGAAGCCAGGTGGGTCCAGCCGCTCTCGCCAAGGCCGACTTCGGTGAATGTCGAGCCGGCATGCACCGTGTTGGTCACCAACACCACGCCGTTGCTGCCAAGGATCTTCTGGATCCGGCCGGTGACCTGGTAGGCGTCGCTGCGGTCGAACACGATCCGGCTTTTCAGGAAACGGTTCTCGACCCGAACCATCGGCGGGTTCAGGAAGCGCAAGCCGAAGGTCGAATCGGATATGCCGTGAGCCCTGACGCTGAGCTGGTGTGTCTCGATGCCGGCTTCATGGAGAGCGCGTTTGCCGATGATGGTCTGGGTCGTGAACTGATCGCACCAGATGATAGCGCCGTGGCCGCGCTTCAGCGCCGCTTGCAGGCCTTCCAGGCCCTCCAGCCGGATATCAGGTGACCAGCGGCGGCCGATGAGATGCGCGGCAAGTAGCAAACGCCGGCGGTGGTTGGCGCAGAGCAAGGCCCTGAACTGCCTTTGCGCATCGATGCCATTGCCGAGCACGGCGCGCGTCGCGGCGGCGTAGCGCACGAAATCCTTGCGGATATGGCGCTTGAGGCGCAGCCCCGATACGCGGCTGCAGATCGCGGCCCACCAATTGACCGGCAGCGATGCCGCGACGCCGATGTAGAAGGCGGCCAGCAGCAGCTCGCGGAGATCCCTGTTGTTGAAGGTGCGCAACTTGCCGGCGCGGACCTGCTTGCGGCTGAAGAAGCGGACATGCTCGGCGCGTTCGGGCACCAGGATGTCGGCGATGATTTCCGTATGATAAATGACGGCGGAAGATGGTGTCCGGTCGGCTTTCCGGGATTTTCCCAACCACGGCAGCCTCATCCGATCGGTGTCCACCTGTTCTTGCGTGCGTCCGGAAATCGCTTTACTGCGTCTGCCACGGGCGCGCAATCGGCGCCGGCAAGGCCATGGTGAACGCCATTCAGGGTTCGAACTTGAAACAGGCCCTATCGGTAGCACTTCCCCAACTGGCGCCCTGGCGGCCGGCTGCGGTGGCGCTGATGGCGCCGGACCGGCCATCCCTGAGCTTTGCCGGCCTCGCCAATCTTGTCGACAAGCTCTGCGGCGATCTCGCCAGGCGTGGCGTTGCCCGCGGCACGGCCGTCGGCATCGTCTTGCCCAACGGCCCGGAAATGGCGGCCTGTTTCCTAGCGGTCTCGGCGTTGGCGACGGCGGCGCCGCTCAATCCGGCTTACGGCGAAGACGAATTCCGCTTCTATCTCGGCGATCTCGATGTGAAGCTGCTGCTGTGCGGACAAGGCATGGGCGATGCCGCGCGCAACGCCGCAAAGGGGCACGGCATTGCGGTGCTCGACGTCGTCGTGACTGACGGCGCCAAGGCCGGCGAGTTTCTGCTGGCGGGCGACGCCGAGGTGGAGGCTGCCAGCGAGGCTCGCCTCGACGATATGCAGTTCAACGGACCCGACGATTTCGCGCTTGTCCTGCACACATCGGGAACCACGGCGCGACCGAAGATCGTCGGCTTGCGGCAGCGCAATCTGCAGGCATCGATGGCCAACATCGCCAGCACCCTGGCGCTGTCGGCAAACGATATGTGTCTCAACGTGATGCCGCTGTTCCACATTCACGGGCTGATGGCGGCGCTCAGCGCACAGCTGGCAGTCGGCGGCGCTGTTGTCTGCACGCCGGGCTTCAACCCGCTCAAATTCTACGGCTGGCTGGGCGATTTCCGGCCGAGCTGGTACAGCGCGGTGCCGACCATGCATCAGGCGATCCTGGCGCGCGCCGCCCGCAATGGCGAAACCATCGCGGCTGCGCGGCTGCGCTTCATCCGCTCGTCTTCGGCAGCGCTTCCCGACACCGTGTTCCGCGACCTCGAGCGCGTCTTCGGCTGTCCGGTGGTCGAGGCCTATGGCATGACCGAGGCGGCGCACCAGATGACATCCAACGGCCTGCCGCCGGCACGCCGCAAGCCAGGCTCGGTCGGCCTGCCTGCGGGTCCGCAGGTGACGATCCTGGACGACAAGGGGACGATCCTGCCGGCGGGTAAAAAGGGCGAGATCGCGGTGCGCGGCGCCAACATCCATGATGGCTATCTCGACAATCCGGTGGCCAATGAAGCTGCCTTCAGCGATGGCTGGTTCCGCACCGGCGACCAGGGCCTCATCGACGAGGATGGCGATCTGAAGATCACCGGGCGGCTGAAGGAGATCATCAATCGCGGCGGCGAAAAGATCTCGCCGCTTGAGGTCGACAATGTGCTGCTCGATCATCCGCTGGTGGCGCAGGCGGTGACCTTCGCCGTGCCGCACGCCATGCTCGGCGAAGAGGTGGGTGCGGCCATCGTGCTGGCCGAGGGCGCCACCGCCGATGCCGAGCAGATTCGTGATTTCGCGCGCAGCCGGATCGTCGAGTTCAAGGTGCCGCGCCACATCCTGTTTCTCCAGGAGATACCCAAGGGTCCCACCGGCAAAATCCAGCGCGTCGGCCTGGCCGGCAAGCTCGGCCTGGTCTGAGGACTCTCATTTCAGCATGATCTTGTCCGAAAACCGGTTCGCACTTTTCGGGACCATGCTCTAATTTAGATCTGCGATGTCAGCTCGACCGGAAAATCATCATTGTCGGCGTCGCGCATGGCGGCGAGGCTGCGATTGTCCAGCACTTCGGCGATCGCCTGGCGCACTTCCAGCATCATGTGCCGGACCTGGCAGGTCGCCTCGTCGCAATCCTCGCAGCGCTGGTATTGCGTGCGGCTGGCGCAGGGTATGGGAGCGAGCGGGCCGTCCAGCACGCGCACGACGTGGCCGATCTTGATTTCGGAAGCCGGCCGGGCGAGGCGATAACCGCCTTCCTTGCCCTTGCGGCTGAGGACGAAGCCGGCATTGCGCAGCTCGCCCAGAATGGCATCCAGAAATTTCTTCGGGATGTTGTTGGCGATCGCGATGTCGTTGACGAATGCAAGCTGGCCGACCGGCAGGCCGGAAAGATGCACGAGGGCCTTGAGGCCGTATTTGCCTTTTTTGGTAAGCATGCCCGCTTCAGTTCATGAAAACCCCAACCACCCGCATCTGGCGGTTGTTTGTGTGCAAATCATGACGTTTCGCCTGAACAACCCGGTTTCGCGTAGAACAAGCCGCCCGGTTGAGATGTTAGGCACAAAGGCGTTGATTCTTTGTAACGTTTTCGCCGATCGCGACAGATTCCGCCTGAAAGCCGTTTGTCGGCGCGCGAAATCAAAAAAGCCGGCAAAGCGCCGGCTTTCTTGTGAGGTGAGGTCGAACGCTGCTGATATCAGCGGCTGCCATAGGTCTGGTCGAGCAGACCGCCGGCGGCGAAGTGCTCCTTCTGTACCTTGTCCCAGCCGCCAAAGACGTCTTCCACCGTCAGCAGGCGGACATCGGGGAAGTCGGCCTTGTATTTTGCCGCGACTTCAGCGTTGCGGGCGCGCAGGCCATTTTCAGCCGCGATGGTCTGGCCCTCGGGCGTGTAGAGGAAGTCGAGATAGGTCTTGGCGAGGTCACGGCTGCCGTGCTCGTCGGCGACCTTGTCGACGATCGCCACCGGGAATTCGGCGAGCAGGCTGACCGTTGGCGTGACCTGTTCGAACTTGTCGTTGCCATACTCCTTGCGGATGCCGCGCGTTTCCGACTCGAAGGTGATCAGCACGTCGCCGATCTCGCGCTGCACGAAGGTGGTGGTGGCGGCGCGCCCGCCGGTGTCGAAGATCGGCACGTTGTTGAACAGCTTGGTGACGAACTCCTTCACCTTGGCGTCGTCGCCCTTGAAGGCTTCCTTGGCGTAGGCGGTTGCGGCCAGATAGGTGTAGCGCGCATTGCCCGAGGTCTTGGGGTTGGGGAAGATCACCTGCACGTCGTCGCTCACGAGGTCGTTCCAGTCCTTGATGTGCTTGGGGTTGCCCGCGCGGACGAGAAAGGATGGGAGCGAATAGAAGGGCGAGGCGTTGTCGGGGAAATCCTTCTGCCAGTCGGCGGAGACAAGGCCTTTCTTGACCAGAAAGTCGATGTCGGTGACCTGGTTGAAGGTGACGACATCGGCGCCGAGGCCTTCGGCAATGGCGCGCGCCTGCGCCGAGGTGCCGGCGTGCGACTGGTCGACGGTGACGCCCGGATGGCCGGCGACGAAAGCCTTGTTCACCTGGGCGAACAATTCGCGGCCGACATCATAGGAAGCGTTGAGCAATTTGTCGGCCGACCAGGCCTGCGAACAGGCGAGGATCAGGCCGGCGACAGTGGCGACGCTGAGGAAAAATCGCTTCATGAAAACAGGCTCCGATGTGCAATGCGTTGCCAGAACATAGCCGGGCCGGAGGGTGTACTGCGAGGCACACGGGGCAGACGTATGGCGTTGCAGCGAAAAAGAAATCGCTGAAGCAGGTTATCGGCGAAATTTCATTCCAGCCGAAATGCCGATGCGTTGGGGTTTTCTGTGGTTTGCAATTCGAGGCCGAGTGGCATATACAAATGGCATATACAAGTGGAACAGACAGGGGAGGCTGCCATGCCGCAGCACCGTCACTCAATACCACCGCCCAGGGAGGCGAAGTTGTTTCGCAACAACCGCAGTCAGGCGGTTCGCATCCCTGTCGAATTCGAGCTGCCTGGCGAGAAGGTCCTGATCAGCCGCGATGGCAACCGGCTGATCATCGAGCCGGTCCGTCAACCAGGCCTCACCGCCTTGCTCACCCAATGGGCGAAAGAGCCGCCGCTTGGTCCTGAAGACGACTTTCCCGAGATCCATGATGCGCCCGTGGGGCCTGAGGATATCTTTTGATGCGGTTCATGCTGGACACCAACATTCTCAGCGACATGATCCGAAACCCTGCCGGCAAGGCTGCCAGTGCGGCGGTTCGCGCGGGAGACGGTGCCCTGTGCACCAGCATCGTTGTCGCCTCGGAGCTGCGTTATGGCTGCGCCCGCAAGAGATCGGCCAAGCTGCTCGCCAAGGTGGAGGAATTGCTCGCCGAGGTTCCTGTGTTGCCGCTCGATGTGCCGATGGATAACGAATACGGAGCACTTCGTGCCGAGCTGGAGGCCAGAGGCCAGCCAATCGGCCACAATGATCTTTTCATTGCTGCCCATGCCTGTGTGTTGGGGACGACTCTGGTGACGGCCAACACCGCTGAGTTCCGTCGGATCAAGGGCCTGACGGTCGAGAACTGGCTGGAGTAGCGCCGGATCGATGTCTATGCCGCCGGGAAAAGCTTCCAGCGCCTCGGCCTGAACGCCACCCGGCTCTTCTGCGCCGCAGGATGGTCCACAGGCAGTTCGATCTCGACGCGCTGGCGCTCGCCGCCGATTTCCAGTTCGACGCGTCTTGTGCCGGCGACGCGGCGGCTGGCGGCGACCGTGCCGGCGATGCAGCCGCTGCAGCCGTCGAGCAGTTCGATATCGTGCGGGCGGAAGTACAGCGTCGCATCGCCCTCGGGTGCGTGCGGCGCCGACACGCCGATCGGACGGTCGGCGAGCCAGATCTCGCCATTCTCAACCTTGACCGGCAGCATGCTCGATTCGCCGATGAAGGAGTAGACGAAGGGCGAGTTCGGCGTGTCGTAGATCTCGTCGGCGGAGCCGACCTGCTCGATGCGGCCCTGGCTCATCACCACGACGCGGTCGGCAAGCTCGAGCGCCTCTTCCTGGTCGTGGGTGACGAAGACGGTGGTGTGGCCGGTACGGTCATGGATCTCGCGCAGCCAGCGGCGCAGTTCCCGGCGCACCTGCGCATCGAGCGCGCCGAACGGCTCGTCGAGCAACAGCACCTTGGGCTCGATGGCCATGGCCCGGGCGAGCGCCACGCGCTGGCGCTGGCCACCCGAAAGTTGCGCCGGATAGCGCTTTTCCAGGCCGGAAAGCTGAACGAGATCGAGCAGTTCGGAGGCGCGTCGGCGGATTTCGGCCGCCGGTGGTCGCGACGGTCCATGCCGCACCTTGAGGCCGAAGCCGATATTGTCGGCGACCGTCATGTGCCGGAAGAGCGCATAGTGCTGGAAGACGAAGCCGACATTGCGCTCCTGGATCGAGCGGTGCGAGGCGTCCTCGTCGCCGAAGAAGATCTTTCCGCGCGTCGGCCGCTCCAGGCCGGCGATAAGCCTCAGCAGCGTCGTCTTGCCGGAGCCGGATGGCCCAAGCAGCGCGATCAGCTCACCCGACTTGATGTCAAGCGATACGTCATGGAGGGCGGGAAACCGGTCAAACTCCTTGCGTACGTTGGCAACGCGAACTTCCATCAAATGTCCCTTTTTAGTGGATGCATGTCGTTATCCCAAAACCGCTTCACACTTTTGGGCGACATGCATCTAATGCCCGCGCGTCGCGGCGATCTCGGCGCCGTAGCGCATCTCGAGAAGTGTTTTCAAGACCAGCGTGACCAGCGCCAGGCCGGCAAGCAGCGAAGCGACGGCAAAAGCGCCGACGGCGTTGTACTCGTTGTAGAGGATTTCGACATGCAACGGCATGGTGTTGGTCAGCCCGCGTATGTGGCCCGACACGACCGAGACCGCGCCGAATTCGCCCATCGAGCGGGCGTTGCACAGAAGCACGCCGTAGAGCAATCCCCATTTGACGTTGGGCAGCGTCACGTACCAGAAGGTCTGCCAGCCATTGGCGCCCAGAGAGAGCGCGGCTTCCTCGTCGCCGTTGCCCTGTTCCTGCATCAGCGGGATCAGTTCGCGGGCAACGAAGGGGAAGGTGACGAAGATGGTCGCGAGCACGATGCCGGGCACGGCGAACAAGATCTGGATGCCGTGCGCCTTCAGCCATTCACCGAACAGTCCCTGAGCGCCAAACAAAAGCACATAGACCAGGCCGGAAATGACCGGCGAGACCGAGAAGGGCAGGTCGATCAGCGTGGTTAGAAAAGCCTTGCCCTTGAACTCGAACTTGGCGATCGCCCAGGCAGCCGAAATGCCGAAGACGACGTTGAGCGGAACGGCGATCACCGCCACCAGCAGCGTCAGCCGGATCGCCGAGCGCGTATCGGGATTGGAGAGCGATTCCGTGTAGGCGCCAATGCCTTTCGCCAGCGCCTCGTGGAAGACGATGATCAGCGGCAGCAGCAGGAAGATGGCGAGGAAGGCGAAGGCCACCGCCATCAGCAGCAGCCGCACCGGCCGGCTTTCGGTCACCGCCGCCGACCGGCTCTCGTGATGCGGTTCGTAGGATTTGATCTCGGGGTCAGCCATAGCGCTTGCGACTCCATGACTGCGCCAGGTTGATGACCAGCAGCATCACGAACGACAGCAAAAGCATGATCGCCGCGATCGCGGTGGCCGCCGGATAATTGTACTCCTCGAGCCGGATGACGATCAGAAGCGGTGCGATCTCCGACTTGTAGGGAAGGTTGCCGGCGATGAAGATGACCGAGCCGTATTCGCCGACGCCGCGCGCGAAAGCGAGTGAGAAGCCGGTGATGATGGCCGGCGCCAGGCCGGGAAACAGGATGCGGGTGATGATCTGGAAGCGGTTGGCGCCGAGCGTCGCAGCGGCCTCCTCCACTTCCTTGTCGATCTCCTCCATGATCGGCTGCACCGTGCGCACGACAAACGGCAGGCCGATGAAGACAAGCGCCACGACAATGCCGAGCGGCGTGTACGCGACCTTGATGCCGAGCGGCGCCAGGAGATGGCCGATCCAGCCATTGGGCGCATAAAGAGTGGTCAGCGCAATGCCCGCGACCGCGGTCGGCAGCGCGAAGGGCAGGTCGACCATGGCGTCGACGACGCGGCGGCCGGGGAAGCGGTAGCGCACCAGCACCCAGGCGACGAGCGTGCCGAAGACGACGTTGACGGCGGCTGCGATGAAGGCTGTGCCGAAGCTGATTTCGAGTGCGTTGATGGTCCGGCGGTCGGTGGCGATCGCCCAGAAATCGGTCCAGCCGAGGGCTGCCGAGCGCCAGATCAGGCCCGACAGGGGGATGAGGATGATGAGCGTGAGGTAGGCAAGCGAGAAGCCGAGCGTCAATCCGAAACCCGGAATGACACTCGGCTGTCTGAATCGCCACCCCGCCTTGGCGGGTGCTATGGTCATGTCGTCCTGATCTAAATCCTACTGGGCCGGCTTGTAGATCTGGTCGAATATACCACCATCGCCGAAATGATAAGGCTGTGCCTTCTTCCAGCCGCCAAAAAGCGGATCGTCGATGGAGATCAGCTTGATTTCGGGCGTCTTCGGAATGTCAGCCGCATCCACCAGCTCGGGCTTGGCCGGACGATAGTGGTTCTTGGCGATGATCGTCTGGGCTTCCTTGGAATAGAGCCAGCCGAGATAGGCTTCGGCGACCTTGCGGGTGCCCTTGGCATCGACATTGGCGTCGACGATCGCCACCGGCGGCTCGGCCAGGATCGAGGTCGGGGGATAGACGATCTCGAAATTGTCGGCTCCGAATTCATTGAGCGCCAGATAGGCGTCGTTTTCCCAGCCGATCAGCACGTCGCCGATGCCCTTTTGCGCGAAGGTGACCGTCGAGCCGCGCGCACCGGTGTCGAGCACCGGAGCATTGGCGTAGAGCTTGCCGACGAATTCCTTGTTCTTGGCCTCGTCGCCGCCATCATTGGCGTTGGCATAGGCCCAGGCGGCAAGGTAGTTCCAGCGGGCGCCACCCGACGTCTTCGGGTTCGGCGTGATCACCTGGACACCGTCCTTGACCAGATCGCTCCAGTCGTGGATGCCCTTCGGGTTGCCCTTGCGGACCAGGAAGATGATGGTCGAGGTGTAAGGCGCCGAATTGTTCTCGAACTTCTTGCGCCAGTCCGGGTTGATCTTCTTCGACTTGGTGACGATGGCGTTGATGTCGCCTTCGAGCGCCAGCGTGACCACATCGGCATCGAGGCCGTCGATCACGGCGCGGGCCTGGGCGCCGGAGCCGCCATGCGATTGCTGGATGGTGACCGTCTCGCCGGTCTCGGCCTTCCAGTGTGCGACGAAGGCTTCGTCATAGGCCTTGTAGAGTTCGCGTGTCGGGTCGTAGGACACGTTCAGAATGGTCGTATCGGCAAACGCGAAACCGAGCGTGCCGAACTGGATCGATGTGGCGACCAGTGCGCCGAGCAGTTTCTTGAAATGAGGTTTGGTCATTTCCGCCTCCGTTGATGACGGCTGAACTCTATCGAATTGATAGAAATTAGATGCATTCAACGTTGCATTTTTTGTCCCCCCGAAGGAAATTTTCGCCGATATTGGGTTTCGGAAGGAAATATTTTCCTCATATTGGTCTAACCCGAATCCGGCCGGTTTGACGCTATCTAGGAGCTGACAGCGCAGAAGCAAGGCCGAGCGAGGGAAGGCTCGGTGTAGCACCGGGCGGTTCAGCCCGCAGTGATGGGAAAATCGAAGCGCAGCTTTGGATACGGCTCATCCCGAAGCGTGTAGTGCCACCACTCGCGCGCATAATTCTTGAAGCCGCCGGCGCGCATGGCGTCGAGCAGCCTTTTGCGGTTTGCCGCCGCTTCTGCCGCCAATGGGCGATGGGCGGTTTCGCTTGCCGGGTCGAAACAGTCGAAGCTGGTGCCGAAACCGAGCGTGGCGGCGCCGGCCGCGCCGCAAGCGGCGGATGACTTGTTCTTGCCGTCGCTGCGGGCGATGGCTACATCGACGGTCGAGCCGCGCGAATGGGTTGACAATTCGCCGATATAGCCCTTGGCGATGAGGTCGCCGCGCTGCACCTGAGGGTACCATTGCGGATCGGGCGGGCCGCCCTCTCTGGTCCATTTGCCCATGTCGGCAACGGCGCGGGCCGGGCGGTAGCAGTCGAAGACGACCAGCGTCAGGCCATCGGCGGCGAGCGCTTTCTGCACACCGGACAGCGCTTGCGCAGCTTGCTTCGTGAGGATGCAGATTGGGGCGTCGTAGCCATCGGCCTTGCGATGCAGGAAATTTTCCAGGCCGGCATAGCGGATGTCCTGGCGGATCGAGGGATCGACATCGGCCAAGCGGACGAAGCCGGCGGGCAGGGGATCGGCGTCGGCGGGGGAGCAAGTCGAAACGAACATGGATAGGGCTAAGGCCAATCCTCGATGCAAGCGCTTCGGCACACCCCCCTCTGGGGGGGGGGGGCGGGGGGGGGGCGGGGCGGCGGGGGGGGGGGGGGCGCGGGGGCGGGGGGGGGGGCGCACACCCCCGCCAAGAGGGGGGGGCGGAGT
>NZ_JAMYVE010000006.1:0-320777 GCF_040323695.1 Mesorhizobium sp. M0030 | reverse complement strand
ATTTTTTTTAAACCACCCGGGGCGCTGGGGGTTATGTTTTTTGGTGGGTTTGCTACCCCCCCCGTTTGGGGTGTGGGTCTAGCCGCTAGGGGGTGGGGGGGGGGGGTTCTCGTAGGGCGCAGTCCCCCACCCCGGCGCTTCGCGCCGACCCTCCCCACAAGGGGGAGGGTAAAGGAAGGCGACGGTAAGCTCTCAGAACGTCACCGCGATAAGCACCGCCGACAGCAACCCGAACAGCCCAATCAGCAGATAGTCCGCCACCTGGTACAATTTCAGCGCCTGCCTGATGTCCTGGCTTTCCGCCGCGCGCCTACCGCCTTCGCCCATATAGGCGTCCTCGACGATGACGCCGCCATAGCTGCGCGGGCCGGCGAGCGCCAGGCCGAGTGCGCCGGCCATTGCCGCTTCCGGCCAGCCGGCATTGGGCGAGCGGTGCTTTTTGGCGTCGCGCCGCACTGCTTGCCAGGCGTTGCGGGGATCGGCGCCGTCAACGAGAAAGGCGGCGGCAACGATCAGCAACGCGGTCAGCCGGGACGCCGGCAGGTTGATCCAGTCGTCGAAGAGTGCCGCCGCGCGGCCGAAGGCCTCGTGGTGCGGGGTGCGGTGGCCGATCATCGAATCGGCGGTGTTGGCGGCCTTGTAGGCGACGCCGCCGGCCAGACCGCAGACACCTGTCCAGAAGGCGGGCGCAACGATGCCGTCGGAGAAATTCTCGGCCAGGCTTTCGATGGCGGCGCGGCTGACGCCGGCATGGTCGAGCTTCTCGGGATCGCGGCCGACGATGCGCGCAACCGCGATGCGGCCGAGCGCCAGCCCGCCGGTATCCAGCGAATCGGCCACCGCCTCGACATGTTCGGTAAGGCTCTTTTGCGACAGCAGCGACGAGGCCAGGATTGCCGTGATGATCATGCCGGCAGGAAAGAGCTGCCAGAGCAGGATTTGCACGATGAAGGCGATTGCCGCCGGCACCAGCACGATCACCAGCAGCGCCTGCACGCCGCGGCGGCGACGCAGCGCGTCGGAATCAGTGTCGCGGTTGAGCCTGTGGTCGAGAAAGGCTATCAGCCTGCCGAACCAGGTGACGGGATGGCCGACGGCACGGAACAGCCAGTCCGGGTAACCCAGGATGCGTTCGATGGCCAGCGACAGGAAAGCGATCAGGATCGACATGAAGCTTTCTGATGGAGCGATTACTGTGGTGGATCACGGTGGATCCCTTGGCCGGGCGAGGGCGCTCTTCCCTCACGCGCCACAACCTTTCGTCGATCTCTCGACAGGTATCAATCCGCACTCCTACCCGCTTTTCGAGCTGCCCGCCACCGCCCTGTCACGATTGCCGGAGGCCGCGCGCCTGCGTGAGCTGGCCAGGGTCGCGGCCGGCGCCTATGGCGCGCCTTCGGCCGAGAATGTGGCGGTCGCCCCGGGCACGCAGATCCTGCTGCCGCGCGTCGCCTCGCTGGTCAGCCCCGGCAAGGCGCTGGTGCTCGGGCCGACCTATGCCGAGCATGCCAGGGCCGCCGCGATTGCCGGCCATGCGGTGGCGGAAGTCGACGATTTCGAGGCGCTTGCCGGAGCCGAAATTGCGATCGTCGTCAATCCCAACAATCCCGACGGGCGAGTCGTGTCGCGGGAAAGGCTGCTTCGGCTTGCCGAGACATTGCGCGCCATAGGCGGTCTGCTGGTCGTCGACGAAGCCTTCATGGATGTCGGCCCGCACGCGGAAAGCCTGGCCGGCGATGTCGGGTGGGGCGGCATCGTCGTGCTGCGCTCGTTTGGCAAGTTCTTCGGTCTCGCCGGCCTGCGGCTCGGCTTCGCACTTTCCGATGCGGCGACGGTCGAAAGGCTTGAAACGCAATTCGGCCCTTGGGCGGTCGCCGGCCCAGCGCTCGAATACGGCATCCGCGCGCTTGCCGACAGCGGCTGGCAGGCCGACATGCGGCGGCGGCTGGCGCAGGATGCGGCGCGGCTCGATGCGCTGCTTTCGCGCTTTGGCGTTGCTGTCGCCGGCGGCACGACGCTGTTTCGCTATCTCCGGCTTGCCGATGCACCGGGGCTGTTTTCGACGCTCGGTGAGCGCGGCATATTGCTCAGGCATTTTTCCGAGCGTCCCCAGGTGCTCCGCGCGGGGCTGCCTGGAAGTCAGGAGGAATGGCAGCGGCTCGAATCGGCGCTTGCCGACTGGCACGCACGGCGCGACGATGGGTCGAAGGAGATCGCGCCATGATCCATATCTGTTCGCTGGCAAAGCTTGAGGAGACGGTGGCCAAAAGCGGCGCCGAGCGCGTGCTGTCGCTGCTCGCTGCCGGCACCGAGGTGACGCGGCCGGCCTCAATCGCGAGGGAAAACCACCTGCATCTGGTCATGCACGACATCGCGGTGGCGCAGGACGGCATGACCATGCCCGGCGAAGACCATGTGCGCAGTCTGCTCGATTTTGCCCGGAAATGGGACCGCGCCAAACCCATGGTCGTCCATTGCTATGCCGGCATCAGCCGCTCGACCGCCTCGGCCTATATCATTGCGGCGGCGCTCGCCCCGAAGCGCGACGAAGTCGAACTTGCGCAGACATTGCGGAAGCTTTCGCCCTCGGCGACACCCAATCCACGGTTGATCGCCGTCGCGGATGCTCTGCTCTCACGACAAGGCCGCATGATCGAAGCGATCGAAGCGATCGGGCGGGGCGCCGATGCTTTTGAGGGTACGCCTTTCGTGTTGAAGATCGACGGCTAAGGCGGCCCGCTATGCCAGCCAGTCGGCAAGCTTCGCCTTGCGCACATCCTTCAACAGGGTGATGAAGCCGTCGGCCTGATGCTCCGCCGTCAGTCGGCCTTTCTCGGCCGTGGCAATGCTGGCATCGCCGACCACGCCGTTGGGGTTGAGATCCCCAGCGATCCAGGCGAAAGCGTGCGTTCCGGTGTGGCGCAGCAGCGCAAATTCGGTTTCGGCTCGGGCGACCTTGGAGGCGAAATTGTCGGCCTTGGCCATGTCGACTAACTCCGGGCGAAAATGCAGCATCAACGAGGTCTCGACGTCGCCGCCATGGATGCCATGGCGGTCTTCCAGCTCGGTGTACATGCCGGCGGGGCGGCCGAAGCGCTGCCAGCTGGTCTTCACCGCCAGCATCCTCTCACGCACGCGCAGCTCGCGCGTGACGATGCCCATGATCTCTTCATTGCCGCCATGCGAGTTGACGACGATCAGTTTCCTTACGCCTGCGCGGGCAACGGACAGGCCAAGCTCGGTCCAGGCATCGACCAGGGTGGCCGCCGGCAGGGTGAGCGTGCCCGGCGCCTGCAGATGCTCGTTCGACTTGCCGACCGTTTGGACCGGCAGGATGCGGATGTCGAGATCGCCGGGCAGGCGGGCGATGACCGTCTCCAGCATGCCGTTCATGATCGAGGTATCGGTTGATACAGGCAGATGCGGGCCGTGCTGCTCGATCGCCGCCACCGGCAGCACGGCAATCGTCGCCTCCGGATCGATCGCGGCGTATTCGGTGGTCCGGTAGTCGCCCCACCACACGCGTCTGTTTGCAACGGTCATGTCATGCCTCTTGACTGTGAGGGAGACCTAGCGCGCCAAACGTCGCCTGTCGATCACCCAGCCGCAATCGCCTCGACCTCGACCTTGAACTCCGGCCGCGCAAAGCCTGACACGATCATCAGCGTCGAGGCAGGCGCGGGGCTGGCAAACAAGCGGTCGCGGACGTCCATATAGGGCCGCAGAAAGGCGCGGTCGGTGACGTAGGCGTTTATGCGCACGATGTCGCCTAGCCCCAGCCCGGCTTCAGCCAGAATCGCCGCTATGTTTTGAAAGCAGAGCTCGGCCTGCGCGCCGGCATCCTCGGGGATCTGGCCGTCCGCCGTGATGGCGACCTGGCCGGAGCACAGAACCAGCCGCTTGCCTGGCGGCACCTCGACGCCGTGGCTGTAGCGGGCGAAAGGCGGCTTGATCGACTTCGGCGCGAGGTATCTGAACATGGCAATCTCCTGTCTGCGAGACCAGCCTAAGACGTGACCGATAGTACGTTCAAGATGTGGTGCATGGCACAAGGGCGATTGTGGACAGGCGTCCAAAAAATAGGCACGATGCCTCCCGCACAGCATGACCCGTCCGGTGTTGGCAGTGACTGCCGCGCAAGCAGGCGGCCCGGGCGGTGGCATGTGTCTTGCTTCTTGGATCAATGGTGTCGAGCCCGGCGCGTGACGCTCCGGAGCCAACAAAGGGTGGTGTCGATGTACGGAAAACAGAAGATTTCAGCGCTTGCGGTCGCGCTGCTTGGAGCCGGCACGTTCGGCGCGGCAGCAAACGAGAAGGTCACCTTCGGCACCAACTGGCTGGCCGAGCCCGAGCATGGCGGCTACTACCAGGCCGTCGCCGACGGCACCTACGCTGCATGTGGCCTCGACGTGACGATTTCGCAGGGAGGTCCGCAGGTCAGCGGGCGGCCGCTGCTGCTGGCCGGCAAGCTCGATTTCTACATGGGCGGCAATCTGCTGTCGGCTTTCGACGCCGTCCAGCAGGGCATCCCGATGCGCGTCGTCGCCGCCGATTTCCAGAAGGACCCTCAAGTCATCATGTCCCACCCGGGGCAGGGGCTGGACAAGTGGGAGGATTTGAAGAACGCCGACCAGTACATTCTCGGCGACGAGGGCGTCCAGACCTTCTTCCAGTGGATGGTCATCGATCTCGGTTTTGATGCCGCCAAGCGCGTGCCCTACACCTACAACACCGCTCCATTCCTGGCCAACAAGAAGTCGATCCAGCAGGGTTACGTCACCTCGGAGCCTTTTGCGGTCAAGAAGGAAGGCGGCTTCGTGCCCAACCAGTTCCTGCTCGCCGACTATGGCTGGGACACCTATTCGACGACGATCGAGGTGATGCAGGACACGATCGACAAGCGGCCGGAGGTGGTCCAGTGCTTCGTCGATGGCTCGGCCAAGGGCTGGTACAACTACCTCTACGGCGACAACAAGGCCGCCAACGAGATGATCAAGAAAGACAATCCCGACATGAGCGACGAGCAGATTGCCTTCTCGATCGAGCAGATGAAGAAGTTCGGCCTGGCCGATTCCGGCGACACCGAAAAGCTCGGCATCGGCGCCATGAACGAAGACCGGATCAAGAGCTTCTATGACAAGATGGTCAAGGCCAAGGTCACGCCCGAGGGCATCGATATCAAGAAGGCCTACACGCTGGCCTTCATCAACAAAGGTGTCGGGATCGAGCTGAAGAAGTAGTCGTGAAGCTGGAAAAGATGGCGCAGGCGCCCATGACGGCATCGGGTGAAGGCCCGATGCTGCTGACGCTGCGCCATGTCGGCAAGGTGTTTTCCAATGGCGTGACTGCATTGAGCGACGTCGATCTCGCCATCCGCGAGGGCGATTTTGTCAGCCTTCTCGGGCCGTCCGGCTGCGGCAAGTCAACGGCGTTGAGGCTGATCGCGGGCCTGTCGACGCCGACATCCGGTCAGCTCGACTGGGGCGGTTCGATCGACCGCGCCAATATCGGCTTCGTCTTCCAGGAACCGACGCTGCTGCCCTGGGCCGATGTCTTCGACAATGTCTGGCTGCCGCTCAGGCTGAAAGGCGTGTCGCGTGCCAAAGCGGCGCCGGTGGTGATGGAGATGCTGGAGCGGGTGCACCTGACCGGTTTCGAAAACGCCGTGCCGCGCGAACTTTCCGGCGGCATGAAGATGCGCGTCTCGATCGCACGCGCCATGGTGACGAAGCCGCGCATTCTGTTGATGGACGAGCCGTTCGCGGCACTCGACGAGATCACCCGCTTCAAGCTCAACAACGACCTTCTGGAGCTGTGGCAGGACGAGCGCTTCACCGTCGTCTTCGTCACCCACAGCGTCTTCGAAAGCGTGTTCCTGTCAAACCGCGTCGTCGTCATGGCGGCGCGGCCGGGCCGCGTCCATGCCGAGTTGGCAATCGATGCCGCCTATCCACGCGACGAGGTGTTCCGCACTTCGCCCGACTATGCCGCGCTCTGCCGCCAGGCCTCGGACATCCTGGTCAACGCCATCAACACATCAGCCGGACCGCACCATGACGGCCATTGACCAGAATGCCGCAACGCTCGACGCGGAAGAGGCCGGCCGCGTACGCCAGGAGCGGCTGGAGCGGATCGGCCGGTGGGTCTTGCCGCTGGCGATCATGATCCTGGCGATCTGGCTGTGGGACCGCATCTGCGTGTGGAACGCGATCCCGCAATATATCCTGCCGCGCCCCGGCGTGGTGCTGTGGACGCTCTATAGCGATGCCGGGCTCCTGTTCTCCGCGCTGCTGGTCACGTTGCGCATAACCTTTCTCAGCCTGCTGCTCGCGGTCGTCGGCGGCGTCGGACTGGCGGTGCTGTTTGCGCAATCGAAATGGGTGGAGATGTCGTTCTTTCCCTTCGCCATCGTGCTGCAGGTAACGCCGATCGTGGCGGTCTTCCCGCTCATCAACATCTATGTGGACAACCAGACGGTGAAGCTTTTGCTTTGCGCCTGGATCGTTGCGTTCTTCCCGATCCTGTCCAACACCACGCTCGGCCTCAATTCGGTCGACCGCAATCTGCGCGACATGTTCAAGCTCAACGGCGCGACGCGCTGGCAGCAATTGCGCTATCTCAGACTGCCGGCGGCCATGCCGTATTTTCTAGGAGGCTTGAAGATCGCCGGCGGTCTGTCGCTGATCGGCGCCGTGGTGGCCGAGTTCGTCGCCGGCGCGCAGGGACAATCCTCAGGGCTCGCCTCGCGCATCATCGAGGCCGGCTACCGCCTCAACGCGCCAAGGCTTTTCGCGGCGCTGATCCTGATCTCGCTCACCGGCATATTGATCTTCCTGGTGCTGTCGCTCGTGTCGCATCTCATCCTGCGCCGCTGGCACGAGAGCGCGCTGAAGCATGAGCGGTAGGGGGGTTGGGTGACGTGATTGAGATGCTGGCGCGAAACACCCCCCTCTGGCCTGCCGGCCATCTCCCCCTCAAGGGGGGAGATTGGACGTCATCCGGGATTTCGCCAATTATCGACGTTGGAAGACGGGTGCTGTCGGAAAAGCTGCCAATCTCCCCCCTTGAGGGGGAGATGCCCGGCAGGGCAGAGGGGGGCGGTCCTTGATACCGACCTCTGGCTCGTACCATCTCACCAACGTCCGCCTTCACCGGTCGCTGACATCAGGTCTTGCCCCCACTTACGACACCGACGGTTTCGCGCTGGCCGACATCGCCGTCGCCGACGGTAAGCTCTCCAGCATCGCCGCGCACAAGAAATCAAAAGCGCCAGCCACCGCCATCGACCTTGCCGGCCGCATCATCCTGCCGTGCTTCGTCGACTGCCACACCCATATCGACAAGGGCCAGATCTGGCCGCGCAAACCCAATCCCGACGGCAGTTTCATGGGCGCGCTCAATGCCACCAGCGCCGACCGTGCAGCGCGCTGGAGCGCCGAGGACGTGGCGCGGCGCATGGATTTCTCTTTGCGCTCGGCCTACGCGCACGGCACCAAGGCCTTGCGCACTCATCTCGACAGCGTGCCGCCACAGGAGGAAATCTCCTGGCCGGTGTTCGAGGCGATGCGGGAGAAATGGCGCGGCCGCATCGAATTGCAGGCAGCCTGCCTGCTCGGCATCGAAGGCGTGCGCGACAGAAAGTGGTTCGAGAGGCTGGCCAAGCGTGTGGCTGCGGCCAAGGGCGTGCTCGGCGTCGTCACCTATATGGTGCCGGATCTCGAAGAGCTTCTCGACAAGGTGTTCGCCGAGGCGAACAAGCACGGGCTCGATCTCGATTTCCACGCCGACGAGACCGACGATATCGCGGCGATCTCGCTGAAGAAGATTGCCGAGGCCGCACTCTGGAACGGTTTTGAGGGCAACATCCTGGTGGGACATTGCTGCTCGCTGGCGCGCCAGCCGGACCTCGACGTGCTCGACACGCTGGACAAGGTCGCCAAGGCCAAACTTGCCGTGGTGTCGCTGCCGATGTGCAATCTCTATCTGCAGGACCGGCGCGCCGACCAGACCACGCCACGCTGGCGCGGCGTGACCTTGCTGCACGAGATGAAGGCGAGGGGCATTGCGGTCGCGGTCGCCTCCGACAACACCCGCGATCCTTTCTATGCCTATGGCGATCTCGACATGCTGGAGGTCTACCGCATGGCGACGCGCATCCTGCATTTCGACCATCCGGTCGGCGACTGGCCGCAGACGGTGGCGGCGACGCCGGCCAAGGTGATGCGGCTCGACGGTGTCGGGACACTGGCAGCCGGTGGCAGCGCCGATTTCATCGTCTTCAAAGGGCGGAGCTGGACGGAATTGCTCTCGCGGCCCGAATCGGATCGCATCGTCGTGCGCGACGGCCGAGCGATCGACAGGCAATTGCCCGACTATGCCGAGCTCGACGAACTGATGGTGGAATGATGGATGTTTCGGCGCTCAAACGCGATCTCGACGGGATAAAGCTCGACGACAATCCGGCCATCGTCCAGCAGAAGAGCCGCGACTTCTACTGGTACAGCCCGGTGCTGAAGCAGCAGCTCGACCACGTCACCGGCGACCTGATCGTGACACCGAAGACCGAGGCCGAACTGATCCGTGTGCTCGCCGCCTGCCACCGCCACGGCGTTCCGGTGACGCCGCGCGGCAGCGGCACCGGCAATTACGGTCAGGCGATGCCGCTATCGGGCGGCGTGGTTTTGAACCTTGCCGAGATGAACGAGATCAAGGCCATAGCGCCGGGCCGCGTCGTCACCGGGCCGGGCGCGATCCTCGCCGACATCGACAGAGCGACGCGCGCGCATTCCGGGCAGGAACTGCGGCTGTCGCCGTCGACCTACAACACCGCCTCGATCGGCGGCTTCATCGCCGGCGGCTCGGGCGGCGTTGGCTCGATCAATTTCGGCGGTCTGCGTGATTTCGGCAATGTGCTGCGCCTGCGCGTCGTCACTATGGAGGCGGAGCCGAAGGCGCTCGAACTCACCGGCGAGGACCTGCACAAGGTCACCCACGCCTATGGCACCAACGGCATCATCACCGAGGTCGAGATGCCGCTGACTGCAGCCTATGAATGGATCGACGTGATCGTCGGCTTCGACGCTTTCATGCCGGCAGCCCGCTACGGCAACGCGCTGGCACGCCAGGACGGCATCCTGACCAAGCTGATCACGCCGATCGCCGCGCCCGTGCCGCAGCTCTATTTCAAGCGCCACCAGAAGTTCTTCCGGGACGGGCAAAGCATCTGCGTCGTAATGGTTGCCCGGCATGGGCTAGACGCGTTCCTCGCCTTCACCCGCCGCGCCGGCGGCGAGGTCATCTTCAATGCCGCGACGGCCACGGACGAAGAGAAAAAGGGCCTGCCGCCGGGCTTCGAGCTGGCGTGGAACCACACCACGCTCAGGGCACTGCGGGTCGATCCCGCGATCACCTATCTGCAATCGCTCTATCCGTTTCCCAACCAGCTGGCGCTGGTGGAGAAGATGGACGCGATGTTTCCGAACGAGGTCTTTTCGCATCTCGAATTCGTGCGCCTCGACGGCAACATCACCTGCTTCGGCCTGCCGCTGGTGAAATTCACCACCGAGGCGCGGCTCAACGAAATCATCCGGCTGCATGAGGAGAACGGCTGCCCGATCTTCAACCCGCACCGCTACACGCTGGAAGAGGGCGGCATGAAGCAGACGGATGAAATCCAGCTCGCCTTCAAGCGCGAGACCGATCCGCAAGGCCTGCTCAATCCCGGCAAGATGATCGCCTGGGAAAATCCGGATTACGACTATCGCTCGGGCCGGACTTTTTTGTTCAAGGGTTTGCAGAAAGCAGAATGAGCAGAGGTTTGAGCTTGAGCACCCCCCTCTGTCCTGCCGGCACAGGCCCTACGCTGCCGCTTCGGGCGTTCGTCGTTTGGAAAGCCAAGCAATTGGCTTCCCATCGGCTTCGCCGACCACTTCTCACCCCCCGCAAGGGGGGAGATTGGCAGCCTGAACGCCGCGGCCAATCTGACACGCTGACAATTAGTGAAAGCGATGCGGCAGTCCGATCTCCCCCCTTGAGGGGGAGATGCCCGGCAGGGCAGAGGGGGGTGCCTCGCGCCGACCCCGGCAATGCCTTCCCATGAAAGTCCTCGTCCTTTACGCACACCCGGTGGAGACCAGCTTCAATGCCAGCCTGCACCGCACGATCGTCGAGCGGCTGACGACCGCCGGCCATGAGGTCGACGATTGCGATCTCTATGCCGAGGATTTCGACCCCAGGCTGACGCGCGGGGAGAGGCTGGATTATCATAACCAACGCAGCCCTGCGGACCCGGCCGCGCCCTATGTCGAGCGGCTGCTCAAGGCCGAGGCGCTGGTGCTGTCATATCCCGTCTGGAACTACGGCTTCCCGGCCATCCTGAAAGGCTTTTTCGACCGCGTGTTTCTGCCCGGCGTGTCGTTCAAATTGGTCGACGGCAAGGCGCAGCCTTCGCTCCACAACATCCGCAAGCTGACCGCCGTCACCACCTATGGCGGCAGCCGCTTCCGCGCCATGCTGATGGGCGATCCGCCACGCAGATTGGTCAAGCGGATGCTGCGCGCGACGATCAGGCCCGGCGCCTCGGTGTCCTACCTCGCTCATTATTCGATGAACCTGTCGACCGACGAGACGCGGGCAGCCTTCATGGCCAAGGTCGCGGCCGGGATGGATGAATTCTGATGCGCGTGCTGGTGGTCTATTGCCATCCGGTGCCCGAAAGCTTTTGCGCCGCCATCAGAGATGCCGCAGTCGATGTGCTGAAGGCACGCGGCTGGGAGGTGCGGCTGCTCGACCTCTATGCGGAGAAATTCGATCCGGTGATGGGCTGCGAAGAGCGACGCGCCTACAATGAGCGGGCGCCGGAGGATCCGGCCCTAAAACCGCATTTCGAGCATCTCGCCTGGGCTGAGGCGATCCTGTTCATCTATCCGACCTGGTGGTACGGGCTGCCGGCCATGCTGAAGGGCTGGCTCGACCGGGTCTGGGCGACCGATGTCGCCTTCAAGCTGGGCAAGGGGCGCATCACGTCGCTGATGACACATGTCACCAGGGTCGGCGTCATTACCACCTGCGGCGCGCCGACCTGGTGGAGCGTCGTCGTCGGCCAGCCCGGCCGCAAGACCTTGCTGCGCGGTATGCGCGCGCTGTGCGCCCGCCGCTGCCGGACGTTTTTCCTGGCGCACTACCTGATGGACGCCTCGACGCCAAGGACGAGGGCGGCGTTTCTGGTGAAAGTGCGGGCGAAGCTGGAGCGGTTTTGAGCTTCTTCACCCTCGCCCTTGTGGGGAGGGTCGCGCAGCAAATGCCGCAAGGCGGCATTTGCGAAGCGGGGTGGGGGGTCTCGTAGGGCGCACCCCCACCCCGGCTCGCAATCGCCGCTTCGCTCCGACTGCGAGCCGACCCTCCCGACAAGGGGGAGGGTAAAAAGGTGCTACATCCTCGTCCGTTCCGCCTTGGGATCGTACATCGGCTTCAGCGATGCTTCCGCCGCAAAACGCTCGCCGGCGATCTCGATCTCGTAGGACGAGGCCAGCACATCCGCCTCGCTCTCGCCCTGGCAGGGCACATAGCCCAGTCCGATCGCGCCGCCGAGATGGTGGCCGTAATTCCCCGATGTGATCGGGCCGACGATCTTGCCGTCGCGCAGGATCGCCTCGTTGTGGAAGAGCAGGGGTTCAGGGTCTTTCAAACGGAACTGCACCAGCCGGCGCGACAGGCCGGCTTCTTTTCTCTTCAGCACCGCATCGCGGCCGATGAACTCGCCCTTGGCGGTTTTGACCGCAAAGCCGAGGCCGGCCTCCAGCACATTGTCCTCGTCGGTGATGTCGTGGCCGAAATGCCGAAACGCCTTTTCGAGGCGACAGGAATCCAGCGTGTGCAGGCCGCAAAGTTTCAGGCCGACATCGCCGCCGGCCTCGTCGATCGCCTCGAAGACATGAGCCGCCTGGTCGGTCGAGACATAAAGTTCCCAGCCGAGTTCGCCGACATAGGTGACGCGGTGGGCACGGGCGAGGCCCATGCCGATCTCGATCTCCTGGAAGGTGCCGAATGGATTGTTGTCGTTGGAGAAATCGTTGGGGCTGACTTTCTGGATCAGCTTTCGCGCATCCGGACCCATCAGGCAGAGCACGGCCTCAGCTGCCGTGACATCGGTGATGACTACGAATTCATCCCCGACATGCCGGCGCAGCCAGGCGAGGTCGCGTTGCAGCGTCGCGCCCGGCACGACGAGGAAGTAGGCGGTCTCAGATAGCCGCGACACCGTGAGGTCGCTTTCGATACCGCCGCGCTGGTTGAGCATCTGGGTGTAGACGATCTTGCCCGGCGCCACGTCCATATCGTTGGCGCACAGCCTTTGCAGGAAGGCACAGGCGTCGCGGCCTTCGACACGGATCTTGCCGAACGAGGTCATGTCGAACAGGCCGACCTTGTTGCGGACCGCCAGGTGCTCCTCGCGCTGGTTGTCGAACCAGTTCTGCCGCTTCCAGGAATAGCGGTATTCGCGCTCCTGCCCCTCTCGCGCAAACCAGTTGGCGCGCTCCCAGCCGGCGACTTCGCCGAACACGGCGCCGCGCGCCTTCAGGTGTTCGTGCAGGGGCGAGCGCCTGACATTTCTGGACGTTGCCATCTGCCGGTAGGGGAAGTGATCCGCATAGAGCAGGCCGAGTGTTTCGGAGACACGCTCCTTGAGATACCTACGGTTCTTCTGGAATGGCTGGGCGCGGCGGATGTCGACTTCCCAGAGGTCGAAGGGCGCTTCGCCGTCATTGATCCACTGCGCCAGCGCCATGCCGGCGCCGCCGGACGAGACGATGCCGATGGAATTGTAGCCGGTCGCCATCCAGTAGCCCGACAGCTCCGGCGCTTCGCCGAGATAGTAGCGGTCGTCGGGGGTAAAGCTTTCGGGGCCGTTGAAGAAGGTGTGAATGCCGGCGGTTGCCAGCATCGGCATGCGATTGACGCCCATTTCGAGGATCGGCTCGAAATGCTCCATGTCCTCCGGCAACTGGTCGAAGCAGAAATCCTCGCTTATGCCGTCCATGCCCCAGGGCTTGGCCACCGGCTCGAAGGCGCCGAGCATCATCTTGCCGGCGTCTTCCTTGTAGTAGGCGCATTCATCGGGAACGCGCAGCACCGGTAGACGACCGAGCCCGGGGATCGGCTCGGTGACGAGATAAAAATGTTCGCAGGCATGCAGCGGGATGGTGACGCCGTTCTGGGCGCCGAGCTCGCGCGCCCACATGCCGGCGCAGTTGACGACGATGTCGGCCTCGATCGTGCCCTGGTCGTCGCCTTGCGCCCACGACACACCGGTGACGCGACCGGCCTTGGTATGGACCTTGGTGACCTTCACATTCTCGACGATGGCGGCGCCACGCTGGCGGGCGCCCTTGGCCAGCGCCATGGCGATGTTGGCCGGATCGCACTGGCCGTCGAGCGGCAGATGCACGGCGCCGACCACATCGGACACGTTGAGATGCGGGTACATCTCCTTGACTTCACCAGGCGAAATCTCGCGCACATCGACATCGAAGGCGCGGGCGAGCGAGGCCTGACGGTAAATCTCGTGCTTGCGCTCCTCGGTCAGCGCCACGGTGATCGAGCCGACCTGGCGCATGCCGGTGCCGACTTCGGTCTCGGCCTCCAGCTTGACGTAGAGGTCGGCCGAATATTTCGCCAGCCGCGTCATGTTCTGCGAGCCGCGCAGCTGGCCGATCAGGCCGGCGGCGTGCCAGGTCGTTCCCGAGGTCAGCTGCTTGCGTTCCAGCAGCACGATGTCGGTCCAGCCGAGCTTGGCCAGGTGGTAGGCGACCGAACAGCCGGAGACACCGCCGCCGATAATAACCGCGCGGGCCTTGATGGGAATGCTTCTGGTCATGCGGCCTCGCGGCGATAGCCGGATGCGAAGCGGCGCAGGCGTTTTGCGGCTTCCTGAAGCACCGGTTCCGGTTGGCAGAGGCTGATGCGGATGTGGCCGGCAGCGGCCTTGCCGAAGCTGGAACCCGGCATGACGCCGACACTCTCCTGGTCGAGAAAGGCCCAGGCGAATTTCTCGTCGTCGGGCTCGACGGCGGAGATGTCGAGCATGACATACATGCCGCCCTCGGAGCCGTGCACGCTGACATTGTTCATGCCGCGCACGGCGTCGAGCAGGACGGTGCGGCGCGCCGCATAGCGTTCGGCGATCTCCTTGACGCCAAAGCGGTTCTCCAGCGCCTCGGCGCAGGCGATCGAGATGAAGGCCGGCAGGCCGTAGGTCGTCACCAGATTGAGATTGGTCAACAGCGTGATCATCTGCGTCGGGCCGGTCAGCCAGCCCATGCGCCAGCCGGTCATGCCGTGGCTCTTGGACATCGAATTGATGACCAGCGTGCGCTCGGCCATGCCGGGCAGGCCGCGCGGCGAGATGTGCTCGCCGCCGCCGAGCGTCCAGTAGACCTCGTCCGACAGCAGCCAGAGATCGTGCTCGCGGCAGATCTCGGCCAGCTCTTCCAGACGCTCACGCGAATAGACGGCGCCGGTCGGGTTGTTCGGCGTGTTGATCAAAATGGCGCGCGTGTTGGGCTTGAGCGCCGCGCGGATCATCTCGGCGTGCGGCTGGAAACCGTCCTCGGCCGGCGTCTCGACGACGGTGAAGCTGGCGCCGGCGGCGCTGAACGTGTTGGGATAAGTCGCGTAGTAGGGCGCCACCACGATAGCGTGGTCGCCCTGGTCGAGAACGGCCTGCACGGCCGCGTAAAGGGCAGCCTGGCCGCCCGGCGTGGCGATGACTTGGTCAGGTGCCGTCTCGACCCCGGTGCAAGCGGTCGAGGCCGCCGCCATCGCCCTGCGCAGGCGCGGAACGCCGGGAAGCGGGGTGTAGTGGTGGTTGCTGCCGCGAACCGCCGTCACGCAGGCTTCGATCGTCTGGCTTGGCGTATCGAAATCATGGTCGCCGACCGACAGCATGATGATGTCCTGGCCGGCCTCCTTGCGGGCCCATGCCTCGGTGTGGACCTCCCAGCCATCCTTGCCCGAAGGCACGATGCCGGAAATGCGCGATGAGGGTCTGGGCATCAGGATACTCCCGAGATTTCGTGGCCGGCCTGTTCGAGCTGATCGCGCAACGCGGCGATGTGGGCAGGGCCGACTTCGCAGCAGCCGCCGACGATGGTGGCGCCAGCGGCGACCCAGCCGAGCGCCTGGTCGGCATAGGGATCCGGATCAAGGTCGTGGCGTGCGTGCAGCACTTCGACCGTTCCGCCATGCTTGAGCGCTTCGACAGAGGTGAAGCCATTGGCATAGGCGCCGACCGGGCCGCCGAGAGCAATCAATTCGGGCAGTGCCGCGGCGATCGCTTCTGGCCGGCAGCAATTGACCAGGCGCGCTGCAACCGTCAGGCCGTCGAGGGCGTCCGCCGCTGCCGCTATTGTTTCGCCGCTGCGCAGCCGCGGCGCGCCGTGATCGGCGAGCGTCCAAGACACCCAGACAGGTTTGCCGCTTTCCGACGCAGCGGTAACGGCCGCACGGCCTTCCTCGGCTGAGGCCATGGTCTCG
Organism: Mesorhizobium sp. M0030; assembly: GCF_040323695.1. Lineage (NCBI taxonomy): Bacteria > Pseudomonadati > Pseudomonadota > Alphaproteobacteria > Hyphomicrobiales > Phyllobacteriaceae > Mesorhizobium > Mesorhizobium sp. M0030. The sequence goes on along the minus strand of NZ_JAMYVE010000006.1, from coordinate 305,243 downwards.
CACAGGAACAGGTCGACGCCGTCGGTCTGCTCGGCGACGATGCGGCGATAGATGTCCAGCGTCTCCTCGAACGATATGGTCAGCGCCGGCGCATAGCTGCCGAACAGCGGTGACAGGCAGCCGGCGATCGCTGCATCGCCTGCCTCCTCGCGTGCCTGTCTCGCCAGTTCGATGCCGCGCTTCTGCAAGGGCCTGAAGAGGTCTTCTGCTCCTTCCCGCGCGAGCCGCTCCGGCGTCGCCGAATAGGTGTTGATGGTGATGACGCGAGCGCCGGCCCGGATGAATTCGGCATGCAGGCCACGCACCAGATCCGGCTCGTCGATCAGCACCCTGGCCGACCAGAGCGGCGTCGGCTCGGAGCTGCTGCGGCGGACCAGTTCCTGGCCCATGCCGCCATCGGTGAGAATGACTTTCTTCATGCTCTCAATCTTTCGTTTTTCGGATCCCACAGCGGCTCGTCTTTCTGCACGACCGCCCGAAAGCGATCGCCGAAGATTTCGATCTCGATCGCGGTATCGGGTTCAGCCAGGTCGGCGCGCAGCATGCCGAGCGCGATCGATTTGTCGATGCGATGCCCCCAGCCGCCGGACGTCGTCTCGCCGACGATCTTGCCGTCATGCCAGAGCGTCGACACCGACGGCGCGTCGCAATCGCCGGGGTTTTCGACCACCAGCGTGACGAAGCGCTTCTTTACGCCTTGCTGCTTTTCGTTCTGCAGGGCTGCCTTGCCGCGGAAGTCGGGCTTGTCCCATTTTACGAAGCGCTCGAGCCCGCCCTGCAGCACCGTATAGTCGGTCGACAGGTCGCCCTTCCAGGTCCGGTAGCCCTTTTCGAGGCGCAGCGAATCCAGCGCATACATGCCGAACGGTTTCAGACCGTGTTTTTGTCCCGCCGTCCAGACGGCGTCGAAGATGGCGGCGGTGTCTCCCACCTTGGTGTGGATTTCCCAGCCGAGTTCGCCGGCGAAGGATACCCGCACCAGCTTCGCCCAGCGGCCGGCGATGGTGGTTTCCTGATGCATCAGCCAGGGCAGCGAGAGATCCGCGCCACAGACCTCGGCCAGGATCTTGCGCGAACTGGGGCCGGCGAGGATTTGCGTCGAATAGTCTTCGGTCCTGTCGGTGAGGGTGAAAGCCGCGTCCTTCGGCAGGCGCGACTTCAGCCATTCGAAATCGTGCCACTGCGCTACCGCCGCGGTGATCAGCGTCATCTGCTCTTCGCCATGGCGCACCACCGACATCTCGGTGACGATGCGGCCCTTGTCGTCGGCGAAATAGGCGAGGCCGATTCGGCCGGGCTTGGGCACCAGACCGGTGACCTGCAGTGCCAGCCATTCGGCTGCGCCAGGACCTTCGAGGTTGAAGCGCGAGAAGCCGGGCAGGTCGAGAATGCAGGCGGCGTCGCGCACCGCCAAGCATTCTTCGCGCACGCGGTGCTGCCACGGCCCGTCGCGGCGGAAGGTGAGTGTTGCTTCTTCCGACGTGTCGTCACCGGGTTGCGCATACCAGGTGGCACGCTCCCAGCCATTATAGGCGTCGAACTGGGCGCCGAGCGCCTTGATGCGATCGTGGATCGGCGACAGCTTGCGGTCGCGCCCAGCCGGCCAGGCATGGCGCGGGAACTGGATGGCGTATTCGTTGCCGTAGATCTCCATGCCCTTGGCGACGCTATAGTCGGGGGCGGCCGCAAAGCTGGTGAAACGGCGCGGATCGCAAGACCACATGTCCCATTCGGTCTGGCCCTGCGTAACCCATTCGGCCAGCACCTTGCCGGCGCCGCCGCCCTGGGCGATGCCGAAGGTGAAGACACAGGCCTCGAACGCGTTGGGAACGCCGGGCATCGGACCGATCAGCGGATTGCCGTCCGGCGCGTAAGGGATCGGCCCGTTGATCACCTTGGACAGGCCGGCAGTGCCGAGAATCGGCACGCGGGCTACGGCATCGGCAAGGTAGTGCTCGAGACGGTCGAGATCGTCGGGGAAGAGCTGGAAGGAAAAATCCTCCGGCATCGGGTCGTTGTGGGTCGCCCAATGTGCGCGGCAATTGCGCTCATAGGGGCCGAGATTCATGCCGTTCTTTTCCTGGCGCAGATAGTAGGAGGTGTCGACATCGCGCAGCAGCGGCAGCTTCTTGCCCTGCTCCTTCGACCACGCCACCAGTTCGGGTATCTCCTCGAACAAGATGTACTGATGGCTCATCACCATCATCGGGACGTCGCGGCCGAACATTTTGCCGACTTCGGCGGCACGGTAGCCGGCGGCATTGACGACGATCTCGCAGCGGATTTCGCCTTGCGGGGTGACAACCACCCATTCGTCGTTCTCACGGCGCACGCCCGTGGTCGGGCAGAAGCGGATGATCTTTGCCCCCATGTCGCGCGCACCCTTGGCAAGTGCCTGCGTCAGCTGCGCGGGGTCGATGTCGCCGTCGTTTGGATCATAGAGCGCGCCTTTCAATTCATGCGTCTCGATGAAGGGATAGCGGCGCTTGATCTCATCAGGGCCGACAATGGCGATGTCCATGCCCTGGTAGCGGCCCATGCCCTTGGCGCGCTGGAACTCCTGCATGCGCTCCTTGGTGTGGGCGAGGCGGAGCGAGCCGGTAACGTGGTAGTTCATGGGATAGTCGACCGCGTCGGCGAGACCGCGATAAAGCTCGGTCGAATAGCGCTGCATGTTCATCAGCGACCAGGACGACGAGAAGGTCGGCACGTTTCCGGCGGCATGCCAGGTCGAGCCCGATGTCAGCTCGTTCTTTTCAAGCAGCACGCAATCGGTCCAACCCGCCTTGCAAAGGTGGTAGAGCGAGGAGGTGCCGACGACACCGCCTCCGATGATCACCACGCGTGCCGTGGTCGGCAAACCGGCCATATTCTTCTCCCAAACCTGAAGCGCGCTGCGCTTCTATTTTTTGCTTGATGCATGTCGTTGTCCCAAAACCGCTGCACACTTTTGGGCGACATGCATTCAATAAACAGGCGGCGAAACTACCCAGATGACCACGGCCGGCTCGCTGCCGGGATTGCGCCAGCGGTACGGCTTGCGCTCGAAGCGGAAGGAATCGCCTTCGACAAGACGGTGCCAGACGCCGGCGATCTCGATCTCGAAAATGCCAGAGGCGATGTAGCCGGCTTCCTCGGTCGGCCGCAGCTGCTCGCTCTTCATCTCGGCGCCCGGCGCGAAGATCGAACGCACCATCTCGAAACTACCGCCGAGATCGGGCGACAGAAGCTCCTCCACGAGGCCGGATTCGCTTGTGCCAAGCGTGCGCCGGCTGCCGGCGCGCACTACAACGCCGCGCTCCTTTTCGATCGGCACGTCGTGGCTGAAGAACAGGCTGAGCGGCACGCCGAACAGGTCTGCGAAGGCCCTGAGGTCGCCAAGCGAAGGGATAGACAGGCCGCGCTCGACCTGGCTGACCCAGCCGACGGAGCGACCAAGCTTCAGCGCGATCTCAGCCAGCGTCAGCCCGCGCGCCTTGCGCAGCGCACGGATGTCACTCGCCAGCAGGCGCTCGTCAGGTCCCTGCAACGTTTTGGGGATAGCTGGGGCCAAAACGCTCACTTGATGAAAAACTGGAAATGAATTTCATGAGAGCTCATGTCCGTGAAAAAATCAAGCGAATTTTCATGGACACACAAGATTTGCTTGCGCGATTTTGGCGGTTCATGCAAAGGCTCTGGCACGAGCGGCGGGTGTGGGAATGCGGGTCGGCGACCAAGGATTGAAATCTGCGCAAGGTCTTCTCCGATAGCCGGTTCGGCTTTCGAAGTGTGCGCAAAGGGACGGCCCATGCTGGAAAAAAATGGCCTGGCAGCGCAAAACGCGGCTGTTGTCGATGAGGCGATCATCTCGCGCCGTTCAGTGCGCGCCTTCCTGCCCGACATGGTCGATGACGAGACGATCCGAGCCATTCTTGGCGTCGCCGCGCGCGCGCCTTCGGGCACCAATATGCAGCCCTGGCGGGTCTATGTCGTCAAGGGCGACGTCAAGCAGCAGATCACCGATGCCATCCTGAATTCCGGTATCCGCGCCGAAAAGGCCGATTGGGACGAGTATCGCTATTACCCCACCCAGTTCTTCGAGCCGTATCTCACCCGCCGCCGCGCCAACGGTTTCGGGCTCTATGGGGCACTCGGCATCGGCCGCCGCGAGGTCGACAAGATGCGCGCCCAGCACGACCGCAACTTCGTCTTCTTCGACGCGCCGGTCGGCATGATCTTCACCATCGACCGGCGGCTGAACCAGGGCTCGTGGATCGACTACGGAATGTTCCTGCAGAACATCATGGTGGCGGCGCGAGGCAGGGGCCTGCACACCTGCCCGCAGGCCGCCTTCGCGCCCTATCACCGGCAGATCCGGCCGGTGCTCAACATCCCCGACGAGGAGATCGTCGTCTGCGGCATGGCGCTCGGCCTCGAGGATACGTCGAAACCCGAAAACGACTTCCGCACCGACCGCGTGCCGCTGGAAGAGTGGGTGACGTTCAGCGGCTAGGCCTCGGCTACCGGGGCCTTATTCCACGTTCATCTGCGCGCCATGGCCGCTGACATGGGCACCGTCCTGCGGTGTCAGTCTGAGATAGGCGATCAGCGCGCACAACGTGATGACGCCCTCGACCACGAACAGGATGCGGAAATCGCTGGTCACCGCCGGCCCGCCGCCAGCCAGGAACGACAACAGCGCCGCCGCCAGGCCGACGCTGATCGCCACCCCCAACTGCCACAGTATGTAGTAGAGCGCGCTAAAGCGGGCGAGCTGGTCGGGCGCGATGTCGGAATAGGCGAGATTGCCGGTCGAAGCCCACTGCGCCGAGCGCAGAACGCCGAAGGCAAAGATATAGGCTAGCACGATCCAAACCGGCGTTGTCGCCTCAATCAAGGCGAAGCCCGCTACCATGGCAGCAACGATCGGCGTGTTGATGACCAGCACGCGGCGAAAGCCGAAACGGTTGAGCAGGCGCGGCATGAGCACACGCATGATCAGCGAGCCGATTGCGGCGACGAAAGTCAGCGATCCCGCCTGCACCGCGCTCATGCCGAAGCCGAGCTGGAACATCAGCGGCAAAAGGAAAACGACCGAGCTCAGGCCGATCGTGTCCAGCCCACCACCGGTGAGGAATGAGATGCGAAAGGTGCGGATGCGCAGGAGTTTCAGGTCAAGCAAGGGGTTGCGGGCGCGCAGGCAGTAGAAGGAGGCAAGCGTCAGGATGACGATCGCCAGCGCCAGCTCGGCCGCGATCATGCTGCCGGCAGCGTCTTTGGCCGCAAGCGAATCCATGCCGAAGACCAGCAGGACCATGCCGCCGCCGACCAGCAGGAAGCCCGGAAAATCGAACTGCGTGCGCACCGGTTTGGTAACCGTCGGAAACAGCGAGGCGGCAAGAACGGCCGCCGCCAGCGCGAACGGCACGTTGATGAAGAAGATCCAGCGCCATGAAATGTAAGTCGTCAGCGCGCCGCCGACGAGCGGGCCGACCAGCGGTCCGGACTGGCCGGCCAGTGAGATATACATGTTGATTTTCAGCATGCGGCTGCGCGGGAAGGTCGACAGGATGACGACCTGGCCGAGCGTCCCCATCAAGGCGCCGCCGAAGCCTTGCAGCGCGCGGGCGCCGACCAGCGTCCAGATGTCGTTGGACAATCCGCACAGCGCCGATGACGCGGCGAACACCAGCAAGGCGAAGCAGTAAACGTTGCGCAGGCCGAAGCGGTCGGCGGCCCAGCCGCCGAGCGGCATCGAGATGATCAGGCTGGCGACATAGACGGTGATCAACAGACCGAGCTGGCTCGGCGGCCGGCCGAGGCTGTCGCTGATGCCGGGCAGGGCGGTGACCACGACATTCTGGTCGAGGCTGGTCATGAACACGCCGCAGGCGACCGTCAGCGGCAGCAGGAGCAAGGCTCTAGCCGACACATCGGCGCGATCCGTGGCGCCGGCGGATAGTTCTGCGGTCATGGGGATGTTCGAACCAAACGACGATGCCGACTATGAGACGGGATCTTTTTAATCCCCTGGGCCGGTTGGGCCACGTTCCCCACCATGGGCTTCCATTGGAGCATTCTCTAGCGGCAGAACCGGCTGGCCTTGAGGCCAGAACGGCTGTCGGCCCTACTGAACCTCGTAGCCGACCTCCTCGCTGGCATGGCAGAGCGCCTTCCAGAACGAGCGGGCGAAGGAGCGGAAGACATAGATGTCGAACTGGTCGGCGCCGGTGCGCTGGATCTGCGCAAAGACGTCGTGATGGGTGGTCGAACGGCCGGAGCCTATGGGGAAGGCGGGCAGCGCAAAGTCGATGGCGAAGAATTTCGCCAGCACCCATTCGGCCTTAGGGCCGGCGATGCGGATAGCGGTGCGGCCATGCGACAGGTCGGTGATCGTGCCGATTGCCGGGGTTACGTCCCCGGCAAAACGCGCCGCCAGGCCCTCGGCATCGTCGACGACCGTGAATTTTCCAGGCGCGAAACCGAACACGGCCTTGCCGAACTTGGCGAGACCGCCGCCGGCACCGTCGGGCAAAGCGAGCCCGGTGACCTTGCCGATCGCCTCGATCAGCTGCTTTTCCGCGCCCGGCCATGCGGCCAGTTGCAGGATCGAGCCTGGCCTGATTTCGGTCAGGATGACATCGACGCCATGCTCGAAATTGCCGTGCGAACCCCGATGGAACACCGGCTCGAGCGGCGAGAGGCGCTCGGGTGATTGGCGTTCGGTTGATTGGCGCTCAGCCATGCATGCGGCTCCCGTCCGGGTCGTAGAAATGGTTGGAGACGATTTCGACCGGCCCGAACCGCTTGCGCAGCGGATCGGAGACAAACGCGCGGGTGCCATGGCGCGCCTTGCCGCCTTCGACCAGGGCCAGCGCGATGTGCTTGCCCAGCGCCGGCGAATAGCAGCAGGCGGTGATGTGGCCGATGGAATCGTGCGGATTGGCTTCGTCCAGTTGCTCGACGAGGTGGGCGCCGCCATTGAACGGCCGGTTGTCGAGCGAGACGAGGCCGACCAGTTGCAGCCGCTCGGCCGCGATCAGGCCTTCGCGGTCCATCATCGCCGAGCCGATGAACGGCTTCTTCTTCGACAGCATCCAGTCGAGATGCAGGTCGCGCGCCGTGGTGCGCCCGTCGATCTCCGCGCCGGTGACATGGCCCTTTTCGATGCGCATCGTGCCCAACGCCTCCAGCCCGTAGGTGACCAGGCCGAACGGCTTGCCGGCTTCGACAAGGGCTTGCCAGACATGGGTGCCGTAGCCGGCGCCGCAATAGACCTCGAAGGCCATTTCTCCGGAAAAGGACAGCCGGCAAATCATCACCGGCACGCCTGATATCTCGCCGCGCACGATGCCCATGAAGGGCAGGGCTGTGTTGTCGACCGCGGTGCCGGTAACACAGGCGGCGAGGATGGCTCGCGCCTTCGGCCCGCCGATGGCCGCGCCCGCCCATTCGTCGGTTACCGAGGTGACGTGCACTTTGAGCTCCGGCCAGATGACGTCGAGGAAATATTCCAGATGCTGCATCACCTTGCCGGCGTTGGCCGTGGTGGTCGTCATCAGGAAATCCTGTTCGCCAAGCCGCCATGTGGTGCCGTCGTCGAAGGCCAGCCCGTCCTCGCGCAGCATCAGGCCGTAGCGGGCCTTGCCGACGGGGAGGGTGGAAAACATGTTGGTGTAGACGCGGTCGAGGAATTCGCCCGCATCCGGCCCCTGAACGGCGATCTTGCCCAGCGTCGAGACGTCGACGATGCCGGCGCTTTCGCGCGTCGCCCTGGCTTCACGGACATAAGCCTGCTCGACCGTCTCGCCGGCAAGGCCGTAGATCATTGGTCGATACCAGAGGCCAGCGGAATACATCGTTGCGCCATTGGCGAGGTGCCAGTCATGCATGGGCGTCAGGCGCTCGGGTTTCAGATCGCCGAAGCGTTCGGCGGCAAGCGAGCCGATCGACACCGCGGAATAGGGCGGGCGGAAGCGCGTCGTTCCGACTTCGGGGATCGGTTTGCCCAACGCCTCGGCCATGATGGCGAGGCCCGGAACGTTGGAGTTCTTGCCCTGGTCGGTCGCCATGCCGAGCGTGGTGTAGCGCTTCAGATGCTCGACGGAGACAAAACCTTCGCGATGCGCCAGCCGCACGTCTTCGGCAGTCACGTCATGCTGGAAGTCGACGAAGCTTTTTCCCTTGGCTTTGATCTCGAACACCGGCGCCGGATCGGGGTTTCCCGGGGCTGCTTCGACATCCGGCAAAGCTGCCGGCGCAGCCGCTCCGCCCGCGGCGGACAGGCCGGCTGCACGGCCCTCAGTGACGGCTTCGACGGTCGAAAAGCTGCCGTTGAAAGCGCCGGCGCCAATCCATTGCCGCGTCGGTTTCGGCGGCAGGAAGGCCTGGCGGGCAGGGTTCCATTCGGCTCTGGCACCGGCCTGGCTGGCGAGATGGATGGTCGGCGACCAGCCGCCCGACATCAGCAGGCTATCGGCGTGGATGCTGCGGGCGTCACCGCTGAGCGCGCCCGAGTTCATGTCGAAGCGCTGCACCTTCAGGCCGGAGAGCGCCTTGCCGCCCTCGGTGGCGACCACGGCATGGCCGGAGAGGATTTCGGCTTCGGCCTCGGTGGCGAGGCTGCGCATCTCGGCCGAAAGCTCGGGGCGCACGTCGATGATGGCGACAATAGCCGCGCCCGCCTTCCTCAGCGCCAGCGCCGAGCGATAGGCGCTGTCATTGTTGGTGAACAGCGCGACCCTGTCGCCGGGCAGCACGCCATAATCACTAACATAGCGCTCGGCGGCATGCGCCAGCATGACGCCCGGCCGGTCATTGCCGGGGAATACAAGCGGCCGCTCGAAAGAGCCGGTGGCCAGCACCACCGTTTTGGCGCGGATCGCCCAATAGCGATGGCGAGGCTCGCCCTTGCCGGGCGTCTCCTTATGGTCGGTGACGCGCTCGAGCGCGGCTAGCGTGTTGCCGTCATAATAGCCCCACACCGTGGTGCGCGGCAGCAGGCGGACCGTGTCATGGCCTTCGAGCTGGCTGACGGCGCGCGCCGCCCAGTCGGCGGCCGGCGCGCCGTCGATGGCCTCGCCGGACCAGTTGGCCGAGCCGCCGAAACGCGGTTCGAGCTCGGCCAGGATGACGCGAGCGCCCTGGTCGGCAGCGGCCTTGGCGGCTGACAGGCCGGCCGGGCCGGAGCCGACCACCAGCACGTCGCAAAACGCGTTCATGCGCTCGTAGCGCGAGGTGTCGGCGGCAATACCGGCGCGGCCCAGGCCGGCGGCGCGGCGGATGAAATGCTCGCAGAACATCCAGAATCTGGTTCCCTTCAGCGGGCCGAAGACCGGACCCATGAAGGTCTTGTAGTAGAAGCCGGCGGCCAGGAGCTTGCCGCCGAGCTGGTTGATGGCGTTGACGTCCCAGGCGAGCGAGGGAAAGCGGTTCTGGCTGACGGCCACCAGCCCGTCATAGATCTCGACCATGGTTGCGGCGATGTTGGGCTCGCGCACTTCGCCGCGCAGCACCGTCACCAGCGCGTTCGGTTCCTCGACGCCGGCCGAGAGCAGGCCGCGCGGGCGGTGGTATTTGAACGAGCGGCCGAAAAGCGTGACGCCGTTGGCAAGCAGCGCCGAGGCCAGCGTGTCGCCGCCATGGCCGGTGTAGGGCGTGCCGTCGAAGGTGAAGCGGATGGTGCGCATGCGGTCGACGCGGCCGCCGGTCTCGGTGCGGCGCGGGCTCACGACTTGTCTCCGGCCTTGTGCCGGGCGGCGGCATTGTGGTCGCCGCGGGCGAAACCGGTGCTGGAAATCTCATGCGTGACCGTGTTGCGCACCATCCTCAGATGGGTGCGGCAGCCGCCTGAATGCTGCCAGATCTCATTGTGGTCGCCGGCCGGGTTCAGCCGATCGTAGACATAGGCGTTCCAGGCGTCGAGGTCCTGCGAGGCGGGCTGCGGGCGCTCGCGGTTGCCGTCGCCCTGATAGGTGAACTCGATGACGTCGCGCGGGCCGCAATAGGGACAAGTGATAAGCATTTGTTTGAACCCTAATGCAGCCGGGGCGTTGCGCCCTGGCCCTTGTCGTCAATCACCAGGCCGCGATAAAAACGGTCGAGCGTGAACGGCGCGTTGAACGCGTGCGGTTCGTCCTTGGCGATGGTGTATGCGAAGCACCAGCCCGAGGCCGGCGTGGCCTTGAAGCCCCCATAGCACCAGCCGCAGTTGAGATACATGCCGGGCAGCGGGCCGGTGGTGATGATCGGCGAACCGTCCATCGACATGTCGCAGACGCCGCCCCAGGAGCGCAGCATGCGTACACGCGCAAGGCCGGGAAACAGCGCCAGCATCTCGCTCATGACCTCGTCGACGATGGGCAGATTACCGCGCTGGGCGTAGCTGTTGTAGCCGTCGATGTCACCGCCGTAGACGAGGCCGCCCTTGTCGGACTGCGACATGTAGAAATGACCCATGCCGAAGGTCAGCACCGTGTCGACGAAAGGTTTCAGCGATTCGGTGACGAAGGCCTGCAGTACATGGCTCTCGATCGGCATCCTGTCGATGCCGGCAAGCTGCATCACCCGTCCGGTGCTGCCGGCCACCGCCACGGCGACCTTCTTGCCGCGGATCTCTCCGCGCGTCGTTTGCACGCCGGTGATGCGGTCGCCGTCGCGCAGGAAGCCGGTGACCTCGCAATTCTCGACGATGTCGACGCCGCGGCGGTCGGCGCCGCGCGCATAGCCCCAGGCAACCGCATCGTGCCGGGCGGTGCCGGCGCGCGGCTGCATCAGGCCGCCGACGATGGGAAAGCGCGCCGAGGCCGACATGTCCAGCGCCGGTACCAGGCGCGCGATCTCGGCGGTGCTCATCAGCTCCGCATCGACGCCGAGATGGCGCATGGCGTTGCCGCGCCTTGCCAAGTCGTCGAACTGGCCCGGCGTGTGAGCCAGATTCAGGCAGCCGCGCTGCGAGAACATGACGTTGTAGTTGAGGTCGTGCGAAAGGTTCTCCCACATCTTCATCGAATGTTCGTAGAAGCGGGTGTTGGAGGGCAGGAGGTAGTTGGAACGCACCGCCGTGGTGTTGCGGCCGACATTGCCGGAACCCAGCCAGCCCTTTTCCAGCACCGCGACATTGGAGATGCCGTGCTCCTTGGCCAGATAATACGCCGTCGACAGGCCATGGCCGCCACCGCCGATGATGATGACATCATAGGAGGCCTTGGGGTCGGGCTTGCGCCAGGCCGGCTTCCAGTCCTTGTTTCCCTTGAGCGCGTTCGTGAGAAGCGAAAGGGCTGAATATTCCGCCATTCTTCATGTCATCCCTAGAGCATGATGCCGAAAGGTGTGAAGCGGTTTTCGGACTACATCATGCTCTATATCTTTGATTTCTAGAGCCGGATGGTTTCAGGTCGGACAGACCTGAAACCATCCGGCTCGGGTGCGATGCGGCAGACTATAGAGCAGGCGGCGGGCGCAAAGCCAAGATTGCGCCATGGCTTTTCGACTGGCCGACTCCCGCAAGGCGACACCTGCCATGACTTCGCCACGACTTGCCCCATGGGATGAGCGTCTCTATCAAGGACCGCTTTAGAAGCGGCCTTGCCGCCCTTGAGTCGCCACCATTATGCTTTTTCGCTTCTTTCGCCTGATCCTGGTCCTCGCGCTCGTTGCCTTGGCGCCGCATTCGTTCGGCGCGATGGCGCAGGGGCTGGGCCAGGCGCCTGCCGGGCTGGTCGCCGACCAGCAGAAAATCCTGCAGGGTTTGACGACGAAAACCGACGCTCTGGAGAAGAAAGTCCAGGAGGACGGCGTCGACGACGCCACCCTCGTCGAGATCCGCCTGCAGCTGGAAGAGCTGTCGCGCGCTGCGCTGAACAGCGCGCTGGCGTTCCGGTCCCGGCTGGGGGAGATCAATTCGAGGCTCGAGCAGCTTGGTGCGCCCCCGGCTGCCGGACAGCCCCCTGAACCGGACATCGTGACCGGCGAGCGCCAGGCGCTGGCGTCGGAAAAGGCGGAGATCAACGCCGTCATCGCCGGCGCGCAGAACCTGTCGATCCGCATCAATGCGCTGATCGAGAAGATCGGCAATATGCGCAGCGAGCTGTTTCGCAGCGGGCTGACCAAGCGCTACGTGCTGTCCGATGCACTGAGCCCGCAAGTGTTTTCCGACGCCAGGGACGAATACGCCAATTTTTACAGGGCGGTGTCGTCCTGGCTGAGCTTTGCCTTCAAGTTCAAATTCCAGGCGATGCTCGCGGCGACCCTCATGGCGCTTGCTTTGGCGGTGGTGCTTCTGGTCGGTGGGCGCCGCCTGTTTGGGCGCATCTTCGAGCCCGACGCGTCGGTTGAAGATCCGACATATCTCAGTCGCCTGTCGGTGGCGTTCTGGTCGACTTTGCTGCCGACGCTGGCGGTCAGCGCCTTCCTCGCCTCGACGGTGTTCCTGTACAATTATTACAATGTGCTGCGCGGCGACATAGGCGTTTTCCTCAACGCGCTGGCAGCCGTCATCGCCATAGTGTTCTGTGTCAACCGCCTGACCAATGCGGCTCTGTCGCCCAGCATGCCGAACTGGCGCCTGATCCAGGTCGAGACCGGCCCGGCGCGTTGGCTGGTGCGGCTGACGACGGCCATGGCAGTCGTCATCGGCATCAACAATTTCCTGTCGATCGTCAACGACAAGATGGGCTCGCCCCTGTCGCTGACGGTGGCCAGGAGTTTTGTCGCCACCGTCATCGTGGGCGTCATCCTGATCCTTATGGCGCTGCTGAAGCCTTACAAGGACGCCGACGGGCGCTGGCGCCCCTGGCCGGCCTGGCTGCGCTACACCTGTGTCGCGCTCGGCCTGTTCACGATTGCGGCGGCACTGTTCGGCTATATCGGTCTTGCCATCTTCGTCTCGTTGCAGGTCGTGGTCACCGGCACCATCCTGCTCACCGCCTATATCGGCTTCCTGTCGGCGCGCGAGATCGGCGAGGAGGGTGGTTTCGCCGGCACCTCGATTGGGCGCTGGCTGAAGACCAACTCCAGCTATGAGGACACCGCGCTCGACCAGCTCGGCCTCGTCGTCAGCGTCGCCATCAACCTGATGATCGTGCTGGTGTTCCTGCCGCTGATCCTGTTGATGTGGGGCTTCCAGCCCGGCGATATCCAGGCCTGGGGCTATAAGTTGGCGACAGGCGTCACCGTCGGTTCGGTGACGATTTCGGTCACCGGCATCCTCACCGGCATCGTCGTCTTCATCATCGGCTATTTCCTGACCCGCTGGTTCCAGGGCTGGCTCGACGGCTCGGTTATGGCGCGCGGCAAGGTCGATACCGGCGTGCGCAACTCGATCCGGCTGGCGGTCGGCTATGCCGGCGTCGCGCTCGCCGGCCTCGTCGGCATCTCGGCGGCGGGCATCGATCTTTCCAATTTGGCGCTCGTTGCCGGCGCACTCTCGCTGGGTATCGGCTTTGGCCTGCAGAATGTCGTGTCCAACTTCGTGTCGGGCCTGATCCTTCTCGCCGAGCGGCCGTTCAAGGTCGGCGACTGGATCGTCGCCGGCGACACATCAGGCACGGTCAAGAAGATCAGCGTGCGCGCCACCGAAATCGAGACCTTCCAGCGGCAATCGGTGATCCTGCCCAATTCGAACCTCATCAACAACGCCGTCGGCAACTGGACGCACCGCAACAAGCTCGGACGTGTGGAGATCAAGGTCGGGGTCGCCTATGGCAGCGACGTCAAGCGGGTACACGCGGTCCTGCTTGAGATTGCGCGCGGCCATGCGCTGGTGCTGAAGAACCCGGAACCCTTCGTGCTGTTCACCAATTTCGGGCCGGCAGCACTCGAGTTCGAGATCCGCGTGTTCCTGGCCGATGTGCTGAACGGCGCCATCGTTCAGAACGATATCCGCTTTGCCGTTCTCGATGCTTTTGACGCCGAGCACATAGAAATCCCCTCGACGCCGCGCGCCGAGGTCAAGGTCAAGCAGACCGACGCATGGCCGATCGACGACGACAAGATCGAAGTCGAGTTCGCCGAGAAGGAGCAGGCGGAGGCCAGAGCCGCCACCGAGGCGAAGCGGCTGGCCAAAACTGGTCGCAAGGCCCGCAAACCCGATCCCAGCTAGGCCCCAAGCTCCTCCCAAACCGATTGCGGCATGAATGCGGCATTCAGTTGCGGTTCAGCTTGCATCTCATATAAGCTCACATGCAAAGGCGAGAATGCCTTGCGAAATGCAACAGAGGCGGTGTGGAAACACCGATATTGCAAAATGTGGAAGTCGCTCGTCGTCGCCATCGCTCTTACCGCAGCGAGTGGCTCGGCCTTTGCCGCCAGCGCGGTCAACAAGGATGCTGAGACCCGTACGCTGATCGTGACGGAAGGCGGCGGCAAGACGGAGCTGGCGCTGGCCGCCGGCGAAACCGTGGAATTCTGCCCGAACGGCTGTTTCGTCACCTTGCCCAATGGTGACCTCGAGGCCCTGACCGGCTCGGAAACGGTCGAAATCTCGGGTGGCGTTGCCCGCATCAAGTAAAGTCGGCAGGCAAATGTAGTAGAGGCCGGGCAATGCCCGGCCTTTTATTGTCCGCGATAGCGATTGCTTAACAATGACGCGGGAAATATCGTGGCGCCTACCGGCTGCAACCGTGCGTTTTAACGTTCACTACGCCGTTCCGCCGCTATACCGGTGCGAAGACGCCGAAGCACGGCGCAACGGTTATGAATAGGGCAGAACGGATATGGATGCGCGGTCGGACAAGAACGCAATCCCGCTTGCGGTCGACCTCGACGGCACGCTGATTGCGACCGATCTTCTTTGGGAAGGCCTGTTCATCCTGCTCAAGAAGAATCCGCTCTATGTTTTCCTGGTTCCGTTCTGGCTGGCCGCCGGCCCGGCGCGGCTGAAACAAGCGATCGCAGACCGCATCGACATCGATCCGGCCTCGCTGCCCTATCGCGAAGCGCTGCTGCAGCGGCTGCGCGCCGACCATAGCGACGGACGCAAGATCGTGCTGGCGACCGGTACGCCACGCAAGTTCGCCGAGGCGATCGCCGCGCATCTGGGCGTCTTCGACTATGTGCTGGCGACCGACGGTCCCCACAACATGACCTCGGGCCGCAAGCGCGACGCGCTCATCGCCGCCTATGGCGACGGCGGTTTCGACTATGCCGGCAACAGCCGGCACGACCTCAAGGTTTTCGGAGCCGCACGCAACGCCATCGTCGTGGCGCCCGACCGCCATGCGAGGCGCTGGCAGGCCGCGCATAGCGCCGAAAGGATGCCGGCGCCGAAAAGGACATTGAAGACATTCGTCAAGATGCTGCGGGTGCATCAGTGGCTGAAGAATTCGCTGATAGCGGTGCCGATGGTGCTGTCGCATGAATACTTCAACATCAACATGATCTGGCAATGCCTGCTGGCGTTCGTCTCCTTCAGCGCCGTGGCTTCCGCCATCTACATCCTCAACGATTTCTTCGACCTTGCGCTTGACCGCAAGCACCCGACCAAACGCAACCGGCCTTTCGCCAGCGGCGCGCTGTCGATACCGTTCGGTCTCGGCGCGATGGCCGCTCTGCTGACGATCGGCATCGCCGCCGGGCTTCTGTTGCCGATCGAGTTCCTGGGCGTGCTCGCCGGCTATCTGGTGGTGACCACAGCCTATTCGCTGTCGTTCAAGCGCATGCTCCTGGCCGACGTACTGACGCTGGCGGGGCTCTACACAGTGCGTGTGCTGGCAGGTGCTGCGGCGACCGGGGTCGAAGTCTCGTTCTGGCTGCTCGCCTTCTCGATTTTCTTCTTCCTGTCGCTGGCGCTGGTGAAGCGCTATGTCGAACTGCGCACCACAGCCATTCCGGTGGGCGAGCGCATTGCCGGTCGCGGCTACCGCATCGAAGATCAGGAGATCGTCGCCCAGGCGGGCATGGCGTCGGCCTTCTCCTCGGCGCTGGTGCTGGCGCTCTACATGGACAGCGTCTCCGTGCGCGAACTCTATCCGCATCCCAGGCTGGTCTGGCCGCTGGCGCCGATCGTGCTGTATTTGACCATGCGGGTCTGGATCCTGGCGCGCCGCAACGAGATGAATGACGATCCGGTCATCTTCATCATTCGCGACTGGCGAAGCCAGATCGTCGTGGTGATCGGCGCCGCCCTTCTGGTCGCGGGAGGCTGGTAGGGCATGGCCGGCGAACGGTACCGGAGTTTTGGCCTCGCCACGCCGGCCGCAAAGCGAGCCATCGCGGCCGACGATGCCATCGCGCTGATGCGAAGCGGCAAGGCGACAAAGAACGCTCTGCTCGCCTATGGCAATGGCCGCTCCTACGGTGATTCCTGCCAGAACGAGCCAGGTGCGGTCGTGGACATGCGGCCGCTGAACCGCATCGGCGCCTTCAATGCCGAGACCGGCCTGCTCGAGGCGGAGGCCGGCGTGTTCCTCTCCGATATCATTGCGCACACTGCACCTTACGGTTTCTTTCCCACGGTGGTCCCAGGCACCCAGTTCGTCACCCTTGGCGGCGCGATCGCCAATGACGTCCATGGCAAGAACCATCACCGGCGCGGCACTTTCGGCTGCCATGTCGAGTCTCTCACCCTGCTGCGCTCGGACGGGCGGACCTACACCTGCTCGGCAACCGACAATGCAAGGCTGTTTGCGGCGACGATCGGCGGCATGGGGCTGACCGGCCTGATCCTGTCGGCCTCGATCCGGCTGATGCGGGTGCATTCGCTCGATATCGCCGAGAAGGTAACGCGGTTTGCCGATCTCGGCGAATTCTTCGAACTGGCCGAGGCCGCCGACCAGGCCAATGAATATGCCGTCGCCTGGATCGACCAGCTTGCCGGCGGCCATGGCCGCGGGCGCGGCCTGTTGTTGACAGGCAATCATGCCGAGTATGGCTCGCATGCGGCGTCTCGCGCCGGCTCCCGTTTTTCAGTGCCGTTCCAGCCGCCGTTCAATGTGCTCAACCGGCCGTTCCTCACCGCCTTCAACGCCGCCTATCGGTGGAAGAAGGGGCGCTCGCCGGGGCCGAGCCAAACCGGCTACCAGGGCTTTTTCTTTCCGCTTGATGGTGTCGGCGACTGGAATCGGCTGTATGGCCCGAAAGGTCTCTACCAGCACCAGAGCGTGGTGCCGGAAAATGTCGCGCGTCAGACCATGCCGGCGCTGCTCGAGGCGGCGCGACGGGCCGGGCAGGGCTCTTTCCTCACCGTGTTGAAGCGCTTCGGCTCGATCCGCTCGCCGGGGCTGCTGTCCTTTCCGCGGCCAGGCTTCACGTTGACGCTGGATTTCCCCAATCGCGGCGACCGGACGCTGGCCCTGCTCAGCGAACTCGACCGCATCACGGTCGCGGCCGGCGGCGCGGTCAACCCGTACAAGGATGCGCGCATGGGCGCTGATACTTTCGCGGCCTCCTTCCCGAATTGGCAGCGCCTTGAAGCGCTGCGCGACCCGGCGTTCGTGTCCAGTTTCTGGCTGCGGACGGCGAAAAAGCTCAACGTCCGGCCAGGGCGTGTCGAGGCAGCTGAATAGATACAATCCGAATAAGTCCTGGTGAATAGATCGTAAGTTCCGTGGTTTACTCAAAGCATTGTCGTGACTTCATGAAATGTTTGCAGGTTCGTAATAGGACCGTTGCGAGTGGCGGGTGCAAAATATGAAATACATCGTCTTCATTCTGTTCACGGTCATGACCAATGCCGCCGCGCAGCTGATGCTGAAGCAAGGCATGATGTCGCTCGGTCCCATTTCGTTCGAGGGCACCAATCCGCTGTTGAAGCTGTTGCAGGTCGTTTTCAGCCCATGGGTGTTTCTCGGCCTGTGCACCTTCGTCATCTCGATGGCTTCGCATCTCTATGTGCTGTCCAAGGTCGAGCTCAGCTTTGCGTATCCGTTCCTCAGCCTTGCCTATGTCGCGGTTGCGATCTTCGCCTATTTCATCTTCCGCGAGGACCTCAATGCCTGGCGCATTGCCGGCATCGCCTTCATCTGCGTCGGCACCGTGCTGATCGCGCAAAGCGGTCGAGACTTGGGCGGGCGCGGGCATGACGACCAAACCGCTTCCATCATCCCCGACAAGACCAGCGAGATCGTTCGATGAGACATGTTATTTTCGGCGGCGACGGCTTCGTCGGCCGTCATCTTGCCCCGAAGCTTGTGGCCGATGGTGAAGAGGTTGTCGTTGCCGACATCGTCAAGAGCGACCTGACGCACTATCGCAACGTTCGCTTCGTCACCTGCGATGTCACGGATACGGCCTCGGTGGCCAACATCGGATTGAAGGCCGACGACATGGTCTACAACCTGTCGGCCAAAATGCTGTCGCCGATCCAGGTGCGGGCCAAGCGTCACGACTTCTTCTTTCCGGTGAATTTCCACGGCACCGAACACATCATGCAGGCGATGGACAAGGCCGGCGCGTCCAAGCTCGTCCACTACACCACCGACATGATCTACGGCCACACGGTCACCCAGCCGATGACCGAGGAGCACCCGGTCGCGCCGCTCGGCGAATATGGCTGGTCGAAGCAGAAGACCGAGGAGCTCGCCGCTCAATGGCGCAAGCGCGGCATGTCGATCTCGCTGTTTCGCCCGCGTCTCATCATCGGTCCCGGCCGGCTCGGGATCCTGGAAAAGCTGTTCAAACTGATCGACTGGAATTTTCCTGTGCCGATGATCGGCTCGGGCAAGAACCCCTATCAGTTCATCTCGGTGTTCGATTGCGCGGAAGCTGCCCGCGCGGCCTGGAAGGCAGGCGTGCCCAACCAGGCCTATAATCTGGGCTCCCTCAATCCGCCGCCGGTGAAGAAATTGCTGGGCGACCTGATCAAGCATGCTGGCTCGAAGTCGCTGCTGATCCCGACGCCGGGCTGGGCGGTCAAGCGCACCCTCGACCTGCTCGATCTCATGAACATGCCGATCATGGATCCCGAACAATATCTGATCGCCGATGAGGAGTGCGTGCTCGACGTATCCAAGGCCGAGCGCCAGCTCGGCTGGGTGCCGCAATATCGCGACGAGGGCATGCTGATCGCCGCCTACAGCGAATACCGCGCCAAGAAAGACGGGCTTGCCGTCACCGCAAATCATGTCCCCGCCGAATAGGTGGGACGACCAGGAGAACTCCGAAATGACCGTCATGGCCAAGCCTGAGCAGACGAACGCGCGCACCATGGTCGGCGCGCCGGCGTTGTCGCCTACCGCCATCGCCAAGCCCGACCTGATCAGCGTCGAGCAGGCGAAGGCGATGGATGTTGCGCGCATGACCGACTTGTTCAAGGCGCATCTCAATCCGGGCCAGCTGCATTTCATGAAGCTGCTCGGCTTCCACAAGATCAAGATCGAGCGTGCCGAAGGCATGTTCTACATCGACCAGAACGGCCGCAAGATTCTCGACTTCTTCGGCGGCTTCGGTTCGCTGGCCTTCGGCCACAACCATCCGCGCATCCTGGAGGCCCGGCGCAAATTCCAGGAGGAGAAGCGCCAGGAAATCGCCATCGCCTTCATGTCGCAATATGCATCGGCCCTTGCGCACAACATCGCCAAATGCTCGCCCGGCGATCTCGACATGGTGTTTCTGGGCTCGTCGGGTTCGGAAGCGATGGAAGCGGCGGTGAAGCTCGCCGAGCGCGCCGCCGGGCCTAAGAGGCCAAAAATCGTCTATGCCGAGAATTCCTTCCACGGCAAGACCAAGGGCGTGCTCGGCATTACCGATGGCCAGCTCTACCGCGCGGACTTCAAGATGGCTGAGAACACCGTGCGCATTCCGTTCGCCGATATCGAAGCGGTCGAGCGGCTGTTCCGCTCCGACCCGGAGGTCGGCGTCATCGTGCTTGAGACAATCCAGGGCGGCGGCGGCATCATCCAGGCAGAGGCGCAATATTGGCAGAAGCTGCGAGCGCTGTGCGACCAGTATGGCGTGCTGTGGGTGGCGGACGAAGTGCAGTGCGGCTATGGCCGTTCGGGACGCTTCTATGCCTTCGAGCATTATGGCGTCGTGCCCGATGTGACGGCGCTGGCGAAATCGCTCGGCGCCGGCAAGGCGGCGGTCGGCGCGATGATCGCCCGGCGCGAGGTCTATATGAAGGCCTATGGCACGCCGAAGACGGCGATGATCCATGCCATGGCCACCTTTGGCGGCATGGGCGAGGCCTGCGTCACCGCGATCGAGGGCATCAATGTGCTCTATGATGAGGGGCTGATCGACAACGCCGCCACTACCGGCGACTATCTGCTTCAGCGCCTGCAGGCGCTGAAGGAGAAGTACCCGAAGATCATCAAGGATGTGCGCGGCAAAGGCTTTATGGTCGGGCTCGAGTTCCACGACTTCTCGCAGACCTTGCCGATGGTGCTGCGTCCGATCGTCAGCGTCCTCGACGACAAGCTGAAGGGCTCGCTGTCGGGCTTCGTCGGCGCGCTGTTGCTGCGCGACTATGACGTGCTCGTCGCCTTCACCGAATACAACCGCAACGTCATCCGTCTCGAGCCGCCGCTGATCTGCCAGCGCGAGCATGTCGACCATTTCGTCGATGCCTTCGATAGCCTGCTGTCGCGCGGCATCGTGGGGATCGTGAAGGATTTCGTCAAAAGCCAAGTCCGTTAAAGAAGTCCGTTGAGCGAAGTCCCGAGTCCGACAATGCTGAGCAAGTCTCCCGCCCCGCAAAACACACTCGACCGGCTGACCGCGGCCGCTCTGGCGTGGGGCGAGGGGACTTATGCGCGATGGGCCGCGCCAATCGGCGCGATCGCGTTTTCGCTCTATATCCTGCTGACAGCGTTTACCGCCTGGACGATGCCCGATGCCAATTGGGACATGCTGCCTTATCTCGCAATCGCCGAGGAGGGCGCTTACCCAGATGCGCAGGCGCTGCATGACTATGCCTACAGGACGGTCCAGGCCGGCGTTTCGGCCGCCGATTACAAGGCGCTGACAGACGATGGCGGCGGCTTCCGCAGCCATATGGCGCAAAATGCCGCCGACTTCCACTCGCTGCTTGGCATGTACCGGATCAAGTTCCTCTATGCCGAGATGCTGTCGACGATGAGTTCGGTGATGTCGCCGGTCGAGGCGATGCGGGTGCTGCAGGTGGTCTCGGTGCTGCTGTTCGGGATGATCACGCTGCTGTGGCTGCGAACCGAAGGTGCGCTGGCGCTGGCGCCGGTGGCCGGCGCGGTACTGATCATGGCCGATTTCGGCGACGCGGCGCGCGCCTCGACTCCGGATCTGATGTGCTCGGCCCTGTTCCTCGGCGGGCTGTTTGCTTATGTGCGCGGCCGCGAGGCAGCGACCGCTTTCCTGCTTTTCATGGCCTTCATGGCGCGGCCGGACAACATCGTGTTCCTGGCCATTTTCGCCGTGCTGCTGCTGGTCTTCCGGCAGCGGGCGTGGGGCGCGCTGGCCGGCTTTGCCGCGTCCTTCGTCGCCTATTTCGCGATTTCGCACTGGGCCCAACATCCCGGCTGGTGGCCGCATCTGTGGTTCTCCAGCATCGAGCAGCACTACAATATGGATGGCTTCGAGCCGCCGTTCTCGGTTGGCGCCTATCTCAAGGCGTTTGCCGCATCCTTCATTCGCGCCATCAGCATCAACAGCTGGGTCGGGGTCTCGGTTCTGGCGCTGGCCGCGTGGTTTGCGCTCGGCCGCGCCGGCTTCCGGCTCGATCGTCGCGCCGGCATCCTGCTTGCAGCACTGGTGCTTGGCGTGCTGGCGAAATTCACCGTCTTTCCGATCCACGACACCCGCATCTACTTCCCGAACCTTCTGCCGCCCTACCTTTTGCTCGTCGGCCCGATCATGGCGCTGTGGGCGTCGGCAAGCCTGAATGGAAGGCGGCCCATCGCCTTGCAGGCCATACCTGGAGATACGCCATGAGTTCCATTTCCGGCCTGGCGCGCATCGCCCTTTCGCTCGGCCTGCCCGCTGGTCTGCTGGATCGCGGGCCGGCGTTGCGCGGCACGAAATTCCTGGCCAAGGCTGCACTGAAGGCGCGGTTCAGCAGCGGGCAACCCTTCCAGATGGTCAATGTCGGCGCTTGCGACGGCGCGCTGTTCGACGACGTCACGCCGTGGCTGCACCGCATTCCGCGGGCGCGGGCCGTGCTGGTCGAGCCGATCCCGCACAATCAGAAGCGGTTGCGCGCCAACTATCCCGACACGGAACGCTTCGTCATCGAGCCGGTCGCGGTGACAAAAATCAAAGGCACGATCACCGTCCACACTTTCGATGCCGCGGCACTCGAGGCCGGCACGCTGCCGATCGAGTTCATCGGCTGCTCGTCGGTCACCGACACCAATCTGATGTCGGGCAAGAATGCCTGGGGCGAGGCCGACGTAAATTTCAACAAGTTCGCGCCGCACCTGAGGGATATCGAGGTGCCGTCGGACACGCTGCAGACGCTGCTCGACCGCAACGGCATCACGCATATCGACGCCTTCCTGGTCGATTGCGAAGGCGCCGACTGGATCGTCTTCGAACAGCTCGATCTCAAGCGCTATCGTCCGGGCATGATCAAGGTCGAGGTCGGCGCGCTGCCGGCCGCCGAAATCGGCCAGGTCGTGGTCAAGCTGAAGACATCAGGCTATCAGGTCGGCTTCCAGGCCGAGGACATCTGGGCCTTCGCCTGAGATAGATCGCCACTGGCGGCACGCCGGCGCGCCGGGTCGCGTCGCATCCGCGACGTGTCGCAAACAGGCGGTAGCTGCATCCACGTCCTCTGCATATTGTGCGCCATTCGAACGGGCGCGGACGCGCCCGCTTTATCCCCTTGGAGTCGCGGGCAATGGCAGAGTTTCCGAAACAGGCGAAGGTCGTCATCGTCGGCCTGGGTGGCATTGTCGGCGCATCGATCGCCCATCATCTGATCGAACGCGGCTGGACCGACATTGTCGGCATCGACAAATCGGGCATTCCGACCGACATCGGCTCGACCGCGCACGCCTCGGACTTCTGCTACACCACCAGCCATGATTTCCTGTCCTGCTGGACGACGCTCTACTCCATCGATTTCTACGAGAAGATGGGCCACTACGCCCGCATTGGCGGCCTCGAAGTGGCGCGCGTCGGCGACGACAGCCGCATGGACGAGATCAAGCGCAAGATCGCCTCGGCCAAATCCTTCGGCACCCGCGCCCGGCTGATCGAACCGGCCGAGATCAAGGAAAAATTCCCGCTGATCGAAGAGTCCATGGTGCAGGGCGGCCTGTGGGATCCGGACGCCGGCCTGGTCATCCCGCGCTCGCAGACTGTCGCCGGCAAGCTGGTCGACCAGGCGGAAGCTACGGGGAAACTCAAATCCTTCGCCAACACGCCCGCCAAATCTCTCATCGTCGAGGAAGGCCGCATCAAGGGCGTCGTCACCGACCGCGGCACGATCATGGCCGATTATGCCATCGTCTGCGCCGGCATCTGGGGCCGGCTGATCGCCGAGATGGTCGGCGAGGACCTGCCGGTCATGCCGATCGACCATCCGCTGACCTTCTTCGGGCCTTACAATCAATTCGCCGGCACCGGCAAGGAGATCGGCTGGCCGCTGCTGCGCGACCAAGGCAATTCGGCCTATATGCGCGACACCGGCGATCCCAAGACCGCCGAAGGCGGCCAGATCGAATGGGGTTACTACGAAGAGACCAATCCGCGTCTTTGCCATCCGCGCGATTTGCTGGAAAAGGATCAGGCGCGGCTGTCGCCGTCGCAGCGCGATCTCGACATGGAGCAGATCCTGGCGCCGCTTGAGCGCGCCATGGAGCTGACGCCGATCCTGGGCGAACTCGGCTACAATGAAAGCCATTCCTTCAACGGCCTGTTGCAGGTGACCGCCGATGGCGGCCCGTCCATGGGCGAGAGCCAGAAGGTGAGGGGCCTCTGGTACGCCGTCGCCATCTGGGTCAAGGACGGCCCCGGCATGGGCAAGCTGATCGCCGACTGGATGACGGACGGCCGCACGGAAATCGACCATCACGCCATCGACTATGCGCGCTTCTATCCGCACCAGACGAAAGAGCAGTTCATCTGGGATCGCTGCACCGAGACGGCGATGAAGGTCTACAATCCGGCGGTGCATCCGCGCGAGCCGTTCTCCAAAGGCCGCAACATCCGCCGCTCGCCATTCTGGGAGCGCGAGAAGGAGCTTGGCGGTTATTTCATGGAGCTGGGCGGTTGGGAGCGCGCGCATGGCTATGCCGCCAACGAGCATCTGCTGGAGAAGTATGGCAACCGGGTTCCCATACGTGAGAACGAGTGGGACAATCGCCATTTCTGGCGGGTGTCCAATGCCGAGCACCTGGCGATGAGCGAGGATTGCGGCATCGTCAACCTCTCGCATTTCTCGATGTACGACATCGAAGGGCCGGATCATGTCGCGCTGCTGGAGTGGCTGTGCGCGGCCAAGATTGGTGGCGACAACAATATCGGCAAGGGTATCTACACCCACTTCCTCGACGAGGAAGGCATGGTGCGCGCCGATTTCACCGTCATCCGCATGGCCGACCGCTGCCGGCTGATCGACGGCGCCGACGCCGGTCCGCGCGACTTCCGCTACATGCAGCGCACCGCGCAGGACAAAGGCTTTGACGTCACCATCACCGACGTGACGGAAAAATATGTCACCATCGGCATCTGGGGACCGAACGCGCGGGCGACGCTGCGGAAAGTGGTCGAAAGTCCGGATGGTCTCTCGCTCGAGAACTTCCCGTTCGCGGCGATCAAGCCGGTCAGGATCGGCGGCAAGGACGTCACCGCCTTCCGCATCTCTTATGTCGGCGAGCAGGGCTGGGAACTGCATATGCGTTACGAAGACGGCCTGGCCGTTTGGGACGCGCTGCGCTCGACCGGGGTCATGCCGTTCGGCGTCGAGACCTATGCCAACACCCGGCGCATGGAAAAGAGCCTGCGCCTGCAGAACGCCGACCTGTTGACCGAGTACAATCTGCTCGAGGCCGACCTTGCCCGACCGAAGGTCAAGGAGAACGATTTCTGCGGCAAGGCAAAACATGTCGAATACCGCGCCCGCGAACACCAGCCGGCGATCCTGTGCACGCTGGTGATGACGGAAAACGTCGATTCGAAGGGTGTTGCCCGCTATCCCGTCGGCACCATGCCGGTGATGGATCCGAAGACCGGCGAAACCCTTGTCGACGAACTCGGCCGCCGCTCCTTCACCACGTCGATGGCCTATGGCCCGACCATCGGCAAGAACATCGGCCTCGCCTATCTGCCCTGGGCCCATGCCCAGGAGGGCCGCAAGTTTGCCATCGAATATTTCGGCGAGACCTACCCGGTCGAGGTGGCTGCCGTCGGCTACAAGCCGCTCTACGATCCGGAGAATTTGAAGCCGAGGAGTTGAGCGCCGTCGATTTCTCGGCAGCACCGCTCATATTGGTGTGACGCAAAACGAACAGATGAAAGCCCGGCTCCTTGCCGGGCTTTTCTCTTTGTAAGCTGGCAATTCTCGCCTACCGTCGCTTCGGGCGGAGTGAAGCACTTGCGGCGATTTGGCTGGGACAGGAAGAGCGATGCGCTGGTGTTCAGCGTGAATGGGAACATCCCCGTTCTCGTCAGCTGGACCTTTGCCATCCCGGTTGTCCTGCCCTTTCTGCACGAGTGGTCGACGCGTCCCAAAACCGCGCTGATCCACACATCGATCTTTGCCGCACTGTTTTTCGTATCGGTGTTCCTGCACGAACTGGCGCACACATGGGTTGCCCACCGGCAAGGGATCGGCACCAACAGGATTGAGCTTTATCTGTTTGGCGGGGTTGCCTACTTCAAGCGCGGCGCCACGTCGTCCTATGGTTGGGCGTGGATTGCGTTTGCCGGACCCCTGACCAACATCCTGTTGGCGGCGTTTTTCGCTGCTTCCTATTATCTGATCGCCAAACCTTTGGCGCCTGTCGAATCGGACAGCTTGTTCAGTGCGCCGCCTCCAATGCCGATGACTTATCTTGCGTGGACGCTATGGATCGGCGCCATGTTGAATGGAGTACTCGCCGTCCTCAACATTCTACCGGCATACCCTCTGGATGGTGGGGTGATCGCGCGGCATCTGCTTGCGCGGCGCTTCGGCGAGGGGCGGGCGGCGCGTATCGTCGGGTTCTGCGGTGTCGTGCTGTCGGTATTGCGTTTCGCCGTGATCCTGCCCGCCGCGATAGCAGGCATCCTGTTGTGGCTGCCGCCATCATTCAAGCCGAACTGGAGGGCGCTTCGTGGCACCGGCAGAAAGAAGTCCCGTCCAAACCCGGAAGCGGCGAAGGCCGGAGCCGACGACGTGGAATGGCGCGGCAAAGGTGGGCGACCCATCAACAAATGAGGCCGAACCGCGCCGCCGTTTCGGGGTTAGATGTAGAAGCCCTCAGTCCCGGCTTTTTGCTTTGTCAGCAGCCGGTTTTCGCTTACCTTCGGGTATGTCTGCTTTTTCTTGCGCACGACATTTCCTTTCAGGCAGCGCCGCGCTGGCGCTGGGGCTCTGGCTGGTGCCGCCGGTTCAAGCCGCCGAGCCGGTCGACGTCGAGCTGGTGCTGGCCGTCGACGTGTCGCTGTCGATGTCGCCGGGCGAACTTGAAATCCAGCGTCACGGCTATGCTGCTGCGCTGACGCACGACAATGTTCTGCAGGCCATCGCCGATGGCGCCTACGGCAAGGTCGCCGTCACCTATGTCGAATGGGCGGGAGCGACCACGCAGCAGGTCGTCGTGCCGTGGACGGTGATCGCCAGCCGGGCCGATGCCGAGCGGGTGGCCGCGCAGCTTTCCGCCCATCCGCCGGCCAGCGCCCGGCGCACCTCGATTTCCGGCGCGCTGGAATTCGGCAGCGATCTC
Source organism: Mesorhizobium sp. M0030 (assembly GCF_040323695.1). NCBI lineage: Bacteria > Pseudomonadati > Pseudomonadota > Alphaproteobacteria > Hyphomicrobiales > Phyllobacteriaceae > Mesorhizobium > Mesorhizobium sp. M0030. The sequence goes on along the minus strand of NZ_JAMYVE010000006.1, from coordinate 278,478 downwards.
TTCGCCGAAAGCGGTTTTCAGGGGACAAAGCGCGTCATCGATATTTCCGGCGACGGGCCCAACAACCAGGGCGCGCCCGTCGACATCACCCGCGACGCGGTGGTCAAGCAAGGCATCATCATCAACGGCCTGCCGCTGATGACGCGCGGCGGGTTCGGCGGCGCCTATGACGTCAACAATCTCGACCGCTACTACAGCGACTGCGTCATCGGCGGTCCCGGATCCTTCATGATCCCGGTCAATGACTGGACGCAGTTTCCCGAAGCCATCCGCCGCAAGCTGGTGCTGGAGCTGGCCGGCGCCGCTTCGCCGCAACGGGCGCGCGAGGAGGCCGGGCATCCGCCGGTGGTGCTGGCGCAGGACCGGCCGACCGACTGCCAGGTCGGCGAAAAGATGTGGCGCGACCGCAGCTGGATGTTCGATGCGCGTTAGCGTTCGCATCATCACGCTGCCGTGAAGGGCCGGTTTCATTGACAAGCCCATGGGCGTCTGTGACACAATTCGGCATCCGAAAAAACAAGGGGAACCGACATGAACAAGACCATCGTCGCTGCCGCGGTATTGGCGCTTGCGGCTGCAATATCCGTGCCGGCCGAGGCTGCCACATCGGTCACCATCGGCATCAGCGGATGGACCGGCTTTGCGCCGCTGACGCTCGCCAAGCAGGCCGGCATCTTCGAGAAGCATGGCCTCGACGTGACCCTGAAGAAGGTGCCGCAGGCCAGCCGGCCGCTCGCCATCGCCAGCGGCGATCTGCAATGCGCCGCCACCACGGTCGAGACCTGGCTGGTGTGGAACGCCAGCGGCGTCACCACCAAGCAGATCTTCCAGCTCGACAAATCCTATGGCGCCGACGGCATTGTCGTGCGCAACGACATCAAGACCGTCGCCGACCTCAAGGGCAAGAATGTCGCGTCCTCGGCGCCGGGCACGTCGCCCTATTTCATGCTGGCCTGGGTGCTGAACAAGAACGGCCTGTCGACCAAGGATGTGACCGTCGTCAACCTGGAACCGGATGCGGCGGCGCAAGCCTTCCTCGCCGGCCAGAACGATGCGGCGGTCACCTATGAGCCGTTCATCTCGGCGGTGCGCGACAAGTCCGATCAGGGCCACATATTGGCGACCACGCTCGACTACCCGATGGTGCTCGACACGGTCGGCTGCACGCCTGAATTCCTCACCGCCAATCCCGACGCCGCCAAGGCGTTGGCCGACAGCTATTTCGAAGCGCTCGACCTGATCAAGAGCGATCCGCAGAGATCCTACGAGATCATGGGCGCCGACGTGAAGCAGTCTGCGAAAGAATTCGAGGATTCGGCGAAATACCTGAAATGGGCCGACAAGGCGGAGAACAAGCAGTTCTTCACCAAGGAATTCCAGGACTTTTCCAAGACCGCCGGCGAGCTTCTGCTGCAGATGGGGTTGATCAAGGAAGCGCCAGATGTTGCAGCGCTTGCCGATACCAGCGCGGTGGCGAACTGATAGTCCGGCCTTTGACCATCATGCGGCGGTGCCAGCGCGCCGCCGCTTTCTACCGGGCAACGCGACTGAGCATGGGGACGATCTGACGATGCGGACGATCTGAAGATGCGCCCCTTGCATCCGGTGTCGCCGGGCATTCGAACCGTGCTTGGCATTTCCTTCTTCGTGCTGTTCGTCGCCTTCTGGGCGTGGATCACGCTTGGCGGCCACGTCAACCGCATCTTCCTCGCCGATCCGCTGTCAATGCTGCGGGATGGCTGGCGGCTGCTGGTCGAGGATCGCTTCTGGCTCGACATATTGATCACCATCTGGCGGGTCTTCGGCGGGTTCCTGCTGGCGTCGATCGTCGCCGTGCCGATCGGCATCGCCATGGGCGCCTGGAAGCCAATAGAGGCGTTTCTGGAACCGTTCGTCTCCTTCGCCCGCTACCTCCCGGCTTCGGCCTTCATTCCGCTGCTCATCCTGTGGGCCGGCATTGGCGAGCTGGAAAAGCTGCTGGTCATCTTCGTCGGCTCGGTGTTCCAGATCATCCTGATCGTCGCGGTCAAGGTCGGCGCGACGCGGCGCGACCTGGTCGAGGCGGCCTATACGCTGGGCTCGACCAACAATGGCATCGTCAAACGGGTCATCATGCCGGCCAATGCGCCCGAGATTGCCGAGACGCTGCGGCTGGTGCTCGGCTGGGCCTGGACCTATGTCATCGTCGCCGAGCTGATCGGTTCGTCCTCAGGCATCGGCTACATGATCATCAACAGCCAATCGCGGCTGGCGACAGGGCAGATCATCTTCGGCATCATCGTCATCGGGCTGATCGGATTGTTGTCCGACTTCGCCTTCAAGGCGTTCAATCGCTGGCTCTTCCCCTGGAGCCTGGCATGAGCAAGTTGCTTATCGAAGGCGTCTCGCGAACCTTCGCCGGCGTGCGTGGCGGGCAGCCGGTCAAGGCGCTGATGCCGGTCGACTTTGCGGTCGCCGCCAACGACTTCATCACCATTCTGGGGCCGTCCGGCTGCGGGAAGTCGACGCTGCTCAGGATCGTTGCCGGACTGGAAGCGCCGAGCGAAGGCCGTGTGCTGCTTGACGGCAACGCGGTGACGCAGCCGGGACCGGATCGCGGCATGGTGTTCCAGTCCTACACGCTGTTTCCGTGGCTGACGGTGGCGCAGAATATCGCCTTCGGCCTGCGCGAACGTGGCATGGCCGAAAAGGAGCGAGACGGGATCGTCGCTTCCTATGTCGACCTCGTCGGGCTGAAGGGCTTCGAGAACCATTGGCCAAAGCAGCTGTCCGGCGGCATGCAGCAGCGCACGGCGATCGCCCGGGCGCTGGCCAACGACCCCGAAATCCTGTTGCTGGACGAGCCGTTCGGTGCGCTCGACAACCAGACGCGCGGACTGATGCAGGAACTGCTGCTCGGCATCTGGGAGCGGCGCAAGAAGACAGTGCTGTTCGTCACCCACGACATCGAGGAGGCGATCTTCATGGCTTCGCGGGTGATCGTGATGAGCGCGCGGCCAGGCCGAATCAAGTCGGATGTCGCCATCGACCTGCCCCATCCACGCCACTACACGCTGAAGACCAGCCCGGAATTCTCGGCGCTCAAGGCGCAGCTGACCGAGGATATCCGCGTCGAGGCGATGCGGACGGCGCAGGCGCAGCCCGCCGAAGCCTGAGTGCGTTTTCGGATCAGGCCGCCAGCAGCTGCTTGCGGTCGACGCGCTCCTGCTGCGGCGAGCGGGCGTAGAGTTCGCGGTAGCATTTGGAGAAATGCGAGGCCGAGACGAAGCCGCAGGCGACCGCTACCTCGACCACCGGCATCGACGACTGAATCAGCAGGTGCCGGGCGCGGTCGAGGCGGATTTCCAAGTAGTAGCGGGCAGGGGATCTGCCCATCTCGGTGCGGAACAGGCGCTCGATCTGGCGGCGCGACAGGTCGACATGGTCGGCGATCTCGATCAGCGACAGCGGTTCGGAGAGATTGCCTTCCATCAGTTCGATGATGGTCAGCACCTTGGAATTCTGGACGCCCAGGCGCGCGCGCAGCGGCAGGCGCTGGCGGTCGGTCGGGCTGCGCACGCGGTCGGTCAACACCTGCTCGCAGACGCGGTTGACCAGATTGTCGTCGAAATCGTCGCCGATCAGCTTCAGCATCATGTCGAGGGCGGCGGTGCCGCCGGCGCAGGTGTAGATGTTCTGGTCGATCTCGAAGAGGTCGGCAAAGACATTGGCCTTCGGAAAAGCCTCGAAAAAGCCCGGCAGGTTTTCCCAATGGATGGCGCAGCGCTTGTTGGAGAGCAGGCCCGCGGCGGCAAGGATATGCGCGCCGGTGCACAGGCCACCGACGGCGACGCCTCTGTTATATTCCTCGCGCAGCCAGGCGAAGGCAGACCTGTTCTGGTAGCGCTCGACATTCATGCCGCTGCAGACGATGGCCATGTTCGGCCGATCCGGTCCGGCCATCTTCTTGCGCTCTTCCTCGAGCGAGGTGTTGACGGCGCATTCGACGCCGTTGGAGGCGCGCACCGGCTTGCCGTCGATGCTGGCCAAGCGCCAGCGATAGGCCTCATAGCCAAGCATGCGGTTGGCCGAGCGCAGCGGGTCGAGCGCCGTCGCAAAGGCGATCATGGTGAAGTCCGGGACAAGGAAGAATACAAACGATCGCTTGATCGGATGCTTTACGGCGTTCAAGGGAACCTCACGCAGCCATGGCGCGAACAGGATGTCGCGAACAGCACAGCGACATCAGGAAAAACCATTCCTGTCAATTGGCTAGGGGGCTAAGCGGAAACTATATTTGCGACATGGGTCGCAAATGAGCAATCGTCCGGGATGACAGGCACGGGCTGCCGACGGATTGGGCATGGTTTCGGCGGCATAGGTGCCAAAAACGAGAAACGCCGCTTCGGTCAAGCCGAAGCGGCGCTGTTATCGACTATCGGCAGCGGCAGGGAAGCGCTGAGCGCTAGCCGTTATCTCAGGCAACGAAACCGAGTCGCACCGCATTCATGGCGCCGGTCTGGCCGGGCATGGTGTTGGCAAGGCGCTGGCGCTCGAGAGCGGTCGTCAAGTTGATTTCGCGGCGGGCAAAGAGGCGGGCAAAAAGCTTCATCATCATCTCCTATCGGTTGCTCAGACGGGTCGCCTTCGCTTGATGGAGTGGGGCAGCTCGTTTGCTGGCGTCGATATAGGCCTGCGTGAGCAGAAACTAAATCGCAAATGCGAAGCGCTTGAATGGAAATGCGACATCGTTTGCGACATTATTGGGCATGGTGCCCAAAATTTACGATTACTTACAGCGTGTTACCGGCGACATTGAGGCGCCATGCAAGTGACGCATATACGCCATGCAGCGGCGACATGGCTCTGAAAATCATTTGAATGCAAATAAGTTGGAGAAAAGCCTGCGGGGTAAAATAGAGAAGGCCTGCCGGGCTGGTCTGCGCGGCAGGCCTTCAGCACAAGGTACACAATGGTTTACTTTGCTCCAGCCCAGGATCCGACGCCGCGGCGTGCACCGGTCTTGGTGTCGGCAGCTTCAGGCCAGCCGATATCCTTCTGCAGTTCGATCGGCAGCGAGCGGATCGCACGTTCGGTCTGGAAGCGGGCGCGGGCCGCGCTGAACTCGGTCGCAAGCCGACCGATGGATGACAGGATAGACATTTCATTCTCCTTTGGTTGTGGCACGTCCCGCATGAACGCGTTCCGTCGCCTGGATATTCCGCATCGAGTGCAATTCCGTGTCAGGAGCGTTGGAGCCATGGCACGTCCTGCCTTCGATGGAGTTGACTATCCTCCCAATCTGATGTTCAATCAAACGAAATGGAATGATGCTTCACATCAGAAAAATTGAAGGTCCATCCCGATGAACGCCCCACTCAATCATCCGCTGCCGCTGCTCGATCTCGACGTTTTGCGCACCTTCGTGGCCATTGCCGAGACCGGCAGTTTCACCACGGCGGCCAATGCGGTGTTCCGCACGCCGTCGGCGGTCTCCATGCAGATCAAGAAGCTCGAGGACATTCTCGGGCGCTCTGTTTTCGCGCGGGATGCGCGCTCGGTGACGCTGACCACGGATGGCGAGATGCTGCTCGGTTATGCCCGCCGGCTGTTGTCGATCAACCGCGAGGTGGTGTCGAAGTTCATCATCCCCGAGATCGTCGGCGTGGTGCGGCTCGGCTCGCCGGACGACTATGGCGAGCGCGTGTTGCCGCATGTGCTGAAGCGTTTCGCGCAGTCGCATCCGTCGATTGCCGTCGACGTCACCATCGACCAGAGCAGCAATCTGCGCCGCCGCATGGACGACCGGGCGCTCGACATCACGCTGCTGACCAATTCCTACAAGACCAGCGCACTCGGCGCCGAGGTGCTGCTCACCGAGCCGATCGTCTGGGCCGGCGCCAAGGGCGGCAGCGCGCATCTGCGCGAGCCTTTGCCGGTGTCGCTGTGGGAAGAGGGCTGCGCCTGGCGGGCCGGCGCGCTCGATGCGCTGAGCCGTGAGGGTCGCAACTATCGCATCGCCTATATGAGCGCCCACACCGCCGGCCAGCGCGCCGCCATCATGTCCGATCTCGCCGTGGCGCCACTGCCGAAGTCATTCCTCGGCAACGACATGGTCGAGCTCTGCCCGAAGGACGGCATGCCCGATATCGGCACCTATAATCTGGCGATGGTGGTGTCGCCGGACGCCAGCGCCCCGGTCAAGGCGGTCGCCGACCACATCCGCGCGACCTTCGAACTGTTCCGCGAAACCGGGAAGTTCTGATTTATTCCGCTGCTTCGGCAGGGCGCGCCGCGAGAGCGGGTCGCGCCGTGCGCCGCGCGGTTGCGCGCCGCTTGGTGGGCTCACCTTCAAGGAAGGCGACGATGCTGTCCCTGGCGCGACGCGCCTCCGGCATCTCGATCAGCGGCCAGACGTGGAACATGCCTTCCTCATAGACGACGTCGATATCGACGCCGGCAGCGCGTGCCTTTTTGGCGAAGATCAGATTGTCGGGGCTGAGCAGGTCGTGCGAGCCGGTCAGAAGCAGGGTCTTCGGCAGCACCGAGAGATCGCCATAGAGCGGGCTGATGTGCCAGTCGCTGCGATCAATGCCGGCACTGTACATGCGGATCGCTTCCAGCCCGCCGGAAATGCCGAGCCACGGATCGTTGCGTTCCGCCTCGAACACTTCGGGGTTGGACAGCGACATGTCGAGGCCGGGTGAAATCAGCACGTGGCGCGACGGCAAGGGCAGGCCTTCCTCAGCCGCCATCATGGTCAGCACGACGGCCATGTTGCCGCCCGCGGAATCGCCCATGAAGACGATGTCTTCGGCGTCCGTCTCATCCAGCATCTGCCGGTAGACGTCGCCGACCATGCCGAACATGGCGTGGAAATCATGCTCCGGCGCAATGGGATAGATCGGCACGGTGATACCGAAACCCAAGCGCTCGGCCATCTCGGCGATCAACCCCCAATGATAGGATGTGATCTGGAAGACATAGGCGCCGCCATGCATGTAGAGGATGCGCCTGCGTTCGCCCGCCTTCGGCGCAATCTCGTAGACGGGAAAGCCATCGACGCTGCGCTCGGTGATATCGAGCTGCTCCCGCAGCAATGCCGGGGGATGATGATCCTCGGTCTTGCGGGCATAGGCGATCCAGCGCTGCAGGTTTTCCGGGCTGGCAAATGCCTTCTTGCGGCTGTGCCGGAGGATGAAGGAAACGAGGTGGCTTTTGAAACTGGGCATTCGCGTACACAAGCTCGGCCGCAGCCGACTAAGAGAATTCCCCCACTGTCTCGAAGATCGTACCTCCAGCCGAAATGTCAAGATTCTGGCCCAAGCCAACACGGTTGTTTGATCAGCCAGGTCCGCTGTTTTGCGCAGCGCGGCTCAGCGCCGGGGCAGCAGCGCGGCGCGCAGCTTGACGTCGGTCGCAGCCGGGACCATGCGGCGGCCCCGGCGCTTGGTCAGCAATTTGCACTTGTCGGCGAAGGTCATCAGCGGCCCGAGCCCAGGATCAGACGCGACAGGTTGGTCTGGGCGTCGATGCGCGGCGACACGGGCCAGCCGATGTCCTTCTGGATTTCGGGTGGCAGGTTGTTCATGGCGCGCACGGCCTGTGCATTCTTCATGGCCGCACGAAAACGGCCCAGGGTCTCGAACATCTCTATTCTCCTTTGGAGCGTTGTGGCGGCGGAATAGTCCGGTCCGCCATTCGATGTCCGTTAAATGCTTCACGTCTGTATCGGACGGATTGCGCCAAAACAGCGTTTCGGTTTCCAGATCGGTGCGATCTGGAAACATTTGCATACAAATGAAATTGGGCGAATTGGCGGCTTTCGTAAGGCGGCTTATTCCCGGCTGCGCCTGGCGGCATGGCCTTCGCGCGAACGCCGGCGCGGGGCGGCGTCGCCGGCGACGCCATCCTCGCTGACGGTCTTGCGTGGCGGCAATTTCACCGCCGCCGACAGTTTCGGGAACGGATCGACCTTGTTGGGAAGCGCCATGGCGTAGACGAAATGCTCCTGGAATTTCGGCTCCAGTGCGGTCTCGATCTTCTCGATGTGGCTGACCGTGTCCTCGATCTCGCGGCGATAGCCGCGGTTGAGCAGCGCCATCCGCGCACCGGCGCCGGCGGCGTTGCCGACGGCCGAGACCTTGTCGAGGTCGCAGTCCGGGATCAGGCCGAGCACCATGGCGTATTTCGGATCGATGAACGAGCCGAAGGCGCCGGCGAAATGGATGCGGTCGACGTGTTCGGTGTTCTGCTTTTCCATCAGAAGCTTGGTGCCGGCATAGAGCGCCGCCTTGGCAAGCTGGATGGCGCGCACGTCGGTCTGCGTGATGGTGATCTTGGGTTCGCCTTCCTTCAAGACATAAGAGAAGGTGCGGCCGTTGACCGTGACGCGCGGCGACCGCTCGGCCAGCGACCCGTCGATGACGCCATCCTCGGAGATGATGCCGGCGAGGTACATTTCGGCCACGATCTCGATGATGCCGGAGCCGCAAATGCCGGTGACGCCGGTCGCCTGCACGCTATCCAGGAAGCCGGGGTCGTCGGACCAGAGTTCAGAGCCGATGACGCGGTATTTCGGCTCCAGCGTATCGGGGTCGATGCGCACGCGCTCGATTGCGCCGGGGGCAGCGCGCTGGCCGCCGGAGATTTCCGCGCCCTCGAAGGCGGGACCGGTGGGCGAGGAGGCTGCGACCACCCGCTTGCGGTTGCCAAGCACGATCTCGGCATTGGTGCCGACGTCGACGATCAGCATCATCTCGTCCTGGCGATGCGGGCCTTCCGACAGCGTCACGGCTGCGGCGTCGGCGCCGACATGGCCGGCAATGCAAGGCAGCATATAGAGGCGGGCGCCCTGGTTGAGCTTCAGGCCGATATCGGAGGCCTTGATGCGCACCGCGCCCGAGACGGCGAGTGCGAAGGGCGCGCCGCCGAGTTCGGTCGGATCGATGCCGAGGAACAGATGGTGCATGATCGGATTGCCGACAAAGACGGAATCCAGGATGTCGTTGCGCTGGACATTGCCTTCCGCGCAGACCTTGTCGACCAGGCCCGAGATCGCCTCGCGCACGGCGACCGTCATGCCTTCGCGGCCGTCCGGGTTCATCATCACATAGGAGACGCGGCTCATCAGATCCTCGCCGAAGCGGATCTGCGGGTTGGAGGTGCCCGACGAAGCGGCGACGCGGCCCGACAGCAACGACACCAGATGCATGGCGATGGTGGTCGAGCCGATGTCGCAGGCCAGTCCATAGGCCTCGTTCTTGAGGCCGGGCCAGAGTGCTATGACGCGGGCGATGTCGCTTTCGGCATCCTTGTGGATGGCCGCGGTCGCGGTCCAGTTACCCTTGCGCAGTATGCCTTGCATCTGCGGCATCAGGTAGAAGTCGAATTCGAGGTTTTTAAAGCCCCAATCCTTCATCAAGGCGATCTTGAGGCGGTCGAGATCGCCCAGCGGCTTGTGCATGTCGGGCTCTTCGATCTCGACATAGCACATGCGGATCGCCGCATCGCGGGCGATGACGCGCGTGTCGGCATCCTTGCGGATGGTCTGGGCGTTGATAACCGTGTCCTGCGGCACGTCGATGACGAGGTCGCCGAGAATCTGCGCCGAGCAGGACAGGCGGCGCCGCTCGGGCAGGCCGCGGACGCGCTCATAGCGCTCTTCCTTGGCGCCCTTGGGCGAGATGTGGTCGTTGGACGAGACGATCTTGTGCTTGGCGAAATTGCCTTCCTGCACTTCGATCTGGCAGCGACCGCAGGTGGCGCGGCCACCGCAGACGCTCTCGACATAGACGCCGAGCTGACGCGCGGCATCGAGCACCGGTGTGCCGACGGGAAACCGCCCGCGCTTGCCTGACGGCATGAACAGCACGAGCGGATCAGTAATGTTTGCAGGCGAGTTCATATTTTCATTACTCGACTAAGCCGGCACTGGGAAAAGATTTCACATATGCGAGGCTTGCCAGATAGGAAGCGATGAGCGGCAGCGGATACCATCGCAGCCAAAACATGGAGAAATTGTCCAGTCTTTGCCGGTCCAATGTCCTTGCGGGAATTGCCTCGAGCAGAAGTGGAAATGCGATCAGGACAAACATTAGAAAGGCAGTGGCGTAGATACACAGAACAAAATACCGGAGGTATTCATGACTCAGATAGCCGAAGGCATAGGACCCGGCCAAAAGCATAAATACGCTGCAAAAAGCCACTCGCAGAATTACCTGCCAGTTCGGCATTTCAGGCCTTGTGCGGTCTTGATCTGTCAAGAAAACCGTGTCCTGTCTCGCTCTATCCCCTGGCCATGCGGGCTTCACGGCCGCCGCGACGGCGACCGCCATTGCCATTGCCGCCGCCTTCGCCCGGAGCGTTAACCGCGGTGGGCGCTGCGACCGCCTGGCCGCCTTCGGCCGGCTTGTAGTCCTTGTAGGTCCTGATCCAGTTGGTGCAGTTCTCGTCGGTGCCGTTGAGCACATTGGCGCCGCGCACGGCTTCCATTTCCTGCGGGCGCACCGGGTTCATGATCGCCGAGGTCATGCCGGCGCCGATCACCATCGGGATGAAGGCGGCGTTGATGCCGTGGCGGTGCGGCAGGCCGAACGAGATGTTGGACAGGCCGCAGGTGGTGTTGACCTTGAGCTCTTCACGCAGGCGGCGCAACAGCGCGAAGACCTGGCGGCCGGCATCGCCGAGCGCGCCGATCGGCATCACCAGCGGGTCGACGACGACGTCATGCGCGGGAATGCCGAAATCGGCGCAGCGCTGCACGATCTTCTTGGCGACGGCGAAGCGCACATCCGGGTCCATCGAAATGCCGGTCTCGTCGTTGGAGATCGCGACGACCGGAACATTATACTTCTTGACCAGCGGCAGGATGGCTTCGAGCTTTTCCTCTTCGCCGGTCACGGAGTTGACCAGCGGCCGGCCCTTGGCGACCTTGAGCGCTGCCTCGATGGCGGCGGTCACCGACGAGTCGATCGACAGCGGCAGGTCGACCAGGCCCTGGACGATCTCCAGCGTCTGCACCAGCAGGCCGGGTTCGGTTTCGTTCGGATTAACGGAGGTGACGCCGGCATTGACGTCGAGCATCGTGGCGCCGCAGGCGGCCTGTTCCAGCGCATCCTTGATGACGGTCTCGAAATTGCCGGCGATCATCTCGGCGGCCAGCTTCTTGCGGCCGGTCGGGTTGATGCGCTCGCCGATGACGCAGAAAGGCTGGTCGAAGCCGATGATGATCTCTCGTGTCGCCGAGGCGACGATGGTCCGGGTCATGAAGTCTCTCCGCCTGATATAAAGATTTCTTTATATCGTTGTCTGGTTTCATTCAAGCGAATGGCTGGCCGTCCGCGCTGTCAGTGCGCGGTCTTCACCATATCCACCTGCGTTTCGGTAATGTCGTCGTGGAGTATGCTCTCGAGCCGGTCGGCGACCATCTGATCGTCGTGGCGGATCTCACGTTTCCATGGCTGGCGGCCTTTCAGCACACCCGATTCATCGACGATCTCGGCGACATATTCCTCCTGGCGATAGGCCATCACATGGATGCCGGAGACACCAGGAATTTCCTTCACCTCGTTGATGATGTCGGTGCAGAGCTGCTTGCCTTCCTTCTTCTGGTCCTGGGCGCCTTCCAGCCGCTTGATGATGGCATCGGGAATATGGATCCCGGGCACGTTGGAGCGGATCCATTTGGCCGTCTTGGCCGAAGCCAGCGGGCCGACGCCGCACAGGATGAAAACTTTTTCCGTATGCCCCAAGTCCCGCGCCCTCTGCATGAAGGTTCTGAACATCGGCACGTCGAAGCAATACTGCGTCTGCACGAACTGCGCGCCGGCGGCGATCTTTTTGCCGAGATGGATCGGGCGGAAATCGAAGGGTGGCGCGAAGGGGTTGACGGCGGCGCCGAGGAAAATTTGCGGCGGCGTCGTCAACTTGCGGCCGGACAGAAACTTGCCGTTGTCGCGCATGATGCGGCAGGTTTCCAGCAACGACATGGAATCGAGGTCGAAGACAGGCTTGGCGCCGGGCTGGTCGCCGGCCTGGACGCCGTCGCCGGTGAGGCACAGCATGTTGGCGACCCCCATGGCGGCACCGCCCAGCACGTCGCCCTGGATGGCGATGCGGTTCCTGTCGCGGCAGGCGATCTGCATGATCGGCGCGTAGCCCATGCGGGTGAGCAGCGCGCAAATGCCGACCGACGACATGTGGCAGTTGGCGCCGGAGGCATCGACGGCATTGATGGCGTCGACCCAGCCGTCGAAGATTTTCGCGCGGTTATAGACGTCTTCGGGATCGGCGCTGTCGGGCGGGTTGAGCTCGGTGGTGACCGCGAATTCGCCGCGCCGCAGCACACGCTCCAGCCGGCCACGCGAGGAGTGGCCGGGCAGCGGATCGAGCGGCAGATGGATGCCGGCCGGGTTTTCATCGCGCTGGCGGCCGATCACGCGGCCGCTCCAGTGTTGGCTTTGGCCGCTGCTTCACGGGCCGCTGCCGACTGGGCCGTCACCCGCAGCCAGGCCGAGGTTTCGCGCAGCGACTGGTCGACCGGCTTCTGCACGGTCAGGATCCTGTCGCCATGCTCCATGTTCCGCGAGCCTTCCCAGGCCTTAACCCAGACGCAAGGCATATCGGGCTCGACCTCGCAATTGCCGTTGGCGCGCACACCGCCGCAAGGGCCGTTGCGCAGCTGTTTGGGGCAGTTCATCGGGCACGACATGCCGGTCGAGGACAGGATGCACTGGCCGCACATGCGGCAGTCGAACATGAAGCCCTTGACGCGCCTTTCGACAAACTTGATCGGCGCCTCGACGCGCCCATAGCCGAGGCCTTTCCAAAGCGGATGAAGAAGCAGGAACATGTCGGCGAACCTGGAGTAGAACCATTCGAGCAATCGCGAGTGCCGGATGGACCACAGCCTGATGGCAAACGACCGCTGCACGCGCCGCTGCGGCGACACGTCGGCCGGCTTGTAGTCGGATTTCGGCGCTGCTTTCTTGACCTGAGTGGCCTGGGTAACCGGCTGGGTAACCCTTGGCCCCTCTTTGGCAGGAGTGGTTTCAGACATTTTCTTTCCCGCCCGCCTTGACCAGAGCGACCAGCCGCTCGCGGTCGTATTTCGCGTCGATGTCGCTGAATGCCTTCTCGACCTCGGCTTCGAGGTCGTCGCCGACCGGGATTGGATCGGCCTTGCGCCATTCGGCGAGGTAATCGTCGGTGCCGCCGGCGCCGGTGCGCATGGCGCACATATCGATCGCCTCGGTGAAGCGCAGCGGCAGTTCGCGCTTGGCGTTCTGCCGGCCCTTCTTGACGATGACCTGGGCGGGGATGTCGCGCCAATAGACGACAATCAGATCGGCCATGAATTCTCTCACTCCCTGTAGAGCGCCGTGCGTCCATGAGGGAAACGACGTTCCACCACTTTATCCAGCTGGTGTGAGCATTGCCGGATGCGCAGTGGGGCTGCTTGTTATGGGACGACGCGCGCGCATTCAAAAGCGACGCTATTGAGAGTCGCAAAAAGAAAGGCGAGATTCCGAGGGAAGGCTGGCTACCAAACCCGCTTGGTCAGGCCAGTCCAGAGATAGAACCAGATCGTCGGGTGGTACCATTGTTTCGAGGGCAGGTCCGGCTTGATCGTGGCCAACTTTCCGTCCAAGGCACCGCGGACCGCCTCGACGCAGATGTCACGCGAGAACGCCGCCTGGCGCAACGCATAGCTCGAAATAGTGTCGCCGGGCTCCGGCTTGCCGCGCGCCTGTTTCAACACGCCGCCGGTGTCGCCGCCGGCGTCGACCAGATGCACGGTGGTGCCGAAATTCTGGAGATCGCCGGAGGCCAGCGCCCAGTAGCCGCCATTCATGCCGCGGTATTTCGGCGCGATGCCGGCGTGGTAGTTGAGCACCGGGCAGGGCATTTGCGCCAGCGTCTGCCGGGACAAGAGCCGGCAGCCGGCGAGCAGCACCACGCCCGGGCGGATGTCGGCGATCGCCTGCAGGCAATCGGCTGCGTTGGCGGAGGAGACGTGGATGATCTTTTGTCCCGGCTTCGGCTCGGTCTCAAGCTTCTGATCGGCGATGAGCCGCTCTGCGTGGCCAGCGAAGAAGCGCTTGCCGAGCCTCGTCAACACCATCGTGCCAAGCTGGCCGATGGCCGAAAACAAGCCCTGGCGGCGCGCCCGGCCGAGCAGCAATTGTTTTTTGGATTCAGGGCTTTCGAGGATGACGCTGACAGGACCGAACTGGTCGGCGATGGCGTTGACGATGGCCCAGATGTGCGGTCCGCCTTCGGTGACGATGACGATCGCAGCACTTTTTTCAACCGCTGATGCCATGGCACGCTTTCTTGCCGGCGCGCAACCATTTGCCGTGCGCTGCCCGGCTCAATTCTGTGCCGGGCGAGGTTAAATCTTGATGACCGCCCGGCCAGCGAGAGACCAACGGATCAGCGCTTGAACTCGATGATGTCGAGTTTCGATTCGTAGTAGGGCGCCGGGAATTCGATGCGCCATTCATTGGCGCTGGTGCGGAAGGCATAGCCGACCTGGTCGCTTTCCGGGCCGCTGCCATAGGGTTTTGGCTTGTTGTCATTGACATAGCCGGAGCCGAGATAGATCGCGCGTTTTTCGCTATCGTCGAAGAAACGGCCCTTGGTGCGTTGCGAGCCGCTGACCTTTTCCAGCTGCCAGCCGGAGCCATCGTCCGTGACCTTGCACTTGAACCAGCCATAGATGACCAGCGGGCCGGTCAGGCCCACCTTGATGGTTCGGCATTGCCAGTTGCCGCTCAGGTCCTTGTCGGAAAAGGCCACTATCGGCTTTGCCAGCAGCGCGTCGAGTTGGCTGACCTCAGCCGGGTCTCCCGCTTTTGCCTCGGCCAGCGCCGCCTTGCGGGTCTCGCCATATTTGTCGAGGCGAACCTTGTCGGCAGGCGTGATGATCTTCTGCACCTCGCCGTCGGCGCGAGCGGGCAAGACGAGGCAGAGGAGGCCAAGGGCGGCAAGCAGGACGCGAGGGGTCATCGGTGGTATCCATGTTGGCGCGGCTGGAGCAGCCGATTCTATCTTCCAGTGCACACTTACCCATTCGCGGCGGCCTGTCATCCGTGCTTAAACAGCGGTATGTTCCGCGGGAGGTGCGCGTGGGGGTTACAATCCATTTTGAGGGACAACTGCGCGGAGAGGAACAATATGTTGCGCTGTTGCAGGAAGTTGAAGCGCTTGCCATCGCTCGAGACTGGCGATTTCGGCCGATAGACGAGGCCGAAATGGTTCTCAACCGGGTCATCGACGAACGCAGCGTTGACTATATCGGCCCGGTCTTGGGGATAGAATGCCAGCCGCATCCCAAGTCGGATCGCCTAAGGTTCGAGTTCGACAGGGACCTCTTCATGCAGCAATATTGCAAGACCCAGTTTGCGGGGTCGGAGGCGCATATCGAGATCATCGAGTTGCTTCGCAAAGTTGCTCCTTTTTTCGACAAGTTCGACGTCTTCGATGAAGGCGAGTACTGGGAACTGGGCGACCGCACAATTCTGCAGGTCAATCTCGACACAGTCGACGCTCTGCTTGCAGAGGCTTTGCGCAAGGATCCAACTGCAAGAGGGCCGATCCGGTTAGACAACGGCCGCGTTGTCGATTTCGTGTCGGATCCGCAACCGGAGAGCAAATAATCCGAAGTCGGGCGCCTAACGCAATTCTTCTGGATGTGCCGCCACCCGCGCCAATTCAGCCGTCAGGTCGCCATAGCCGGTCGAGCGGCGCTCATAGGCGAGGCCAAGCATCTTCGCGGCCTTCTCGGCGACCTTGTCGAGTTCCGGATCGTCGGTCTGGGCGATGTAGATCAGCTTCTGGTAGTTGCCGAAATAGTCCTTGATCAGCTCCGGGTGCTTGTCGAGGCCGAGCGGCTTCATGAAGAAGGCGTCGAACTGGCGGCACAGGAAATCGGTCATGTAGAACGACATCATGTCGTCGTCGGCGACCTTCGCATAGGCGTCCATGCCCTGGTAGAAGGCAAAGCAGTGCGGCCCGGCCATGCGCTCGACGCCGTGCTTCTCCAGGACCCGGTCGAGCATGCCGCCGGTACCGCAATCGGCATAGCCAACGAAGATGTTGCTATAGCCTTCCGCCTTGGCCTTTTCGATCGCCTTGTCCATCGCCGGTGCGATGCGGTCGGGGTAGAAATGGAACTCCGCCGGCAGGCAGGTCAGGTCGAGATGGTCGAGCTTGAGCTGCTCCTTGACGGCCAAAACTTCGCGCGCAATCATTCCGCAGGCGATGACTAGCAGCCTGTCGTCCTGATTCGGTTTCGTTTTTTGCATTCTGGCCATAGAACCCGGTCGAAGCGGCCTTCGTTGCTGTGGGGCGAATCTATCGAGAGAGGGATAAACCGTCCATGAAACTGTTACGCGTTGCGCCGATTGCAATCCTTGCCTGCATCCTGGCGCTTACGGCCTGTGCCAACACCGTCCGTGGTGTCGGCCGGGATATCAAATCGACTGCGAAAGCCGTCGACGACACCGTCACCAAACCCTGACGCAGCCATCCGTTCCAATAGCTGGAACAAAAAAGCCGCGCTGCAAGGCGCGGCTTTCGATTGTGGCCCAGACGCCTTGCGGAACAGATCAGGCTGAAGCGCGCACGTTATGCTTGCGCTTCATGAAGTCCTTGGCGGTCTCGACCGCCACAGCCGCGTCGCGGCAATAGGCATCGGCGCCGACGGCCTTGCCGAATTCCTCGTTTAGCGGCGCGCCGCCGACCAGGACGACATAGTCGTCGCGGATGCCCTTTTCCTTCATCGTGTCGATGACGACCTTCATGTAAGGCATGGTCGTGGTCAAAAGCGCCGACATGCCGATAATGTCGGGCTGGTGCTGCTCGATGGCGTCGAGGTATTTTTCCACCGCATTGTTGATGCCGAGATCGATGACGTCGAAGCCGGCACCTTCCATCATCATGCCGACGAGGTTCTTGCCGATGTCGTGGATGTCGCCCTTGACGGTGCCGATCACCATCTTGCCCTGCTTCGGCGCGCCGGTGGCGGCCAGCAGCGGGCGCAGGATGAACATGCCGGCTTTCATCGCGTTGGCCGACAGCAGCACCTCGGGAACGAACAGGATGCCGTCGCGAAAGTCCTCGCCGACGATGCGCATGCCTTCGACCAGAGCTTCGGTCAGCACCTTGTAGGGCACCCAGCCGCGCTCGAGCAGGATGTTGGTGCCTTCCTCGATCTCTTCCTTCAGTCCGTCATAGAGATCGTCGTGCATCTGCTGCACCAACTCGTCGTCGGAAAGCTCGGAGAGGATGATCTCGTCGTCGGCCATTTTTCTCGGGCTCCTTGCCGCGCGGATGCGATCACGGCGGCTTAAAATAATCGCGTCAATACCTAACCCGGCGGGGGCAGGTATCCATAGCTGATTTGCGACTTCCCGCAAAAGGAAAGCGACCGCAAATCTATTGGAATTCTTGTCGATTTTGCGACAGGCGTTGGCGCTGGCGGGCCGTTTCGAATAGGGTGCATGGCTACGATCCGGGCGAGAAGCCGCCTACGCGGCCGCAAACGGTTTTTAGGGAAAAACGATCATGAGTGAAAACGCGTCAGTCGACCAGGAAGCGTCCAATGCGCGACGTGGACGTGCTGCCAGCGGCGGCGCGGCTGCAAGGCGGGCGGCGCGCTCGGGCGGCGGACCGGGCACCCAGCTCACCTATATCAAGCGCAAGATCAACATCTATGAGGTCCTCAACGAGGAAGGCCTGGCGATTATCGAAAACAACACCGATGCGGTGCTGGAAGAGATCGGCATCATCTTTCGCGACGACGCCGAGGCGCTGCAGCTTTGGAAAGAGGCGGGCGCCGACGTCAAGGGCGAGCGCGTGCATTTTCCCAAGGGCCTCTGCCGCTCGCTGCTGAAGACCGCGCCGCCCATCTACACCCAGCATGCGCGCAACGCCGAACGTTCGGTGCAGATCGGCGGCAACGCCACGGTCTTCGCGCCGGTCTATGGTCCGCCCTTCGTACGCGATCTCGACGGTGTCAGGCGCTACGCGACGATCGAGGATTTCCGGAATTTCGTGAAGCTCGCCTATATGGCGCCGTCGATTCACCATTCGGGCGGCACGGTTTGCGAGCCGGTCGACGTGCCGGTCAACAAACGCCATCTCGACATGATCTACAGCCACATCAAATATTCGGACAAACCGTTCATGGGTTCGGTGACGGCGCCAGAGCGGGCCGAAGACACCGTCGCCATGGCCAAGATCGTGTTCGGCGACGATTTCGTCGAAAACAACACCGTGCTGACCAGCCTGATCAACGCCAATTCGCCGATGGTGTTCGACGAAACCATGCTGGGCGCGCTGAAGGTTTATTCGCGTCACAACCAGGCTTGCATCGTCACGCCGTTCATCCTTGCCGGCGCGATGAGCCCGGTCACGGTGGCCGGCACGCTGACGCAGGTTCTGGCAGAGGTGCTGGCCGGCGCCTCTTTCACGCAGTTGATCCGTCCCGGCGCGCCGGTGCTGTTCGGCACCTTCGCCTCGTCGATCTCCATGCAGTCTGGTGCGCCGACCTTCGGCACACCGGAGCCGTCGCTGGTTTCCTACGGCGCCGCACAGCTTGCCCGCCGGCTCGGTCTGCCGTTCCGCACCGGCGGCTCGCTCTGCGCCTCCAAGGTTCCGGATGCGCAGGCCGCCTACGAGAGCGCCAACACGCTCAACTCGACCATTCTTGCCGGCACCAATTTCGTCCTGCATTCGGCCGGCTGGCTCGAAGGCGGACTGGCGTCCTGCTACGAAAAATTCATGATGGACATCGATCAGCTCGGCATGACGCAAAAGTTTTCCGAAGGCGTCGACCTCTCGGAAAACGGCCAGGCGATGGACGCCATCCGCCAGGTCGGCCCGGGCAGCCACTATCTCGGCTGCGACCACACCCAGGCCAATTTCCAGACCGCCTTCTACCGCTCCAGCATCGCCGACAACAATTCCTACGAGCAGTGGCTGGCCGAGGGCGAGAAGACAGCGCCGCAGCGCGCCAACGAACTCGCCCGCCGCTGGCTGGAGACCTATGAGGCGCCGTATCTCGATCCGGGCATCGACGACGGGCTGAAGGACTACATCGCGACGAAGAAGGCGTCGATGGCTGACGCCTTCACCTGAAAGGAGCCCGAGTCAGGCGGGGCTAAAGTCGCCAACATCATCCACAAGGAAGTCTGGCGGAGCGCTTTCTCCGACCCGGACAAGAAGGGATGATTGCGCGGCGCCGGGCTGACGAGATAGCGGCCGCGCTTTCCGCCGACGGCCTCATGCTGCGCGGCGGCTTCAATTTCGCAACAAGCGAAACGCCGCCGCATGGCCCTTCAGTTGCCCCCGCCAAATCCGTGCTGTTGGTGGGGCAGGCGGGAGCGGCACCCTGGCCGCATTTCCTGCGCTGGCGCGACCGGCAACCGCAAACCATTGCTAATCCGCTCGACACATGGTCGCGCGCAGTGATCGGTGCGGTGGCGGAGAAATTCGGCGCGCGCGCCGTTTCGCCTTCGGACAGACCTTATCTGCCGTTCCAGCAATGGGCGATGCGAGCGGAGGGGCTGAGACCGTCGCCGCTGGGCATCCTGATGCATCCGCAGTACGGGCTCTGGCATGCCTATCGCGGCGCGTTGCTGTTCGAGGATGAGATCGCGCTTCCTGAACGTCGCGAAGCGATTCACCTTTGCGACGCCTGTGTTGCAAAACCTTGCCTGAAATCCTGTCCGGTTGACGCCTATTCCGCGGATGGTTTCGCTCATCAGGCTTGCCTGGCGCATGTGCGGGGATCGAAGGGCGAACCATGCCGCGACGGCGGCTGCCTCGACCGCAACGCCTGTCCGTATGGCACGGCCCATCGCTATCCGCCTGAGGTTCAGGCCTTTCACATGACGGCGTTTGCCGGCCTGTAGCCGGGTCGAAAGCCCGCACAAAGTGTTGAACGGGATTGTCAGGGAACGGCTTGCCCTGACGGTGCCTGCTTATATGTATCGCACGACATTTAACGGAGCGGGCCATGGCGAAGCAGGACATTGAGATCAAGACCGGGGACGGCGTGGCGAAAGCCGGGCTGTTCCGCTCGGCGACCGCTTCCTCGTCCAGGGCCGGCATCATTCTCTATATGGACGCTTTCGGTCCGCGACCGGCGCTCGACGCAATGGCGGAACGGCTGGCAGGCGAGGGCTATGCCGTGCTGGTGCCGGATCTTTTCTATCGCAAAGCACCCTACGGGCCGTTCGAGCCCAAGACCGCTTTCGTCGTCGAGGAGACCAAGGTCGCGCTGACGGCGTTGGTCCACGGCACGACACAGGACATGACCATCCGCGACAGCAGGGCGTTCCTCGACACGCTTACCGCTGAAGGTGTCACCGGACCGGTCGGTGTCGTCGGTTACTGCATGGGCGGGGCGCGGGCCTTGAATGCGGCTGCAACCTATCCCGATCGCATCGTGGCGGCGGCAAGCTTCCATGGCGGCAATCTGGCCAGCGATGCCGCCGACAGTCCGCACCGCAAGGCTGCAATGATCAAGGCGCGGGTCTATGTCGGAACGTCTGGGGTGGACCGCAGCTTTCCGCCGGAGCAGTCGGCGCGACTGGCCGAGGCGCTGCGCGTGGCGGAAGTCGACCACGTCATCGAAAACTATGCCGGCATGGCGCATGGCTGGTGCGTGTCGGATCACAGCGTGTTCAACGCGGCCGGCGCCGAACGTCATTGGAAGCGATTGACGACGCTGTTCGCCGAGACGCTGATCTAACGAGGCGTTGCCTGAAGTCGCAACGAACGGGTAGAGACTGCACGATTGGCGCGGCCTGTTAAAACAGCGCCAGTCGAGCGGGAACGAACAGCCTGATGCAATCCTATGATGTCGTGGTGATCGGCGCCGGTGCGGCCGGAATGATGTGCGCCATCGAGGCCGGCAAGCGCGGCCGCTCGGTCCTGGTGCTCGATCACGCGGCAAAGCCCGGCGAGAAGATCCGCATCTCCGGCGGCGGCCGCTGCAATTTCACCAACATCCATGCGAGCCCGAAGAATTTCATCTCGGGCAATCCGCATTTCTGCATCTCGGCGCTCAGCCGCTACACGCAGCGCGATTTCATCGAGTTCGTCGAACGCCACGGCGTCGCCTATCACGAGAAGACGCTGGGACAGCTGTTTTGCGATGGCTCGGCGCGGCTGATCATCGACATGCTGGTCTCCGAAATGCAGGATGGGGGCGTGGAACTTGCGCTGTCGACCGAGGTGAGGAACGTCAGCAAGGCCGCGGACGGTTTTGTGCTGACGCTCTCCACTGGCAGCGTCGCCTGCAATTCTCTGGTCGTGGCTTGCGGGGGCAAGTCGATCCCCAAAATGGGCGCGTCCGGTTTCGGCTACGAGCTTGCTGCGCAATTCGGCCTTGCGGTGGTGGAAACACGGCCGGCGCTGGTGCCGCTTACCTTCGACGCAAGAACGCTGGAGCGGCTGGCGCCTTTGGCCGGCAATGCCGTCGATGCCGAAGTCGCCTGCGGCAAGACGCGGTTTTCAGAAGCGATGCTGTTTACGCATCGCGGCTTGAGCGGGCCTTCCATCCTGCAAATATCGTCCTATTGGCGCGAGGGCGACGAGATCCGCATCGCCATGCTGCCGGGGAGGGATGTGGCGGAACTGCTTCGCGCCGCCCGGCGCGTCAACGGCAGGCAAGCGGTGCAGACGGTGCTTGCAAACCATTTGCCGAAGCGCCTTGCGCAAGCAGTCGCCGAGCGCAGTGGGATCGATGGCAATCTCGCTGATTTGACAGACCTGCAAATGAAAACCGTCGAAGCCGCCGTCAACGACTGGCGCATCAAGCCGGCCGGCTCCGAGGGTTACCGCACGGCGGAAGTGACGCTTGGCGGTGTCGATACCAACGGGCTCGATCAGAAGACGATGCAGGCGAAATCCGTGCCGGGGCTGTTTTTCATCGGCGAAGTCGTCGATGTCACGGGCTGGCTGGGCGGCTATAATTTTCAGTGGGCTTGGTCGTCCGGCTGGGCCTCGGGCCAGGTGTGCTGATATTCAGGTGAGGCCGGCCTGCAAACGACGGCTTTCTGTGCTTCCGGTGCTCGCGTACCAAAAGTACGCTCCGCTCCGGTTCTCGAAATCCATCGTTTTCGGCTCGGCCTGACCTGAATCTCAGCGCACCTGTTGCGCGTGTATCCGTCGCCTCGGAAAAAAATCTTTCCATAACCCCAAGGATTGGCCATTAGCCTTCGTCCAACAGGCAAATGATGGCGATGATGCTGGATGAAAGCGAAGCCTCCGACGCCGAATTGATCGGGCGGGCGAAGGGCGGAGACAGGGGTGCCTTCGGCAAATTGCTGGAGCGGCACTACGACTTCGTCTATCGCGCCGCCTATCGCTGGTGCGGAAAGAAGGCCGATGCCGAAGACATCGCCCAGGAGGTCTGTGTCCGTCTCGGCAAGGCGATCCGCGACTACCGCGGCGGCGGCGCGTTCACGACATGGCTCTATTCCGTGACGCTGAACGCGGCGCGCGACATGATGCGCAAGACCACGCGCGAAAACGTCAAGGCCGAGGCTTTCGGCGCCTACAGCATGATTTCGGGAGAGGCCTCGGCCGAGCCCGAAGATCCCTCTGAGGCGCTCTGGGCAGCGGTGCGGCAATTGCCGGACAAGCAGCGCGACGCAGTACTTCTGGTCTATGGCGAAGGGTTGAGCCATGCGGCCGCCGCCGAGGCGATGGCAATCTCGGAGACGACGGTTTCCTGGCACATCCATGAAGCGAAGAAACGGCTGAAGACGTTGATGCGTTCAGCCGGGGAAGTGTGACCATGGTCGACGACAACGAACTCAACAGGCTGCGCGACGCAGCAGTACCGGCGCCGGGCGAAAGCGCGAAGGCACGCGCCTTCGAAGCCGCCATGAGCGCCTATGATCAGGAAAATATTTCTGCCGTCACCCAAGGATCGGTCGGCGGGCTTCGTCTCACAGAGCGAGCACAAAAGCTCTGGAGCGAGATCATGCAAAAGAAACTCATCGCCACGCCAGCCATTGCCGGGCTCGTCGCCCTGCCGATCGCCGGATACGCCACCTTCCACATGCTGAGGGAACAGCCGTTGCCATTCGGTAGCGACGAGAAGATCACTGAGACGCTGGCCGACAAGCCGGCAACCAATGGGCCGGCGATCAACGCGCCGGTAAAAGACAAGCAGGCGCCTGAAGGCGACAAGAAGGCCGACGCCGATGTGCGAAGCCGCGACACCACCACGCCACCCGCGCCGCCGAAGCCCGAATCGACCGTTGCTGTCGCCCCGGCGCAGCAGGATGCGCTGGGACGCGGCGTGTTGGCCGAGCCTGCGCCAGTTGAGAGCCGCGAGTTTTCGCTTGACGGCACCGCTGCTCCGGCCGGCGGCGCGCGGGTGAACCGCATGGCCGGCGCGACCGAATCCAAGTACCTGGCACAGCCTTCGACGATGCCGGCCGACCAGATTGCGCCGCAGGAGCCAAACCGCGACCGCGTCGAGGATTTCAAGACCAATCCGGTGCATGCAGCCCTTCAGGATCCGGTCTCGACCTTCTCGATCGACGTCGACACGGCTTCCTATTCCTTCGTCCGCGGCTCGCTGAAGCAGGGCTACCTGCCGCAGGCCGATACGGTCCGCGTCGAGGAGATGGTCAATTACTTCCCCTATGACTGGAAGGGTCCGGACTCGGCTTCGACGCCGTTCAACTCGACCGTCAGCGTCATGCCGACGCCGTGGAACGGGCACACCAAGCTGATGCACGTCGCCATCAAGGGCTTCGACATCAAGCCGGTCGAGCAGCCCAAGGCCAATCTGGTGTTCCTGATCGACGTCTCGGGTTCGATGGATGAGCCGGACAAGCTGCCGCTGCTCAAGTCGGCTTTCCGGCTGCTGGTCAGCAAGCTCAAGGCGGACGACACCATCTCGATCGTCACCTATGCCGGTGACGCCGGCACCGTGCTGATGCCGACCAAGGTCACCGAGAAGGACAAGATCCTCAACGCCATCGACAATCTGCAGCCGGGCGGCTCGACGGCCGGCGAGGCGGGTATCAAGGAAGCCTACAAGCTTGCCCAGCAGTCCTTCGTCAAGGACGGCATCAACCGTGTGATGCTGGCCACGGACGGCGACTTCAATGTCGGCCAGACCGATGACGACGATCTGAAGCGACTGATCGAGCAGGAGCGCAAGACCGGCGTCTTCCTGTCGGTGTTCGGCTTTGGACGCGGCAATCTGAACGACCAGATGATGCAGACCATCGCCCAGAACGGCAACGGCACCGCCGCCTATATCGACACGCTGGCCGAGGCTGAGAAGGTTCTGGTCGAGGATGCCTCCTCGACGCTGTTCACCATCGCCAAGGACGTCAAGATCCAGGTCGAGTTCAATCCGGACAAGGTCTCGGAGTACCGGCTGATCGGCTATGAAACCCGCGCCTTGAACCGCGAGGACTTCAACAATGACCGCGTCGATGCCGGCGATATCGGCTCCGGTCATTCGGTGACGGCCATCTACGAGATCACGCCGAAGGGCAGTGGCGGCGAGCAGATGGATCCGCTGCGCTACGGCCAGGCCGCGGTCGACAATGGCGGCGTCGCCAACGCCGACGAATATGCCTTCGTGAAAATCCGCTACAAGCTGCCGAACGAAGACGTCTCGAAGCTGATCACCACGCCGGTGACGTCGGCCAACGAGGTCGCGTCCTTCGACCAGGCCAGCACCGACCAGCGTTTCTCCGTCGCTGTCGCCGCCTTCGGCCAGAAGCTGCGCGACGAGGATGCGACCGCGAAGTTCGGCTACGACAAGATCATGGAGATTGCCACCGCCGCCCGAGGAGCCGACCCGTTTGGGTACAGGTCCGAGTTCCTTTCGCTTGTGCGCCTTGCCTCGGCGCTCGGCGGTAACCGGTAGTGGCAATACAGCCGGTTCCTTTCAGACGGGGGTCGTTCTGATACGGGGAACCGGCTACGGGCGGGTGAGGCAGGCCGGCGGGGGAAACCCTGCCGGCCTTTTTTCGGATCGATTGATCCGAAGCGCACCGATGATCCGCCTGATCGTTAAATTGCGCGGCTTTTCCGGAACGTCATCGCAATGCCCTGCTATTATTGCATGGGGTCGGGACTGGGCTTGGGGAGCCGGGAATTGCAGATCATGAACATTGGAAACACGACGCCGGCGGTGAGACACACGCAGGCGTCGGGAACGCTGTCGCCAGAATCCAGGCGCATCATGGATGACGTTGACGCAGCCCGGAATACCGCAAAGTCGGCGCTGACCAATGACCGCTTTCGCGTCATGCTGGAGCAGATCGGCAATCCGCAGTCGTCGGGTGACCTGGTGACGATGAGTGGCAACGCCAACGGCACCGCCCTGGATTTCAAGACGGCGCTATCGCGTTACGCTGAAAACAGCGAATAAGTTCGATATCAGGCCCGGCTGCGGCGGCGTTCGCGGCGGGCTTCGCTGGTCTCGGCGGTGTTTTCCGTCGCCACCTTGTTGCGCATCGGACCGATGCGCTCGACGATCGCCGCGACGGTCGGGCGTTCGGATTTGGTGTGCGCGTCGAGCGCCTTGCGCATGGCGGCAAGGTGCTGGAACGACGTGCCGCAGCAGCCACCGATGATCTTCGCGCCGCCATCCACCGCCAGCCGGACATAGTCGGCCATCAGCTCCGGCGTGCCGGAATAATGGATCTCGGTGCCACGAAATTCGGGAATGCCGCAATTGCCCTTGACGATCACCGTCGCTTCCGGCTTCGCCTCGGTCATGTCGAGCAGCGAGGCCAGGATGTCGGAGGCGCCGACACCGCAATTGGCGCCGACACCGAGCGGTGTCTCTGAAAGTCCGTCGACGACGCCGTGGATATCCCTGGGCAGCAGGCCCATCATGGTGCGGCCGGCAGTGTCGAACGAACCGGTATAGGTGTAGGGCAGGCCGACGCGGATGGCGGCCTCCGCCGCGGCGCGGATTTCGTCCGGCGCAGACATGGTCTCGATCCAGGCGACTTCGGCGCCGCCTTCCTTCAAGCCTTCGATCTGTTCGGCGAAGGCCTCGACCGCCTCGTCATAGGTCATGGCGCCGAGCGGCACCAGCAACTCGCCGGTCGGCCCGACCGAGCCGGCGACGATGACTTTCCTGCCGGCCTTGTCGGCGACCGCCCGGGCAATCTCTGCGGCGCGCTTGTTCAGCGCATGCACGCGGTCCTGCGCATGGTGCAGCTTCAGCCGGTGGCGCGTGCCGCCGAACGAGTTGGTGAGAATGATATCGGCGCCGGCGTCGACGAAATTCTGGTGCAGGCTGGTGATGGTGTCGGGCGCTGTCTCGTTCAGCAACTCGGGCGCTTCGCCGGCCTCCAGACCCATGGCGAACAGATTGGTGCCGGTGGCGCCATCGGCGAGCAGCACGCCCTTTTCGGCCAGCAGAGCATCGATGGGATTGTTCGCGGTCATCGGATCGACTTTCAGATATTTGAATGGAATAAGGATATAAAGAAGTCTTTATGTCCAGTCAATGTGTTTGCAACCTGCAATGCCGCGCGGCGCACCTTTCCGGGGCGTTGGCGATCAGGCAGAACCCGACGGAAATGACGCGCCGGCCAGATTGCGCGCGTAGGCGGCGGCCTCATGCGGGTTGATGTCGGCGGCCCGGATCAGATTGTCGAAATGCTGGGTCAGCGCCTGTACCGGCTGGGTGGCATTCAGCACGACATACATGTCGCCGACATAGATGGCGGCGCGGTAGGGACCGAAGATTGTCAGCGGGATCGAATAGCGCATGCGGCCGTCATAGAGGAACAGGCGGAAGGTGGGGTAGAGATCGTCAAGCAGCGTCGCCATATGGGCAAGCTGCTGCCGGCGGTCAGCCTCGGGAAAGCGGTCCCAGACGCCCAGGCCGCGGGCAAAGATCTCAAGCGTATGGCGCGGCATGCAGACCTCCATGTCGGTCTCAGGGCGCCGGTTGTACTCGATGCGGTACTGCGTCTCGCTCGCCTGCGCCAGACGGCTGCGGTTGGTGATGTTGGCTTCGTAGTCGACCAGCTGGCGTGTGCGCAGGAGGTCGGGAATGCCGGCCGGCACATAGCGGATCTTGGTGCCTGCGGCTTCCGCGAACCATTTGGCGAGCAGCGTGCGGTCGAAGCCGTCGGGCGCCTCTTCGATCTCCAGGCTTTCGCGGATTTCGCCGGTGACGCCTTCGTCCTGGGAGAGGCCGAGCAGCCAGTCGAGCGAGATCTTGAATTCGGCGGCGATGTTGAGCAGCGTTTCGGCGCGTGGCAGGCGCGTCGAGGCGCCGGACATCAGTTGCGAAAGCGCCGACCGGTCGATGCCGACTGCTGACGCGAAAGCCGACTGGTTGAGATCGGACCGTGTCAGGAGCAGCTTCAGGCGCTCCCGGAAGATTGCCGAAAGGTCCCGTTTGTCCACTGTTCGTTCTCCGCACTCTCTTAGGAAAAATTTGCGCCCGAGCCGTCGAATCAGCACTTCGTGCGTAAATGAATCCGTAGGGTTGTTTACAATGTATAACATCTGCGGTCAAAAATGCGCAATCGCAACATTTTGTACACTTTGTCTCATTGAGCGGAATCGCTTCTCCTGACACTATGCTGTCAGTAACCAATTCCGGCGACTGAGGGACAGTGGTCGATAGCATGACAGGCAAGCGCATCAAGCGACGCGACGCAGCGGCCATCGAGTGGCCGACCGTGGTCCTCGCTTTCTTCTGTTACGGAATGTGGCTCGCTGCCGGGCTCCTGCTCTGGCCCTCTTATCCGATCCCGGCACTTCTTCTCCTCGGCTTCATCCTGGCCTTGCAGTCGTCGATCATGCACGAAGTGCTGCATGGCCATCCGACGCGCAGCGCACCCGTCAACGAAGCCTTCGTCTTCCTGCCGATCGGCCTGGTCTGGCCGTTCCGTCGCTTTAAGACGCTTCATTTGCGCCACCACGCCGACGAGCGCCTGACTGATCCGCTCGACGATCCCGAGAGCTATTACCAAGCGCTGTGGATGCATGACGGTCTGCCGCCGACGATGAAATTCCTGCTCAAGATCAACAACACCATGGCCGGCCGTTTCTTCCTCGGCCCCTGGCTGTCCTGCATTGGTTTCTTCGTCGACGACGCCAGGCATGTGATTGCCGGCGACAAGGCGATCGGCAAGGCATGGCTGCTGCATGCGATCGGCCTCGCCATCGTGGTGCCGATCGTGCAGTTCGGCTTCGGCATTCCGGTATGGCTCTACATTCTGGTGCCGGTCTGGCTCGGCCAGTCGCTGATCGCGGTCCGGACTTTCGCCGAACATCAGTGGTCCGAGCACCCTGAAGGACGCACGGTGATCATCGAGCGCTCGCCGCTGTCGTTCCTGTTCCTCAACAACAATCTGCACTTCGTTCACCACAAGACCCCGACCGTTGCCTGGTACAGGCTTCCAAAACTGTTTGCCGACCGCCGCGACGAGTGGCTGCGGATGAACAATGGCTACGCCTATCCGAACTATTTCGCTCTGATCAAAGCCTACGCATTCAAGGCCAAGGAGCCGATCGTGCACCCGGTGCTGCGCCGCCAGCCCGAGCCGGGCAGGGCGTTCAAGCCGCGCATCAGGGCGCGCAGCATCAGCGGGCTTGGCAGCGCGCCGGTTCCGGCCGAGCCGCCGAAGGAATAATCCCCGGACTTCCCGAACCCGTGTCGGCCAATTCTGATTGGACGCCGCGTTTTTGCGATCCGTTCCCGAGCCATGATGATTGAGTGTCGGCATGAGTGATTTGGTTGCGGCATTGCCGATGTATGACTGGCCCGAAGTGCGCGGCGAGGTCGACGCGCAATGGGCAGCGTTGCGCGATGCTTTTCGGCACAAGGGCGTCGATGGGCCGCAGACAATCGTGCGCCGCAATGGCGACCTGCCGCCGGTGCCGGGCGGTATCCACGACGCCGAGGGCAGACTGATCGCGCCCGATCCGGCGACACTGCCGCCGGACGAACTCGACCATCACCAGCTTTGGCTGCATCCGGCGCTGCTGTTCGCGCAGACCTGCTGGGGGCCGATGGAACTCGGCCTGAGCAAGCATGTGCAGGTGGTCGGCCAGCCGAGCTACGACGCTTACGAGGGCGGCGAAGGCGAACTCTATTCGAGCGCGCTGGTGATGGGGACGGGCGAGGGACCGGAGGTTCGCTCGCCCGCGGATGGCAAAGCCTCGCTGCCGCTCGATCTGATGCGCGGCAAGCGTTTTACCTACAACAGCCTCGATTCGATGTCGGGCATCATTGCACTGGCGCGCGATCTGCAGGCCGCCGGCGAAAGCCTGGATATCTTTTCCTCGCGCAGCGAAAGCGGTGGCCATCGCGGCTCGATCGTCGCGGTCGCCGAGGGCAAGGCGGATATAGCTGCCATCGACTGCGAAAGCTGGGCGCTGGCGCAGCGTTTCGAACCTGCGGCAAACGCCGTGAAGGTCGTCGGCTGGACGGCAAGGCGCAAAGGCCTGCCCTACATCACCGCCAGGACGACGCCGGAAAAGACGCTCAAGGCTCTGCGCGAGGCGCTTGCCGGATCAGCCGAGCAGCCTCGCATCCAGCTTGTAGGTTGAAAGCTGCTCGTTACCGGTCGCGGTGATCAGGATCTGTTCCTCGATCTTGACGCCCTCATGTCCGCCGAGACGGCCGATATAGCTTTCCACACACAGCACCATTCCCGGCTCCAGCGCGCCGTCGGGCGTGTCCGGCGTCCAGTCGCTTGCATGCGGCAGGGTCGGGTACTCGTCGGCCAGGCCGACGCCGTGATAGAGCACGCCGTAGCGTGTCGGGAAGCAATCTCCCGGCGGCACCACGGAGCGTTCGACCAGGTCGCGAAAGGATATGCCGGGCTGCATCAATTGCGTGTTGTGGGCGATCTGGTCGGCGGCGATGCGGAACAGGTCGCGCTGCTCGTTCGACGGCCTGGCGTCACCGCAAAGCCAGGTGCGGGAGAGATCGGCGCAGAAGCCGTAGGGACCGATCAGGTCGGTGTCGAAGGCGACGAGGTCGCCTGCTTCGATCACGCGCGATGAGCATTCCTGGAACCACGGATTGGTGCGCGGCCCCGAGGCCAGCAGCCGGGTCTCGATCCATTCGCCGCCGCGCGCAATGTTGCCGCGGTGCAGTTCCGCCCACAATTCGTTTTCGGAAATGCCCGGCGTCAGCGCCTTCTCCATTTCACCCATCGCCGCCTCGCAGGCGACGATGGCGCGGCGCATGGCGAGGATCTCGTCCGGCGATTTGATCAGCCGCGCATTTTCCATCACCGCTTCGCCATTGCCGATCGAAATGCCGAGGCGGGCGAGTTCCTCGACGCCTTCCGGGTTGATGTGGTCGACCGCAATGCGGCTGTTGCCGCCGCCATGCTCCTTGACCAGATCGGCGATGCCGGCCGCCCAGCGGCGGACTTTGTGCTCGGTCAGCTCGCCGCCATAGAGGTACATCCACGACACTGCCGGCCGCACCTCGTCGACGACGCCGGAATGGTCGGACAGATGCTCGCAGGAGAAATAGTCGAACAGCACCACGGGTCCCTCAGTGGCGATGAAGCAGTGGCGGGTCGGATTGTGCGCGACCCACAGCTGCATGTTGGTCGAATCGGTGGCGTAGCGGATGTTGACGGGGTCGTAGAGCAGCGCGCCGGCGTAGTTTCGGCGCTTCAGTTCGGCTCGGATGCGCTCGAGCCGGTATTGGCGCATAGCGGCAACATCGGGCGCGGCGATGCCTGCCGCTTGCCATTCGGTTTCAGCCAGCGCGCCATAGCCCAGCACATGCTGGTTCAGCGACGCCGCTTTTTGGCGCGAGGTTTTGCGCAAGGCTTCGACCGAGCCGGGCTCGAACGGCATGATCTTGCGATGACGACCGAACCCTTGTTTCTCCACCCGACGCCTCCCTGCCGACTTACTGTGGCGCTGCGCCCGCGGCCGCTTTCTTCAGCCGCGTGACCGTCAGCGTGCGGGTCGGCGGCTCGCTGTCGAACAGCATCGGAACGACCAACTGCTGCGGCGAGCCGTCAGCGACATAGCCGGCCTCGCTCAAGGCCCGCAGGATGCCCTCGGGAGGTTCCTTGTCATTGGCCATCACGAGCACCGCCGGCTCGATCAGCAAATGGCTGAAGTCCGGCATCTCGTCGTCGAGCACGACCAGATCGGGATCGACAAGACGCAGATTTCCCACCCAGTGCCAGCTCGATATCGCCGTGCGAACCGGACCGTTTGCCGTCAGCTGGCCATAGAGCGACTGGTAGTCGACACGCACGATGCTGCCGCGGCTGTCGCCGCCATTGAGGTGCGTGTACCAGGTCACCGGCAGCACGAGGATGGCAAGCGTTGCGCCGACAAAGACGACGACGTCCTGCACCTTCCTTCCCTTGTCGCCTCTGGCATCCATCCGCAAGGCCAGCGCGACCGGCAGCAACACAAGGATGGGAAGCATCCAGCGATCGCGAAATTGCGTCGTCCCGCTCGCCAGGACGAGCACGATGGTCATCGCCAGGGCAAAAGCGATGGTGCGCCACACCAGTTTCTCGGTCCATGGCGCCGGTTGCAGCGCGGGCGCTGGCTTTTTCCATGCGATGAGCAAAGCCGCGACGAATATGCCGGCCGGCAACACGGCGAAATACAGGATAGCCTTGCCCAGTCCGCGCATTCCGTAGAATGCGGTTTGTATGGCGCTTTCTCCTCTGCCCATGCCGAAGCCGCCGCTGTGCGACAGCAACTGGTCGGTGTAGGTCAGGTTCCAGTAGAGCGTCGGCAGGCAAAGCAGCACCGCCACGACAAGGCTGATCGAAAACCGGCGGTTGAGGATGACGCCGCGCGTTTCGCGCAGCGACAGGGTGGACAGCATCAGCGCGCCGAGAAAGATCGCGTTGTTGTATTTCGACAGGATGGCGGCGGCCATCGCCACGCCAAACAGCACATAGGTGGCCAGCGAACGCCGCTGCACCAGTTCAACGAGCGCAAGAAACAGCACCACTGAAAAACAGAAAGCGGCGATCGAGTGGGTGAGGGCGTGCTGCATCTCCCACACCATCTGCGGAAACAACAGCAGGCCGAACAATGCGGCGGCGCCAGCGCGGCTGGAATAGCCCAGGCGGCGGACAGCGATGAAAACCGACGCCAGCGCCGCTCCGATCAGCAGGTACTTCACGATCTTGAGCGCCAGGATGTTCGTTCCGACCACGGCGGCGACGAGGCGGGCAAGCCAGGTGTAGAGCGGCGGCTGCGAGCCGCCATAGCCAGCCCAGAGGTAGTGCATGTACATCAGCTGTTCGGAATCGTCGACGCCGACACCGGTTCCTACGACATGGGACAGCAGCGCCATCACCACGATCTGGACGACGCAATAGACCGCGACGCAGACCAGTGCGGCGTTGAAGGGACCGACCTTGCCTTCGCCGAGCCAGTCCGTCCATTTCTCTAGATACTGCAAGGGGATCGTCTTCTCATCGAGGGAAAATGCCTGCGGCCAACTGCCGAAGGCCCCTTACACGATCTCACGCTCCCTGTCGCCTTTTCAGGTCCGCATCTTCTCGCCGCTGGGGTCGAAGGGCGCCTCGACATTGACGCGCGCCGGACGCCGGTGGCCGAGGATCTCGATCTCGAACAGTCCGGCACTTTCGTCCTCGGCGAGTGCCGCCGGCACATAGCCCTGCGCCATCGACTTCTGCACATAGTGCGCATAACCGCCCGAGGTGACCCAGCCGACCACGCGCCAGTCGCCGTCGACGATGCCGCGCACGGCGGAAGCGCCTTCGGCAGCCTTCGAGCCACGCACTTCCTTGCCCGCCATGTCGAAGCGTGGCGCGCCATAGCCATGCGGCTTTTCCACCGTGCCATAGTCCTTGCCGACCTTGGCCCAGATCGGCTCGTCGCCCATGACATCGGCGTCGGCCGCATCGACGATAAAGGAAACGCGGCGCAGTTTCGGCCCTTCCGCCTGTTCCTTGGCGGCGGCCTCGCGACCGATGAAGTCGTTCTTCTCCAGCTTGATGAAGCGGTCCATCGCGCCTTCGAACGGCCCGTAGATCGGGCGCAGCTCGCGGTACCAGGTCGGGAAGTTCTTCTCCAGGCGCATGGAGAGCAAAGCGCGCATGCCGAAATCGACGAGGCCGAACTCCTCGCCGGCGTCCTTGATCGCCTTGTAGACCAGGCGCTCATAGGCCGGCGCCATCCAGATTTCATAGCCGAGATCGCCGGTATAGGTGATGCGGTTGACCATGCAGGGCGCGCCGCCGACCGCCATTTCGCGGAAATCCATGAAGCGGAAAGCTTTCGTCGAGATGTCGACATCGACCAGGTTCTGCAAGAGGTCGCGCGATTTCGGCCCGGCGATCGACAGGCCGACGAGCGTCTGATCGAAGCGGTGGATGCGCACCGAACCATCCTTCGGCAGGTGCTTTTCGAACCAGCGCATGTGGTATTTCTGCGCGGCGGAAGAGCCCCAGATCATAAATCTGTCTTCGCCTGCCTTGGCGATGGTGAAGTCGCCGATCAGCTTGCCGAATTCGTTGATCATTGGCGTCAGCACGATGCGGCCGATCTTCGGCATGCGGTTGGTCATCAGCCGGTTGAGGAAATCCTCAGCCGCAGGTCCCGACACTTCGTATTTGGCGAAGTTGGCGATTTCGGTGACGCCGACGCGTTCGCGCGTGGCGCGCACTTCCTCGCCGATAGGACCGAAATCGTTTGAGCGGTGGAAGGAGACGACGTCCTTCGGCTCCTTGCCCTTCGGCGCGAACCACAGCGGGGTCTCCAGGCCCCAGCTATCGCCCATGACGGCGTTGTTGGCGAGCATCGTGTCATAGAGCGGGGTGGTTTGTGCAGGGCGCGCAGCCGGCAGCTCTTCATTGGGGAAGCGGATGGAGAAGCGGCGCGAATAGTTTTCGCGCACCTTTGCGTTGGTGTAGCGCAGGCCGGCCCACTCGCCGAAGCGGGCGACATCCATGCCCCAGACGTCGAAGCCGGGATCGCCATGCACCATCCAGTTGGACAGCGCGAGGCCGACGCCGCCGCCCTGGCTGAAGCCGGCCATGACGGCGCAGGCGCACCAGAAATTGGTCAGGCCCTGCACCGGCCCGACCAGCGGATTTCCGTCGAGCGCGAAGGTGAAGGGGCCGTTGATGATCTGCTTGATGCCGGCTTTCTCGATGCCGGGGAAATGCTTGAAGCCGATCTCCAGCGACGGCGCGATGCGGTCGAGGTCGGGCGGCAGCAGTTCATGGCCGAAATCCCACGGCGTATTGACCGGCGACCATGGCTTGCAGGCCTTTTCATAGGTGCCGAGCAGGATGCCGTTGCGCTCTTGGCGGGTGTAGATCTCGCCCTTGAAGTCGAGCACGCCGATCATCTCGCGGCCGGTCGATTTGTTGAATTCCTCGACCTCGGGCATCGGCTCGGTGAGCAGGTACATGTGCTCCATGGCCAGCACCGGCAGTTCGACGCCGACCATGCGGCCGATCTCGCGCGCCCACAGGCCGCCGCAGTTGACGACATGCTCGGCGTGGACGGTGCCCTGTTCGGTGACGACGTTCCAGGTGCCGTCAACTTCCTGCGTCAAGTCGACGACGCGGTTGCGCAGCACGATCTCGGCGCCCAGCTTCTTGGCCGCCTTGGAGTAGGCGATCGTCGTGCCGGAGGGATCGAGATGGCCTTCGACCGGATCCCACATGGCGCCGACGAAATTGGTCTCGTCCATCAGCGGGAACATCGCCTTGGCTTCGGAGGGCGTGATCAGCTCGGTGTCCATGCCGAGATAGCGGCCCTTGGCGTGTGCCAGGCGCAGAAAATCCATGCGCTCGGGCGTATCGGCCATCATCACGCCGCCGGTCAGATGCAGCGAGCAGGACTGGCCGGAGATTTCCTCGATCTCCTTGTAGAGCTGCACCGTATAGGCCTGCAGTTTGGCGACGTTGGGATCGCCGTTCAGCGTGTGGAAGCCGCCGGCTGCGTGCCAGGACGAGCCGGAGGTGAGCTCGGACCGTTCGATCAGCATGATGTCGGTCCAGCCGGCCTTGGCCAGGTGATAGAGCACCGAGCAGCCAACGACGCCGCCGCCAATGACAACCGCTTTTACATGAGATTTCATGAGAGATAGGTCCGTTTTTGCGTAAATTGAATCAGGTGTGTCGGTTGGCAGGATGCCGTCAGTTGCTTGCCGATCAAAAATCGGTCGGCGCGCCGCCTTCGGACGTGCGCTTTTCGACGAAGTCGTTGAGCTCTTCGCGGATCGCCGGGTCCATATAGGGTTCCTCGTAGGATGCCAGCCGCTCCTTCCAGACCTTGTTGGCCTTTTCCAGCGCGGTCGGCGATCCGGCTTCGGCCCAGGTCTCGAAATTGCGCCAGTCGGAGAGGATGGGCGAGTAGAAGGCTGTCTTGTAGCGGTCCTGCGTGTGCTGGGTGCCGAAGAAATGGCCGCCCGGGCCGACCGACTGGATGGCGTCGAAGCCGAGCGCTTCGTCGGACAGGTCGAGCGGGGTGAGGAACTCGGCCACCATCTGCAACAGGTCAATGTCCAGCATGGTCTTCTCGTAGGAACAGCGCAGGCCGCCTTCGAGCCAGCCGGCGCCGTGCATCATCAGATTGCCGCCGCCCTGGATGGCGCCCCACAGCGAGAACACACTTTCATAGGCTGCCTGCGCGTCGACGGTGTTGGCGGCGCAGGTATTGGAGGTGCGGTAGGGGATCTTGTAACGGCGGGCAAGCTGGCCGCCGACAAGCTGCGCCTTCATATATTCAGGCGTGCCGAAGGCCGGCGAGCCCGACTTCATGTCGACATTCGAGGTGAAGCCGCCATAGCCAACCGGCGCGCCCTTTCTCACCATCTGGGCAAAGGCGATGCCGGACAGCGCCTCGGCATTTTGCTGCACCAGCGCACCGGCGATGGTCACCGGCGCCATCGCGCCTGACAGGGTGAAGGGCGTGATGACGACGACCTGACCCTTGCTCGACATCTGGATGATGCCTTCCATCATCGGCACATCCAGTTTCAGCGGCGAATTGGTGTTGATGATGGTGAAGACGGACGGCTCTTCGAGCATCTGCTCATGGCTGATGCCGCGGGCGATCCTGGCGATCTCGATGCCGTCGACATTGCGCTCCTTGCCGAGCGAATAGATGTGGAACACCTTGTCGGTCAGCGTGGCGAGGTCGCGGATGCATTCGAGGTGGCGCACGGAAGGATGGATGTCGGTCGGCTCGACCGGATAACCGCCGGTGCAGTTCAGGATGTTGTGCATCTGCGCCAGGCGCAGGAAGTTGCGGTAGTCCTGCTGGTTGCCCGGACGGCGGCCGCGATCGAGGTCGGAGCAGTTCGGTGCCGACGCCATCATCGACAGGATCACATTGTTGCCGCCGAAGCGCACATTGTGCGCCGGGTTGCGGGCATGGAGCGTGAATTCCGACGGGCAGTTGGAGATGAGATCGAGGATCATGTCGCTGTCGAAGCGCACGCGCTCGCTGCCCTCGCGGACATCGGCGCCGTTTTCCTTCATCATGCGGCGCGCTTCGTCATGCAGCACGTCGACGCCTATTTCCCTCAAGACGCGCAGCGAGGCGAGGTGGATCGATTCCAGCTCGTCGTCAGAGACCAGCTTGGTCGGCGTTAGCGGATTTCTCAGTTGCCGAAAAGCCGGCTGTTCGAAGGCGGCCGAGCCGCCGGCGCGCTTGCCCGCACGGCCACCGCGACGGGCCCGGTCGGTTGCCAAAGGCGGTTCGGCTGGATGCAGGGCGGCGGTCATGATGGTCCTCGTACGATGCTGGTAGCGGGCGGCATAATGGACCGGCGGCTGTCCGACCATTGCGGAGGCGGCGACCACTAGGACGAGGGAAGCGACATGCCCGAACGGCAGTCCGATAGTTGACAACCTTGCCGGGGATTAGCGGACAGGACGCGCCCACTGCGGCTCTTGGCGCAAGGGGATTTCAGGCGCGGCCCTTCCTTTCCCTAAATCGAACCGCTAGCTCAGTGGTTTGCCGCTGGATGGGCCGGCAATTCATGTGGAAGGCATCATGGCTGCGACCGGTTCGAGCGATGGCGAAGCGGGGACGCAATGGGCGGCGCTTGCCGGCGTAACTGCCGCCCTCGCGATGTTCGGTGCGGCGCAAGGGCTGAGCTCGCCGCTGTTTACGCTGCTGATGCAGAAGCAAGGCATGTCGCCGGCGCTGATCGGCTTGTCGGCAGCGATGATGCCGCTTGGCCTGATCCTTTCGGCCTCGTTCGTGCCGGCAGCCATTCGGCTGGTCGGCGCGCGCAACCTGGCTGTGGGTTGCTCATTGATTGGGGCGCTGTGCTTCCTCGGCATCGGCTACCTGCAGGACTGGGTGGGCTGGTTCGTCATCCGCTTCATCATCGGTATCGTCATCAACCCGCTCTATATACTGGGCGAAGTATGGGCGCTGTCGCTGGCGCCGCCGTCGCGCCGCGGCAGGGTGATGGGGGCATTCAACACCGTGCTGGGCGCTGGCTATGCTGCGGGGCCTTTGGTCCTGACCGCGGTAGGGATATCGGGCTGGGTTCCTTTCCTGGTCGGCATGGCCGGCTTCATCCTGTGCGCCGCGATCCTTCGTGCTGTTTCCTCAAGCCTCGCCGGCTTCGAGGATGACGGCCAATTGCCCGGCGGCTTTTTCGGTTTCGCCAGGCTGGCGCCGGCGCTGTTGTTTGCCGTGCTGGTTTCGGCGGCGGTCCAGCAGGGCACCTACGCATTGATGCCGGTCTTCGGTGCTGCCTATGGCCTGCCCGAAAGGACGCTGGCGGCCCTGGTGATGGCACTGTCGCTGGGAAACATCTTCCTGCAAATCCCGCTCGGCCTGCTTGCCGAGCGTTTCGGCGGGCGGGCGATGATCATCTTCTGTGCGTTGGCGACAACGGCCTGCGCGGTTTTGCTGCCGTTGTTGATCACGACGCCGGCGATCTGGCTCGTCCTTCTCGTCATGGGAGCGGTCGGCTATGGCGTCTACACCATGGCGCTGGTGGAGCTCGGCAGCCGCTTCAAGGGAACCGTGCTGGTCGCCGGTAACGCCGCCTTTGCCTTGATGTGGGGCGCCGGCGGCATTGTCGGCCCGCCCGGCGCCGGTGCGCTGATGCAGGTCATCGGTCCGCTCGGCCTGCCGGTGGTGATCGCCGGACTCGACGCGCTGCTGGTGAGCTTCGCGCTTTACCGATCGTTCAAGCGCCAAACTCCTGACAGGCCCAAAAACTCCTGACAGGCCCAAACTCATGACAGGCCTTGTCTGGAGCAAACGGTTTTTACCGGGGCGGGGCTTACCCGCGTCGGACAGAAAAGCTAGTCCTGAGCCTGGTTTAGGTGCCAATGATGAACCTGGCGGAAGCTGACAACGAGAAGATGCAGTGGGCGGCGATCAGCGGCGTGATCGCGACCGTCTCGGTGTTCGCCATCGCGCAAGGCCTGTCCTATCCGCTGCTGAGCTTCATCCTGCAACGCCAAGGCGTTTCGCCGGCCATCATCGGGCTCTCGGCGGCAATGACGCCGATCGGCTTCATTGTCTCGTCGCCGCTGATCCCGGCACTGGCGCGCCGGTTCGGGGCAGGGCGCACCGCGCTTACCTGCGCGGCGCTTTCGGCTATTGTGCTTGCGCTGATCGGCTGGACCCAGAATGTCTATCTGTGGTTTCCGCTGCGCTTCTTGATCGGGGTGGTGACCAACCCGCTCTATGTCTTGAGCGAAATCTGGGTCATTGCACTGGCGCCGCCATCGCGCCGCGGTCGCGTCATGGGTGTCTATTCAACCATCATCTCGGCCGGCTTCGCTGCCGGGCCGCTCTGCCTGCTCGTTGTCGGCACCGTGGGATGGCCGCCATTCCTGGTGGGGATCGCCGCCTTCATCTTCTGCGGCGCCTGCCTGGCGCTGGTGCTGCCGCAACTGCCGAAGGTCGACGAAGCCGGGCGCAGGGTTTCGGTCATGGGCTTCATGCCACTGGCATGGCTATTGCTGTCGGCGGTGGTCGTTGCCGCCGGTTTCGAACAGGGCGTGCTGGCGCTGCTGCCGGTCTACGGCACGCACTATGGCATCGCGGAAGCGCGCATGTCGGCGCTGCTGTCGGTGATGATCGCAGGCAACATCGCCATGCAGGTGCCGCTCGGCTTGCTGGCGGAACGGCTGACGGCGCGTCTGGTGCGATTCATCTGCGTCGTGGTGACGGTGCTGGGCTGCGCCCTGTTGCCGCTGCTCATCGAGACGCCGCTGATCTGGCCTTGCGTCTTTATCTGGGGCGCGGTCTCCTATGGCATCTACACCATGTCGATCATCGAGCTCGGCGAGCGCTTTACCGGCTCGGCGCTGGTCGCCGGCAATGCCGCCTTCTCCCTGATGTGGGGCATCGGCGGCATCGTGGTGCCGCCGCTGGCGGGTGGCGTCATGGATGTGATCGGCGCCTCCGGTCTGCCGATCACGCTGGGCGCGATTTGTCTGGCACTGGCTGTGGCCACGGTCCTGCGCCGGCGGATGGTTTGAGGCCGCATTCCCCCGATGACCTGACGTACCATCTTGAATAAAACCGCTTGCAACGCGATGTAGGCAGGGCTGCCCGCCACTAGCCTGGAGACCATGCGTGACCCAATCGACGACAAAACGCCAGACGGATGCCACCGCGGAGGACAAGTTCCTCTGGCTGGAGGACCGGACCAGCAAGGAATCGCTCGACTGGGTGCATCGCCAGAACCAGATCACCGTGGCCGAACTACAGGGCGATCCGTCCTACCAGGCGGCCTTCGAGACGGCGCTCGACCTGATGACGGCCGAGGACAACATTGCGGTCGGTGCCGCGCTCAACGGCCAAGTCTATAATTTCTGGCAGGACAAGACCAATGTGCTCGGCCTCTGGCGCCGCACGACGGTTGCTTCCTACAAGACCGAGAAGCCTGTGTGGGAGACGATCATCGACTTCGACGTGCTGTCGGCCAAGGAGGGGGTGAAGTGGGTGTTCAGCGGCGCCAGCCGCCTTTACCCCGATTTCAACCTTTGCCTGGTGGCGATGTCGCCGGATGGCGGCGATGCGAGCGAGATGCGCGAATTCGACATCGAGACCAAATCATTCATCGAGGGCGGCTTCCGCGCTCCCGCCTCGAAATCCGGCTTTTCCTGGCTGGACAGGGACACGGTCATTGTCTCGGCTGCCTTCGATGAAGACGACAAGACCCAGTCCGGTTATCCGCGCGTCGTCAAGCTGTGGAAGCGCGGCACCCGGTTGGAGGAGGCGACGCCGATCTTCGAGGCCGAGAAGCAGGATCTCGCGGCCGGCGCGGGGGTCGAGCATGATGGCGACAGGCAGTATTTGTTTCTGGCCCGCACGATCGCCTTCTTCTCCTCGCACAGTTTTCTGCGCCTGCCGTCGGGCGAAAACCGGCGCATCCCGCTGCCGGACGATGTCACCGACACCGCGCTGTTCAAGGGCCGGTTCGTGTTCGGGGTGCGCAGCCCATGGACGGCGCCGGGCGGCACTGAGTGCTTGCCGGACGGCCTCTATTCCTTCGATTTCGAACACTGGATGGACACCGGCGACCTGGGCCCTGTTGAAACCATGCTCGCGCCAGCGCACCGTGTTTCGGTCGCCGGCATTGCCCGCACTCAGGACCGGCTGTTCATCAATCTGATGGACAATGTGCGCGGCAAGGTCGTTGTCGCCGAGCGCAGCGGCGACCGCTGGTCGCTGAAGCCGGTGGCGCTGCCCGAGAACGGCAATGTCGGCATCGCGCATGCCGAGCATTTCGGTTCCAGCGTCTCCTTCTCCTTCACCGATTTCCTGACGCCGAGTTCGATCATCTGGTCGGACGATGACGGGGTGACGCTGGCCACCGTGAAATCGCAGCCGGCGCGGTTCGACGCCGCGCCGCTGGTCTCGGAACAGTTCGAGGCGCGCTCGAAGGACGGCACCATGATCCCGTATTTCGTCGTCAGGCGGCGCGACCAGAAGGGTCCGGTACCGACGCTTCTCTATGGTTATGGCGGCTTCGAAATACCGCTGCTGCCCGGCTATGCCGGCGTGCGCGGCAGGCTGTGGCTGGAGAAGGGCAATGCCTATGTGCAGGCCTGCATTCGCGGCGGCGGCGAGTTTGGGCCGGCCTGGCATCAGGCGGCGCTGAAGGGCAATCGCCAGACTGCCTTCGACGATTTCGCCGCGGTGGCGCAGGACGTCGTCAGGCGCGGCATAGCCACGGCTGCTTCCCTCGGCATCCAGGGCGGCTCGAATGGCGGCCTGCTTACCGGCGTTTCCCTGACGCAGCATCCCGAACTGTTCGGCGCCGTCATCATCGAGGTGCCGCTGCTCGACATGCTGCGCTACACCGAACTGCCGCCAGGCGCCTCGTGGATCGGCGAATATGGCGATCCGGCAAAACCGGAAGAAGCCAAGTGGCTCGCCGCCTATTCGCCGTACCATCATGTCTCGGCCGATGCCGTCTATCCCCCGGTGCTGCTCACGACATCGACCGCCGACGACCGCGTCCATCCCGGCCACGCCCGCAAGATGGCGGCGAAGCTGCAGGAAGCAGGTCACGGCAAGACGTTGTTCTTCGAGGAGACGGAAGGCGGCCATGGCGGTCGCGGCGACCGCCGGCCGCAAGCGGCGCAAACCGCCATGAAATACGTGTTCCTGCAAAGGGTATTGAGCGGCACCGCTTGAATTCCGGGCCTCGGGCGGCATAGACTGCCGCCATGGTCTACATGAGCACATCCGGCGCCTTCGGGGTCGCGGTGACACCGTCGCCGCGCACGCTGCGCGCCGAACTGCTCAGGCTGTGCGCCCGCATCGGCTATTCGCCGCCCGCCGTCCTCTGACGAAGTCGCCCCGGCAGCTTGCCGGTTTGATTCCAGAGGAAAGAGCAAACCCATGACTTACCAGAATTATTCGCTGAAGCAGCTTCAGCAGATTGACGCCGCGCATCATCTGCATCCCTTCACCGACCACAAGGAATTGCGCGAGACCGGCTCGCGCATCATCACCCACGCCAACGGCCCGTTCATCTACGATGCCGACGGCACCGAAATACTCGACGGCATGGCCGGGCTGTGGTGCGTCAATGTCGGCTATGGCCGCGACGAGCTGGCCGACGCCGCTTACGCGCAGATGAAGGAATTGCCCTACTATAATTCCTTCTTCAAATGCTCGACGCCGACGCCCGTGCTGCTGTCGAAGAAGCTGGCCGAGCTGGCGCCCAAGGGCATCGCCCAGGTGTTTTACGGCTCCTCCGGCTCGGAGGCCAACGACACGGCGCTGCGGCTCGTGCGCCACTATTGGGTGCTGGAAGGCAAACCGGAGAAGAACCGCATCATCTCGCGCAAGTCGGCCTATCACGGCTCGACCGTCGCCGGCACGTCGCTCGGCGGCATGGATTCGATGCACAAGCAGCTCGGCGGGGCGGTTCCCAACATCGTCCATGTGATGATGCCCTATGCCTATGAGTTGGCGCTGCCTGGCGAAAGCGACCATGATTTCGGCCTGCGCGCGGCCAAGGCGGTCGAGGATGCCATTCTGGAGGCCGGCGCCGACAAGGTGGCTGCCTTCATCGGCGAGCCGGTGATGGGAGCGGGCGGGGTGAAAATACCGCCGATGAGCTATTGGCCGGAAGTGCAGCGCATCTGCCGCAAATACGATGTGCTTTTGATGCTGGACGAGGTCATCACCGGCTATGGCCGCACCGGCGAATGGTTT
Organism: Mesorhizobium sp. M0030; assembly: GCF_040323695.1. Classification (NCBI taxonomy): domain Bacteria; kingdom Pseudomonadati; phylum Pseudomonadota; class Alphaproteobacteria; order Hyphomicrobiales; family Phyllobacteriaceae; genus Mesorhizobium; species Mesorhizobium sp. M0030. The sequence continues at coordinate 235,824 of NZ_JAMYVE010000006.1, read as the reverse complement.
GCGGCGCAGACCTTCGGCATCGAGCCCGACACCATCACCACGGCCAAGGCACTGACCTCGGGCTATCAGCCGCTGTCGGCGCTGCTGGTCGGCGACCGTATCGCGGCGACGCTGGTCGAAAAGGGCGGCGAATTCTACCACGGCTATACCTATTCGGGTCACCCGGTGGCCTGCGCGGTGGCGCTGAAGAATCTCGAGATCATGGAGCGAGAAGGCCTGGTCGACAGGGTCAGGAACGACACTGGACCTTACTTCGCCCAGGCGCTGCAGGAGCGCATTGCCGGCCACGAACTGGTCGGCGAGGTGCGATCGATCGGGCTGATGGGCGCGGTCGAGATCGTCAAGGACAAGGCGACCAAGGAGCGCTTCCTGCCGGCGGGCAGTGCCGCCGTCACCGTCCGCGACCACGCCATCGCGCAAGGCCTGATGCTGCGCGCCACCGGCGACACGATGATCCTGTCGCCGCCGCTGATCTGGACCCGCGCGACGATCGACATGGCTTGCGATCGCATCGCCAAAGCGCTGGATCTGGCGCAAGCGGATTTGCGCAAGAAGTAGATGGACGACAGCCGGACGCCTTGCAATCAGGGCGCCCGGACTGTGCGCCTGCTTATCGTCAGGGTCGAAGGGGTCAGCGCACCGATCGTGCTGGTCAATGAAGACCATCAGGCAATTCCGAACGCTGCAATCGGAATATAATTCAGATCGAACAGTATAGGACTGCAAAACGCAAAAACCGCGCTCCATCGGAACGCGGCTTTGCCAGATACGCATGGCATTTCGCCAACAATAGACTTGCGAAACTTACGGGCTCCGGTACGCGAGACCTGATCCGGAGCGCCGGGCGGATGCGATATGTCCGCCTCGCCATCCGTTATATAGGCACATCGTTACCGCCGGGTTATCGAGAGCTTAAGCAAATCTAAATTTGCAATTTTTCCGCGCAATAAAAATCGAGAAAAGCGCTGCCAAATTCGAAACTTATAGAGAACTGCCGCGAAGGAAATTTATGATGCCGGAAAAATCCGATCCGCCATTTCCCTGGGCGTTGAACAGCGCATAAAGCTGGGCCGCTTCGGCCCCCATTGGCGTCACCGCGCCGGCGCTTTGGGCCGCCTCCTGCGCCAGTTTCAGGTCCTTCAGCATGAGTGCCGCGGCAAAGCCCGGTTTGTAGTCGCGGTTGGCGGGTGAGGCCGGCACGGGACCCGGCACCGGGCAATAGGTGGTCAGCGACCAGCACTGGCCCGACGAAGTCGAGGCAACGTCGAACAGGGCCTGATGCGAGAGGCCGAGCTTTTCGGCCAGCACGAAGGCCTCTGCGACGCCGATCATCGAAATGCCGAGCATCATGTTGTTGCAGATTTTGGCTGCCTGACCGGCGCCGTCGTCACCGCAATGGACGATGCGGCCTGCCATCGGCTTCAGGACCGGTTCGGCCTTGGCGAAGGCATCCTTGGCGCCGCCGGCCATGAAGGTCAGCGTTCCCGCAGCAGCACCGCCGGTGCCGCCGGAGACGGGGGCGTCGATCGAATGCAGCCCGTGCTTCCTTGCTACGGCATGCGCCTTGCGGGCCGACTCGACATCGATGGTCGAGGAATCAATGAACAGGGCGCCTGGTTTGGCCTTGGGTGCGATGTCCTCGTAGACCGAGAGCACGTGCTTGCCGGCGGGAAGCATGGTGATCACGACATCGACGTCCTTCACCGCGGCAACAGCATTAGCCATGACGGTGACACCATGCTCGCGCGCGACGGTCAGGTTCTCCGGCATCAGGTCGAAGCCATGTACCGTATGACCCGCCTTGACCAGATTGGCGGCCATAGGATTGCCCATATTACCCAAGCCGATGAAGGCGACAGTGGTCATAGCGGTGCTCCATGATGAGTAGGCAGTAGGCAGTAGGCAGTAGGCAGTAGGCAGTAGGCAGTAGGCAGTAGGCAGTAGGCAGTAGGGCGACCTATTCGGGTGCGAGTTTGAGAATAAGTTGGCGAAGCATTTTTCCGATGGCCTCGGCCGCCAGAAGCAGGTGCTCAGCTTGCCCATGCGTGGCAACGCCAATGCGTTGAGCGATTTGGAGGTGTGTCTCGAACTCCTTAAGCGAGCCTTGGGCTATCCTGAGAAATTGCTGATAGGAGCCTCGGTTGTCTCGGCCATAGCCTTCCGCGATGTTTGCAGGGATAGAGGTTGCTGAACGGCGGATTTGGCTGGTCAGCCCATATAATTCCTCTTTGGGCCATGTCTTGGTCAATGAGTAGGTGCTGATAGCCAGATCCATCGCCTGCTGCCATACGATAAGATCCTTGTACGAGTTGACCTTGCCGGTCATCTTTGCCTACTGCCTACTGCCTACTGCCTACTGCCTACTGCCTACTGCCTACTGCCGTCCGATCAACGCCCGCGCGATGATGACGCGCATGATCTCGTTGGTGCCTTCGAGGATCTGGTGGACGCGCAGGTCGCGCACCAGTTTTTCGATACCGTAATCATGAAGATAGCCATAACCGCCATGCAGCTGCAGCGCCTCGTTGGCGACGTTGAAGCCGATGTCGGTGACGAAGCGCTTGGCCATGGCCGACCATTTGCCGGCATCCGACGCCTTGCGGTCGAGTTTCGAGGCGGCGGCGTAGAGAAAGATCCGCGCTGCCTGCAATTCGGTCTCCATGTCGGCCAACCTGAACTGCAGCGCCTGGAACTGGTTGATCTTCGAGCCGAAAGCCTTGCGCTCGGCGGTATAGGACAGCGCCTTGTCGAGCGCAGATTGCGCGCCGCCGAGCGAACAGGCAGCGATATTGAGGCGGCCGCCGTCAAGGCCGGCCATGGCGATGCCGAAACCTGCGCCTTCCCCCGACAGCAGGTTTGCAGCCGGCACCTTGCAGTCCTCGAAGATCACCTGGCGGGTCGACTGCATGTGCCAGCCCATCTTGTGCTCGTTGGCGCCGAAGGAGAGGCCGGGCGCATCCTTCGGCACGACGAAGGTGGAAATGCCCTTCGGCCCGTCGGCGCCGGTGCGCGCCATGACGACATAGAGGTCGCTGTCGCCGGCCCCGGAGATGAACTGCTTGGCGCCGTTAAGCACATAGTCGTTGCCGTTCTTCACCGCGCGCGTCTTCAGCGCCGCGGCATCCGAGCCTGAACCCGGCTCGGTCAGGCAGTAGCTCGCCAGCCATTCCATCGAGGTCAGCTTCGGCAGGAAGCGTTGGCGCTGCTCGTCGTCGCCGAAGCGGTCGATCATCGACGCCGCCATATTGTGGATCGAGATGAAGGAGGAAAACGCCGGATCGGCGTGCGACAGTGCCTCGAAGATCAGCACGGCGTCGAGCCGGCCGAGCGCCGAGCCGCCGACATCGTCCCTGACATAGATGCCGCCGAGGCCGAGCGGGCCGGTCTCGCGGATTACATCGGCAGGAAAGTGTCTTGCCCGGTCCCATTCGAGCGCATTGGGCGCAACGCGATCGGCGGCGAAGGCCTGTGCCATCTCCTGGATGGCGCGCTGTTCCTCGTTGAGCTCGAACTGGCTGGTGCTCGCATCGACCGCGGCGTCCATGGCGTGCTCCCTGTGTTCCCCAGCTGGGGTTGGCTTGCTGGCCTGTTGTTTTTGGCTTTGCGCGCCGCTCAATCTAGACCAATGATGCCGCCGCGCAACCCGGCTCGCCGCGCAGCCGCTGTGCATGAATGGATCAAGGGAGCATTGCGTGCCGACATATTTCGACGAATTGCTCGACCGCTTCCATGCCTATCTCCGGGGCGTGGACAACGCGCTGGTGCGGGACGCCGTGACCCGGATCGGCTGGAATATGACGGCGCGCGTGCTCGAAGCGCATCCGCTGCCTTGCCTTGGTCTGCTCGACCGCATTGTCGAACTGGCGCCGCCGGACCCGCAGCCTCTGGTGCAACTGCTGGCGGAGCGTCGTGACGATCTGTGCTGGGGGCAGACCTACAACGCGAGCGATTTTGGTGAAGCGTTCTTGCAGAAATACGGCTGGCTGGAGGTGTTTGGCACGCGCGGCCATTTCGCCAATGAAGAGGTCGCGGCCGGATTGCTGATCCTGGGGCCCGGCATCACCTATCCCGACCATCATCACATTGCCGAGGAGATCTACATTCCGCTGACCGGCGGCACCGAGTGGCGCATGGGCGAAGGCGGCTTTCACACCCGCCAGGCGGGCGAAATTATCCATCACGCCTCCAATGTCAGCCATGCCATGCGCACCGGCAGCGAAGCGTTGCTGGCGCTCTACATCTGGCGCGGCGGGCCGCTGGCGCAGAAATCGACCGTTTCCGGCGCGCAGGGCAGGGGCTGAGCATGGCCAAGGCGATCATGCTGCAAGGCACGGGTTCGGATGTCGGCAAGACGGTGCTGGTGGCGGGGCTCTGCCGCGCGGCCAGGAATCGCGGGCTGAAAGTCAGGCCGTTCAAGCCGCAGAACATGTCGAACAATGCCGCCGTCGCCGACATTCCGGGCGACGACCGCCCCGGCGGCGGCGAGATTGGCCGTGGGCAATGGCTGCAAGCGCTGGCGTGTGGTGTTCAGCCGACCGTGCATATGAATCCGGTGCTGCTCAAACCCCAGAGCGACATCGGTTCGCAGGTGATCGTGCAGGGCAAGGTGTTCGGCGAGGCGCGAGCGCGCGACTACCAGACAATGAAAGCGGGGCTGATGGACGCCGTGCTGGAGTCCTGGACGAAGGTCGGTGAGGGCGCCGATCTGGTCGTCGTCGAGGGCGCCGGATCGCCGGCCGAAATCAACCTGCGCAGCCGCGACATCGCCAATATGGGCTTTGCCACGCGCGCCGACGTGCCGGTCATCCTGGTCGGCGACATCGACCGCGGTGGCGTCATCGCTTCGGTCGCCGGCACGCATCTGATCCTGCCGGAGGGAGACAGGCGCATGATCGTCGGCTACCTCATCAATAAGTTCCGCGGCGATGTCTCGCTGTTCGACGACGGCATCCGGTCGATCGAAAGCTTCACCGGCTGGCGCTGCTTTGGCGTCGTGCCGTGGCTGAAGGCGGCGGCGCGATTGCCTTCGGAGGATTCGGTCGTGCTCGAACGCCTGGCATCGGGCGAGAAGCGGGCGTTGAAGGTCGCCGTGCCGATGCTTGGCCGCATCGCCAATTTCGACGACCTCGACCCGCTCAAGGCCGAACCGCAGGTCGAAGTGGTGTTTGTGCCGCCGGGGCAGCGCTTGCCGGAGGATGCCGGCCTGGTGGTCATTCCCGGTTCCAAATCGACGATCGGCGATCTCATGAAGTTCCGCGAGAATGGCTGGGATCGCGATCTCCTCGCGCACCGCAAACGCGGCGGCCATATCGTCGGCATTTGCGGCGGCTTCCAGATGCTCGGCCGCCTGGTGCGCGATCCCGATCGCATCGAGGGCAGCGTCACCGAGGCGGAAGGTCTTGGTCTGCTCGACATCGAGACGGTGATGGAGCCGGAAAAGACGGTGCGCAATGTCAGCGCCCGCTCAGTGCCGTTCGGCCTGGCGCTCGAGGGCTACGAAATCCATCTCGGCCGTACCACCGGGCCGGACATGGCGCGGCCGTCGGCTGTGATCAACGGCATCGACGACGGTGCCATTTCCGCCGATGGCAAGGTTTTTGGCACCTATCTGCACGGCCTGTTTTCCGCCGACGCTTTCCGAGCGAGATTCCTGGAAAGCCTCGGCGTGAAAGGCGGCGGCGTCGACTATCGGGCGGAGGTGGAAAACGCTCTGGACGAGATCGCAACCGAACTGGAGCGCCATCTCGATTGCGATGCGATTTTTGGGTTAGCGAGGTAGGGCCGCCCATCGTTTCGTCATCCTCGGGTCTGCGCTTCCGCTTCGTTTCCACTCCGTGGATGTCGAAGTTCGGGCGCTTTCGCCGACCTTCGACGCGGCGCTGAAGGACCAAGGCCGATGGCGAAGGATTCTGCGAAACTGATCACCAGCGGGACGGTGAGCGAGGCGTATTCGACATTGCGAAAATGGCCGGGCGCCGTTTCGCGATAGCCACAAATGTCGGTGACCGCGTTCTGCAGCCGCAGGCCCGGCGCGCGCCGCACCATCTCGAACCGGTCGGCTACCGGGCGGTGCTGTTGATCGTGGCGCTCCGTCTCGCCGGACATGGTCATCCTTCCGCGCGGAAGAGCCTAACGGACCATGCATCCAAAGCAAAAGCGCCCGGCTTTTGACCGGGCGCTTCGAATTGCAGAAGTCTCGGGTGCCTAGGCGCCGCGCATCAGGCAGGCGGCGGCAAGCACAATGTATGCGATGAGGACAATCCACACCGCAGCCAGAGGAATGAACGCAAGAACGCCAAGCGCGGCGAGCACGCCGATGATGGCGATGACTAGGGATATGATGAAAACAAGCTGAGTGGGTGCACTAAGATTCATGTGTGGTCCCTCCAACATGATTCGTACAACGGCATCCTATCAGGCGTGAGGCTTATACACCAATCAGCTGGCGCAATGGGTTCGCCGGGTCGGCCAGCAGCTTCACCGCCAGCGCCAGGCAGATGATCACCAGCAGCGGCTTGATCAGCCGGACGCCGATGCGGATGGCAAGGCTGGCGCCGAGCCGGGCGCCGAGGAACTGGGCGACGCCCATCATCAGCCCGATCTTCCAGTAGACGACGCCGGCGATGGCAAAGACGATGAAGCCGCCAATGTTGGAGGCGAAATTGAGCAGCTTGGTGTGTGCCGTCGCCTTGAGCACGCCGAAGCCGGCAAGGCTGACGAAGGCCAGCATATAGAAGGAGCCGGCTCCCGGCCCGAACAGCCCGTCATAGAAGCCGACCAAAGGGGCGATGATCAGCCCGAACAGGAAGGGCGACAGGCGCTCGGCGCGGTCGACATCGTTCATGTTGGGTTTCACGGCGAAGTAGATCGCGATGGCGATCAAAAGCAGCGGCAGCAGCGCCCGCAGGAGATCACCTGGCACGAATGCCGCCAGCAAGGCGCCGACGGCACTGCCGGTAAGGGCCAGAAGCGCCGATGGCAGCTGTCGACGCAGATCGACATGGCCATTCCTGGCATAGTGGATGGTCGCCGAAGCGGTGCCGAAAATGCCCTGCAGCTTGTTGGTTCCAAGTGCTGCGACCGGCGGGAATCCGGCAAGCAGCAGGGCCGGGATGGTGATCAGCCCGCCGCCGCCGGCTATCGAATCGACAAAGCCGGCTGCAAAGGCGGCGAAGGCAAGCATGATGACGGTGTGGGTAGCGAGGTCGAGCATCGGGATTTCTGAACATTCCGGCGGGAAAGGTGATGCCGCGCCTTCTCATGGCCATCTGGTTTGCGCAAGGCCGATTCCGCGCTACGTCCATCCAAGCGCGTTGCGCTTGGATTTCCTGTGGTGCATGTCATTATCCCAATACCGCTGGGCAATTTTGGGTCATGTGCACTGGGCGGACTCGGAAAAGGGATACTGTTGGCGATGGCATTGCTCGACCAGATACGCTCGATCTTCGATGGTGACCCCGGCGTGCGCAAGGTTGCCGACGACCCGGTGCTGTCGGCGGAACTCTTGATGCTGTTTCGCATGATCCTGGCCGACGGCTCGGTTTCGGAGAGCGAGATGGTCGCCTTCCGGCGCATCTGCAAGGACGCCTTCGGCATCCCGGAAACCAGCATCGACGCGGTCATCGAATATCTCAATGATTTCGGCTACGAGACCAACGGTTCGCAAGCCATTGCGCTGTTCCGCGATCTCGATGTCGAACGGCGCAAGTTGCTGGCGCTCCACATGGCGGAGATCGCCAAAGCCGATTCCAAACTGGCAGAGAGCGAAGTGCGGCTGTTGCGCCGCACGCTCGATTTGCTCGACATCAGCCCGGTCGATGTGGTGAAGCCGGAGGAGTGAGGCAGACCAGGGGCAACGGCCGCCCGGCCGGGTCCCCGCTGCTTCGCAGCGTCCCAGCGTTCGTGACCTTTCATCGTGCCACTGGCACGATGAATTCGCTGCGCGAACCGGTCACTCACCCCTGTTCCTGCATACGGTGAGCGATCGCCCGATGCAGATCGGGCGCAGCCGCGACCAGCGCCCTGGCCGCCTCCGACTGCGGATGATCGAGCACGTCGCCGGTCTTGCCGCGCTCGACGATCCTGCCGTCATGCATGACCAGCACCTCATCGGTGATGGCGCGGGCGACGGTCAAATCGTGAGTGATGAAGAGATAGGCGATGCCGAGCTTCTGGTTGAGCTCTGCGAACAGATCGAGGATCTGGGCGCGGATCGAGACGTCGAGCGCCGAGACCGGCTCGTCGGCGACGACCAGCTTCGGCCTGGTGATAATGGCGCGGGCGATCGACAGGCGCTGGCGCTGGCCGCCGGAAAACTCATGCGGATATTTGTCCATGTCGCTGACGCCGAGGCCGACCTCGTGCAGCGCATGCGCCACCATCTCGCGCCGCTCGGCCGGTGTCGGCTTCTTTTCCAGTACATGCAGCGGCTCGGCGACCAGTTTCTCGACCTTCTTGCGCGGGTCGAAAGAGCCGTAGGGATCCTGGAACACCACCTGCATGTCGCGCCGCGCGGCTTTGAGCTCCGCCTCGCTTTTGCCGGTGATGGTCTCGCCGCGAAAGCGGATCGTGCCCGAGGTGGATTTGTCGAGCGCCAGGATCATGCGGGCAAGCGTTGACTTGCCGCAGCCGGAGCGGCCGACCAGCGCCACCGATTGGCCCGGCGCCAGCGACAAGGACACGTCGTCGACGGCGCGGATCGGAGACGCTGACTTGAACAGGGAGGTGCGCCGGCCCGGATAGTCCCGTGTCACGCCTTCGACCTCAAGCAGCGGTTTGCCCTGGCCGGCGGCGTGAACCTTGGCGCGGGCGGGCACGTGCATGGAGGCCAGCGCCAGCTGGCGCGTGTAGGGATGCAGCTGTTCCGACAGCGTGCGTGCGGTGTCGCCGGCTTCCATCACCTCGCCATGGCGCAGAATGGTGATGCGGTCGGTCATTTCGGTGACGACCGCGAGATCGTGCGAGATCAACAGCAGGCCCATGCGGTTTTCGCTGACAAGGCCGCGCAAGAGGTCGAGGATCTGCGCCTGCAGCACCACGTCGAGCGCCGTGGTCGGCTCGTCGGCGATGAGCAGCTTGGGTTTCAATGCGCAGGCAATGGCGATGACGACGCGCTGGCGCTGGCCGCCCGACAGTTCGTGCGGATAGCGCGACAGCGGGAATTTGGCCTCAGGCAGGCCAACGCGGTCGAGCATTTTGCGCGCCCGGTCTTCGGCGTCGGCACGGCTTGCCCTGGTGTGCCAGCGTATCCCTTCAGCGACCTGCTCGCCGATGGTTTTTACCGGATTGAGCGCCGTCATCGGTTCCTGGAACACCATGCCGATGTCGTCGCCGCGCAGCGCGCACATCTGGTCCTCTGTGGCCGCAAGGATGTCGATGCCGTCGAAGGTCACGCGGCCGGCGGCGCGCGCAGCATGCGGCAGAAGCTGCATGATGGTCAGCGCCGTCATCGATTTGCCCGAGCCGGATTCGCCGACCAGGCCCATCACCTCGCCGGGCGCGACGGAGAGGTCGACCCCTTTGAGGATCGACGTGTCGCCGATCGCCAGCGACAGGTTCTCGATCTGCAGCAGGCTCATCGCTGCCGCCGCGATTTCGGGTCGAGTATGTCGGCGATGCCGTCGCCGAGCAGATTGAGCCCAAGCACGGTGACGACAATGGCCATGCCGGGGAAGATGGCCATCCACGGCGCCACCACCATGCGCGTCTGGGCGTCGAACAGCATGCGGCCCCAGCTCGGCATTGGCGGTTGGGCGCTGAGGCCGACATAGGAGAGACCGGCTTCGGCCAAAATGCCGAGCGCGAACTGGATGGTGCCTTGCACCAGAAGCAGCGTGGCGATGTTGGGCAGCACGTGCTCGATTGTAATCTGCGTCTTGCTCTTGCCGGCGGCGCGCGCGGCGAGAATGAACTCGCGTGGCCAGATCGCCAGCGCGCCGGCGCGGGCGACGCGCGCAAACACCGGGATGTTGAAGATGCCGATGGCGATGATGGCGTTGATCGCGCCCGGTCCGAAGATGGCGGTGATCATGATCGCCGACAGCAGCGCCGGGAAGGCGAAGACGAGGTCGTTCAGCCGCATCAGCGCCTCGTCGACCAACCCGCCGCGCGCCGCGGCGAAGGCGCCGAGCGGCACGCCGACGCCCATGCCGATGCCGACCGCGACCAGCGCCACGGCAATCGAGTTGCGGGCGCCGACCATGATCATCGACAGGATGTCGCGGCCGAAATGATCGGTGCCGAACCAGTGCGCCGCAGAGGGCGCGAGCGTCTTGTCCGAGATCACCAGTTTGGTCACGTCGTAGGGCGTCCAGACGTAGGAGAGGACCGCTATTACAGCCACCAGCACCGTGATGGCGAAGCCGATGAGGAAGGAGCGGTTGCGGAAGGCCTTGGCCAGGATGCTGCCCAACGTCTCCTGCGGGATGTCGATGTGCAGCGTCATTGCCGGCCTCGAAGGCGCGGATCGACGATGGCGTAGGAGACGTCGACGACGAGGTTGACGGCAATGACGGCGACGACCAGCAGCATGACGATGCTTTCCACCACGATCAGGTCGCGCTGGGTGATCGCCTGGAACACCAGCCGTCCAAGGCCGGGCAGGTAGAAAACGTTCTCGATGATGATGGTGCCGGCGAGCAGGAAGGCGAATTGCAGGCCCAGAATCGTCAGAACCGGGATCATCGCGTTGCGCAGCGCGTGCCGCCATAGTACGGCGCGATAGGGCAGGCCCTTGGCGCGGGCGGTGCGGATATAATCCTCGTTCAGCACCTCGAGCAGCGCGGAGCGGGCAACGCGCGCCAGGATCGCGGCCTGCGGCAGAGCGAGGGCGATGGCCGGCAGCAGCAGCGATTTCAGCGCCGGCCAGGCGCCGGCGCTCCAGCCGGGAAAGCCGCCGGCCGGCACCAGCCGCAACCAGACGGCAAAGAGGTAGATCAGCATCAGCGCGAACCAGAAGTTCGGCACGGCGACGCCGAGCTGCGCGGCACCCATGGCAATCGTGTCACCGGCGCGGCCGCGCCGGCTGGCGGAATAGAGCCCGACCGGGATGGCAATGATGGTGGACAGCGTCAGCGCGATCAGCGCCAGCGGCAGGGAAACCGCCATGCGCTCGCGGACAAGGTCGATGACCGGCACCGAATAAGTATAGGAGCGGCCGAAATCGAGGCTGAGCAGACCGCCGACCCAATGGAGGTAGCGCAGGAGAAGCGGCGCGTTGAGGCCCATCTGGTTGCGCAGGAGTTCGACCTGCTCGGCGCTGGCGTTGAGGCCCAGCATCAGCCGCGCCGGGTCGCCGGGCAGGATTTCGAGCACGGCGAAGACGACCATCGAGGCCAGGATCAAGGTGGCGATGGCGATGGCGAGGCGTTTGAGGAGGTAGGCGGTCATGGTGGAGGGAATGGTGCGTTGCCAAGTGCGATGACTGAGCAAAGGCAGCGTTCTGTCACACCCCCCTCTGTCCTGCCGGACCCGGCCCTTCGCTGTCGCTTCGGGCGTTCGTTGTTCGGAAAGCCAAGCAGTTGGCTTTCCGTCCGCTGCGCGGACCACTCCTCACCCCCCGCAAGGGGGGAGATCAGCAGTTTCCGTGTCGTCGACCAGCGTTCAACGTTCGCGATAGGCGAAAGCGGAGATGAAAGCCCGATCTCCCCCCTTGCGGGGGAGATGCCCGGCAGGGCAGAGGGGGGTGTGACGGAGCGCAAACGCCGCCCTTTGGCCCGCCGCCTCAATCCGCCCACTTCACCTTGGTCAGGTCATTCGCCTGGATCGGCGCGTTTTCCCACAGGCCCTGCAGCTTGGCGTCCCAGACGCCGACCTTCGGCAGTTCATAGAGGAAGCCGACCACGGCGTCGTCGGCCAGGATCTTCTGTGCTTCGCCGAGCAGCGTGTTGCGCTTGGCGTCGTCGGAGGTGAGGTTCAGCTCGGCGATGATCTTGTCGAAGGCGGGGTTGTCGTAGTTGAAGTAGTAGTCCTTGCGCGAGTAGATATCGATGTCGTTGGGCTCGGTGTGGGAGACGATGGTCAGGTCGTAATCCTTCTTGGTGAACACCTGATCCAGCCACTGCGCCCATTCGACCGGAATGATTTCCAGGTCGATGCCGACATCGCGCAGCTGCGAGGCGATGATCTCGCCGCCAAGCCGTGCATAGGAAGGCGGCGGCAGTTTCAGCGTCGCCTTGATGCCGTTTTCGAAGCCGGCTTGCTTCAGCAGCTCCTTGGCCTTGTCGACATTGTGCGGGTAGAGGCCGGTGAGGTCGACATAGGCCTTGCTGGCGGGCGACATGTGCGAGCCGATCGGCACGCCGAGGCCGGCCGAGGCGCCGTCGATGATCGCCTTGCGGTCGAGCGCGAAGGCAATCGCCTGCCGCACCTCGAGCTTGTCGAAAGGCGGCTTCTTGTTGTTGATCGCCAGAATGGTCTCACCCTCGGTCGAGCCGATCACCACCTTGAAGCGCGGATCGTCCTTGACCTGCGCGACGCTGTCGGGATCGAAGAAAGGGAAAGCCTGGATGTCGCCCGAGAGCAGCGCCGGCACGGCGGCGGCGGCGTCGGGAACGATGCGGAACTCGGCTTTGTCGAGGAACACCGGGGCGCCCCAGTAGTTGTCGGATTTGACCAGCGTGATCGACGAGCCCTTGGCCCAGCTCTGGAATTTGAACGGGCCGGTGCCGATAGGCTTTTCCTTGTTGGTGTCGGCGCTCTCGGGCGCCACAATCACCGCGTCGCCCCAGCCCAGATTGTAAAGGAACGACCCCTGCGGGTTCTTCAGCGTCACCTTGACCGTTGTCGGATCGACGACTTCGACCGTATCGATGGCGGCGAACAGGGCCTTTTGCGCGTTTACGGAATTGTCGGCACGGGCGCGGTCGAGCGAGAACTTCACGTCGCCGGCGTCGAAATCGCTGCCGTCATGGAATTTGACGCCGGTGCGCAGCTTGAAGGTGTAGACCTTGCCGTCGTCGGAAATGGCCCAGCTCTCGGCAAGGTCGGGCAGCACTTCGCCATTCGGGCCGATGCGGGTCAGGCCCTCGAAGACGTTGGCGTAGAGCACTTCGTCGATCGCCGCGGCAGCACCGGCGGTCGGATCGAGATGTGGCGGCTCGAGCGTAATGCCGATCACCAGGTCGGTGCGTGCGGCAAATGCCTGACTGCCGGCCAGTGCCAGCACCGCGGCGGCAAGAATGGTTTTCCACAATTTCATCGTGCAACTCCCAAATGCTCGAACCCTGATGAGATAGAAGCGTGATTTCGAAGTGGAGTAAATTGCGTTTCGTGCTCTGCAGCGGCGCGGGGAGGAATGTTTTTTCAGCGAAGTCGATGGTTCAGCCCGCAGCCGTGCCCCTAAGCAGCACATTCAGGCCGATCGCCATCACCTTGGCCGACTCCACCATATCAGAGATACCGACCCATTCGTCGGGCCGGTGGGCGAGGTCCAAAATGCCCGGGCCATAGGCGATGCAATCATAGATGTGGCCGATGCGGGCGATGTGCTTCTGGTCGTAAGTGCCTGGTGAAATGACATAATCCGGCTCGCGGGCGAAGATCGCCATGATGCCCTGCGCCACCGCCTTGACCACCGGCGCATCGCGCTCGGTCATCAGCGGCAGCACCTCCATCAGGTCGCGAATCTCGTAGTCGAACTTTTTGCGCTCGCGCTTCAGCCGGTCGAGGATATCGGTCACCTCGCTCTTGACCGTGGCAAGGTCCTCCTCGAGCAGGAAGCGGCGATCGATGGTCAGCCGGCAGGCGTCGGGCACGTTGGGTGAGGGCAGGCCGGGGCGGAAATCCTCAGTCTGGCCGCCATGGATCGAGTTGATGTTCATGGTCGAGCGCTTTGCGCCTTCGGGCACGACAGGCATGCGCGTCACCTTGCGGTCGAGCGCCGGAAACAGTTCATCCTCGAAGGCCTGCAGCACGGCGCCCATGTGGCGCACGGCATTGTCGCCGAGGAACGGCATCGAGCCATGCGCGATCTCGCCCTTGGTCTCGATCTCCGCCCACCAGACGCCGCGATGGCCAAGACAGATGCGGTCCTTGTTCAGCGGCTCGGGGATGATGACGTGGTCGACCTTGGGTTTCGAGAAATAGCCAAGCTTCGCCAGATGGGCGACGCCGCCGAAGCCGCCGGACTCTTCATCGACGGTGCCGGAGATTTCGATGGCGCCAGGAAAGTCGGGGAATACCTCCATGAAGGCTTCCGCCGCGATGATCGAGGCGGCCATGCCCCCTTTCATGTCGCAGGCGCCGCGCCCGTAGACCTTGCCGTCCTTCACCACGCCGGCAAAGGGATCGACGCTCCAGCCCTCGCCGGCTTCGACCACATCGATGTGCGAGTTGAAATGGACGCAGGCCCCAGGCGAGCGGCCGTCGAAGCGGGCGACGACATTGACGCGGGGATAGCGGTCGGTATCGCCGGGCGTGCCTTCAGCGCGGATGAATTCGGTTTCGAAGCCAAGCCTGCCTAGGCGCGCACCTATATATTCGACGCAGGGGCGATAGGCTTCGCCAGGCGGGTTGATGGTCGGGAAGCGGATCAGGTCGGCGGTCAGTGCGACCAAGTCATCAACACGGGCGTCTATCGCTTTGAAGAGTCGTTCGTTCATTCCCGGATTTGAGCAGGCAAGGGGGTGGTTTTGCAAGCATCGCGCCACTGGCGCCGAAACTTCGTGTCGCAGCGGCAACTATGGCGGGAAAATCGTTCAAATTCGCTGCTTTAGATTGGCGAATTTATCAAGGAGTGTGTGTTAGATCACTCACCTGTCGTTAAAAAGATGAAAAACCGCGTGATGACAGGGCAGGCAAGGGGCATCAAAGGGGTTTGATCTCATGACTAAAATCGTTCTCATGGCAGCTGCTTTTGCGGCGATGCTGTTCGGCACGTCCATCGAAAGCAGGGCTGCCTCGCTGGTGGCCAGCATCGACGTCTCGTCGCAGACCATGACCGTCAGCCAATACGGCCAGGTGCTTTATCGCTGGAGCGTGTCGACCGCCCGCAGTGGCTATTTCACGCCGCGCGGCACCTATCGGCCGCAACGCACTGCGCGGATGTGGTATTCGAAGAAATACCACATGTCGCCAATGCCTTACTCGGTGTTCTTCCATGGCGGCTACGCCATCCACGGCACCGGCGCGGTCAGGCAGCTAGGGCGTCCGGCATCGCATGGCTGCGTGCGGCTGCACACCGCCAATGCCGCGATGTTCTATGCGATGGTGCGCGAAGTCGGCTTCGGCAATACGCGGATCGTTGTGACGAACTGAGGCTTTCCACGACTTAAGATTGACGCTGCCCCTGGCCGGTGGCGTTGGCCTGTCCGCGCCGGCGGCGACGCCGGCCTGAGATTTCCCACCTTTTGTGGAACCACATCCACTGTCCCGGATCCTCGCGCACCCAGCGCTCGACCACGTTGGCGAGCAATTGGGTGGTGGCCGCGACATCGACGCTGCCGCTTTCATTGCGCGGCAAGGTCAGCTTGTCCTCGATCTCGAGGCGGAAGCGGTTGCCAGGCAGCCGCACACATCGCGCCGGATAGACGTCGCAATCATAGTGACGGGCGAGCATGCCCAGAACCGGATTGCTCTGGCATGGGCGGTTAAAGAAGATTGTCTCCAGTCCGCTAGAGAATTTCTGGTCGACCAGCACGCCGATATTGCCGCCTTTCTCCAGAATCGACGCCAGCGCGAAGGAGGCGCCGGTCGAAGACGGCAGCAAGGCGCCCATGCTCGAACGCCGCGTCGAATGGATATAATCGGCGAGGTAGGGATTGTTCGGCGGACGAAACAGCGCCGTGATCTTCATGCCGAACGTCGCGGCAGCCACCGGCAGCAATTCAAAATTGCCGAGATGGCCGGTGAACAGGATATGCGGTTTGTCCTCGCCAGCTATCTGATGGAAATGATCGGCGCCACCGACTTCGACGCGGCCGGGCGTCGCTGCGTTCGGATCATAGTCGAAGAGCGCGTCAAGAAAGATGTATTCGGCGGCGAGCCGGGCCATGTTGCCCCACATGTCGGAGGCGATGGCCTCGATCTCGACATCGCTCTTTTCGGGATAGGCAAGGCGCAGATTGCTGATGGCGACGCGGTGGCGCCCGACGCGCGGACCGATGCGGCGTGCGGCGCGGTCGGCAAAATTGAGCGCGCTGTCGGCGGGCAAAAGGCGCAGCAGCGAGATGATCGTCATCGCCGCGCGCGCCACCAGCCAGTGCTCCATCTGGCGCAGTCTTCGGCCATAGCGGAACATGAAGTCCCGGCGGGCTTTCTTGAACACCGAGCCGGCCATAGCCTAGGAAACGCGCAGGATGATCTTGCCGAACACGTCGCGGCCTTCCATGCGCTTCAGCGCGGCGTCGATGCCGTCGAAGCCGACCTCGGTGTCGATAACAGGTGCTACCTGTCCCGCCGCCATCTTCTGCATGGCGTTGGCCATGTTCTCCATGCGGCAGCCGAAGGACCCGAGCAGCTTCAGCTGCTGCTGGAACAGCTGCATCAGATTGATCTGGGTCGACACGCCGGAGGTCGAGCCGCAGGTAACGAGGCGGCCGCCGCGCTTGAGGCACAGCATCGAGGCGGCAAAGGTGTCGGCGCCGACATGTTCGAAGACGACGTCGACGCCCTTCTTCCTGGTGAGCTTGCGCACGACGCCTTCGAAACGATCGTCGCGGTAGTTGATGACATGGTCGGCGCCGAGCGCCTTGGCCTTGTCGATCTTGTCGTTGGAACCGACCGTGGTGATGATGGTGCAACCCATGCGCTTGGCCAGCTGGATCGCCGCCGAGCCGATGCCGGAGCCGCCGGCATGGATGAGGATGGTTTCGCCGGGCTGCAGATTGGCATTGTCGAACAGCATGTGCTCGACGGTGCCGAAGGTGACGGGGGCGACAGCCGCGCCGACATCGGTCACGCCGGGAGGAGCAGGGACCAGCAGGCGCGCCGGCAGGTTGATCTTCTCCTGGGCAAAGCCGTCGAGATGGAAGCCGTGGACGCCCGAGACATGTTCGCAGAGATTGTCGCGGCCTTCGCGGCAGGCGCGGCAAAGGCCGCAGGTGCGCGCGCCGTAGATCGACACCAATTGTCCGGGCAGCAGGCTGGAGACGCCGGGGCCGACAGCCTCGACCTCGCCGGAGGCCTCGGCGCCGACGACCAGCGGCAGCTTACGCTTGGCGAACGCCATCCCACGCCAGCCCCAGACGTCGATATGGTTCAGCGCCACCGCCTTGATGCGCAGCGTGACTTCGCCCAATGCGGGGGGCGGCGGGGGCGGCAGGTCCACCGTTTCAAGACGGCGGTCCTCGATAAGTTGCAGTGCGCGCATGGGGCCTGTCAGTTCAGTCTGGCTGAAAAAGGTCGCTTAGACCGGTTCCCGCGCCATGACAAGGCAAGTGTTCTGGCCGCCGAAGCCGAACGAGTTCGAGAGCACGGTGCCGACTTCGGCATTGCGCTTCTTGTTGGGCACCACGTCGAGCACGATTGCCGGGTCGGGATTGTCGTAGTTGATGGTCGGCGGAATGACGCTTTCGCGCATGGTCATCAGCGAAAACGCCGCTTCGACGGCGCCGGCCGCCGACAGCGTGTGGCCGATCATCGACTTGTTGGACGAGACCGGCATCGAGCCGATGCGATGGCCGAACACGGTCGACAGCGACAGATGCTCCATCTTGTCGTTTTCCGGTGTCGAGGTGCCGTGAGCGTTGACGTAGTCGATCTCGTCCTTGCTCAAGCCGGCATCGGCAAGGGCGGCGCGGACTGCTGCGATCGCCGGCGAACCGTCGGGCTTGGAACGGGTGCGATGGAAATCGTCGGCCTTTTCACCGCAGCCGCGCAGGATGCCGAGAACGCTGGCGCCCCGAGCAAGGGCTGCCTCAAGCGATTCCAGCACCAGAGCGCCGGAGCCTTCGGCCAGCACAAAGCCGTCGCGGTCCTTGGAGAAGGGTTTTGACGCCTTTTCAGGGATGTCATTGTGGGTCGACAGCGCCGAGAGCAACGAAAAGCGGATCAGCGCCTCGGCGGTTGCCGAACCGTCGGCGCCGATGGACAGCGCCCGGTCGCATTCGCCGCGGCGGATCGCTTCGACGCCGAGCTGGATGGCGGTGGCGCCCGAAGCGCAGGCCGTCGACAGCGTGATCGGCAGGCCGCGCGTGCCAAAGCGGTCGGCCAGCCGGCCGGCGATCGCGCCGAACTGCGTGCTTGCGAACGTATCTGTTTCCTTCAGCCCGCGCGCCACCCTGAGCAGCCTTTCGGCGCCGGCGCCTTTGCCGTCGGAATTGTAGAGCGCGAAGCGGTCGTGCCAGTCGAGTTCGACCGGCGGCGAGGCGAGGAAGAGCGGGCCACCGAAATCAGAGGAATCGAGGCCGGATTCGGCCACCGCCTCATTCGCGGCGGTTTCGGCCAGTTCGTAGGTCAGCAGGCTGGCGCCTTTCGAGCTTGAGTCGAGGAAATCGACCATGCCGGAGATGCGGGTGTTGAGGTGGTCGACGGGAAAGCGGGTGATCGGGTGGATGCCCGATTTGCCGGAGGTCAGTGCCGCCCAATTGTCTGCCTTGCCGATGCCGAGCGAGGTTACCACGCCGATGCCGGTGACGGCGACGATCGGCCTGCCCATGTGATCTCTGAGATTGGCCATCCGGAACCTCTTAACTTTGCAGCATGATCGCGCAGCGCTGCTTCAAGCAGCGTTGACCAGCGCCATGCCCTCGAATTGGTGATAGCCGATTGCCGTTGCGAGCACGGTTTCGGGAATGCCTTCGAACGGCTTCTCGGCCGCGGCGTCGAAAACGGGGTAGGCGGCCTTGCGGTCGACGGCCAGGGCGGCGAGGGCGACCGCGAATGGAAACTGCGCTTCCTTCATATGCCCGGTCAGCGTCGCGAAGCCGCGCGCCGATATCGCCGGATTGGCATCCAGCGCTGCCTTTTCGGCTGACGTTGCGGTATGCGCCCCGGATGCGCCCGACAGGGCCAGCAACTTGCCGTTCGGGAGAGTTGCCTGTTTGAGCAGTGTCGCGATCTCGGCGTCAAGCTCGCCGCGCGAACGCCGGGCGCGGCCTGAGACGACCGGTCCGAGCTCGGCATAGATTTTGCGGCCGCGGCTTTGCGCGTGTTCGCGCTGCTCCAGCACCAGGAACGCGCCGCCGGAGCCGGAGACCAGGCCGCCGCCCTCGGCGCCCTGTCTCTGCCAGACCGGCTTCCATGGGCCGCGATGCAGATAGCCGGCCAATTCATAGCCGAGCAGCATGTCGGAATGTTCGGTCTGGAAGGCGCCACCTACCAGTATGTGGGTCGACTGTCCGGAGCGGATGCGCGCCGCGGCGGTCTCGACGGCGGCGACGCCGGCACCTTCCTCGCCCATGAAGGTCCTCGACGATCCCGTCACCTTGTGGACGATGGAGATGTTGCCGGCGAGCAGATTGGAGAGCTGGGCCAGGAAAAGCGTCGGCCGCAATTCGGTGGTCAGCTTCTCGTTGAGCAGCACGTCGCGGTCGTTGCGGCTCTCGGACGCGGCGAGGATGGCGGCATCGACCGCCTCGTCTCGCTCGCCGCCGCCGGCAGCGACAACCATGTCCATGGTCGTGCAGAGCTCGTCATTGCCCTTGATGCCGGCGTCGTCCAGCGCCATGCCGGCCGCATAGGTGCCGAGCCGCTGCCATGTTTCCATCTGCCGCTGGTCGCCTCGCTTGGCGATCTGCAGGTTCCAGTCGATCTCCGGCAGTGGATGCACGGTGTAGGGCGCAAAGCGCGCGGATTCGAGCACCGGCTGCAGGCCGGGCTGCGCCAGCTTCTGCCAGTGGGTATCCGGACCCTCTCCCAGCGAGGAGACAAGGCCGATACCGGTGATGACGACGTCGCGAGGGCTGCTCATGAGCGGCTTTGTGGGTCAGGCGGCGCAGCCCGTCAAGGCCGCGCGCCAGCCGATATCAGGCGGTCTTGGCGGCGACCAGCGCGTCGATCTTGGCGCACAGGTTCTTCATGACGAAGTAATCGTCGGTCGAAGCCTTGCCGTCATTGACTTCCTGGGTCCACTTTTCCAGCGGCACCTTGATGCCGAATTCCTTGTCGATGGCAAAGACGATATCGAGGAAATCGAGACTGTCGATGCCGAGATCGTCGATCGTGTGGCTCTCGGGAGTGATGGTGTCGATATCGATCTCGCTGGTGTCGGCAATGATCTTGGCGACTTTGTCGAACGTGGTGGACAAGGGCTCTTCCTTCGGTTGCGGGCGGAATCTGTCCGCATCTGGTTTGGGCGCTGTCTAATCGGTTTTTCCCGGCAGGAAAAGGCCTGATGCGCGGGGCGCAGATGGGATGGCCCTCCCGTGAAGACAAGAAGGGCCGCCCGACAAGCCGGTGGCCCTTCCAGTTGACGTTACGTCAGCTAAGTTTTCACGGAGCTTGACCACTGGCTCTCTCAGAACGTGACGCGGCCGAGCACGCGCAAGCCATCGCCCTGCGGCTCGACCACCACCGCTTCGCCCTCGCGCGGCGAGACGCCGGTCAGCGCGACGATGTTTTCGAGATGCGTGACCATGACCAGATTGTCGGAACCGGTGTAGGCGCGGATTTCCTTCATCACCGCGTCGAGCTGCGCGGCCTTCTCGGTCGGATCGCTCCTCAGGAGGTCGAGCGGCGCAAAAAGCTCCGGCTCCGCTTCGAAGGCGATGCGGGCAGTGTCGAGGCAGCGGCAATAGCGGCTGGACAGCACCCGCTCGATGGGGGCGGCGCGGGCGCCGAACAGCGCGCCGATCTTGCTCGCCTGCTGCTTGCCGCGCGCCGATAGATTGACCTGGGTGGCACAGTTGTCGATGACAAAATTGGCGGGGTCGGTGGTGCCGGTGACCAGTGCGTGGCGAAGCAGCACGACATGGCCGCCGTCACGCAGCAGCGCCCAGCCGGCGTCGGTCGCGTGGGCGACGGCGGGAACAGCAAGCAGGAACAGCGACAGCACAAATCGAATCATCGAAACCTTTCCGGGAGCCGGATGCCGGCTCCGGTCATTCTGATATAGGGATCGGAAAGCCGGCACAAAGACAAGCGAAAGGCGAACCCTCGGTTCGCTTCACATTTTCGCCATTTGCTTCTTCGCCAGCTCGATCTTCTGATCGGTGAGCGGGATAGGGATCGTGTAGCCGGCTTCGGTGAAGCCCTGCTTGGCGTTCTCGAAGAATTCGATCGCCTTGAGATATTCCGGCTTGCCCGCGCCATAGCTGGCGCGGTTCCAGTGGACGTCGCCGATATTGTTCTGCTCGAAGGCCCACTGCAGCGGCTGACTTTCGCGCGTAAACACCTTCAGCGCCGCCGTGAACGCCGCTTCGGCGTCGTTGAGATATTTGTCGGTCCGCTGGAGATTGCCGAGATTGAGCAGGCTCATACCGATGCCATTTTGAGCGTTGGCCCAGTCGACCGGCGCGGCCTCGATGGTGAGTATTTCGAGCGCTGCCCGCCGCGCCGCAATCGAATCCTGCAGGGTCTTGGCATCGCCATTGCTCATGCTCAACCAGTGCAGCGTCGAGCCCAGGCCGGCCTGGGCCATTGCCCATTGCCGCGGGTTCGTCTCGCGCTTGTACTCGCGCAACGCATTGCCGTAGGCGTCGACCGCCTCGCTGTAATGCTCGGGTTTGTCGGTGACGCCGCCGAGAAGCTGCAGCGTGTTGCCGAGATTGTAGTAGCTCATCGCCCAGTCCTGCGGGAACTTCCGCCTGACATAGACCTGCCGTGCCGCCTGGAAGGCTGCCGCCGACTGTTCCAGCTTGGCCGCATCACGCGTGCGCTGGCCCAGCGTCTGATAGATCGAGCCGAGATTGTTCTGGGCTGACGCCCAGTCCATCGGGAAGCGCTTGCGGGTAAACACCGTCAGAGCGTCGTCATAGGCAGCAGCAGCTTCTTCGAGCGTAGCCGTGCCCATATCGAAGCGGGCGATACCGCTCAGCGCATTGCCCAGGTTGAGGCGGCTGGTCGCCCAGGACACCGGGAAAGTTTCGCGGGTTCGCACTTCCAGCGCGGCGCGAAACGCGTCGGCCGCCTCGTTGATCTTCGCCTTGTCGTTGAGCTGGATGCCAAGCGTTACAAGCGTGTTGCCGAGATTGTTCTCGACCATCGCCCATTCCACGGGTGCTTTCTCGCGTGTGTATTCCTCAAGCGCCAGCCGGTAGGCTGCTTCGGCCTGGGTGAGATGCTCGCCGGCAGGCTCACGCTCGGAGAGTGCATGGAGCGCGAGGCCTAGATTGTTCTGCGAACCGGCCCAGTCCAACGGCAGCTTGTCGCGCGGACGCTTCTCAAGGGTGGCGCGCGTCGCCGCCACCGCTTCATTGAGACGCTTCGGGTCGCTCTCGCGTTCGCCGATCTTCAGAAGCACGTTGGCCAGGTTGTTCTGCGCCGCGGCCCAGTTGCGGTCGTCCTTCTCGCGCTCGAACACCACCAGCGAATCGCGGAAAATCACCGCCGCTTCTTCGAGATGCGCAGTCTCGGTTTCGCGCTCTCCAATGGTCTGCAGCACCACCGCCATGTTGTTGCGGGTGATTGCCCAGTCGCGATTCTGTTCGCCGTTGGGGATGAAGTTCAAGATGGTGCGATAGGCCTCGATGGAGTGCTGCAGCGCATCGAGGTCGCCGGTGGCGTAGCCATGAGCGTTCAACGCCTCGGCCTCCTGGTTCTTGTAGTTCCAGCGCAGCTTTTCGTCCCACTTCTCGACCAACGAATACGCCTTGGCATAGTCGTTGGCGGCGGATTTGTAGTCGAAGACCAGCGCGGCGGCGTCGGCGCGTTTGGCATAGATGGCGGCGTCGGCGATGCGCTTTTGCCGGAGCAGGTCCTCGGCCTCGTCGACCGCACCGCTGTTTTCCTCGATCCGGCCGACCGCGTCGTCGAGGAATTTGCGCGCCGTCACCATGGCGCCCTGGCCTATGGCCTTGTCGGCGGATGCGACCAGGCGACTGATCTCGGGATCGCCGGTGCGCAGCGCGGCGCGCTCGGCCATCATCTTCTTCAGACGCTCGGCCTGGCTGTCCAGCACCTTCTGCAGGTCGTTCGGATCCTCAGGGATCTTTTCCGTGCCGAGCGCCTTGAGCACGCCGTAGAGCGCGTCAAGGGGCACGCCGTCCTGCAGAGAAGCCAACTCCACTTGAGCCCGTTTGGGATCGGGCAGGTCGGAAATGGTCAGCAGCAATTGCCGCCGCTCACCGGTGATCAGCCCGTCGTCGCCGGTCGGTTCCGGCGGCGCGACGCCGAAATAGAGCAGGCGACGCAGGCTCTCGCTGACCCAGGGGCGCTGCTTTGCCTTGGTGTCGAGATAGACCTCTTCGGTGACCATGCGCATGACCGAGCCGAATTCCGTGCCTTTCATCGCGGTGAGGTGGCGCAGCAGGGCGGCGGCGTAGGGGCTGTTTTCGCCGGCTGCGCCATCAAGCGCGGGTCGGCCCGGCTCGGCGGCGAAGCCGACGACGGTTCCCAGGCTGGCATCATCCACTGAGGCATCGGCGAGGGCCTTGGCGCCGCGCACCGGCTCCAGCCCACCGGCGCCGACAGGCTCGGCGGAAGCCGTCGGCCCGCGGCGCACGACCGCGTCCGGCGGAAACGGGTTGGTGCGGCAGGCGTCAAGCAGCACGATCGTCACCGGCACGGTCTTTTTCAGCTCGTCCATGACGGCTGAAATCGGCACCAGCGCCTCACCGGCATTTTTCAACGACGAGACGTCGGCATCGACCGGCACCAGATAATTCTCGCCGCCCGCCTCGATGCCGTGGCCGGAATAATAGATGAAGGCGACGTCGGCGCCTTCGGCGTCCTCGACAAACCGATCGAGATCGCGCTTCAGCTTGGCGGCATCGCGATCGGTGACGTTGCCGGCGTCGAAGCCGAGGTCGGTCAGCATCTTGGCCATGTCGCGGGCGTCGTTGGCCGGGTTGGCAAGGGCTGCGATGTGTTCGTATTTCGACTGGCCGATGATCAGCGCCACGCCCTTGAGACTCTTGGTCTCGGCGGCCTGGGCCTCAGATACGCCAAGGCAAAGCAGTATAGCGACGAAACCCGCCAGCCACCCCTGTCTGACCAGCCACACTTGTCTGACCAGCCACTCCCGTCTGAAATGACGCTGTTTCGGCGTCGCAATCATTCGCTGTGTGTCCGCCCTGATGATCCCAAGCCTGTATAGCGCTGCCACCCGACCATGATCAAATTCAGGCGCCGGGCGGATCTAGGATCAGTTTCTGAAGATCATGGCGATTGCGCTGGAATCCGGGCTCGCCTATCCCTGAAAAATGTCTCCGCTCACCGAAACCGTTCTTTTCGTCTTCAGCCTCGTCGCGCTCGGCTATGTCACCGGGCTCACCGGCTATCTGAAACCGGCCAGCGGGGACGGCATCTCCGAATTCGCCATCAACGTCGCGATGCCGCTGCTGCTGTTTCGGACGATGGTGAATTCGGATTTCCACGGCGTGGCGCCCTGGTCGCTGTGGGGTGCTTATTTCGCGGCGGTTGCAATGACATGGGCCGCCGGCCATCTGGTGACGACACGGATCTTCGGGCGGGACGCGCGCACCGGCATCGTCGGTGGAGTGTCGTCATCCTTCTCGAATGTGGTGTTGCTGGGCATTCCCTTCGTTCTCGGCGTATTCGGGTCCAGCGGATTCGAAGTGCTGTCGCTGCTCGTTTCCGTGCATCTGCCGACCATGATGATGGCTTCGATCATCATGTTCGAGATATTTGGCCGCGGCGGCAGCGAGCCCGTACACCCGCTGCGCATCATCCAGAGCTTTCTGAGAAGACTGTTCACCAATCCGTTGATCATCGGCATCCTGGCCGGGCTGGCATGGCGCCTCACCGGCGCGCCGCTGCCGAACCTTGCCATGCGACTGGCCGATGCGCTGGCTAACACCGCCGGGCCGGTGGCGCTGTTCGCCATGGGGCTCAGCCTGCGCCGTTTCGGCATTTCCGGTAACATCCGACCGGCGCTGGCGCTGTCGACGCTGAAACTGTTCCTGATGCCGGCGCTGGTGCTCGGCCTGGTCTGGCTGTTTGGCCTGCCGCCCTTGACGGCCAAAGTGGCGGTCGTGGTGGCGGCGCTGCCGTCCGGCATCAATTCCTATCTCATCGCCGTGCAGTTCAACACCGGCCAGGCGCTGGCGTCGAACCAGATGACCATCGCCACGGCAAGCGCGGTTGTTACAACCGCCTTTTGGCTGACGGTGGTGGTGCATGTCTTTGGGTAGGCTTGGTCTTCTGTAAGGCTGGTCTTTGGCAAGGCTGGTCTTTGACAAGGCTGCGGCCCAAACTAATTTACATGTGAATTTTCTCTGGCGTTGGGCTGGCCCAAAGCCTATATGCCATCTTGCAATTGCTTGCCGGGCTTGCCCTAGGTAAAGAGCAGTGGCTTCAGCGTGTCGGCTCCGCCGCCATTGTGCACGCTCGTTCAAGAGATCCAGGAAACCGGCCCGTCAGTGCGCCGAACGGAGGCTAGACCATGCTGCAGAAAACCAGCCATTTCATGCGCCAGGCCAATCTCATCAACGGCGAATGGGTGCAGGCCGACAGCGGCCAGACGGTCGACGTCAACAACCCGGCCACCGGTCTCAAGATCGGCACCGTGCCGAAGTCGGGCAAGGCGGAAACCCGCCGCGCCATCGAAGCCGCAAGCGAAGCCTTCAAGGCCTGGCGCAAGACGACCGCGCTCGAGCGCTCGAAGCTGTTGCGCAAGCTGCATGACGCGATGATGGACAATCAGGATGTGCTGGCCGAACTGCTCACCATCGAGCAGGGCAAGTCGCTCGCCGAATCCAAGGGCGAGATCGGTTCGGCCGCCGCCTATATCATGTGGTTTGCCGAGGAAGGCCGCCGCACCTATGGCGATGTCGTGCCATCGCCATGGGGCGATCGCCGCATCCTGGTGACCAAGGAGCCGGTCGGCGTCATTGCCGCCATCACGCCGTGGAATTTCCCCTCCTCGATGCTTGCCCGCAAGCTTGGCCCCGCGCTTGCCGCCGGCTGCACCGCCGTGGTCAAGCCGGCCTCGCAGACGCCGTATTCCGGCCTTGCATGGGGCGCGCTCGCCGAGGAAGTCGGCTTCCCCAAGGGCGTCATCAACATCCTGACGGGTGCTGCCGGCGAAATCGGCGACGAGATCTGCGCCAATCCGCTGGTGTCGAAGATCACCTTCACCGGCTCGACCGAGATCGGCAAGCTGCTGATTCAGAAGTCGTCCGTCACCGTCAAGAAGGTCTCGATGGAACTCGGCGGCAATGCGCCGTTCCTGGTCTTCGACGATGCCGACCTCGATCGCGCCGTCGCCGGCGCCATCACCGCCAAATACCGCAATTCAGGCCAGACCTGCGTGTGCACCAACCGCTTCCTGGTGCAGGCCGGCATCTACGACAAGTTTGTCGAGAAGCTGGCCGCTGCCAGCAATGCGCTGAAGGTTGGCTCGGGCCTGGAAGAGGGCGTGCAGCAGGGACCGCTGATCGACGTGAAGGCGGTCGAGAAGGTCGAGGAATTCATCGCCGACGCCACGTCGAAGGGCGGCAAGGTCGTTGCCGGCGGCAAGCGCCACGCGCTTGGCGGCTCATTCTTCCAGCCGACCGTCATCGCCGATGCGAAGCCCGACATGCGCTTCATGAAGGAAGAGATTTTTGGCCCGATCGCCCCGGTGTTCAAGTTCGAGACCGAGGAGGAAGCCATTGCGCTCGCCAACGACACCGAGTTCGGCCTGGCCGCCTATTTCTACACCGGCGACCTCGGCCGCGCCTTCCGGGTCATGGAAGGCCTGAAATACGGCATGGTCGGCGTCAATGAAGGCCTGATCACCACGCCGGAAGCGCCGTTCGGCGGCGTCAAGGAATCGGGCCTCGGCAAGGAAGGCGGACATCAGGGCATCGAGGATTATCTCGACACCAAATATGTCTGCATCGGGGGTCTCGGCCTCTAAATCATTCACGGGCAGGGCAGGCCGCGCGCCTGCCCTTGCCAGACGACATTCAGCCGGACTGGAGCGGTTCAGCGTTTCACGGAAACGCCGAACCGCTCCAGTTCTTTGTTTTTTGCAATTCCGGACGGAAAACCGTTTCACACTTTTCCTGGAATTGCTCTAAGTCGACAGATCGATGAATTAGCATTTGGACATAGCGATGAAGGACGGCGAAGTCTTCGGCACGACGCAGGCAGGCGAACCCGTTCGCCGTTTCACCATCCGGGGCGGCGGCGTCAGCGCCAACATCATCGGGCTCGGCGCAATCATCCAGGATCTGCGGCTCGCCGGGCACGACGCGCCGCTGGTGCTGGGCTACGATCGCTTCGAGCCTTACGAGACTGACCGGGCCTTCTTCGGCGCGGTCGTCGGCCGCTATGCCAACCGCATCCGCGACGGCCGCTTCACCATTGCCGGCCAGCGCTACCAGACCGAGCGCAATTTCCTCGGCAAGCACACGCTGCATGGCGGCTCGGAGGGCTTCTTCCATCGGCCGTGGACGGTTTCGCTGCACGGCCGGGATTTTGTCACCCTGACCCTGCACGATCCTGAGGGCACGATGGGCTTTCCCGGCGCGCTCGACGTCACCTGCACCTACCGGCTGAAGATTCCCGGCACGCTCTCGATGGAACTGACCGCCACCTGCGAGGAGCCGACGCTGTGCAATCTGGCGCAGCATTCCTATTTCAATCTCGACGATGGCGGCGCCGGCGACATTCTCGACCACCGGCTGATGCTGAACGCCGGCGCCTATACGCCTGTCGATGGCGAGATGATCCCGACCGGCGTCGTCAAACCTGTCGACGGCACGCCCTTCGACTTCCGCCAGGCGCGGCCGCTGCGGATGGAAACGGAAGGCGAGCAGCTTCCCTACGACGTCAATTTCTGCCTGGCGTCAGCCCGGGGCCCGCTTCACCAGGTGGCGTGGGCGCAAGGCGCCAATTCCGGCGTCGAGATGGAAGTCTGGACCACCGAGCCGGGCCTGCAGCTTTACACCGGCCAGTATGTCGCGCCGACCTCGGGCGGCCTGGACGGACGGCGCTACAAGGCGTTTTCCGGCTTTTGCCTGGAAGCGCAGACCTGGCCCGACGCGCCGAACCGGCCCTATTTCCCGCAGGCCACGCTGTGGCCGGGCCAGATCTATCATCAGGTGACGGAATATCGTTTCAGGCTTCCCTAAGGTCTTAGACTAGCCCTCGAAAGCGGTTCTTAGAACCTCGAACGGCGCCAGCGCGCCTCGCACCTGCACGACAGCGGCGGCGACGCGATGCGCGCGCTGCACGGCATCCGCCGGGGCATGGCCGGCAAGCCGGGCGGCGAGATAGCCGCCATTGAAGGAATCGCCGGCGCCGGTGGTGTCGACCGGGGTGGCGACATGCTGGGCCGGAACCGGCTGCAGGGCTCCGCCAGTGGCGATCAGCGCGGGCTTCTCGCCATTCTTGACGACGACTTCGCCGACGAGTTTTCCCATCCGCTCGGCGGTCGCTTGCGGCGCCGTGTCGCCAAACAGCATCTGCTCGTCGGGAAAGGTCGGCAGCGCGATGTCGGCGACGGCAAGCGCGTCGAGGATCGCGGCTTGCGCGTCCTCGCGGCTCTGCCACAGGCGCGGCCGGTAGTTGGGGTCGAAGGCGACGCGAGAACCGGCAGCGCGCGCTTTGGCCACTTCTGCCAGCAACGTCTTGCGCGCGGCGGCATCCAGAATTGCCAAAGTGATTCCGGAAAAATACACAAGAGCCTGGTTTTCAAGGCTTCTTGCCAAGGCGGCCGGGTCCGAGGCAAGCCGCCTGGCCGCCGCGTCGCTGCGCCAATAGGTGAAGGCGCGTTCGGCGCCGGTCAAGGTGATGGCGTAGAGGCCGGGCCGCGCGCCTGGGATGACCGGGCTGGCGCCGATGTCGATGCCGTTTTCGGCGAAGAACGAAATCTGGCCCTGCGAGAAGGGATCGTCGCCGAAGGCCGAGACATAGGTCGCCGGCCGGTCGCCGCTCAGCGCATGCAGCGCCCACAGCGTGTTGAACGTGTCGCCGGCAAAGCCCATGCGCCAGTTCGGCCCGGCCTGGCCGGACAGTTCGAGCATGCATTCACCGATCGAAGCGACGCCGTCTGCTGCCATGTATCTGTCTCCGGATCAGTTCGCTGCTGTAGCTTTTTGCGGCCGGCAGCGCCATGCTTGGCGGCGGCGGTTTTTTGCGCCAGAAGCGTTTTCCCACAGAAGCGGCGGGACGCGAATTGCTTCCCGAGACGTTATGCCCAGAAGAGGAACCGGTTTGGCATCGATATGGCGTTATCTTTTTGCGGGCGTTGGTCTGGCCGCCTTGCTGGCTGGCATATTGGCGATCGTCTATCTGACCGCGCCGCAGTCGGCGCCAGGCCCCGATGTTTCGCGCTCGAAGAAGACGGCGAACGGCTTGTTTGTCGCCAGCATTCAGCCGGAACGCGGCGTTATCCGGCAAGGCGAACTGCAATCCTGGTTGCTGACCCTGAAGACGGTCAACGGCGATTTCGTGGAAGGTGCGGCGATCTCGGTGTCCGGCGGCATGCCGCAGCACAATCACGGCTTGCCGACCAGTCCGCAGGCGACCGACTATCTTGGCGAGGGGCGCTACCGGATCGAGGGGCTGAAATTCACCATGAGCGGCGTGTGGCAGTTGCGCTTCGCCATTTCGGCGGCGGCCGGTTCCGACACGGTCGTCTTCAACGTGGTGCTGTGAGCGGATGAACCGCCTGTTGCGCCTTCTGGCCCTGGCTGCGGTTTTGCTTGTTGCCGGC
Source organism: Mesorhizobium sp. M0030 (assembly GCF_040323695.1). Classification (NCBI taxonomy): domain Bacteria; kingdom Pseudomonadati; phylum Pseudomonadota; class Alphaproteobacteria; order Hyphomicrobiales; family Phyllobacteriaceae; genus Mesorhizobium; species Mesorhizobium sp. M0030. The sequence continues at coordinate 206,120 of NZ_JAMYVE010000006.1, read as the reverse complement.
TGCGGCAAGCCGGACTTTTCCGATGCCGATAAGAAGACCATCGCTTCGCTGGCGCTGAACACCTTGCCGGCGCTCAAACCCGACACCACCAACCGCTTCGCCGACGTGCCAGCCGCCGCCGCCCTGGGCTCCACTCTGTTCTTCGACCAGGGCATGAGCCGTGACGGTAACGTATCCTGCTCGACCTGCCACAAGATCGACCGGCAGTTCCAGGATGACCTGCCGCAATCCGTCGGTGTCGGCCGCACCAACAGGCGCTCGATGCCGCTGGCCGGCATCGCCCGCAATCCGTGGTTCTTCTGGGATGGGCGGCGCGACAGCCTGTGGGCGCAGGCGCTGACGCCGCTGGAAAATCCGCTCGAGCAGGCGGGAAACCGCGCCGCCTTCGCCCATTACATCCAGAAGCGCTTTGGTGCGCGCTACGAGCGCATCTTCGGGCCACTGCCGGATCTTTCCGCCGTGCCGGCCAACGCCAGCCCGCTTGGCAACGAGGCCGAGCAGGCGGCCTGGAAGGCGATGACCCCAACTCAGGCTGAGGGCGTCAACCGCGTCTTTTCCAATATCGGCAAGGCGATCGCTGCCTTCGAACGGTCGATCGAACCGGCACAGACACGCTTTGACCGCTTTGCCATCGATCTTGTGTCAGGCGCCAAGCCGAAAGCCGACGATGCCTTTTCGCCGGAGGAGATGCTCGGACTGAAACTGTTCATCGGCAAGGCCAATTGCGTCACCTGCCATAACGGCCCGCGCTTCACCGACAACGCTTTCCACAACACCGGCGTGCCGCCGGTCAGGGATTTGCCATTGGATCGCGGCCGTTTCGATGCGGTGGCCCAGGTTCAGGCCGACCCATTCAACTGCTTCGGCGCCTTCCGCGATGGCGACGCCGGCGCCTGCGGCGAGCTGCGCTTCATCGTCAAGGCAGCACCCGAACTGATGCGTGCCTACAAGACGCCGTCGCTCAGGGGCGCGGCGACACGGCCGCCCTATATGCATGCCGGACAGTTCTCCACGCTGGAGGAGGTGGTGGCGCACTATGCGAAGGCGGAGGCGAGCGTCGAGGGCACCTCCGAGGTCCACCCGCTGCAGCTGTCGGACCGCGAACGCGCGGCGCTGGTGGCGTTTTTGAAGACGCTGTCGGAGTGAGCTAGCGATCCTTCACCGTCTCCATCGCCACGAAGGTCGAGGTCTGGGCGACGTGGGGGAGCGCCGAGATGCGCTCACCGAGAACACGGCGATAGGCGGCGATGTCGGTGGTACGGACTTTCAGGAGATAATCGAAGCTCGACGCCATCATGTGGCACTGCTCGATCTCCGGCACGGCCTGCACCGCGCGATTGAAAGCATCGAGCGCGGCCGAGCGTGTGTCCGACAGTTTGACCTGGACGAAGGCGACATGGCCTTCGCCCATGCGCTCGCGATCGATGATCGCCTGATAGCCCCTGATATAGCCGTCCTTCTCCAGGCGCTTCACCCGCGCCTGCACCGGCGTCTTCGACAGGCCGACCTTGCCGGCCAGTTCCGACATGGACAGCCGCCCGTCGCGCGCCAGCGCCGACAGGATGTTTCTGTCGATGCGGTCCAATCGGTCTTCTGTCACGGATATCACAGCCCATCTGATAACAATTGAGCCGCAATGATAGATCATTCGGCCTGCCATGTCGATTTCTTTGGACCGGCCGAAAATGCGGCTCTGTGCTAGCTTGCGCCATTCGGTCCGGCGACCGCCGGCCCGCTCCCAGATGCTTGCTCCGCAGGACCGCCATGCCGCTCGACACCATCCGCCAGCAGATCCGCGCCAACTACCTGCCCGACGAAGACGCGGCTGTGAAGCGCCTGGCTGCCGCGACAGAACTTTCGGCCGATGACCGCAAAGCCGTCTCGGCCCGTGCCGCGGATCTGGTGCGCGCGGTGCGCGGCTCGTCCGACCCGCGGCTGATGGAGGTTTTTCTCTCGGCCTACGGCCTCTCCACCAAGGAAGGCGTGGCGCTGATGTGCCTGGCCGAGGCACTGCTGCGCGTGCCTGACACCGAGACCATGGACGACCTGATCGCCGACAAGATCGCACCGCATGACTGGTCGGCGCATTCGGGCGGTTCGAGCTCGATCTTCGTCAATGCCTCGACCTGGGCGCTGATGCTGACCGGCCGTGTGCTCGATGAGGGCGAGGGCGGCATTGAAGGCACGCTGCGCTCGATGGTTCGCCGGCTGGGCGAACCGGTGATCCGCAAGGCGGTCGCCGCCGCCATGCGCGAAATGGGCGAGCAGTTCGTGCTTGGCCGCAATATTGCGGAAGCCGTCAAGCGCGGCAAGTCGATGATCCAGAAAGGTTATCTCTATTCCTTCGACATGCTGGGCGAGGCGGCCCGCACCGAGGCCGATGCGCTGCGCTACCATAAGGCCTATGCCGATGCGATCTCCTCGCTCGATTCAGGCTCCAACGGTCCCGATATCCGCCAGAACCACGGCATCTCGGTTAAACTGTCGGCGCTGCATCCGCGCTACGAAGAGGCACAGAAGGAAAAGATGCTGCCGGTGATGGCCGAGCGGCTGCTGTCGCTGGCGCTGGCCGCACGCCATTCGCGCATGGGCCTCAACATCGACGCCGAGGAGGCCGACCGGCTCGACCTGTCGCTCGATGTGATCGAGCGTGTGTTATCCGAGCCGGAGCTTGCCGGCTGGAATGGCTTTGGCGTCGTCGTCCAGGCCTACGGCCCGCGCGCGGCCTTCACCATCGACTGGCTCTATGCGCTGGCGGAAAAGTACGACCGCAACATCATGGTGCGGCTGGTCAAGGGCGCCTATTGGGACACCGAGATCAAGCGGGCACAGACGCTGGGGCTTTCCGGCTACCCCGTCTTCACCCGCAAGGCCAACACCGATGTTTCCTACATGGCCTGCGCCAAAAAGTTGCTGTCGATGACCGACCGCATCTATCCGCAATTCGCCACGCACAACGCCCATACAGTCGCTGCCGTCCTGTCGATGGCTGACAACCGTGACGCTTTCGAATTCCAGCGCCTGCACGGCATGGGCGAGGCGCTGCATGAGACGGTGCGCCAGGCCGAAGGCACGCGGTGCCGCATCTATGCGCCGGTCGGCGCGCACTCCGACCTCCTGGCTTATCTGGTGCGACGTCTGCTGGAGAATGGCGCCAACTCCTCCTTCGTTCATCAGCTCACCGACGAGGACGTCGAGCCGGAGGATATTGCGCGCGATCCGCTCGAGACGGTTGAGAGCCAGGGCTCCGCCGCCAATCCGGCAATCGCTCGTCCGGCGACGATCTTCGGCACTGGGCGGCGCAATTCGAAGGGATTCGACATCACCGACCCGGTGACGCTGGCGGCGATCGACAAGGCCAAGGCGGCCTTTGCCGGGCCCGAGCGCTGGCATGCCAAGCCGATCACGCGCGCCGCCGGCTACGGCAAGCAGCGCCCGGTGGTCAATCCGGCAAAGCCTGCCGAGATCGTCGGCACGGTCGCTGAAGCCGCTGCCAAGCAGGTAGCGACCGCGGTGCGCTTCGCGGTGGAGGCGCAGCCGGCCTGGGCAAAACGCCCCGTCGCCGAGCGCGCCGCCATCATCAACCGCGCGGCCGACCTCTATGAGGCCAATGCGGTCGAGTTTTTCGCGCTCGCCACCAGGGAAGCCGGCAAGTCGCTGGCCGACGGCGTGGCCGAAGTGCGCGAAGCCGTCGACTTCCTGCGCTACTACGCTGCCGAAGCGGCCAACAACGAAGCGGGCACCGAGGCGCGCGGCGCGATCGTGTGCATTTCGCCGTGGAATTTCCCGCTCGCCATCTTCACCGGCCAGATCGCGGCAGCGCTCGTCACCGGCAATTCGGTCATTGCCAAGCCGGCCGAACAGACGCCGCTGATCGCCTTCCGCGCCGTCGAGCTGCTGCGCGAGGCCGGCGTGCCGGAAGATGTGATCCAGCTTCTGCCGGGCGACGGCCCGTCGGTCGGCGGACCGCTGACTGCCGATCCGCGCATTGCCGGCGTCTGTTTCACCGGCTCGACCGAGGTCGCCAAGCTGATCGAGAAGCAACTGGCCGAGACAGCTGCGCCCGACGCCATGCTGATCGCCGAGACCGGCGGTCTCAATGCCATGATTGTCGATTCCACAGCACTGCCCGAACAGGCGGTGCGCGACATCCTGGCGTCCGCCTTCCAGAGTGCGGGCCAGCGCTGCTCGGCGCTGCGCGTGCTCTACGTGCAAAAGGATGTCGAGAAGAAGATGCTGGAGATGCTGAAGGGCGCCATGGAAGCGCTCACCATCGGCGATCCCTGGCAGATTTCGACCGATGTCGGGCCGGTCATCGATGACGAGGCGCAGGAATCGATCCGCGAGTATTGCACCAAGATGGGGCTGCAGGGCCGGTTGATTGCCAAGCTCGAAGCACCGAAGAACGGCCGCTTCGTTGCGCCGCATGTGTTCCGGGTCAAGGGCATCGAGGAGATGGAGCGCGAAGTGTTCGGTCCGGTGCTGCATGTCGCCAGCTTCGACGCCGACGGGATCGACGCCGTCATCGCCGCCATCAACCGCAAGGGCTATGGCCTGACCTTCGGCCTGCACACCCGCATAGAAGGCCGCGTCCAGCATTTCGTCGACGGCATCCATGCCGGCAACATCTATGTCAACCGCAACCAGATCGGCGCCGTCGTCGGCTCGCAGCCCTTTGGCGGCGAGGGGCTTTCGGGCACCGGGCCGAAGGCCGGCGGGCCGCATTATCTCCGGCGGTTCCGCAAGGGGCCGGAGGCGGGCACGGAGATTGCCGAGGGCCACAAGGTGACGGCGACCGAACTGGCCGACAATCTGCCCGATCCGACGCTTGGCGGCTGGTCGACGCGGCCGGACCGCATCGCCATCTTGAGAAAGCATCTGCGCGGCAAGGGCGCTGCAGCGATCGGCGCTGCAGCCGCCATCGATTTCGGCCAGGTCGACCTGCCCGGACCGACCGGCGAGGCCAACACGCTGTCGCTGTCGCCGCGCGGCCGGGTGCTGTGCCTCGGTCCGGACGCCGACACGCTGCTTGCCCAGACGATCCAGGCGCTGGCCGCCGGCAATGCGGTGCTGGCCGTGGCGCCGAGCGCGCCGGCGGCACTGTCGGCGCTGACCGGCAAGGGGTTGCCGCTGGCGGCCATAGACGGTCGGCCAGACCCAGTCGAAGCGCGTTCGCTGCGCGTCCATGTCGTCGCCTTCTCGGGCAGGCCTGAGGCGGCGCGGATCGTGCGCAAGGTCATTGCCGACCGCAGCGGGCCGATCGTGCCGCTGGTCAGCGAGGTGCTCAACCCGGCGGCCTATGCGCATGAACGCGCTGTCTGCGTCGACACCACGGCCGCCGGCGGCAATGCCAGCCTGCTCGCGGCGGCCTAGGCGGCTTTTCGCGGCTCGCTTGCCTGCGTCGGGTTGCAAGGGTATGCGCAAGGGATAGAGAGCAACTCGAGCGGGGCAGCCGAACAGATGGAAGACACGTCCCGACCGTTTGAGCTGCCGCGCGTGGCGGTGGTCATCACCTGCTTCAATTATCGGCCGTACGTCGAACAGGCGATCCGCTCGGTGCTTGCGCAGACCTACCGGAATTGGGAATGCGTCATCGTCGACGATGCCTCGACGGACGGCTCGGCCGACCATGTCCGACAGCTTCTAAGGGATATAGACGACCCGCGCCTGCGCCTGTTGGCGCGCACGGAGAATGGCGGCCAGACCGCGGGATTCCGCGACGGCTTTGCCGCAACCGACGCGCCCTTCGTCGCGTTTCTCGACGCCGATGACGTGTGGCTGCCGGATTTTCTCCTCGCGCATCTGTCCGCCCACCTCAACACGACGCATTCGGCCGCTCTATCGAGTTCCGATGTGTTCCTTGTCGATGGCGGCGGCACCTTGCTGGGCGGCACCTTCCTTGCCTTGCGCAAACCGCGGTCCGGAGCGGATCGCAGTGGCGTCGCCATCGCGCCCGGTGGCCGGCTTGCCGGCATGGCGCCCGGGATCGCCTACGCATCGGAGCATCCGGTAACCTATTTCGCACCTGCGGTGACGGGCTGGCTGTGGTCGCAATGCTCGGCGATCATGTACCGGCGTGGCGCGCTGGAACCGGTATTGTCCTTCCCGTTCAAGGCCAAGGTCGGGACGGATTATCTGACGGCGACACTCGCGCACCAGGCCGGTGGCAGCCTCATCCTGTCAGAAGGTCTCGGCCTCTATCGCCTGCATGGCTCCAACCTGTCCACCGGAACTGCCTTTGCCGGCGGCAATGTGCGGCAAACGCCTGCATACAGGAGCTACAGGAGCGTGTTGGCGGCGGATGCCGCAGACTATTTGCTGGCGAATTCTGCCTGGCTCAGCGATCTCAACGGGCGCAATTTCATAGCTGCATTCCTGACGCAGCATGTGCGCCAGTTCCCGGAGCTGGCCGGTGATCCGCGGTTGGCGCGCTACCTGACACGCGGACAGCCCTGGCGGCGGCTGCGCCTGCACATTGCCCAGTGGCTTCGGCGACTGGGCGGCCGGAATTCAACCGGAACCTGACGGCATCTGCCCGTCGTCAGATCTCGTCGACGGGTGAAATCTCAATCAGGCGCCTTCGACGACCGAAAAGCCTTCGAACTGCGGGTGGCCGAGATAGTGCACCTTCGAGGTGCCAGCGTTGCGGTGGGCGGCGCGAAAATTCTCGGATTTGGTCCAGACGACGAAATCCTCATGGCTTGCCCACACCGTGTGCGAGGCAAACAGCGTATAACCCTCGGCCTCGTTGACCGGGCCGCGCAGCAAGTGGAATTCCCTGAAGCCTTTCATTTCCGAAAGGCTGGAATCGCGGTTCTTCCAGACATCCTCGAAGGCGGTCTCGGAGCCGTTCTGGACCTTGAAGCGGTTCATGGCGATGTACATTGGGCTTCCTCTTGAATTGATGGACGATTTGGCGAAGGTCTGCGAGCTGGTTAAAACGGACCGATCCGCGCCCTGAACACCCAACTTGATAATCCGGTCTCGGGTGGAATGGGCGGGAACGGGGCTTGCTGGCGCACCAGTTTCAAAGCGAATTGGTCTAGTTCGGCAGACCCTGAACTTTCGACAAGCTGCAAGTCGCTGACGCTGCCGTCAGCCATGACGACGAAATAGACCCTGGCATTGTTGCGAGCCTTGGCTTGAATTTCCTTCGAAACGCGCCGGTTAGCGCGGGCAAGCTTCTTTTGAATTTCACCGCCGTAACGAGATTCCATCGCATTGCCAGCCGCGTCCTGGTTTTTACCCTTGCTGGCAACCGCCGGTGCGTCGCGTTCTTCGCCATCTGCCGCACCGCGGGTATCTCCAGATCCGGCTGGAGGGGTCGGCCGCGGGCTCGGGACTGGTGGTTTGGCAGCAGGCAAATCAACGGCGGGCTCGTCGGCGGGCGGTGCCTCTGAACTTTGCGTTTGAACCCCTGGCGGAGTCGACGTCTCAGCGCTTGGGGCGACAGTTTGATCATTCGGGATGGCGGCCGTCAGTGTATCTGGCGCGGCGGTCGCCTGTTCGGCGGCTTCCGGCGCAGGCTTGGGCGCCGCCGGCTCCTTTACCGGTTGAGGCGCCTCGGTCGGCGGCACGGGTCGAACGGCCTCGGGCTTGGCCGGCTGCGGATCGGTTACCACGGTAACATCGACCGCGTCGGGAGCCTGGCTGTCCAAGGCGCTGCCGACCACCTCGGCGCCCGATTGGTAGGTGCCTTCGGATTGTATCGCGTTACTGGAATCGAATGTCCCTGCGGGTCCGATGAAGAACGCCGCTGCGGCAGCGGCATGGAGCAGGCAGGACGCGACGATCGCCACAGTCCATTTGCGGTCCGCGGCTGCCGGCTGTGCGAGCTCGTCCATCGTAATCGCCGGTTCGTTGCCGGCGTCGGGGAGGGGGGTGATGTCCTGCATGGTTCGCGGCGAGACCTGCCGCGAGCGGGGTGGGATTGTCAAATCAAGATCGGTTGCCGGCCATGACGGCGGAGCTGCGACGGGTCGTGTCGCATTGTCGTGCAGGAAGGCGGGATGCAGGCCCACCTCAGACGCCGAATGCGATACCGGTCTTGGTCTGCGTCTTCAGGCCGCGCATGCAGGCGCCCGGTTCGACGCCGGCGCATTCGGTGGCGCTGTTGATCAGCACGCGGCTGAGTTTGGTGCAGTCGGTGCCGGCGAGGTCGAAGCGGATCACCTTGGTCTTGCCGGCCGGCAGGTCCTTGAAGTCGAGCACGCTCAGGCGGTCGACCACGCCGGCCTCGTTGAACAGCGCGATTTCGAAAGCCGCCTTGGACAGATCGGCGCCGAGCGCATTGTTGACGACGAAGGTCAGCCGGCAACCCTTGTCCGAGGGCTGCGCGGCATTGAGCTCGAGGCTGAGTTGCGGAGCCGACGCGGACTGAGCCCACGCCGGCATCAAGCCAAGCGACATCGCCAGCGTCGAGGTCAGGAGGCGAAGCGATGCCGTCAAACTTGTCATGGGTGTCAGCCTCCAAAGCGCATGGTTGCGGCCAGCTTCAGCGTGATGCCGGGTTCATAGATGACGGCGGTGGTACCGCCGTTCAGCGGGTTGGTGTATTTGACGTCGAACAAATTGTCGGCGCGGAAGTCCACCTTCAGATTGTCGGTGGCCTGGTAACTGGCGAAGGCGTTGACCAGAGTATAATCCTTGGCCACGGGGTTGCCCTTCGGCTTGCCGTTGTACTGCACCTCGCCGCCGACGGTCAGCTTGTCCTGAAGGAAGCGGAAGCCGAGCTGCCCGGTGACCTGCGAGGACGGGATGGTGGCAAGGTCGGCGCGCTCACCTTCATCGGAGATGGTGTGGCCGTTGGTGATCGAGGCGGAGAGCCCGGCATAACCCCAGGCGGCATCGTAGACGCTTTCCAGTTCGAAGCCGTTTATCTTGGCCTGGGCGACGTTCTGGTACTGGAAGCAGATCGGAATGCCGGGGCCGAACGGGCAGCCGCTGGTCGGGTCGAATGCCGACAGTGTGACGCCTTCTATGTAGTCGTCGACATCGTTGTGGAAGTAGGCGGCCTTGAGCCGGAACGCGTCGCCGGCCTCGATAAGGTCGTTCAGCTTGTAGTTGACGCCGAACTCGGTGGTCTTGCCGGTTTCAGGCCGCAGGTTTGGGTTGGGCAGGAACGGGAAGGTGACGCCTGCCGGATGGTTGCCGCTGATCAGCGTTTCGGTCAGCGACGGCGAGCGGTAGCCTTCCGCGTAGGTGCCATAGAACTGCAGGCCCGCCAGGCTGGCGCTTTCGAAAGGCGTGACACCAACGGTGATGCGCGGCGACAGACGATCACCTGACGTTTCGTGGGTGCTGTCTTCGAGGCTGTAATTGTCGTAACGCAGCCCGGCAATGACCTCGAGCCAGTCCCAGGTGAGCTTGTCCTGGATGTAGGCGCCCGAAACACTACGCTTGCCCGATGGGGTGTAGAAGCTGTCGCCGCCGGCGGTGCCGCCGGTCTCGACATCGTCACCCACCCAGTCGCCGCCATAGGTCAATTCGTGCGCAACACCGGCTGTTTCGAAGCGCGACGTGTTCCAGATGTCGACGCCGGCCGTGCCAACGTCGAAGGTCGAGGTCGAACCGACGGGCAGCAGCACGGGAAGGCCGGTCGACGGATCGAAGCGGTTCTGCGGGACCAGCGTGGTGAGGTCGAGATTGGTCTTGTTGTAGGAGGCGTTGATGTGGAGATCGAGCCAGCTCCTGGCGTCGTCAGTGATGTTGTAGCGGGCGGTGAAGGTGTTCGACTTCAGGTCGACGTCGTTGGCCGGCACGCCGCCGCTGGTTTCCGTCCAGCCGTCGCTCGAGCCGACCCAGCCGAGCTTCAATTCGCTGTCTTCGCTGGGGCGGATTGTGGTCTTGAGCAGGCCGCTCAGCAGGTCGAAGCCGGTGCCGGCGACGGTGTCGCCGCTGCCATTCTTGTAGTCGCCGTAGTCGCGGTAGACGATGTTGCCCAGCACATCCAAATCGTCGTTGAATTTGTAGGCGCCGCTGGCACTGGCGGTCCAGCCCTTGCCGTTGCTTTCATAGCGCCCGGTGACGGAGCCGGCCCAGGTTTCGCCCGGTCTGAGGAAATCCACCGCATCCTTGGTGTCGAAGAAGACGACGCCGCCAATGGCGCCGGAGCCGTAGGTGTTGGCGGTCGGTCCGCGAATGACGTCAACGGATTTGATGAGCTCGGGATCGACATAGAAGGTCGACTGCGTGCCGTGGTCTGAGCGCTGGAAATTCTGCCTGGCACCGTCGATGATGACGGCGACGCGACCGAAATCCTGCAGGCCGCGGATGTTGATGCTGGAGCTGACGCGTCGCGCATCGGCCTGCACGGCGACACCAGGCACACCGAGCAGCATTTCGTTCGGCGTCGTCGCCATGCGGCGGTCGAGCTGTTCCTGGTCGACATGGCTGGCTGAGGCCAGCGATTCGATTGCCGTCTTGCCGGTGCGGCTGATGACGAGGATCTTGTCCAGCAGGGTCGCGCCGGCGGGCGCCGGCTTGGTGTCCTCGGTTTTCCTGGTCTGGTCGGCCTGGTCAGCGGCCGGCTGAGCGCTGGCCGGCGATGTCAGCAGCGCGATCGTCGCTGCCCCCGCAAGCAAGGCTGCCATTGCCTTTGCCATAGGCCGATGCACCGGATCGGCGTTCGCCAGACCCAGTCGTCCACAATTTCCCAAGCCCATGCCCAACTCCAAAATTCCAGGTTCGATGCTGGCTGGCTTGGTGCTCGCTGGCATTTTTCATTCTGTCCGGCGTCTTAAATGTTGACTCATTTGGTCCGGTATTGCACTGACTAATAAACATGATTATTCGAGTCAAGAAATGAATCGGCATTTTTGCAACGCCTAGCCAGTTGCCCGGCACAGGAAAGGGATCGAAAGAGATGAACACCCACAATCCCAACGACTTTCGTTACCGCGTCCGCCGTTCCGAGGAGACGCCGACCCGCTTCGACCGGGTGCCGCTGGCGGTGCGGACGCTGTCCTCCAACACGCTGTTCCAGGGCGAGCACGAGATCGGCATCGAGCACCATGGCGCGCTCTATCGGCTGAAGATCACCCGCCAGGGCAAGCTCATCCTCAACAAGTGACGAAACGACCAAACACGGCAGACAGGTAAGCAGGACATGGACCAGCGCGCAAAACCCGCCCCGCATGAAATCCGGCGGGCGCGGGCAGACAATCCGAAAGCGCGCGAGCGCGATCTTGCCGCCGAGCTCGGTATTTCCGAGGCCGAGCTGGTGGCCGCGCATTGCGGCGACGGCGTCGTGCGCGTCGAGCCCAGGGTCAACGATCTTCTGACCGGCCTCGACGCCGTCGGCGAAGTGATGGCGCTGACCCGCAACGAAAGCGCGGTGCACGAGAAGATCGGCGTCTACGACAAGGTTGTCACAGGCACGCACAACGCCATGGTGCTGGGCGAAAACATCGACCTGCGCATTTTTCCCAAAGTCTGGGCGCATGGCTTTGCCGTGGAAAAGCGCGACGGCGGCGACATCCGCCGCAGCCTGCAATTCTTCGACGCGGCCGGCGATGCGGTGCACAAGGTGCATCTGCGGCCGGCTTCCAATCTCTATGCCTACCAGAAGCTCGTGGCCGCACTCCAATCGCCGAACCAGGAGGCGACCGTGTCTATCGCAGGCCTGGCCGACGACGACGCGGAGACGTCGGGCATTGCCGCAGACATCGATGATCTGCGCGACCGCTGGAGCCGGCTGACCGACGTGCATCAGTTCTTTGGCATGTTGAAAACGCTGAAGCTCACCCGCCGCCAGGCCGTGCGCATGGTCGGCCAGGACTATGCCTGGCTGCTCGACAATGACGCCATCGGCGCCATGTTCCACCATGCCGCCGCCGACGGCATGCCGATCATGTGTTTTGTCGGAAACCGAGGCTGCATCCAGATCCATTCCGGTCCCGTCAAGTCGATCAGGCCGATGGGGCCGTGGATCAACGTGATGGACGAGACGTTCCACCTGCATCTGCGCACCGACCACATCCAGGAGGTGTGGGCGGTGCGCAAACCGACCAAGGACGGTCATGTCACCTCGCTCGAAGCCTATGGCGCCGACGGCAAGATGATCATCCAGTTCTTCGGCAAGCGCCATGAAGGCGAGGGCGAGCGCGACGACTGGCGGTTCCTTGCCGAGAACCTGCCGCGCATTCCAAGCCCGACCGCAGCCTGAGGAAACGACGATGATTTCACTGTTCAGGATGCTTGCCGCGGCCATGGGCCTGTCGCTGTTTATTGCCGCCCCAGTGCCGGCCAGCGAGAACGTGGCCGTGTTTGCCGACACGTCGCGGATCGTGGCGATCGGCGGTTCGATCACCGAGATCGTCTACGCGCTTGGCGAGGAAGGTCATCTCGTCGCCCGCGATTCGACCAGCCGCTACCCCGCCGCCGCGGTCGCGCTGCCCGACGTCGGCTATATGCGCCAGCTGTCGCCGGAAGGCGTGTTGTCGGTCAATCCTTCGGGCATTCTGGCGCTGCATGGCAGTGGGCCGAAGGAAGCGGTCGATGTGCTGAAAAAGTCGAGCGTTCCGTTCATCGACGTGCCCGAGCATTACAGCCATGACGGCATCCTGGAAAAGATCCGCATCGTCGGCAAGGCGCTCGGCGTCGACGCCAAGGCCGAGACGCTGGTGGCTGAGACCGATGCCAAGCTGAAGGCGGCCGAGAAGCAGACGGCGTCGATCAAGCAGCGCAAGCGCGTCCTGTTCGTGCTGTCGATCCAGGGCGGCAAGATCCTGGCCGCCGGCACCGACACCGCCGGCGACGGCATCATCAAGCTCGCCGGTGCGGTCAACGCCGTCGAAGGTTTTTCCGGCTACAAGCAGATGTCCGACGAGGCCATCGTAACCGCCAGGCCGGACGTGATCCTGGCGATGAAAAATGCCGGACCGCCGATTGCGGAGGCCGAGCTGTTCGCCATCCCGTCGATCACCTCGACGCCGGCGGGTGAAGGCCGCAAACTGATCCTGATGGATGGCAGCTATCTGCTCGGCTTCGGGCCGCGCACGGCCGATGCCATCCACGATCTGGCCGCCTCGCTCTATGGCAGCCAGGTCACGGACTGAGCCGATGGTGGATCAGTCGATCACCGGCGCGGCGGGCAAGGTGGCCGAGGGCGATCGTTCCGGGCGCGCTCGCCTGGTTATTGTGCTCCTGTGTGTGGCGCTTGCCCTTTCGATGTTCCTGTCGCTGAGGTCGGGCGCTTCCGATGCATCGGCCGTTGCTGTCATTCGTGACTGGCTGACCGGCACCATGCCGGACGACGCCGCGCTTGGTGCCCGCGACCGGCTGATCGTCTACGATATCCGCATGCCGCGCGTACTTCTCGGTGTGCTCATCGGGGCGGCACTGGCCGTATCGGGTGCGGTCATGCAAGGCCTGTTTCGCAACCCGCTCGCCGATCCCGGCCTGATCGGCGTTTCCGCCGGGTCGAGCCTCGGCGCGGTCGCCGTCATCGTGCTCGGCACGACGTGGCTGGCGCCGCTCACTCTGGCGCTCGGCGGGCTGGCCTTGCCGCTCGCCGCTTTCTGCGGCGGCCTTGCGGTCACGCTGGTGCTCTACCGCGTCGCCACGCGGCAGGGTCGCACATCGGTTGCCACCATGCTGCTTGCCGGCATTGCGCTCGCAGCCCTTGCCATGGCGCTGACCGGCATTCTCATCTTCATGGCCGACGACCGGCAGTTGCGCGACCTGACCTTCTGGCAGCTGGGCTCGCTTGGCGGCGCGACCTGGCCGAAGATCGCTTCCGTCGGGCCGATCATCGTGCTGGCGCTTGCGGCAATGCCGTTCCTGGCCAAAGGCCTCAACGCCCTGGCGCTCGGCGAGGCGACGGCCGGACATCTCGGCATCCCGGTACAGCGGCTGAAATACACCGCGATCGTCGGCGTCTCGGCAGCGGTCGGCGCCTCTGTCGCAGTCAGCGGAGGCATCGGTTTTGTCGGCATCGTCGTGCCGCATCTGCTGCGGCTGCTGATCGGTCCGGACAATCGCTATCTTTTGCTCGCATCGGCGCTGCTCGGCGCCTCGATGCTGCTTCTTGCCGACGCAGTTGCCCGCGTCATCGTGGCGCCGGCCGAATTGCCAATCGGCATCGTCACGGCGATCGCCGGCGCGCCGTTCTTCCTCTGGATCCTGCTGCGCAAGCGCGGCGTAATCGACTTGTGAGGCGGCATGATCGAAGCACGCGATGTCTCGGTGGCGATCGGCGGCAAGCGCATTGTTGCCAATGTCGATTTCGTCGCGCGGCCGGGCGAAATTGCGGCAATCGTCGGACCCAACGGCTCGGGCAAGACGACGTTTTTGAAGGCGTTGTCGGGCGATCTGGCGTTTGCGGGGACAGTGGCGGTCAACGGGCGCGACCTCTCCGCGATGAAGCCGGTGGAGGCCGCGACCGTGCGTGCCGTGCTGCCGCAGGCCGCGACGCTGTCCTTTCCCTTCACCGTGCACGAAGTGGTCAGGCTCGGCCTTATCGGCGGCCGTTCCGGCGTTCTGCCGGGCGAAGATGATCGTCTGCCCGAGCGGGCGCTGGTGCGGGTCGACCTCGACGGCTTTGCCGGCCGCTTCTATCAGGAGCTTTCGGGCGGCGAACAACAGCGTGTGCAACTGGCGCGCGTGCTGTGCCAGGTCTGGGCGCCGGTGCTCGACGGCAAGCCGCGCTATCTCTATCTCGACGAGCCGGTCTCCAGCCTCGATATCAAGCACCAGCTGATCATCATGAACATCGCCCGCGATTTCGCCCGGCGCGGCGGCGGTGTGATCGCCATCCTGCACGACCTCAATCTGACGGCCATGTATGCCGACCGGATTTTCGTGATGCATCGCGGCCGGCTCGCCGCCGACGGTTCACCGCAGGAGGTGCTGAGCGACGATCTGATCGAAAAGGTGTTCGATTGTCGGCTAAGGGTCGGTGTGTTGCCGGCGGCGAACATGCCGTTCGTCTTGCCGCAGTCAGCCGCCTAAAGCGCGTCGCGTTTGAACGGACTCAGGCGACGCGCTTTAGGTCTTTGTTTTTATGCATGTCGTTGTCTCAAAACCGGGGCCACTTTTGAGCGACATGCACTAGAAAACTCAGGCGGCCGGTGCTCGCTGGACCAGCATGTCGATGCCGAGCAAATGACGCACATTCGGGCGCGCCGCCACCATATCGGCGATAGTGTAGCGGGAGAGTACGGCAAAGAAGGCGTTGAGCGCCTCGCGCAGCGCCGAATTCAGCTGGCAGCTGTCGACCAGCGGGCATTCGGCGGCGTCGTTTTCGAAGCACTCGGCCATGGCGAAGCTCTCTTCGGTCACCCGTACGACGTCGAACAGGCTGATCTGCTCGGCGGGGCGGCCGATTCTCACGCCGCCATTCCTGCCGCGCACCGTCTCGACCAGGCCATGCTCGACCAGCGGCTGCAGGATCTTGAACAGGAAAAGCTCCGACACCGAATAGGCGGCCGCAATCTCGGGGATGCGGCTCAGGCGATCGTTGTTGGCGGCGCAATACATCAGGATGCGCATGGCGTAGTTGGTCTGGCGCGTCAGCCGCATTTCATTCCTCACCCGAGTCCTGGCGCGTTGGAACTGCACCAGATTTTAGATTGTGCTGGTGCGGCTTTCTCACCCGGAGTTTCGGATTCGCCCACACTGGCCTGATCGGAATATGGCCTATACCTTGGAACAATTCCAGACTGGGATTGCATGATAGATGAACATTCTTGTCAACTTTGCGTGCGAAACCGGCAATTCCCGGACGAAATCGGCCCATCCGATCATGCTACGGGCCCAAACACCCCCTAAATAGGCCATGCCAGATAGCCAAGAGATCGATGAGGAGCGGCGTATCATGTCCCAATCGGCTTCGTCCCTGGCGCCTGGCGGTTT
This sequence comes from Mesorhizobium sp. M0030, assembly GCF_040323695.1. Classification (NCBI taxonomy): domain Bacteria; kingdom Pseudomonadati; phylum Pseudomonadota; class Alphaproteobacteria; order Hyphomicrobiales; family Phyllobacteriaceae; genus Mesorhizobium; species Mesorhizobium sp. M0030. The sequence continues at coordinate 190,265 of NZ_JAMYVE010000006.1, read as the reverse complement.
TGATGCCGAGACGGGCGCCAAGCTTTTCGCGTTGCGGCGGACAAAGTTCCTCGCCACGGCTGCGCTGGTGCTTTGCGTCGTGGTTTTTGCCGTGGCCAAATCGTCCGAGGCCAAGTATCCGTGGCTGGGCTTCGTGGCGGCCTTCGCCGAGGCGGCCACCATCGGCGGCCTGGCCGACTGGTACGCGGTGGTGGCGCTGTTCAAGCGGCCGCTGGGCCTGCCGATCCCGCACACCGCCATCATCCCAGCGAACCAGAACCGCATCGCCGATAATCTGGGCCGCTTCATCGAGGTCAATTTTCTGGCGCCGGAGCCGGTGCGGGAAAAGCTGGCCGAGGTCGATTTTGCAGCACTCGTCGCCGACTGGCTGACTGACGCCGAACGCTCTGCCGGCCTGTCACGCTTCGTCGTACGGCTGGTCCCGCAGACGCTTGCGGCGATCGAGCAATCCGGCCTGCGCGGCTTCGTCACCAGCCGCATGCTGGAGCAGATCGACAAGGTGCCGCTGGCGCCGCTCGCGGCCGAATTGCTGTCGGCACTGACCGACGACCGCCGCCACCAGAAACTCTTCGACGAATTCACCAGGGTGATCGGCCGGTTCCTGAACGATGAAGAGGCGCTGGCGACCATGCGCGAGAAAATCCGCGAGGAATTGCCGTCGCTGTTCAACCTGTTCAGAGCCGACGCCTATCTGCTGAAGAAGATCGTCGCTTCCGCCGGTTCGCTGCTTGACGAGGTGCGGGCCGACCCCGACCATCCGATGCGCGCCGAATTCGACCGTTTCGCGCACAGCTTCATCGAGCGGCTCAGAACCTCGAAGCAATACGCCAAACGGGCCGAGAAGCTGAAGCGCGATTTCCTGGCGCGGCCGGAAGTGAAGTCGCTCGCCGGCGACATGTGGCAGAGCCTCAGCGTGTTCATCGAACAGGACGCCAAGGCGGAGAATTCGATTGTTCGCGCGCATCTCGCCAACATGTTCGTCGAGGTCGGCCGCCATCTCTCAGGCGATCCGCAGATCAGGGCCGACATGAACCAGGGCTTTGTCGTGGCGCTGTCGTCGTTCGTCGAGAGCCAGAAGAGCGGTGTGTCGACGTTCATCTCCGACCAGGTCAAGCGCTGGGACCTTGCCCAACTGACGAGGCTGATCGAGATGAACATCGGCAGGGACCTGCAATATATCCGCTTCAATGGCATGATTATCGGCGGATTGGCGGGTATCGTGCTCTACACGGCGGAGAGGCTGTTTCTCGCTGGCTGATGCTGCATTTGCCGCTGAATTGCTTGGGCGTCCGAATGGACACACGGCGCGCGAGTGCTATTGTCCAGAACAGGGTTCAGCATTTGCGACAACTGGGGAGCACGAGCAATGGCCAAACAACCCGACTCGGATTCATTCATGGACATGTTCAGCCGGTTCGGCCGTGACCTGAAGGTGCCGAATGTCGAGGCGATCCTCGCGCATCATCGCAAGAACCTCGAGGCCCTGGAAAGATCGGCGCGGGCGGGAGCTGCCGGCGCGACCTCATTGTTGTCCAGACAGCGCGAGATGCTGCAGGACACGCTGCGTGAAGTCAGCGACATGGCGCAGAGCTACAAGGCGCCGGGCAATCCCCAGGAACTGATGACAAAACAGGCGGAGTTCGCCAGGAAATCCTTCGAAGCCGCCCTGAAAAATGCCGGCGAAGTGGCCGAGCTGGTCAAGAAATCCGGCACCGAATCGATCGAAATCCTGCGCAGCCGCATCAAGGAAGCGATGGAGGAAATCCGCTCGGGCTATGACAAGAAGTGACTCTCAACGCAACCATGAGAGGAGTGGGCCGGTTGCGGCGCATGAGCATGGACGAGGGACGCTGTTTGGCGGAAAATGGCGGAACGGAATCGCAACGGGCGAATTGACAGGAGCCGTCCGTTCGTGGTCCGAGGCACTGGGAGCCACCGGGAAAGCAGGAATGACGGAACTACGGCCGAAAACGCCGCCGACCTTCGAGCAGTTAAGGGCGATGGCCGGGCAGGAGCTCGGCGTGTCGGAATGGACGACCGTCGACCAGAACCGCATCAACCAGTTTGCCGAATGCACAGGCGACCATCAGTGGATCCACGTCGATCCGGAGCGGGCGAAGCGGCAGAGCCCATTTCGCACCACGATCGCGCATGGCTATCTGACGCTGTCGATCATCGGCGCGCTGGCGCTGGGCATGGGCATCGTCCCCGAAAACACGCAAGCCGCCTTCAATTACGGCTTCGACAAGGTGCGGTTCCTGGCGCCCGTCAGGGTCGGCGCACGCATCCGGCTGCGCACGACGCTGTTGTCGGTGGAGGACAAGGGGCCGGGCCAGTATCTGATGAAGGCCGCCAATACGGTCGAGATCGAGGGCGAACAGAGGCCGGCGCTGACCGCCGAAACGCTGGTCATGCTTTATGAGCGGCGCAAGCGGGCGGGAGCGTAAGCTCCCTATCTTCGGTCATGATGGCTGTTGCCGCACCGACAGCCTGCCGCCGGCGCGGGTCGAGAGCAGTGCCAGCAACAGCGCAGCCACCGCCAGGACCGTTGCCGTCTGAAAGGTAACCTGCATGCCGTGCGCGGCTGCCGCTGAGGTCAGCATGTCCTGGCTTTGCCGTTCTCCCGTCGAGGCAGCCGCAAAAATGGCGCCCATAAGCGATGCGCCGGTGATCAGGCCGAGATTGCGCGACAGATTGAGCAGGCCGGACACCACGCCGCGCTCGCCGGCAGCGACACCGCTCATGACGGCGGCATTGTTGGATGTCTGGAACAGGGCGTACCCGAAGCAGGTGACGGCGATCGGCACGATATAGCTGGCAATGCCGAGTTTTGTTGCGGCGAGCGACAAAAGCAAGGTGCCGTTGACCAGGCCGAATAGTCCGGCGATCATCATCCTGTTGGTACCGAAGCGATCGGTGAGGCGGCCGGCGATAAGTGCCGAGAGCGCGGAGACCAGCGGACCTGTCGACAGGACCACGCCGACCATCGCAGCATTGAGCCCCAGCCCTCGCGACAGATAGAACGGAGCGACCACCAGGGTCGCCATCATCACTGTGGCGACAACGAGGTTCGTGGCGAGGCTGGCGCTGAGCCGGATGTCGTACAACCGGGCAAGCCGGATCAAGGGATTCTTTGCCCTCTTCTGCGCGACGCCGAACAGAACGACGCCGATGCCGGCGGCAACCAGCAGGCCGGTGTTGAGGGCGCCGAAATGGCCGTGGCCGAGCGTCATGGCCAGTGCATAGGCGGCGAGCGTCAGGCCTAGCAAGACCGTCCCGATCGCGTCGAACCCGCCTTGAACGCCCGCAGCCTTGCCGCGGGCAGGCAGGGCCAGCCAGGCGAGGGCAAAGGTCAGGAGGCCGAGCGGCACATTGACGAGGAAGAGCGCCCGCCAGCCAAAGCCGGCGATCAGCAAGCCGCCGAGCGAGGGTCCGAGCGTCGTGCCGATCGCCGACATGGCGCCGAGCAGGCCCATGGCGCTGCCGGTTCTCTCCTTGGTCACGGTCTCCGCGACAAAGGCCAGCGTCAACGCCATCATCAGCGCGGCACCCAGCCCTTGCACGGCGCGCGCCGCAATCAGCAGCCAGAGCGTCGGCGCCAGGCCGCAGAGCACCGAGGCCAGTGTGAACAGCGCGATGCCGCCGAGCAGCAACGGCCGGCGGCCGACCATATCGGCCAGCCGGCCGGCGCTGACGATCAGGGCCGTGATGGCGAGCAGATAGGCGAGAACCACCCATTGCACGGACTGGAACGACGCACCGAACGCCTGCATCAGGGAAGGCAGTCCGACGCTGGCAATGCTGGTTCCAAGCGACGACAGCAGCGTGGCGAGCGACAGGCTGGCCAATGCCAAGACAGGAGAGTGGGCCAGGCCTGCGGACCGGGTTTTCTGCGGCGCCGATGTGCACTCGTTCTGCTCAGCAATTGCCATGGCGATTTCCTCCTTGTCAGTCCCGCAACCGGACCTGTCGGAGATCTAGTCGTCAGGGTGGAATGGCGGAAGGCGCAACATTTGCATCTTATTCGTGCACCAAACGCCATGGCATGTGCTACTATCCGCCGATGGCATCGCCCGATCTCAATCTACTGTTCGCGCTCGACGTTTTGCTCGCCGAAGGCAGCGTGGCGCGCGCCGCCAGCCGGCTACGGCTCAGCCCGTCGGCGATGAGCCGCACGCTGGCGCGGCTGCGGGAAGCGACCGGCGATCCGCTGCTGGTCCGCGCCGGCCGCGGCCTGGTCCCGACGCCGCGCGCGGAGGCATTGCGGCAGCAGGCCGGCCGTGTCGTCCACGATGCGGAAACGCTATTGCGTCCCGCCAGGCTGCTCGATCTGGCAAAGCTGGAACAGATCTTCACGCTGCGCACCAATGAAGGGTTCGTCGAGGAATTCGGGCCGCGTCTTGTCGCCCGCATCCAGGCCGAGGCGCCGGGCGTGCGGCTGCGATTTGCGCCGAAAGCCGACAAGGATGTCGCCTCGTTGCGCGACGCAGCGATCGATCTGGAAATCGGCGTTGCCGGCGAGACCGGACCGGAGGTGCGCATACAAGCGCTGTTCCGTGACCGCTTCGTCGGTGCTGTGCGAGCCGGCCACCCTTTGAGTGAAGGCGCGGTAACGCCTGAACGCTACGCGGCCGGCCGCCACATCAGCGTTTCACGGCGGGGTCGGGAAAGAGGGCCGATCGATCAGACTTTGGCGCAGCTCGGCCTGCAGCGAACCGTGGCGTGCATGGTCTCCGGCTTTTCGGCTGCACTCGCCATGGCGCGCGCTTCGGACCTGATCGCCAGCGTGCCCGAACGGCACACGCAAGGCGCACGCGCCGGCATGGTCAGCTTTCCGCTGCCGGTCGCCACGGTGGAGGTCACCATCTCGATGCTATGGCATCCACGGCTCGATGCCGATCCGGCGCAACGCTGGCTGCGAGATTGCGTTCGGGAGGTCTGCGCGGCCTCCCACTGAGCGCTCAGCGCGCCATTGCCGCCTTGAGCACCCTGAAAATCCGCTCGTCCTGGCACTGGGCAACGTTGAAGCGCAGGAAGCAGCTGGCGGTTCCCGACAGACTGAATGCGTTGCCGGGCGCCAGCACGATGTTGTCGGCCAGCGCGCGGCGGGCGATTTCGGCCGCATCCACGCCATCGGGCAGGCTGCACCATAGGAACAAGCCGGCCGGTTGGTCGATCCAGGGCGTGATGCCGATCGCCTTCAGGCGCGCGCCCGTCTCGCCCATGGCGCGGGAAAGCCGCGCGCGCAGCAATTCCATGTGCTTGCGGTAGCTGCCGTCCCTAAGCAGCGCCAGCACCAGTTCGGCCGCCAGCCGGCCGCCGCCGAAGGTGGTGGCAATCTTGAGGTCGGTGAGTTGCTCGATCCAGTCGCGCGGTGCCGCGATGAAGCCGCAGCGAACCGACGCCGATAGCGTCTTGGAGAAGCTGCCGATATGGACGACGCGGTTGAGGCCGTCGAACGCCGCCAGCCGAGGCGCTGGGCTGTGTTCGAAATCGGCGAAGATATCGTCCTCGATGATGGTCAGGTCCGACTGGTCGGCGAGCTTCAGCAGCCGGTGCGCGGTCACCGGCGACAGGATCGCGCCGGTCGGGTTGTGGATGGCGGAATTGGTGATGTAGAGGCGCGGCTTGTGCTCGGCCAGTGCCTGGGCGAACAGCTCGATATCAGGCCCGGATGGCGTGTAGGGCACGCTGACGACCTTGGCGCGGTGGGCGCGCAGCAGCGCGTGAAAATTGAAATAGCAGGGGTCGTCGACCAGCACGGTATCGCCCGGTTCGATCAGGAAGCGGCACAGAAGATCGATGGCCTGCGTGCCCGATTCGGTCAGCATGATCTGTTCGGGCGAGACCTCGATGCCGTGGCCAGCCATGCGCCGCGCGAGCAATTGCCTGAGCGGCGGCAGGCCGAGCGGCGTGCCGTAATCGGCTAGGTCGACATCGTCGGCGCGCGCCACGGTGCGCAGCGCCCGGCGCAAGGCCCCCTGCGGCATCCATGAGGCCGGCATCCAGCCGCAGCCGGGTTTCAGCATCTCGTCGCCGGCTTCCAGTGACTGGCGCGAAACCCAAAGCGGATCGACAGCGCGGTCGAGCCGCGGGCCTATCTCGGCCAGCGACAGTGGCGCCAGCGATCCGGCGGCATAAAAACCCGAACCCGGCCGTGAGCGTATCGCGCCTTCGGCAGCGAGCCGCTCATAGGCTTCGACCACGGTCGACTTGGACACCTGCATGGCCTTGGCAAAGGCGCGGATCGAAGGCAGCCGCGCGCCTGGCGTCAGGCTGCGCGCCGATATCCGCTGGCGGATGGTCGCCATGACAGTTTCCACAAGCGTGGTCGCGACAGGAGGGTGCGCATTGCCGGTTTCCAAAATGAGTTCGGTCATCTGTATTGCTCTGATAGCCATTACAGTTTTGCGGAATTGTACTGCATTGTCTCTGGCTGCACCATAGGCACTTGCCCGATAGAGGGCGAAAGCAATGGAGCCTGGAATGGACAAAACCGCGAGCGGCTGGATGAACGGATTCATCGGCGTGCTGATCTTCTCAGGCTCGCTGCCGGCAACGCGCGTGGCCGTGGCCGATTTCGATCCGATATTCCTGACCTCGGCCCGCGCCGCGATTGCCGGACTTCTCGGTCTCGCCATGCTGATGCTGTTTCGGCAGAAACGCCCGGAGCGCGGCGATTTTCTGTCGCTGGTGATCGTCGCCCTTGGCGTGGTTGTCGGCTTTCCCTTGCTCACCGCGCTGGCGCTGAAGCACGTCACCTCCGCCCATTCCATCATCTTCGTCGGCCTGCTGCCGCTGGCCACCGCGATCTTCGGCGTGCTGCGCGGTGGCGAGCGTCCGCGCCCGGCCTTCTGGCTGTTTTCCTGCATCGGCAGCGCGCTGGTCGCCGGTTTTGCCCTGATGCAAGGCGTGACGGCCTCACCTGTCGGCGACGGCCTGATGCTGGCCGCCATCATCGTCTGCGGCCTGGGCTATGCCGAGGGGGCGGCATTGTCGCGCAGGCTGGGCGGCTGGCAGGTGATCTGCTGGGCGCTGGCGATCTCGCTGCCGATCATGCTGGTTCTGACCTTTGCGACGCTGCCGTCGTCCTTCGCCGGCATCGGCTCTCACGCCTGGATGGGTCTCGCCTACGTCTCGCTGTTCAGCATGCTGATCGGCTTCGTGTTCTGGTATCGCGGCCTGGCCCAAGGCGGCATCGCTGCCGTCGGGCAGTTGCAGTTGCTGCAGCCCTTTTTCGGCCTGGCGCTGGCAGCGTCGCTGCTGCACGAGCAGGTCAGCCCGCTGATGGTGGTCGTGACGCTCGGCGTGGTGGCTTGCGTGTTCGGGGCGAAGAAATTTGCGCGCTAGGAGTTTGGTGGTGGAGGGCGACTCCGCCCTAGAACTTCGTCACCACCCCAATGCCAATCCCCTCGAACCCGCCCATTGCCACCAGCGCCGCAGGCGCCTCATCAAGGCTGATCTTCTTGCCGACCAGCAGTTCGGGCTTGAGCTTGCCGGTGCGGATCATCTCCATCATGGCGGGGTAGCGGTGGGCCTGCATGCCGTGGCTGCCGAGGATTTCCAGCTCGAAGGCGATCACCTTGTCCATCGGCACTTGCGGGCGGGCGTGTTCGCCCAGCATCAGGCCGACCTGCACATGGCGGCCGCGCCGGCGCAGATTGGCAATCGAGTTGAACGATGTCGTGGGGTGGCCGAGCGCGTCCATCGACATATGCGCGCCGCCATTGGTGATCTGCTTGATCGCCTTGACCACGTTCGGCGTGGTCGAGGCGTTGATGGTCGCCACGGCGCCGATCTTTCTGGCGAAGTCCAGTTTCTCGTCGGTGAGGTCGATGGCGATGACATTGGCGCCCATGGAACTGGCGATCATGATCGCCGACAGGCCGACGCCGCCGCAGCCATGCACCGCCACCCATTCGCCCGGCGTCACCCGGCCCTGGTCGACAATGGCGCGAAACGAGGTGACGAAGCGGCATCCGAGGCTGGCGGCGGTGGCGAACTCCATCTCCTCGGGCAGGCGCACGAGATTGGTGTCGGCATGCTCGATGGCGACATATTCGGCAAACGATCCCCAGGCGGTGAAGCCGGGCTGCGTCTGGTGTTCGCAGACCTGATGATTGCCCGAATTGCATTCGAAGCAGCGGCCGCAGCCGACGCAGAACGGCACGGTGACGCGCTCGCCGGCCTTCCAGCGGGTCACCCGCTTGCCGACGGCGACGACGATGCCGGCCAGTTCATGGCCCGGCACATGCGGCAGCGTGATGCCGTCATCATGACCCATCCAGCCATGCCAGTCGCTGCGGCAGAGCCCGGTCGCCTCGACCTTGATGACCACACCGTCCGCGGCCGGTTTCGGATCCGGCACGGTCTGGATTCTCGGCGCCTCGCCGAATCTTTCGAAGACGACGGCTTTCATCGGCAACTCTCCGTGCTCTGCTCCGGCATTGTGAGCCTATTCGGCATCTATCTGATTCTCCGGCGCCGCCTTCTGAAAGGCCGGCAGCGCCATGCAGGCGGCGTGGATGCGCGAGATCTCGGGGTAGGGTGTCAGGTCGACGCCGAAGCGGGCGTTGCTGGCGATCTGGGCGACCAGGCAGATGTCGGCGAGGCCCGGTGCGTCGCCATGGCAAAATGTGCCGGTCTCATCCGATGAAGCCAGAATCTTTTCAAGCGGCTGGAACCCTTCGTTCACCCAGTGGCGAAACCAGTGGATGACATCCTGGTCGCCGGCGCCGAACAAAGTGCGCAGCGAGGTCAGCACGCGCAGATTGTTCACCGGGTGGATGTCGCAGGCGATCATCTGCGCTAGCATTCGCACGCGCGCCCGGCCGAGCGCGTCCTTCGGCAGCAGCGACGGTTCGGGGTGGGTCTCGTCGAGATATTCGATGATTGCCAGCGACTGCGTCAAAAGCGTGCCGTCGCCCAGGATCAGCGCCGGCACCAGCCCCTGCGGATTGACCGCGCGATAGGCCGGCTCCAGATGGTCGCCATGACGCAGATGATGCGGCACGTAATCGTAGCTTAGCCCCTTCATCTCGAGCGCGATGCGCACGCGGTAGGAGGTGGAGGAGCGGTAGTAGTTGTGGAGGACGAGGTCGCTCATCGGGTCACGGCTTGTCGGTGGAATCTTGGCCGACGGTGATCTCGATGGTGCCGATGCCGTCGACGCCGCCGGTCATCGTCTGTCCCGGCGCCACCGCGCCGACGCCGGCCGGCGTGCCGGTGAAGATCAGGTCGCCCGGTTGTAGTACAACCGCACTGCTGCAGATCGAAACGATATCGGCGATCGGCCAGATCAGTTCGGCGAGGTCGCCCTCCTGCTTCACCGCGCCGTCGACGGCGAGCCAGATGCGGCCCTTTTGCGGATGGCCGGATTTGGCGGCCGGCACCAGCGGACCGCAGGGTGCCGAGCGGTCGAAGGCCTTGGACCAATCCCAGGGCCGCGCTGCTTTCTTGGCTTCGTCCTGCAGGTCGCGGCGGGTGAGGTCGATGCCGGCGCCGTAGCCCCAGACATGGTCTAGCGCCTCAGCGCGGGGAATGCGGAAGCCGGCCTTGCCGATCGCAGCGACCAGCTCGATCTCGTGGTGCAGGTTCTTGGTCAGCGGCGGGTAGGGGATCGTGGTGCCGGAATCGACCACCGCGTCGGCCGGCTTGGTGAAGAAGAAGGGCGGGTCGCGTTCGTCATTGCCGAGTTCGCGGGCGTGCGCGGCGTAGTTGCGGCCGACGCAGAAGATGCGGCGGACCGCAAAGCGCTCGGCCGAGCCTTCTATGGCGACCGATGGGGTTGCGGGCAAGGGGAGGACGAAGTCTGTCATGCCAGGTCTTTCTGCTTCAACTGCCGGCACATTTGACCGATTTGAACCCCCGGGCAAGGCATCAGCGTCCGCAAAAGCACGAGCTGCGCCTTGATTGTCGGATAAAGTCGGCTTCGCCTCCGGGGGTTAAGATGGCGATAGACTATTTGCCAATAAGCTGGCCATACCAGCGGGAGTATCGTGCCCACGGAGAACTGAAACAAACACCATGACCGCAATCAACGATCGCGCCCGGTTTCTGATCATCGACGACCATCCGCTGTTTCGCGAGGCGCTGCACAGCGCCGTGCAGATGGCGTACCCGGAAGTCGACACGGTGGAGGCGCGCTCGATTGCCGAAGCGCTCGATCTCCTGGGTGGGATAAAACCGTTCGATCTGGCGCTGCTCGATCTCAACATGCCCGATGTGCATGGCTTTGACGGGTTGCTGCAGCTGAGGACCCGCCATCCGCGGCTGCCGGTGGTCGTCGTCTCGGGCTATGAGGAGCCGAAGATCATCTCCGAGGCGTTGTCCTATGGCGCTGCCGGCTTCATCCCGAAATCGGCGCGCAAGAGCGATCTTGCGGCCGCAATCCGCTCGGTGATGGAGGGCGCGATCTATGTGCCGGAGACCTATGAGGGACAGCCGCCCGACGCCGACAGCGCCGACCGCGCCGACATGGTGCAGCGGCTGGCCAAACTGACGCCGCAGCAGCTGCGCGTGCTGCAGATGCTGCGCCAAGGCCTGCTCAACAAGCAGATCGCCTACGAGCTGCAGGTCGGCGAGACCACGGTCAAGGCGCATGTCTCGGAGATCCTGCGCAAGCTCAACGTCTACAGCCGCACGCAAGCGGTGATCGAGGTGTCGAAGCTGGACAATGCGGAGCTGTTTCGCGATCAGGCCGGGTTTTGATCTTTACCCTCCCCCTTGTTGGGAGGGTCGATCCGCGAAGCGGAGCGGGGTGGGGGACCTTGGCGCTGCACCCCGCCCCGGCGTTGCGCGCCGACCCTCCCCATCAAGGGGAGGGTATGGGGCTCAAGCCAGCAGATGCGCCAGCAGCGCCCTTAGCTGCGCCGGTTTCAGCGGCTTGCGCATCAGTTCGATGCCGGCGGCGCGGGCGGCTTTGGCGATGGCCTCCGATCCGTCGGCGGTGACGATCAGCGCCGGCACGGCGCGGCCGAGATAATCGCGCACTTCGGCTATTGTTGCGGTGCCGAGGTCGCCGTCGTCGAGATGCTGGTCGGCAATGACGATGTCGGGCACCCAGTCGGTGTCGCCGAGCAGGCTGAGCGCATCCTCGGTCGAGGTCGCGGCACGCACCAGGCACTGCCAGCGCTCGAGCAGGAAGGTCATCGCCTGCAACACATCGGCGTCGTTTTCGACCAGCAGCACCTTGGTGCCGAACAGGCCGTAGCCGCGCGGCCGCTCCATCTCGGCAAGGCTGGCGATGGCGTCGGCGCTGGCGCCGATGCCGACCGGCACATCGATGTGGAAGATGGTGCCGCGCCCGACTTTCGACGAAAACGTCACGGGGTGGCCGAGCGCGGCGGCCATGCGCCGCACGATGGCAAGGCCCAGCCCCAGCCCGCCGCCGGAAATTCCGGTATCGGCCGGAATGGCGGAGCCGCGATGGAATTCCTCGAACACCGCCTCGCGCTGGTCGTCGGGAATGCCGCAGCCGGTGTCGGCGACATCGATGCGGATGGTGTCGCCGCGATGCCTGGTGCCGACCAGCACGCCGCCCGAGCGGGTATAGCGCAGCGCATTGGACAGGATGTTCTGCAGGATGCGGCGCAAAAGCGTGCGGTCCGAACGCACCACGGCGCTGACCGGGCGGAATTTCAGTGTCAGCCCCTTCAGCTTGGCAACCGGCTTGAAATCCGAGCGCAGCGACGAAAACAACGTCTCCAGATTGACGTCGCCAATGTCGGGCTGGACCACGCCGGCGTCGAGCTTGGAAATGTCGAGCAGCGTGCGCAACAGGTCTTCCATCGTCTCCAGCGAGCGCTCGACCTGACGGACGAGTTTCTTGCCCTCGTCGCTGGTCTGCACTTCGGCCAGTGCCGAGACCGAGAGGTGGGCGGCGTTCAGCGGCTGCAGCACGTCATGGCTGGCGGCGGCCAGGAACCTGGTCTTGGACAGGTTCGCCAGCTCGGCGTTTTCCTTGGCGGCGCTGAGGTCGATGTTCGACTGTTCCAGCCGGCGCAAGGTCGAGTGCAGTTCCTCGGTGCGCATGCGCACCCGGTTTTCCAGTGAAATTGCAGTCTGGAACAGCGAGAAGGCATTGCCCTGCTGGTCCATCGAGCGCTCGACGCGGCTGACCAGAGCGGCGTTGATCTTCTTCAGCCTGTCGACGTCGTCGATGTCCCTGAGCGGCATGGGCTATTCCGCCGCCTGGCGTTCGCCGAAGGCGATGCCGGTGAAAGTCTGGTTGAGGTGCATCGAACGATACTGTTCGCCATAGGTGCCGAAGCCGATGACATTGTTGACCCGGTAAAGCTCCGAAATGTCGCGGAACACCTGGCGGTTGCGGGCGTCGAGCCGGCGCAGCACGCAATCGAAGCCGAGGATCATGTCGATGCCGCCGAGCCGCTCCTCGACGTCGCGCAGTGCGGCGCGCGTCGATTCCACCATGTCCTTGGGCTGGGCGATGGACAGCACGACGCCGTCGTCGATGGCGCAGAAGAACGACAGCGAGCCGTCGGGATGCATCTTCTGGATCGAGCGGCAGTAGTATTCGCCGCCCACCTTCACCACAACGGGGTGAGAGGCGAAGCTCAGCGGCGTCAGGTTCTGCGCAACGATGCCGACCGAGGCTGCATATTCCTCGGCCGCATTGGTGGCGTTGAACTCGCGCACGGTGCGGTGGTCCGGGTCGGATGCCGTCACCACCAGCTTTTCGTCGGTGGGGATGAAATTGTCGGTCTTGAAGACGTGGAAGGGAATTTCGGTAGCAATCAACACGATGATGGCGCTGTCTGACGCCACCTTGCCGTTCGAAATCAGACTGGTGGTTTCGAATTTGAGGTCGTCGCCCGCCGAACCGCCGAGCAGCGGGATGTCGTCCAGCCCCCAATGGATGGCCGAGGTCACCGCTTCCTCGGCAAAGGACAGGCCGTCGATGAAGCAGAGCGCGAAGGTGCTTTTGGTATGGCAACAGCCGAGGCGCCCGCGCAGTAGGCGCCGCAAGCCCTCGACTTCATCAGTGATCCTGTCCATGCCCGACGAGGAGAGATTGTCGACCATGGTGCTGACCGCCGAAAACGACGCGGAGGGAAAGAGCAGCGCCAGCACATGGCCTTCCTCCAGGCCCTGGGGGGTGATCTCGCCGGCGGTCGAGCAGGCGGCGTAGGCCAGCGTCGGTGCGTGGGTCTTCAGCCCTTGCGAAAGGACGCTCGCGTCAAACAAGCTCTGGGAGAAGAACAGCAGGGCAAAGCCGGCATCGATGGCTGCGGCCTCGACAGCGACCGCCAGGGCGAATGCATCGGCGTCGGGCTCGTCGGTGGTGAGCGCCGACAGACCGGATGCATAGCTCGTCCGTGAACTGGCCAGAGGCTTCCTCCCGATATCCTCCGACGCTTCCTGCGCGCGCCCGTTTTATGTCTCTCGGCGAGCTGGCGTCGAGGGCATTGTTGCCCCCTATTCGCTCTTTGGCAATGGGGCGGACAGGCCCATGATTTTCGTTTTCTCCATGACCGAAAGTACAATGAGCGCCGTGTGTTTTTTGCGCTTTTTGCAGTGTACCAATAGCGCATGGCCGAGCGCCAAAGCCGCATCGGCAGCATGACTACCAAGGTCATACCCAGGGAGGATGCATGTCGGACGTTTCGTTTGTCGTGAACGGAAAACGGATCAGCGGCGCTGCCGAGGACCGAACGCTTCTGGTTCATTTCCTGCGCGAAAATCTTGGTCTCACCGGAACGCATGTCGGTTGTGACACCTCTCAATGCGGCGCCTGCGTCGTGCATGTCGACGGCAAGGCGGTGAAGTCCTGTTCGATGCTGGCCGTGCAGGCCTCCGGGTCGACCGTGGTGACGATCGAAGGGCTTGCCAATGGCGGCGACCTGCATCCGATGCAGGCCGCGTTCAAGGAACATCATGGGCTGCAATGCGGCTTCTGCACGCCGGGCATGATCATGACGGCGACCGACATGATCGCGCGCCATCCCGAAGGCCTTGACGAGGCGACGGTGCGCGCCGAGCTCGAAGGCAACATCTGCCGCTGCACCGGCTACCACAACATCGTCAAGGCGATCCTCGCCGCATCGCAGACGATGGCGAAGGTGCCGAAGGGCAGGGCGAAACAGGCAGCGTAAGAAAGAAGCGAGTAGTGAATAGTGAATAGCGAGTAGTCGGTTTAGCCGAACCGCTCCGAGCACAATTCCCTACTCACTGTTCACTATTCGCTACTCACTATTCGCTATTCCGGAGGAATTCCTATGGGCATTGAAGGCATCGGCGCTCGGGTCGTGCGCAAGGAAGACAAACGGTTCATCACCGGCGCCGGCCGCTATGTCGACGACATGGTGGTTCCCGGCATGAAGCATGCCGCTTTCGTGCGCAGCCCGCACGCGCATGCTCAGATCAAGAAGATCGACGTCAGACGAGCGCAGGCGATGCCCGGCGTCATCGGCGTCTTGACCGGCAAGGAGCTCAAGGCCGACGGCATCGGCAACCTGATCTGCGGCTGGATGATCCATTCCAAGGACGGCTCGCCGATGAAGATGGGCGCGTGGTCGCCGCTGGCGGTCGACAAGGTGCGCTATGTCGGCGATGCGGTCGTCATCGTGGTGGCGGAAACTAAGGGCCAGGCCCGCGACGCGGCCGAAGCGGTCGAGATCACCTACAAGGAATTGAAGGCGGTGGTCGATGCCACCAAGGCGCTGCAAAAAGGTGCGCCGCAGGTCCATGCCGATGCCGAGGACAATCTGATCTTCGACTGGGAGATCGGCGACGCCAAGGCGACCGACGCGGCGGTCCAGGCGGCGGCCCATGTCACCCGCATGAAGATCGTCAACAACCGGCTGGTTCCCAACGCCATGGAGCCGCGCGCTGCGCTTGGCCATTACGACAAGGCCGAGGACCATTTCACCTGCTGGACGACCTCGCAGAACCCGCATGTAGCGCGGCTGGTGATGAGCGCCTTCTACAATGTCGCACCGGAAAACAAACTGCGCGTCATTGCGCCCGATGTCGGCGGCGGCTTCGGCTCGAAGATCTACATCTATCCCGAAGAGATCGTCTGCCTTTGGGCGTCGAAGAAGACCGGCGTGCCGGTCAAATGGGTTGCCGACCGTACCGAAAGCTTTCTCACCGACGCGCATGGCCGCGACCATGTCTCGACGGTCGAAATGGCGTTCGACAGGAACAACAAGATCACCGGTTTCAAGGTCGACACGATCGCCAATCTCGGCGCCTACATGTCGCTGTTCTCGTCTTGCGTGCCGACCTATCTCTACGCGACGCTGCTGTCGGGCCAGTACAACATCCCGACGATCCACGCCAATGTGCGCACCGTCTACACCAACACGGCACCCGTCGACGCCTATCGCGGGGCAGGGCGGCCGGAAGCCACGTATCTGCTCGAACGGACAATGGAGACGGCCGCGCGTGAACTTGGGGTCTCTCCGGCGGAGTTGCGGCGCATCAATTTCATAACCGAGTTTCCGCACCAGACGCCGGTCATCATGAATTATGACGCCGGCGATTATGGCGCTTCGCTCGATGCGGCGACAAAGGCGTCCGACTATGCCGGCTTTGCCGAACGCAAGGCTGCCGCCGCCAACCAAGGCAGGCTGCGCGGCATCGGCATGAGCTGTTACATCGAGGCCTGCGGCATCGCGCCGTCGGCGGCGGTCGGCTCGCTCGGCGCCGGCGTCGGTCTGTGGGAATCGGCCGAGGTGCGGGTCAATGCCGTCGGCACGATCGAGGTGCTGACCGGCTCGCACAGCCATGGCCAGGGCCATGAGACGACCTTCGCGCAACTCGTCAACCAGCGTTTTGGCGTGCCACTGGACTCGGTCTCGATCGTCCATGGAGATACCGACAAGGTGCAGATGGGTATGGGCACCTACGGCTCGCGCTCGGGCGCGGTCGGCATGTCGGCAATCGCCAAGGCGCTCGACAAGGTCGAGGCCAAGGCCAAGAAAATCGCCGCCCATCTGCTCGAAGCCGACGAGGGCGACATCGTCATCGAGAATGGCGAGGTCAAGGTCGCCGGCACCGACAAGAGCCTGCCCTGGTTCCAGGTGGCTCTTGCCGCCTACACCGCTCACAATCTGCCGGCAGGCATGGAGCCGGGACTGAAGGAAACCGCCTTCTACGATCCGGCGAACTTCACTTTCCCGGCGGGCTGCTACATCTGCGAGGTCGAGATCGATCCGGAAACCGGCACGACCGAGATCGTCCAGTTCGTCGCGGCGGACGATTTCGGCAACATCATCAACCCGATGATCGTCGAGGGTCAGGTGCATGGCGGCATCGCCCAGGGTATCGGCCAGGCGCTGCTGGAAGGCGCGCACTATGACGATAGCGGGCAGCTGCTGACGGCGAGCTACATGGACTACACCATGCCGCGCGCGGACGACCTGCCGTCATTCAAGGTCTCGACGTCGAACACGCCGTGTCCGAGCAATCCGCTCGGCATCAAGGGCTGTGGCGAGGCCGGCGCCATCGGCTCGCCGCCGGCGGTCATCAACGCCATCACCGACGCTTTGGGGATTGTGGACATCGCCATGCCGGCCTCGCCGTCGACGGTGTGGGCGGCGATTAGGGCGAAGAAATGAGTGAGTAGGGAGTAGTGAGTAGGGAATGGGCATTACCGGAGATGACAGCGTCCCTATTCCCTACTCCCTACTTACTACTGCCTAACCACTTCAGGAGGATCCCATGTACGCAGTCAACTACCACCGCGCCGCCTCGGTCGCCGACGCCGCCAAGCTGGTGAAGAGCGGCGACGCCAGGCTTTTGTCAGGCGGCATGACGCTGATCCCGGCGATGAAGACGCGGCTCGCCGCACCGTCCGACCTGATCGACCTGTCGCGGATCAGGGAGCTGCAAGGCGTCAAGGTGTCGGGCAAGACCGTCACCATCGGCGCCGCCACAACCCATTACGACGTCGCCAATGACGAGAAGCTGCGGAAGGCCTGTCCGGCGCTTGCGCACCTTGCGTCGCTGATTGGCGATCCGGCGGTGCGCCACAAGGGCACGATCGGCGGCTCGGTCGCCAACAACGACCCAGCCGCCGATTATCCGGCGGCGCTCTTGGCGCTGGGCGCCACCATCGTCACCAACAAGCGCGAGATTTCAGCCGCGAAATTCTTCACCGGCCTGTTCGAAACGGCGCTGAAAGAAGGCGAGATCATCACCGCGGTGAGTTTTACCGCGCCGGCCAAGGCTGCTTACGAAAAATTCCGCAACCCGGCCTCGCGCTATGCGATCGTCGGCGTGTTCGTGGCCAAGGGCAAGGACGGGGTCAGCGTTGCCGTCACCGGTGCCGGCGATGACGGTGTGTTCCGCTCGAAGGAGATCGAAGCCGCACTGGCGAAGAATTTTGCCGCATCGGCGCTCGACGGCGTGAAAGTGCCGGCTAAGAATTTGATGACCGACCTCCACGCTTCGGCCGAATACCGCGCCAATTTGGTCGCCGTGATGGCCAAGCGCGCGGTGGCGGCAGCCAACGCCTGACATCATAAAGCTACTGACAAGGAAAGGGGCCATCGCGGCCCCTTTGTTCGTCTGCGGCGGGCTGTAACTGCCCAGTCCTTGCGGGTTCGCTGCCACGCGCAAATCCGTTGTTTCAGGTAATTCCCGTGCAAGAACAGGCGCATACTTCCCAAGGGACTGCCCAGCCCCATTCTCGCACTTGCACAATCTGATATTGCACTGCAATATGTATAGCTCGGCGGAACACGGGGTGGATTCTGCGCGCGGCGGTGTGAGCTGCGCCAAGATCTTGCGTCGTAGAGGATCGGCATGGCCGACATCTCCGCAGCGTCTGTTGCCCTGCCGCGGGCCACAGCCGACAAAGCAGCCAGAGCAAGACTGGCCTATCTCGATGGCTGGCGCGGGCTTTCGATCGCACTGGTGCTGATCGGCCATTTCTTCCCCGTTCCCGGGATCAATCTAGGCGTGCTCGGCGTCGAGTTCTTCTTCGTGCTCTCAGGCCGGCTGATGGGCGAAATCCTGTTCATCGAACGCTTTCCGCTGAAAAAATTCTTCAAGCGCCGCTTTTCGCGCATCTATCCCGCGCTTTTGGTGTTCGTGATATCAGCGATGATCGGGCTCTCCGGCAGCTTTATCGCCTTCAAATGGAAGGCGGCGCTGACGGCGCTGACATTCACCTACAACTATGCCGGAATTCTCATCACCCGCGCCGGCGCGCTCGACCACATCTGGTCGCTATGCGTGGAAGAGCATGCCTACATCATCCTGGCGCTGATCAGCGTGGTGGTGACCGGGCGGGGCAATGTCGTGCGGCTGCTGGTGACGCTGTCGCTGCTGGCGATGGCCAATGGCGCCATTTCGTACTGGGTACTCGGCATGGACTACGAGCACAGCTATTGGCGCACCGATGTGCATATCGCCTCGATCCTGCTGTCGGCATCGATCTGCCAGCTCAAGCACGATGACCGGCTGCCGGCATTCCTGAAGAGCCCCTATGTCAGCCTCGTGTCGGCGGCGGCGGCTATATTGCTGTTCCTCGATCCGGTGCCGACGCCGATCCATTACCTACTGGCGGTGCCGTTGCTGGCGCTTGCCGTCAATACGCTGGACACCAGCAGCCGGCACCTGACCGGCCTGCTATCGTCCAGGCCGATGGCGATGATCGGGCTGTGGTCATACTCGCTCTATCTCTGGCAACAGCCCTTCTACAAATTCGTCGCCGAGCAGGGCAGTGCGCCGATCCCGATGCTGGCCGCGGTCTTTGCCTGCGCGCTGTGCAGCTACTATCTGGTCGAGAAGCCGGCGCGGGCCTGGCTGAACCGGAATTGGTGACAGGCGGGCCTCCAAGGGCCTGTGGCGCCCAGCGATGTGTCAGCCCGCGATCTGCCTGAGGTAGTAGCGCACGGTCTTCTGGCCGCCATGGATCACCGCGTCGCCGACCTCGCCGAAGCCAAGCGCCGCATGGAAGGCGTCCGAAGCCGGATTGGGCGGTTCGACATTGACCTCGCAGGTGACGATGCTGTGGCCCGCGCGTGCCACTTCCCCGAACAGATCCTCGTAGAGCTGGCGGGCATGGCCGCGGCCGCGCGCTTGCGCCGCGACGACGACGCGGTCGACATAGACGAAGCGTGGATAGCGCTCGCGGAACCAGAGGAAATTCGGGCTGTCGTAGCGCGCATCCTGGTCGAAGGTCATGATGAAGGCTTCGAGCGCGCCGATGCGCCTGACGTAAAACGCTTCGCCAAGAAGGAAGGACAGCCGTTCGGGCTCGAGCCATGACAGTTCGGCGGCGTGCTCGTTGTTGAGTGCGAGGATGGCCGCTTCGTCCTGAGGCGAGACACGGCTGATCGGCGACGGCCCAGTCACGGCTTCGCTCATCACGCTCTGGCCGCCGCAATCGTCGCGGCAACCAGCGCCCCATCGGTGACTGTGGTGCGGTATTCGCGGTCGAGATCGGTGCCGCCCATGCCGACTTGCGGGTTGCGGTAGGCCATGGCGCTCGGTACGTCCTTGAGCGCGGCGAAATGCATTTCCGTCAGCCCGGTTGATGCCAGCACCCCGGCGATGTTTTCGGGGTCCAGCGCGCCGCAGCCGAGGATGATGATGCGGCCGTCGGCCTGGCGGACGAGATCCGCCAACAGGCCGGCGCCTTCCGCCGCGGTGTCCCTCTGGCCGCTGGTCAGCACGCGGCCGACCTTGCAGCGGATCAGCGCTTCCAGCGCCTCGGCCGGGTCGCGCGTCATGTCGAAGGCGCGGTGGCAGGTAACGGCGAGCGGACCGGCGGCATCGACCAGCGCGCCCATGCGCGTTTCATCGATGGTGCCGTCGGCATTGAGGCAACCGACGACGACACCGGCGACGCCGAGGTCACGAAGCGCTGCGACATCGGCGAGCATCGAGCTGTATTCGGCCTCGCTGTAGAGGAAATCGCCGCCGCGCGGGCGCACGATGACATGGAAGGGAATGGTCGCGCTCTCGAGTGCGGCGCGCACAGTGCCGAGGCTGGGCGTGATGCCGCCTTCGACCAGGCTGGCGCAGAGCTCGACCCGGTCGGCGCCGGCGGCCTGCGCAGCCAGCAGTCCATCGATGCCTTCGACGCAGATTTCGATCAGGGGGCGAGCATTTCCGGCCAAGGGGCGATCCTTCATGATTGCATGACGGCCAGCCCTAGCATCGGCTCGGTTGGCGGGGAAGCCGGAACAGCCAGTCGCTGCTTGGGCCAGCCCGGCAACCCTGCCTAGGTCCGTAGCGAGAGATCTATTGTTTCTGCAGCACCGTGTTCTTGGCGCCTTGTTCGACCTGGTCGATGACCAGCAGCTTGACCGGGGCGTCGCCGATGTTGGTGGCCTGGTGCCATTGGCCGATCATCTCGATGATGAAATCGCCCGTCTTGTAGGTGTTGCTGTTGCCGGTCTCGACATTCGTCACTTTGAGTGTCCCGGCCTCGACATAGGCGTAGCGGGCAAACGGGTGCTTGTGCACCGGCAGAGTGGCGCCGACCGCAATGTCATAGGTTGAAACCAGCACTTGGACATTTTTCTGCGGCAGCACGATCGGCTGGCCGGACGCCGTCTGGCTGCGATCGGCAAGCGGCGTGACGACAACGGGCGGGCTGGTACTGTCCAGCGCCCGAGCGGGGTTTGCAGATAGCGCCGCCGCGAACAGCAGCATCGATGCCAGGATCTTTCGCATGGTTCCTCCAGGTTTTACCGCCACCGCGCGGGCGCGACGCCAAACTTCTATCTCTCGTCAGTTACTGGAGACACAACGTCATCCGCCGGTGCCGTCGTCCATCATCGTATTCGTGAGCGCTTCATAGATGTTGCTGCATACCTGAGACCGCGGACAGTGTTTTACGATGAATGCCGGCACGACAGTCAGTGCGGCGGCGATCAGGATTTGCAGGAAGAGAGGAGCAGGCTCGAAGCGTTTGCCAAACAAGGCTCGGCAAGCGAAGTAGAGACTTTGAGCCAGGCACGCCCAGACAAGGACATGCAACAGCGTGCTCGTTGCTCTTGCATAGGGCGTTATGTATCCGTCGGGAAAGCCGACCATGCCAAGGTCGACGAGCCACTGCAGAGCCAGCAGGCAGGACAGGCATGCCCACAGAAAGGGCGCTACGCGGGTAACCAAAACTCTGCTGCGATCCACGCTCATGTGCGATCCAAGCACAACTGCGCTCGGCCTTCCAGAGCGGCTGCTGCGTGGCTTGGAGTGTGGCCTATTTCAGAGTGCGCAGCGTGATCGAATAGCGGTGCCCGGCGACCGGCGGAATGCTGTGCTCCCACTCGTGGCGCGCCGGGCCGTCAATGAGATAGACAGATCTCGGCTGAACCTCGATCGTCTCGCGATCCCATTTCGAGCCGTTTTTTCGGCGCAGCCGAAAGCTGCAGGGCGCCAGCAGCGAGACGCCGGCGACGAGATCGAAATGCGGCTTGTCGCGATGCCAACCTATGCCCGCGCCCGGCCGATACTCGTTGATGAGCACTTGCGCGAATTCCGTGGCCTGCCTGCCGGCAAAATCCGCGACCTTGTCGCGAAGCGGCAGCAGGAATTTCGGGATGGGCGGCGCTTCGACGACCTGGCGCCGGTCGTAGTCGTAGCGCCAGCCGAAGCCGGCGACCTGCCGGTTGGCAAGGTGGCCGTGGAAATCGAACGGCTTGAAGGACAGTTCATTGAGGTGACGGACCAGTTCCGCCTCTTCGTCCGTTGTGATCAGGCTAGGCCGGTAAGAAAATCCTTCCGGCAGCGTGTCGGCCGCGCCGAAGAGATCGCCCTGGCTGGCATACGCTGTTGTACTGGATTTCGTCTGTGCCATCTGACGGAGAGATAGGAAGCCTCGCCACCCGGGCAAGATTTTCGGCGTTGTGGTGCGCCTCCCTGTCGGAACCTCCGCATCGTTGCGGCATTACGCATGTTCGAAGCAGGGTTTGGAGAAGATTTGGGGACGAAGCGGGATTTTCGACATGCCGTCCACTGCCATCCGCAATACCCACTACGACCCTTCGACGAAAATCCTCTCGGTCTGGTTCGTCCCGAGCGGAGCCCGCTACGACTACGAGGAGGTCGAGCCCGAGACCTACGCGGCGTTCCGCGCCGCCTTCTCGAAAGGGCAATTTTTCAACGAGTTCGTGCGCGATCGCTACCGGTTTCACCTGGTTGAAGAAGGGCGTCCGCGAGCAACCGGGTTCTGAAGGTGCGGTGATCCGTATAACGTCGCGAACCCCAATTGCTTTTCGAATTGACTTGTTTCAACCTGCTTTGTGGGACGGACAATGCCGTGGTCGAGATGGCCAGAACATTGGGGGAGGCAGCTTTTGAAATGCATATTGATTATACTCGGCGTGGTAGGTGTCCTGTCTTCCGCTGCGTCTGCAAAAGATAATCGACAACACATCGACCCTGCCTATCAAAAAAACATCAACTATCTGGCCGGGCTGTCCGACGCCCAGTTGAAATTGGTCGTAACATGGTCAGCCAACGTCATCGCCGTTACGACGCGATGCCCGGCGCTGCAACTGACTCCAGACGGAAAATCCAAAATAACGGCGATATACATCTTGTACGATGTGCAAGATAAACACCTGATGCCCAATCCCCCCAAATTCAAGAGAGCCATCAGGTTTTATGAAGGCGCTTACCGCACGGCGGCGCAACGCACTGACAGCTGTCGGGCGGAGAAAGCCAAGGACCCGGGAAGCTACCGGTAAATAGTTGTCGGCATGATCGACTAGAAGTGATTTGGCTCGCCGGAGCCCCGGCGAAGCGCGAATTCTCTATAGCCCCTTCGCCAAATCGCCGCGAGAACTCACGGCCCGAAAACGCGACCGGACCGCGCGGACGCGCTTCGCCTTGCTGGTGACGCCCCCACCGTCACTTCGCAACCGAGCCCCCGAGAAAATGGACCTAGAGGCTTCTAGCGCGGGCATCGATTGTCTGGAAAGGCAACGGCGCTCTGGCTTGGTTGAATTATCGGCCGCCACCGCGGAAATCGTGCGGACGGAAGCCAAACGGCGACTGCATAGCCGCTCATCAAAGCCCTGTTCAACTCCTCAATTCGTGGTAAGGTGATCATACCAGTTAATAACGTGACGATCGGCGCGGCCGTCGTTTGAATCGGGAGTAGGGATTACATGACGACGATTGCGCTACTCGGTGCCGGCGGCAAAATGGGTTACCGCCTGTCGACCAATTTTCGCGGATCGCTCTACACGGTACGCCATGTCGAGGTGAGCGAGGCCGGCCGCGAGCGGCTGAAGACCGGACTGGGCTTTGACGCGGTCAGTGCCGATGCGGCGCTGGACGGGGCGGACATCGTCATCCTGGCCGTTCCCGACACGCATATCGGCAAGGTGGCGGCTGATATCGAGAGCAAACTGGCGCCGGGCACAATGGTGATAGTGCTCGATGCGGCCGCACCCTTCGCCGGCCATCTGCCCAACCGGCCGGACCTGACCTATTTCGTCACCCATCCCTGTCATCCGCCGATCTTCAACGACGAGACCGACATGGCGGCCAAGAAGGACTATTTTGGCGGCGTCAAGGCCAAGCAGCATATGGTCAGCGCGCTGATGCAGGGACCGGAAGCGGATTACGCCAAGGGCGAGGCGGTCGCGAAAATCATCTGGGCGCCGGTCATGCGCTCGCACCGTGTCACTGTCGAACAGATGGCGCTGCTGGAGCCCGGTCTATCGGAGACGGTGTGCGCGTCACTGCTTGTCGTCATGAAGGAAGCCGTCGACGAGGTCGTCGCGCGTGGCGTCGACCAACAGGCGGCGCTCGACTTCCTGCTCGGCCACATGAACGTGCTCGGCGCCGTGATTTTCGGCGAGACCAAGGGCGTATTCTCGGATGCCTGCAACAAGGCGATCGAATTCGGCAAGCCGGTGCTGATGCGCGACGACTGGAAGCGGGTGTTCGAGCCGGAAGAGATCGCCGCGAGCATTCGGCGCATTACCTGAGACAGGCCGAGTCGGGCGCTTGCCGGAGCGCCTTGATGGCTCGGCACACCCGCCATGACGCCAGATGTTTATGCTCAGTGGCACATGTCACCTCAATTAGTGATTGACTCATCATACCAGTTGGCTTAGCTGTTCTTGACTCGGATTGACAAGGTTTCGCAGGGAGTTCGAGCCTGGACGGGTGGAGGGGCGGGGAGCAACGGCCGTTCGGGAAGCCGGCAGCGGCATCCAGCCTGAACCGATCGGTGGCCCGCGTTGCGCGATGAATTCGAATGCAGAGGCCTTGATTTATCAAGGCAATTTTTCAAACGGGAGGACATCATGAAACTCACACGCAGAATGGCACTTGCGGCTTTTGCCGGCATGCTGGCGCTTGGCACGGCGGCGCCCGCCTACGCGGCCGACCTCATTGCCATCATCACGCCCTCGCACGACAATCCGTTCTTCAAGGCGGAAGCCGTCGGCGCCGAAGCCAAGGCCAAGGAACTCGGCTACGAAGCGCTTGTGCTCGTCCATGATGACGACGCCAACAAGCAGTCCGAATTGATCGACACGGCGATCGGTCGCGGCGCCAAGGCGATCATCCTCGACAATGCCGGCGCCGACGCCACCGTCGCTGCCGTGCAGAAGGCCAAGGACGCGGGCGTGCCGTCGTTCCTGATCGATCGCGAGATCAACGCCACCGGCGTCGCCGTGGCTCAGATCGTCTCCAACAACTACCAGGGCGCCCAGCTCGGCGCGCAGGAATTCGTCAAGCTGATGGGCGAGAAGGGCAATTTCGTCGAGCTGGTCGGCAAGGAATCCGACACCAATGCCGGCATTCGCTCGAAGGGCTATCATGACGTCATCGACGATTATCCGGATCTGAAGATGGTCGCCCAGCAATCGGCAAACTGGAGCCAGACGGAAGCCTATTCCAAGATGGAATCGATCCTGCAGGCCAACCCGGATATCAAGGGCGTCATCTCCGGCAATGACACGATGGCGATGGGCGCTTATGCGGCGCTGGTCGCGGCAAACCGCAAGGACGTCATCGTCGTCGGCTTCGACGGATCCAACGACGTGCGCGACTCCATCACCGCGGGCGGCATCAAGGCAACCGTCCTGCAGCCGGCTTATGCGCAGGCGCAGATGGCGGTCGAGCAGGCCAACGACTTCATCAAGAACAAGAAGTCGCCGGCCAAGGAAAAGCAGCTGATGGACTGCGTCTTGGTCAATGGTGACAATGCTGCCAAGCTGGAAACGTTTGCGCTGACCAACTGAGCCGGCGTGACATGAATAGCGAGGGGCGACCCAAGGGTCGTCCCTCGTCGCCATTTTCCGTGGGTGCCGACCACCATGCTGAACAACAAACCATCATGCTGAACAACAAGCCGAACTGGCCGATCCTTGTCGTTGCAGTCGGCATCAGCCTGACCGCCTGCAAGATCCTGCCGACGCCCTCGGGGGACAGCGGCAGCGCCGCCGCCTTCAATCCGGACAAGATGGTCGAGGAGATCTGGGCCGCGAAGGTCGTGCCATATCTCCAAAAAAAGGCCGGACCGTTTGCGCAAGTCCACGCTCTGGCGAAAACCGGTCCTGCTTCCGCCGGCGCCAAATATGGCAATCCGAACAAGCAGGCGAATTCGCCCTGGACCTTCGCGGTTCGCGTCGAGGGCAAGATCATCGCCGCCAACACGCAGTCGCGGGCAGCGACCATGGATGTCGATGTCGACGGCGACGGCAAGGCCGATGCGCGGGTGCAAATCGGGCCGGCGATGCGCGGAACCGCGCTGCGCGACAGCCTCGATTTCATCCAGTTCAACGATTTTACCAATCAGATCGACTTTGCCCAGTTGGGCAAGGCGTTCAACGCCTATGCCGTCAAGGCCGTGCTTGCCAAACTGCCGCGTGACGCGCTGGAAGGTCGGACCGCCAAGGTTCTCGGCGCCTATACGCTCGAGAGCGGCCAGGACCTGCCGCTGGTGACGCCGGCGGAGGCAGAAATCGGGCCGAAGCCATGAGCGCTGCGGTTGCTCACGATGTCGTCTTGAAGCTGGAGGACGTCTCCAAGGTCTATTCCGGCACCGTCGCGGTCAAGCGCGCGAATTTCGAGGTACGCAAGGGGGCGGTCAATGTGCTGGTCGGCGAAAACGGCGCCGGCAAATCGACGCTGATGAAGATTATCGCCGGCGTCGAACAGCCGACGCTCGGCCGGATCCTCCTGGAAAGGGAGGAGGTCTCCTTCTCGTCCTCGGGCGACGCGGTGAACCGCGGCATCGGCATGGTGTTCCAGGAGCTGAACCTGTTTGGCAATATGACCGTCGCCGAGAACATCTTCGCCACGCGCGAGATCACCAACCGGTTCCGCAAGATCGACCGCAAGGAACAGGAGCGTCGCGCGGCGCAATTTCTCGAACGGCTGCAGGCCGGGATAAGGCCGGACATGCTGGTCGAGGATCTGCGCATCGGCCAGCAGCAGCTGGTCGAGATCGCCAAGGCGGTCTCGCTCGATGCACGCATCCTGATCATGGACGAGCCGACCTCGGCGCTGAGTGCGGCGGAAGTCGAGATCCTGTTCAAGGTGATCGCCGACCTCAAGTCGCGCGGCGTGGCGATCGTCTACATCTCGCACCGGCTGGAAGAACTGATCCGCATCGGCGACTACATCACCGTGCTGCGCGATGGGCACATCACCGGCCAGGAGGAGATGAAAAACGTCGACACCCGGTGGATCGTGCGGCAGATGATCGGCTCCGACGCCAAGGATTTCGCCAAGGCCGACGGCCATGTTCCCGGCGAAGAGATATTCCGCGCCGAGGACATCTGCCTGCCGCGCGCGACCGGCGGGCTGGCGGTCGATCACGTCTCGCTGTCGCTGCGCGCCGGCGAGATCCTCGGCATATACGGCCTGATGGGCGCCGGGCGGAGCGAGCTGTTCGACTGCATCATGGGCCGCCATGGCCAGGCGACCGGCGCGATCTTCATCGCCGGCAAAAAGGTCAAGGAGCGCGACACGACGCGGCGTATCCGGCGCGGGCTGGCGCTGATCCCCGAAGACCGCCAACGCGAAGGGCTAGTCTCGATCCTGTCCGTCGCGAGCAATCTGACACTGGCCAGCCTGTCGCGTTTTGTCCGCCTGTTTCACATTCGCGGCGGCCACGAGAAGCAGGCGGTGACGCAGATGGTGCGGGAACTGGCGATCAAGGTCGCCGACCCGGCGCAGGAGGTCTCATCGCTGTCGGGCGGCAACCAGCAAAAGGTGGTGATCGGCAAGGCGCTGCTCACCGGGCCGAAGGTGCTGCTGATGGATGAGCCCAGCCGTGGCATCGATGTCGGCGCCAAGGCCGACGTCTTCCGCACCATGCGCAAACTATCGCGCGATGGGCTCGGTATTCTGTTCGCCACCTCGGATCTCGATGAGGTGATGGCGCTGTCCGATCGCATCGCGGTGATGAGCAATGGAAAACTGACGGGCATGTTCGATCGCTCCGAGGCGACGGAGGCAGCCCTTGTCGCCGCCTCGGCACTTGGCCACGGACCGACCCCGCACACGGAGAAAAGCGCCCATGACTGACATCCCGGCCAAGGCGGCTGTCTCCTCCGTCTCGAGCGGCTCGCTGCTGCTGACGCTGATGAAGGCGAGGACCTTCATCGCGCTGATCGCCGTCTTGATCTTCTTCTCGATCGCGGCGCCGAATTTCCTGTCGACCGCCAATCTGATCCTGATGTCGAAACATGTGGCGCTGAACGCCTTCCTCGCCATGGGCATGACCTTCGTCATCATCACCGGCGGCATCGATCTCTCAGTCGGCTCGATCGTCGGCCTGTGCGGCATGGTCGCCGGCTACCTCGTGCTCAACGGCATCGACCTGCAATTCGGCTACACCGTCTATTTCAACGTCGTCGAGATCGCGCTGATCACGCTGGCGGTCGGCATATTGATCGGCGCCGTCAACGGACTGCTGATCACCAGGCTGAACGTCGCGCCGTTCATCGCCACGCTCGGCGTGCTCTATGTCGCGCGCGGCCTGGCGTTGCTGTCGTCGGACGGCCGCACCTTCCCCAACCTCGTCGGCAAGCCAGAGCTTGGCACCACCGGGTTTGGTTTCCTCGGCGCCGGGCGGCTGCTCGGCCTGCCGGTGGCGATCTGGATACTGATCGTCGTTGCGCTGGCGGCGGCCTACCTCGCCAAATACACCCCGCTCGGCCGCCACATCTTCGCCGTCGGCGGCAATGAACGGGCGTCGCGAATTTCGGGCGTTCGTGTCAACATGGTGAAAATGTTCGTCTACATGTTCTCCGGCTTCTGCGCGGCGATCGTCGGCCTGATCATCTCGTCCGAACTGATGGCCTCGCACCCGGCAACAGGCGAAAGTTTCGAGCTCAACGCCATTGCGGCGGCGGTGCTCGGCGGCACCTCGATGTCGGGTGGGCGCGGCACGATCGGCGGCACCATTGTCGGCGCCTTCGTCATCGGCATTCTTTCGGACGGGTTGGTGATGATGGGCGTGAGTTCCTTCTGGCAGATGGTGATCAAGGGCCTTGTCATCATCGTCGCCGTCGTCGTCGACCAGGCGCAGCGCCGGCTGCAGAGCCGGGTGACGCTGATGCAGATGGCAAAGGCAGGCTGAGCATGGCGGAGTTGCGGGGAGGGCTCATCGGCTGCGGCTTCTTTGCCATCAACCAGATGCATGCCTGGCGCGACATTGAAGGCGCCGCGATGGTCGCCATTTGCGACCGCGACCCGGAGCGGCTGCGCATCATCGGCGACCAGTTCGGCATTGCGAAGCGCTACACCGACGCGGCGGAGATGTTTGCAAGCGAATGCCTCGACTTCGTCGATATCGCCACTACCGTTCCCAGCCATCGTCCGCTGGTCGAGATGGCGGCGCTGCACCGTGTGCCGGTGATTTGCCAAAAGCCGTTCGCGCCGACGCTTGCCGACGCCAAGGCGATGGTGAGGGCCTGCGTGGAAGCCGGCGTACCGCTGATGGTGCATGAGAATTTTCGCTGGCAGTCGGCGATCCAGGCGGTGCGTGCCGTGCTCGACAGCGGCGAGATCGGCACGCCGTTCTTCGGGCGCATCTCCTTCCGCTCTGCCTATGACGTGTTTTCCGGCCAGCCCTATCTCGCCAAGGGAAAGCGCTTCATCATCGAGGACCTCGGTATCCACAGTCTCGACATCGCCCGTTTTCTACTGGGCGACGTGTCGACGATCACGACGCGAACCGCGCGCATCAACCCCGGCATCGCGGGCGAAGATGTCGCGACGATGCTGATGGACCACAAGAGCGGGGCGACGTCAGTGGTCGACTGTAGCTACGCGACGAAGCTCGCCACCGAACCGTTTCCCGAAACGCTGATCGAGATCGACGGCAGCGACGGCACGATCCGCTTGGCGCAGGGATATCGGCTCACCGTCACCGGCAGGAGCGGCACGAAGATCACCGACGTTTCGCCGCCCGTACTCGCCTGGGCATCGCGCCCATGGCACAACATCCAGGAGAGCGTCGTCGCCATCCAGCAGCACTGGGTCGACTGCCTGGCAAAGGGAACCGAGCCGGCGACCTCGGGCGCCGACAACCTCAAGACATTCGCGCTGGTCGAGGCGGCCTATCTGGGCGCCGCGAGCCACGAACCTGTCCACCTGGATGGCTTGCTGACATGACAGCCGACGCCTTCCTCCTCTACGGTACGCATGCCGTCGAGGCGGAGCCGGTCAGGCTGAATGCCGGTCTGCTCAGCGCCGACTTTGTCAACGGCAACCTGCGCACCATCCGTTACGGTGGCATCGAAGTGTTGCGCGCCATCGCCTACATCGTGCGCGACCGCGACTGGGGCACCTATGAACCGGCGCTGACGGACCTTGCCGTCGATCAGGACGCCGACAGCTTCTCCGTCAGCTACTCCGCAACTTGCTTAGCGCCGGGCGGAAGCCGGCTCGACTTTCGCGCTACGATCAAGGGCTCCGCCAACGGTCACCTAGTGTTCGACGTCAGCGCGGTCCCTGAAAGCGATTTCGAGACCAATCGCTGCGGTTTTTGCGTCCTGCATCCGATCGCCGGCCTCGCCGGCAGCCCGGTCACGGTCGAGCATACCGACGGCAGCGTGGTGGCGACGAAACTGCCACTGCTGATCGATCCCTGGCAGCCTTTCAAGGATTTGCGCGCGATCACCCATGAGGTCCGGCCGGGCATCACTGCCGAATGCCGGATGGAGGGCGACACTTTGGAGATGGAGGACCAGCGTAACTGGTCGGACGCGTCATACAAGACCTATGTGCGGCCGCTGGCGCTGCCATGGCCCTATGTGCTGCCGGCCGGCCAAACTGTAAGCCAGACGGTCAGCCTGCGCATCACCGGCGAGGGGAAGATGCCGGCTGGCGCAGCAAGCGCCGAACCGGTCCGTGTCGAGCTCGGTGAGGCCGGGCAGAGGTTGCCGGATCTCGGCGTGATCATCTACCCGGATGAGGTCGAAGCAGCGCTCGCAAACCTTTCGACATTGACTGAGCTCGGCCCGCAGCAACTTGTCTTCCACTACGATCCGACGCGCGGCCACGGTCTCGAAGCATTGCGGTCTTATGCAAGGCTCACTGCTGCCTATCCAGTCGGCACCACACTCGAATGCGTCGTTGCCTGCGCGGGCGATCTCGACGCTGAACTTTCAGCCGTCGCGAACCTGGTGCGGCAGGCCGGACTAAAACTCTCGGCCATTGCCGTCTCGCCTTCGGTCGACCGGCAGTCGACGCCGCCGGGCAGCGCGTGGCCGGACTGTCCGCCGCTGGAAGACGTCTATGCCGCTGCCCGTCGCGCCTTTCCGGGTATCAAGCTTGGCGGCGGCATGTTCAGCTATTTCACCGAGCTCAACCGCAAGCGCGTGCCGGCGGGCCTGCTCGATTTCATCACTCACTGCACGTGCCCGATCGTGCACGCCGCCGACGATCTCAGCGTCATGCAGTCGCTGGAGGCGCTGCCCTTCATCACCGCGTCGGCGCGGGCAATCTTCGGGGCAAAGCCTTACCGCATCGGTCCGTCGACGATCGCCATGCGCCAGAACCCCTACGGGGGCGCGACCAAACCCAATCCCGAGGGACAGCGCATCGCCATGGCCGATCGCGACCCTCGCCATGCCGGCCTCTTCGCAGCCGCATGGGCGATCGGCTATGCCGCGCGTGTCGCGTCGGCCGGGCTGGAACTGCTCACGCTCTCCGGCTTCGCCGGACCGTTCGGCGTGCTCGCAGCATCCGGCGAACCCGTCGCGGAAGGATCGCCTCGGCCGATCTTCGGTGCCATCAAGGGGCTTTGCGAACTGGCCGGCCTTGCGCATGTGGCGGCAAGGACGAGCGATCAGACGAAGGTGCTGGCGCTGGCCGGCCGCTCCGCTTCGGGCAAGACCGTGGCGTGGCTGGCGAACCTGACGGCGAACGACGTGACGGTCGACATCTCAGCGTTTGGCCGAGGCCAACTGGTGATGACCCCTTACGCGATCACGCGGATCGGCTGAATCAGTTGCCGGAGTTCATCACATAAAGCGCGCGCGAGCGCTCGAGGTGCTTGATCATCGCCTTCTCGGCGCCGTCGGCATCCTTCTTCTCGATGCGGCCGATGATCTCTTCATGCTCGGTCAGCGTGAACTGTTCCTTGCCGGTCCAGATCAGCATTTCGGTGTGATATTCCTTCAGCCAACCGAGCATCGCCTCGCTGACGGCGATATAGATCGGGTTGCCTGAAATGGCCGCGATCTGGGTGTGAAACTTCATGTCGGCTGAAATGAAAGCCTCGGAATCGCCGCGAAAGCCACGCTGTTCGGCAATTGTGGCCCGCAGCTGCTCAACGTCCTCGGCAGTGGCATTTTCGGCGGCTTCCCTGACCATGCCGCGCTCGAAGAAGATGCGCGCCGTTTTCAGGTGCTCCAGCGTGTCCTTCGACGACGACAGGATGATCTTGGCTGCGCCGTCGACCTGCTTGATGATCGACTTGGCGGTCAGCTGCAGCACCTTGGCGCGTTCCCCATGCGAGATCGCGACGAGGCCCATATTGCTCAGCGCCTGCATCGCCTCGCGGATCGCGGGACGGCCGACCTCGAAGCGCTCCATCAACTCGCGCTCCGACGGCATGTCGTCGCCCGGCGTCAATTCTCCGCTGGTGATCAGGCGCTTCAGCCGCAAAAAAACTTCGTCGGAAAGTTTGCGCCGGACGATCGGCTCCGAACGGTTCATCGTCGCGAATCACTCCCTTGACCTGTGTCTATCTAGCACTGCCGCAGCTGTTCCCGGAATGGCTGTCGCCCCGATCGGCCATAGCCGCAAGACAGGATATTGCTTGCAAAGCTTATGTACTCATTATACCAGATTCTGACGATCAAGGAACTAATTTCGAACCTCCGCGGCCTCAGACAACGAACCATGATCACGCTCACCTACCGCATCGAAACGTCAGGTAGCATCGAGGCGCTGGCGACCAAGATCGCCAGCGACCAGTCGACTGGAACCTTCGTCGCGCTGCCCGGTGAGACCGAGGAACTGAAAGCCCGGGTGGCCGCGCGTGTCCTGACCATTCGGCATTTGCCTGAGGCTGACAGGCCATCGCTTCCCGAGGCCGGTGACGGGCCGTTCAAGCGCGCGGATGTCGACATCGCCTTTCCATTCGATGCCATCGGGACCGACCTGTCGGCGCTGATGACGATTGCCATCGGCGGCGCCTATTCGATCAAGGGCCTGTCCGGCATTCGCGTCGTCGACATGAAATTGCCGGGGGAATTCAGTGGCGCCCATCCGGGTCCGCAGTTCGGCGTCGCCGGCAGCCGCAGGCTGACAGGTGTTGCGGACCGACCGATTATCGGCACCATCGTCAAGCCGGCGCTGGGGCTTCGGCCACACGAGACCGCCGCAATGGTGGGGGAGCTGATCGCCGCCGGCGTCGATTTCATCAAGGACGACGAGAAGCTGATGAGCCCGGCCTATTCGCCGCTGGCTGAGCGGGTGAAGGCAATCATGCCGCTGATCCTCGACCACGAGCAGAGGACCGGCAAGAAGGTGATGTATGCCTTCGGCATCTCGCATGCCGACCCGGACGAGATGATGCGCAACCACGATCTGGTGGCCAAGGCGGGCGGCAATTGCGCGGTGGTCAACATCAATTCGATAGGCTTCGGTGGCATGGCGTTTCTTAGAAAACGCTCCAGCCTGGTGCTGCATGCCCATCGCAACGGCTGGGACATTCTTACCCGCCATCCCGGCCTCGGCATGGACTTCAAGGTCTGGCAACAGTTCTGGCGGCTGCTCGGCGTCGACCAGTTCCAGATCAACGGCATCCAATCGAAATACTGGGAGCCGGACGCGTCTTTCGTCGAGTCCTTCAAGGCGGTGACGACGCCGATTTTTGCGCCTGAGGATTGCGCCTTGCCTGTGGCGGGCTCCGGCCAATGGGGCGGGCAAGCGCCCGAGACCTATGAACGGACCGGCCGCACGGTCGATCTGCTCTATCTGTGCGGCGGCGGCATCGTCAGCCATCCGGATGGACCGGGCGCCGGGGTGCGTGCCGTGCAGCAAGCCTGGCAGGCGGCGGTCGACGGCATTCCGCTGGCGGATTTCGCCTTGAGCCATCCGGAGCTGGCGCGGTCGATCGAAAAATTCGGCGACGGCAAAGCGGCCTGAAGCAATGCAAGACCTGCTTCTCAGCTATTATGGCGACGACCTCACCGGCTCGACCGACGTCATGGAAGCGCTCGAACTCGGCGGCGTCCCGACCGTGCTGTTCATGCGCCAGCCGGACGCGGCCATGGTTGAGCAGTTCAGCCATTGCCGCGCCATTGGCCTGGCCGGCACCAGCCGCAGCGAGACGCCGCAATGGATGGACACGCATCTGAGCGATGCCTTCGCTTGGCTGAAGACGCTGAATGCCGCGATCTGTCACTACAAGGTCTGCTCGACCTTCGATTCCAGCCCGGCGATCGGCAGCATCGGCCGGGCGATCGAGATCGGCCGCTCGGTCTTCGCGCAGGACAGCGTGCCGCTGCTGGTCGGGGCGCCGCAACTCAAGCGTTACACTGCCTTCGGTCATCTATTCGCGGCCTATCGTGAAAAGTATTTCCGCATCGACCGCCATCCGGTGATGAGCCGCCACCCGACGACGCCGATGGATGAATCCGACCTGCTGATCCATCTGTCGCGGCAGACGGAGCTCACGTCGGGGCTGGTCGATCTCGCGACGTTGCAGTCGGCGTCGCGCTCGGAAGCCTTCGACCGCTTGCTCGCAAAGGGCACCGACATCGTACTTGTCGATGTCGACAGCCTCGAGACGCAGGCGCTTGCCGGCAAGGAGATATGGCGCGCCCGCAAGCCGGGCGGTTCGTTCGTCGTCGGCTCGTCGGGGATCGAATATGCGCTGCTGGCCGAATGGGTGTCGAACGGGACAGTCAGAGCTGAACCAGAATTTTCGCCGCCGGGTGCCGCCGACCGGATCGCGGTCGTCTCGGGCAGTTGTTCGTCGACGACCGAACGACAGATCCGTCACGCTTTGACTGACGGCTTCGACGGCATCGAGGTCGATCCCGTCGAACTGGTCTCCGAAGCTTCCGGAGATGCGATCGCACGCGCAGCAGCAGCCGGTCGCGCCAGCCTGGAAGGCGGACGCAGCGTCGTTCTCTACACGGCCCTTGGACCCGCGGCCGATAGGGGGGGCGACATCGACCGCCAGGAAGGCGCCCGCCACAAGCTCGGGCGGGGCCTCGGCGAACTGCTTCGCGCGCTGACCATCGAGCAGAAGTTGCAGCGCGTGGTCGTTGCCGGCGGCGATACGTCGAGCCACGCGCTCGGCCAGATGGGTGTCGATGCGCTGACCGTGCGGATGCCGTTGCCGGCGTCGCCGGGCTCGCCGCTTTGCGTCGCTCACTCGCGCGTCAAGGCGATCGATGGGCTGGAGGTGGCACTCAAGGGCGGGCAGGTTGGAACCGACCGCTATTTCAGCGCCATCCGTGACGGCCTTAGCAGCTGATTACGCGTCGCCTGGCAACCGCGAGATCCATCCGTGGCTCCCTGGCGCCGAAGCCTTTTTGTCGCGTATGTTGACGTTAAATTCACATAAAGGTATGAGTTCTTTGTTGCGGCGAGGTGCTTTTGCCGTTTGTCCCCCTTGCTCAATCGGGGTTGTCGCCATGTGTTTCGCCCTTGCATCAGACTGCAGGATCGCCCTGTAGCAATCGCCAGTTGCTGAAAGAGGCGGTGATCATGCCCAGCCTGCTCGGAATCGATAACGGCCTCACGGTCACCAAGGCGGTCATCTTCGATGCCGACGGCACGCAATTGTCCGTGGCCCGTCGCCGGGTGCCGCAATCGATGCCCCACGCGCGCTGGGTGGAGCGCGACATGTCAGGCCTGTGGCAAGCAACAGCCGACGCCATCAAGGAGGCGATCGCGCTCTCCGGCAGGCCGGCGGAAGACATCAAGGCGGTGGCGGCGACCGCGCATGGCGATGGTCTCTATCTGCTCGATCATGATCGTCAGCCTTTGGGACCAGGCATCCTGTCGCTCGACAGCCGCGCCGGCGACATTGTCGAAAGGTGGTCCGCCGGTACCGTTTTCACCGATGCACTGGCGACGACAGGCCAGACGCCGCATGTTTCGGCGCCGTCGGCGCTGCTGGCGTGGCTTAAGCAGAACGATCCTGATCGCTATGGCCGCATCGGCCATGTGCTGGCCTGCAAGGACTGGCTGCGCTTTTGCCTGACCGGCACGATCGGGACCGACCGCACGGAGGCCAGCACTTCATTCACGGATTTTCGCACGCAAGCCTATGCGCCTGAAGCGCTGCGCATCTTCGGGTTGGAGGATCTGTTCAACGCGCTGCCGCCGGTGGCGCATTCCGCTGACATCGCCGGTCAAGTCACAGCCGATGCCGCCGAAAGGACCGGCCTTCGCAGGGGAACACCGGTCGCCTGCGGCCTGCACGACGTGGCCGCCTCGGCGCTTGGCATGGGCGGCCATGAAGACGGCGTGCTCGCCATCGTCGCCGGCACGTATTCCATCAACGAAGTCGTCTCTTCGCAACCGCGCGTCGACCGACGTTGGTTCTGCCGCAACGCCATCGATGCGGGGCGTTGGAACAACATGTCGATCTCGCCGGCCTCGACCGCGAACTACGACTGGTTTCTCGACACTTTCTGTCGCTTGGAGCAAGACAGGACAAACGCGGATGGCGGCTCGCTCCACGAATTGCTGGCGGGAGAGATCGACGCGGCGTTGAAGAAGCCTTCGACCATCCTGTTTCATCCCTATCTGTTCGGCTCTCCCTATGGCGATTTGGCCAGCGGCAGCTTTGTCGGCCTGCATGGCTGGCACAATCGCGGCGACATGCTGAAGGCGGTTCTGGAAGGCATCGCCTTCAATCACCGCACCCATGTCGAGGCTTTGCGCGACGGCTTTGCCGTCAGCGAGATCCGCCTGACCGGCGGCGGTTCGCGCAATCCTGCTTTCGTCCAGATGTTTGCCAACGTGCTGAACGCCCCGGTCACCGTCACCTCGACGGATGAGACCGCGGCCCTCGGTGCCGCGCTTTGCGCAGGTGCTGCGGTCGGCTTGTTCAAGACGCCGCAAGAGGGCGCCAGGCAGGTCGGCATGACGGAGCGGACGTACCAAACCGTGCCCGCCTCCAGTGCTGTGTTCAATGAGCGGTTTTCGCTCTACTGCCGCATAGCCGAGCAGCTGAAGTCGCATTGGCCTGATATCGAAAGGCTGGCGGGGGTAAACGCATGATCAAGGCCGACGAACGACGCGAAGAGATCGCCGATTATGTGATCAAGCTCGGCCAGGTGCGCATCGATGATCTGGTCGAGCATTTCGGCGTGTCGCGCATGACCATCCACCGGCATATCGACCGGCTGGCGCAGCAGGGCGTGCTGCGCAAGCTGCACGGTGCGGTGACGGTCCAGCCTTCCGGCCTCTACGAGAGCGCTTTCCGCTACCGGGTGACCGTCAATCGAGCCGAGAAGGATGCACTGGCGCGGGCGGCACTGGATTATATCGAGGCCGGCCAGGTGGTGATGCTGGACGATTCATCGACGGCAAACGCGGTCGCGACGCTGCTGCTCGACGTCAAGCCGCTGACCGTCATTTCCAACAGCGTCTCGACGGCGGGCCAATTGATCAATGTGGACGATATCGATTTCATCTGCCTCGGCGGCCAGTATCACGGCACCTACAATGCCTATATCGGCATCGTCTGCGAGAACGCCGTGGCGCAGTTGCGCGCCAATGTGCTGATCTGTTCGGCTTCGGCCGTCACCGGAACCACGGCTTTCATCCAGGATCCGAATGTCGTGCGGGTCAAGCAGGCGATGATGACCGCCTCCGTGAAGCGCATCCTTTTGGTCGACCACGCAAAATTCGACCGGATCGCGCTGCATGTCTTCGACGATCTGACCAGTTTCGACGCCGTGCTGGTGACCGAGGGCCTGGGCGATGCGCAGGCGCAGAGCCTCGAACGGGCGGGGGTGAAGTTGCGCATCGTCAAGACGAAGGCGCCATGAACCCAGCAGATGGAGCCGGGGCGGACAATCCCGCCGGGCGTCTCGCCGCGATGGCCGGGACCGGCGAAGTCGACGTCGTCATTCTTGGCGCCGGCATCAACGGGGCTGGGCTGTTTCGCGATCTGTGCGCGCAAGGTGTCAGCTGCCTGATCGTCGAAAAGGCGGATTTCGGCTCGGGCACCAGTGCCGCGCCGTCGAGGCTCATCCACGGCGGCTTGAAATATCTCGAGACCGGCGAGTTCGGGCTGGTGGCGCAGTCGACGCTCGAACGCAATCTGCTTCTTCAAAACGCGCCGCACTATGTCAGCCCGCTGCCGACCGTCATCCCGATCTTCTCGTGGAGCAAGGGCATGCTCGCGGCGTTGCGAACGCTGTTCGGCTCGACCAGCGCGCCGCGCAGCCGCGGCGCCATACTGATCAAGATCGGCTTGATGATCTACGATTTCTACGGTTCACGAAACCAGGTCATGCCGCGCCACCGCATGGTCGGGCGGCGGCAGGCGCTTGTTGAGATGCCGGCGCTCAATCCGGCGATCGTCGCCACCGGCACCTACTACGACGCCAAGATAAGTCACCCGGAAAGGCTGGTGCTGGAACTGATCCTCGACGGCTTGCAGGCTCACGCGGCGTCTGCCGGTGCCAACTACACGACACTGGCGGCTTCAGCCAATGGCGTGCTCACATTCCAGCCGGAAAACGGCGCGGCCTTTTCGGTGCGGCCGAAGCTGGTGGTGAACGCCGCCGGTCCGTGGATCGACGACGTCAACGCGCTGCTTGGTGCTCCATCGAAGATGATCGGCGGCACCAAGGGCTCGCATATCCTGTTAAGGCATGACGAACTGGTCAAAAGCCTCGCCGGGCGCATGCTCTATTTCGAGGCCGATGACGGCCGCATCTGCCTGGTCTACGACTATCTCGGCCTGGCGC
Source organism: Mesorhizobium sp. M0030 (assembly GCF_040323695.1). NCBI lineage: Bacteria > Pseudomonadati > Pseudomonadota > Alphaproteobacteria > Hyphomicrobiales > Phyllobacteriaceae > Mesorhizobium > Mesorhizobium sp. M0030. Next base: position 151,908 of record NZ_JAMYVE010000006.1, on the reverse strand, counting down.
TGGTCGGCTCGACCGACATCAAGGCCGACAATCCGGACGCGGTCCGCTGCGAACCCGAAGAAGTCGACTATCTGCTCGACAGCGTGCGAACGCTGCTGCCGGGCATGGCGTTCGAGCGCGACCAGATCGTCTACGCCTATAGCGGCATCCGGCCGCTGCCGACGTCCGAGGCGTCGACACCAGGGCTGATCAGCCGCGATCATTCAGCGCCGGTCGCCGAGCCGGACGGCAACAGGCCCTTTGCAGTCATTTCGCTGGTCGGCGGCAAATGGACGACGTTCCGCGGCTTTGCCGAGGAAGTCGCTGACACGGTACTCAAGCGCCTGCAGCGCAGCCGCAAGGTGACGACGCGAGCCATGCCGATCGGCGGCGGGAGGAATTTTCCGGCCAATGCCGCCGCGCGCGCGGACTGGCTGGCTAAGGCACAGCAGGCAACAGGCGCCGGGGAAAGGCGCCTTGACCAATTGCTGTCGCGCTACGGGACCAGAGCCGTTGAGATCGCCAGGCACGGGTCGGATGATGAGGGTCGTCGTCTGCCGGACTCGGACGGCTACGGCAAGGCGGAAATCGACTACATCGTGCGCAACGAATTCGTCGAACATCTGGCCGATGTCGTTATGCGCCGCAGCACGTTGGCGATAGGCGGCTCGCTGACGAGCCGCGACCTGCAGGAGATTGCCGCGATCGCGGGGCGGGCGTTGGGGTGGAGCACCGAGCGCCTCACGCGGGAGGTCGAATCCGCTGTTGTCGAGCTCGAGGGCAGGAACCTGATGCGGCTGGACTGATCGCTTGATCGCCGACGCCTAGCTTTTCCTGAGGCAATCCGATCGATTTGCCCTTGTTGCGCCGTGTGCATCACCTTCCCATTTTGCACCCGGATTGGGATTTGCCGGCGCCTACGGGCTCATGCTGTCACTGGATACGGTAACACAAATTGACGTTAAATTAACACTACCGTATGGTCATATTATATGCTTACCTTCTAATAGGCTCGCGTTGGCTGCGGAACGTCGGCTGAGGCAACCATCTGCGGAGGGATTGACAGCGGTGCAAAGGTATGAAAATTTTTGCACACAAAGATAATATTATCACCCTGGGGAGGGGATGGCTTGAATTCCGGCGGAAGCGCAAACCGCGACCATGAATCCAGCCTCGCCACGCGCGCGGCCTGGCTGCACTATGCCGGTGGTCTGACCCAGGCCCAGGTGGCCAAGCGGCTTGGCCTGACCAGCCTCAAGGCGCATAGGCTGATCACCAAGGCCAACCAGGAAGGTCTGGTCAGGGTCTTCATCGACGGCGACGTCGCCGAATGCGTCGACCTGGAACAGCGCCTGATCGCCGCCTTTGGGCTCCACTATTGCGAGGTGGTTCCCGATCTCGATCAGGACGAACTGCCGCTGAAGGGGCTGGGCATTGCAGGCGCCCAGTTCCTGAAGCGCGAAATCGATCGCGGCGAAGACATGCTGATCGGCGTCGGCCATGGCCGCACGCTTGCCGCCAGCGTCGAATATCTGACGCGCGCAACTGCTGCTCACATCCGTTTCGTCTCGCTGCTTGGCGGCGTGACGCGCAAATTCGCCGCCAACCCGCACGACGTCATGCATCGCCTGGCAGAGCGGACAGGCGCGCAGGCCTTTGTGATGCCGGTGCCTTTTGTCGCCAATACCGCCGAGGACCGTGAAGTGCTGCTTGGCCAACGCGGCATCAGCGATGTGTTCGCTCTCGCCAGCCGGTCCGACCTGATGTTCGTCGGAATAGGCACGGCCGAGCGGGAGGCGTCGCTGGTCGCCACCGGCATGATCGAGCCTTCCGAAATCGATGAGGTCAAGCGGGACGGCGGCGTTGGTGAATTGCTGGCGCATTTCTTCGACGACAAGGGTGGTCCGGTCGAAACGGCGCTGTCGGAAAGAATACTGGCGCTTCCGCGGGATCAGTTGAAGGGCCGCAGGATCGTTGCCGTCGCCGGCGGCAAGGTGAAGGTGCGCGCCATCAAGGCAGTACTCGAAAGCCGTTATCTCAGCGGCCTGATCACCGACGAATGCACGGCCCGCGCGCTGGTCGAGCTCGACGATGCAGCCGGGACCGCGAAGCGCCGCGTGAACGGAGGAACTTCGAATGCGTGACAACGGAAAATCGCTGGTGGTTGCATCATGAGCGCGAAGGCTGCCACCGCCCGGCAAGCTTCGCCCCGCTTGCGCCGGGTGCTTGCCGGCGCCGCGGTTGTGGTTCTGCTCGGCGCCATGGCGCTCGACACCAAGGTGATCAAGATCGGCTCTGCCGGCGATGTCCGCAACGCCGTGTTTTCGGCGGCCGACTACGGCAAATCTGAATTCCCCAAGGTGCAAGCCGATGTCGAAGCGCGTGCCGCCGACGCCGCGACGGTGGCGACGGCGATCGCCAAGGACAGGGCGACGGCCGAAAAGGAATATGGCGTGCCGGCGGGAGTCGGACCGGTCATCTCGGTCAAGTTCACCGGCGTCGTCGGCGAGGGAAAATCGGGCATCTACAAGGTCGCCGTCGACGGTTTGCCGGACACGTTGACCGTCCGCGTACAGACTGGGCCGGCGATCAACGGCACCGAGCTTCGCGACGCCACCGGCAAGATCACCTTTGGTCAGTTCACCAACCAGATCGAGTATCAGGACGCCGGCTCGGCGCTGAACAACGAGATGAAGAAGGAGGTGCTGGCGAAAGTCGACACCAGCGCCTTGACCGGCAAGACAATAGCGGTGGTCGGCGTCTTCAAGCTGGTCAATCCGAAGAGCTGGCTGGTCACACCGGTGAGGCTGGACGTCAAATGACAATGGCTGCCGGCACAGAACCCGCGACTGGCGATGCCGTGCTTTCGGCGCGCAATGTCGTCATGTCGTATGGCGGCGTCCACGCGCTCAAGGGCGTCAATTTCGACATCCATCGCGGCAAGGTCACCACCCTGTTCGGAGAGAATGGCGCCGGCAAATCGACGCTGATGAAGATCCTGTCCGGCGTGGTGACGCCGACATCCGGCGACATCGTACTCGACGGCAATCTCGTCAGCTTTGCCTCGTCTTCAGACGCGCGCGATCGCGGCATTTCGATCATCCACCAGGAGCTCAGCCTGGCGCCGAACCTCAGCGTTCGCGACAACATCTTCATGGGCCGCGAACTGCGCACCAGAACCGGCCTCGACTTCGCCGAGGAGTCGCGCCAGGCGCGGGCGCTGATGGCCGACCTCGAAGAAGACATCGATCCGATGACCCTGGTCGAGGACCTGCGCCTGGGGCAGCAGCAGATCGTCGAGATCGCACGCGCGCTGTCGGTCGATTCCCGCATCCTGATCATGGACGAGCCGACCTCCGCGCTGAGCGCCACGGAGGTCGAAGTGCTGTTCAAGGTGATCCGCGACCTGACCAGCCGCGGCGTCTCCATCGTCTACATCTCGCATCACCTCGAAGAGGCGCTGCAGATCACCGACTACGCCGTCGTGCTGCGTGACGGGGCGATCACGGCGACGGCCGAGGCCAAGGACATCGACCTCGAATGGATCGTCCGCAACATGGTGGGCGAGAATTTCGATCTCGGCTCGCCGCCGACCGGCCACGAGTTCGGCGCGGTGGCGCTGTCGATCGAGGATGTCAGCGTCACCGACGCTTCGGGTTCAGGCTACGTCGTCGATCATCTGTCGCTGGATGTCAAAGCGGGCGAGATCGTCTGCATCTATGGGCTGATGGGCGCGGGCCGCACGGAATTGCTGGAGGCCGTCGCCGGCCGTGTGCCCATGGCGGGCGGGCGGGCGCTGCTGGAGGGTGAGGACGTTTCGGGACTGACCATTGCCCAGCGCATCGCCCGAGGTCTGGTTCTGGTCCCCGAGGATCGCCAGCGCGATGGCCTGGTTCAGACCATGACCGTCGGCCGCAACCTGTCGCTTGCCAGCATCGAGGCATTCGCCAAGGGGCTCTTCCTCTCCCGGCAGAGGGAGCGCGCACTGATCGACGATTCGATCCGCAAGGTGACCATCAAGACCGCGGGCGGCAACGCCATGATCGGATCGCTGTCGGGCGGCAACCAGCAGAAGGTCGTCATAGGCAAGATGCTGACGACAGATCCCAAGGTCATCCTTCTCGACGAGCCGAGCCGCGGCATCGACGTCGGTGCGAAGGCCGAAGTCTTTCGCTTGCTCAGCGAGCGTGCCGCGCAAGGCCTGGCGGTCGTCTTCTCGACCTCGGAGGTCAATGAGTGCCTCAGCATCGCCCACCGCATCGTCGTCATGCGGCGCGGCAAGATTTCAGCCGAATTCGGCGCCAACGCCACCAAAGAGCAGATCATGGCCGCCTCCGGCGAAGCCGTGGTCGCCTGACCACAGAATTTCCGGAGCCCCGACCCATGAGCGATGTCAGCCAGGCCAGCAAACAGTCCAGCCCCAATGCGGGCGGAGAGGGCTTCGACGTGGCCAAGCTGCTGCTCGAAGGCCGGGCCTTCTTTGCCCTGATCGTCATCATTGTCGTCTTCTCGATCCTGTCGCCCTACTACCTCTCGGTGGCGAATTTCCTGACCATGGCTTCGCATGTCGCCATCTTCGGGATTCTCGCCATCGGCATGCTGCTCGTCATCCTCAATGGCGGCATCGACCTGTCGGTGGGGTCGACGCTCGGGCTTGCCGGCGTCGTCGCCGGTTTTCTGATGCAAGGCGTGACGCTGACCTGGCTCGGCGTCGTTCTCTATCCGCCGGTCTGGGTGGTCGCGGTGCTGGCCTGCATGCTGGGCGCCGCTGTCGGGCTGATCAACGGCGTGCTGATCGCGCGGTTCAAGGTTCCGGCCTTCGTCGCCACGCTCGGCGTCATGTACATGGCGCGCGGCCTGGCACTGCTGATGACCAGCGGCCTGACCTACAACAATCTCGGCGGCAAGCCGGAGTTGGGCAACACCGGTTTCGATGCTCTCGGCTTCAACCGCCTGTTCGGCGTGCCGACCGGCGTGGTGGTGCTGGCGGTTATCGCGCTGATCGGCAGCATCGTCCTGAACCGCACCGCCTTTGGACGCTGGCTCTACGCCTCGGGCGGCAATGAGCGCGCCGCCGAACTCTCCGGCGTTCCGGTCAAGACCGTGCAGATTTCGGTCTATGTGCTGTCGGGCATCTGCGCCGCCATTGCCGGCCTGATCCTGTCCTCGCAGCTGACCTCGGCCGGGCCGACCGCCGGCACCACCTACGAACTGACGGCCATCGCCGCCGTGGTCATCGGCGGCGCCGCACTCACCGGCGGGCGCGGCAACATTCGCGGCACCTTGCTCGGAGCCTTCGTCATCGGCTTCCTATCCGATGGTCTGGTGATCATCGGCATCTCATCCTACTGGCAGACAGTGTTCACCGGCGCCGTCATCGTGCTCGCCGTGCTCCTCAATGCCGTTCAGTATCGCCGCCGTAGCAAGCTTCCAGCTTCGACGGGCGGCCAACCGACTTCTCAGAAACGGGGGAAGGCCGAACCGGCCAATCCTGCCCAAGGGAAGACTGCCAGCTGACTGGCAGCAAGACCGCGTAAAATCATTGGAGGAATGTACATGAAAATCGTGCTTAGAAGTTTGCTTGCCGCCGCGATGGTGGTCGGGTTTAGCGCAGCCGCATCGGCCGCGGGCCTGATCTCGATCATCGTCAACGATCCGGCCAACCCCTACTGGCTGACCGAAGGCAACGTCGCCAAGGCCGAAGCCGAAAAGCTTGGCTATACAGCCAACGTCGCCGCCCACAAGGGCGACACCAATACCGAAAGCAATCTGATCGACACCGCCATCACCAACAAGTCGGTGGCGATCATCCTCGACCCGGCCAATGCCGATGGTTCGGTCGGCGCGGTGAAGAAGGCGATTGCCGCCAACATCCCGGTTTTCCTCGTCAATGCCGAGATCAACCAGGAAGGTCTTGCCAAGGGACAGCTCGTCTCCAACAACGCCCAGGGTGCGGCTCTCGGCGCCCAGCAGTGGGTGCAGGCGGTCGGTGAAAAGGGCAAGTATGTCGAACTGCTCGGCGCCCCCTCGGACAACAACGCCGCCACGCGCTCGAACGGCTACGCGACTGTGCTGAGCCAGTATCCGGATCTCGAAAAGGCCGCTTCGCAGGTCGCCAACTGGGATCGTACCCAGGGACACGACAAGATGCAGAGCATGCTGCAGGCCAATCCCGACATCATCGCGGTGATCAGCGGCAACGACGAAATGGCGCTTGGCGCGGTTGCGGCGCTGAAGGAAGCCGGCAAGCTCGCCGGCATCAAGGTCGGCGGCTTTGACGGCTCCCCGGATGCGGTTGCGGCCATCAAGTCCGGCGAACTGCAGTACACCGTGCTTCAGCCGGTGGCCATCTTCTCGGCCAAGGCCGTGCAGCAGGCCGACTCGTTCATCAAGACGGGCGCTACCGGCGCCACCAGCGAGAAGCAACTGTTCGATTGCCTGCTCATCACCAAGGACAATGTGGACAAGTACACCGCACCCTTCGTGCTGTCGGAATAAAAACCTGCTCAGGGGGTGTCCTTCGCGGACACTCCCTGGCTCTTCCATGGCTTCGAGACAACAAAGACTGCTCCTTGTGACTTGCCTTCATAACCATCCGGAACTTGCGGCATGAAAGACCTGCTGATCGGGATCGACGCGGGAACGTCCGTGATCAAATCGGTCGCTTTCGATCTATCGGGGCGGCAGCTCGCCATGGCATCGGTGACCAACAGCTTCGTCACGCTGGAAGGCGGCGGCGCCGAACAGGACCTTAATCAGACCTGGCGCGACATGGTGCTGACCGTTCTCGATCTGGCGACGAAAATTCCAGACCTCGCGCGGCGAACCGCGGCCGTCGCGGTCACCGGGCAGGGCGACGGCACCTGGCTGATCGATGGCGACGGCATGCCGGTCGGGCGCGCGTGGCTCTGGCTCGATGCGCGCGCCGGACATCTGGTGGACGAGATGCGCGGCGATCCCCGGGATCGCACGCGGTTCGAGATCACCGGCACCGGGCTCAACGCCTGCCAGCAGGGCGCTCAGCTCAGCTGGCTGAAGAAAAACAGCCCGGAAATCCTGGAGCGCGCCGCCACTGCCTTTCACTGCAAGGACTGGCTCTATTTCAAGATGACCGGCGAGCGCGCCACCGATCCTTCGGAGGGAACATTCACCTTCGGCGATTTCCGCGCGCGCAGCTATTCCGACGAGGTGCTCGACATTCTGGATCTGACGTCGCACCGCCGCCTGCTGCCCCCCATGCTCGAAGGCACGACCGACCATCATCCGCTTTCTGCGTCGGCAGCAGGCGAGACCGGCCTGCTTGCGGGCACGCCGGTGGTGCTGGGCTACGTCGACATGGTCAGCACCGCGCTCGGCGCCGGCCTCTATGATCCAAGCGGCAATGTCGGCTGCACGGTCATCGGCTCGACCGGCATCCACACACGCCTAGCGCGCACTCCTGATGATGTCGTCCTCAACGACAATGCCTCCGGCTACACGATCGCCATGCCGGTTCCGGGCGCCTATGCGCAGCTGCAATCCAATATGGCGGCGACGCTCAACATCGACTGGCTGCTTGGCCTGGCGCGCGACGTGCTGACCGCCAGCGGCGCAAAACCTTCGCGCGACGAGCTGCTGAAAGCGCTCGATGTCTGGGTCGAAGGATCGGAGCCGGGATCGCTGGTCTATCAGCCCTATATCTCGCTCGCCGGCGAACGCGGACCGTTCGTTGACCCCGACGCACGCGCGGGCTTCATCGGCCTCTCGGTCAAGCACGGTTTTGGCGATCTGGCGCGCGCCGTTCTCGAGGGATTGGCCTTCGCGGCCCGCGATTGCTACCAGGCCATGGGCAGCATGCCCAGCGAGATCCGCCTGTCTGGCGGCGCGGCGCGCAGTCCGTCGCTGCGCCGTATTATCGCCGCGGCAACCCGCGCGCAGGTCAGAACCAGCAGCCGCCAAGAAGCAGGTGCCGCGGGTGCGGCGATGATGGCCGCGGTCGGGCTCGGCTTTTATCGCTCGATGGATGATTGCTGCGCCGAATGGGTGACGCCGCTTCTGGGCGAATGCGACGCCTATGACGAGGCGCTTTCGCAAACCTACGATGCGCTGTTTCCGTCTTTTGTCGCGGCGCGTCAGGCGCTGCATCCGGTGTGGAAATCGATGGCGCACCGCACAGGAGCTAAGTCTTGAGCGATACAACGGATATTGTCGATCTCTTCGTGATCGGCGGTGGCGTCAACGGCGCCGGCATAGCGCGCGATGCCGCGGGTCGCGGGCTGTCGGTCATCCTGTGCGAGAAGGACGATCTGGCGCAAGGCACCAGCTCGCGTTCCGGCAAGCTGGTGCATGGCGGCCTGCGCTATCTCGAATATTACGAGTTCCGGCTGGTGCGCGAAGCGCTGATCGAGCGCGAGGTGCTGCTTGAGGCGGCGCCGCACATCATCTGGCCAATGCGTTTCGTGCTGCCGCACAGCCCCGAGGACCGGCCGGCATGGCTGGTGCGGCTCGGGCTGTTTCTCTACGACCATCTTGGCGGCCGCAAGCTGCTGCCGGGAACGAGGACACTGAACCTGAGAACGGCGCCGGAAGGGGCGCCGATCAGGGACGAATTCAAGCGTGGCTTCGAATATTCCGACTGCTGGGTCGATGACGCCAGGCTGGTGCTGCTCAATGCGCTCGATGCCAGTCAGCGCGGAGCAAAAGTCTTCACTCGCACTGCCTGTATTGCTGCCTGGCGCGAAGACGGCCTGTGGTCGATCGACATGCAGGACGGCCGCACGGGCGCTGTGACGAGGGTCCGCGCACGCGGGTTGGTCAACGCGGCCGGGCCATGGGTGAATGACATCGTCAGCCGCGTCGCCGGACAGAATTCCACCCGCAACGTTCGCCTGGTAAAAGGAAGCCATATCGTCGTGCCAAAATTCTGGGAGGGACGGCAGGCCTATCTGATCCAGAACAACGACAAGCGGGTGATTTTCGTCAATCCGTATGAGAATGATCTGGCGCTGATCGGCACCACCGACATACCCTATGAAGGCAGGCCTGAGCTAGTGGCGGCCGAAGCCAGCGAAATCGATTATCTGATCAAGGTGGTCAACCGCTACTTCAAGCGCCAACTCACCGCGCAGGACGTGGTCTACAGTTTCTCGGGCGTGCGGCCGCTCTATGACGACAATGCCGACAACCCGAGCGCGGTGACGCGCGACTACATCTTCGAACTCGACGCCCCGAACGGTGGCGCGCCGCTGCTTTCTGTGTTCGGCGGCAAGATCACCACCTTCCGCAAACTGTCCGAACATGCGCTGGAAAAGATCCAGCCCTTCTTTCCGACCATGAAGAAGGCCTGGACAGCCAAAATTCCCCTGCCGGGAGGCGACCTGCCCAACGCGGATTTCCAGCAGTTCCTGGGCGATCTGCACGCCGAGTTTTCGTGGCTTAGCCCGTCGCTGGTGAAGCACTATGCCCGCAGCTACGGCACGCGCACGCGCGCCTTGCTGAAAGGCGTAAAAGGCGAAGCCGATCTCGGCCGTCGTTTCGGCCCGGATTTCTATGAGCTCGAAGCTGTCTTCCTGTTCGAGACCGAATGGGCGATGACCGCCGCCGACGTTCTCGAACGCCGGACCAAACACGGGCTGCATATCAATGCGGCCGAGCGGAAAACATTCGAAGACTGGTGCACAAAGACAATGGCGGCGGTGAACTGATGGCCTTCACGCTTTCGCTGAACACCAACCCGCTGGTCAATCGCTTCGCCGATCCCGACGATCTGATCGACGCCATTGCCTATGGCATCGGCATCCGCGACGTGCAACTGACGCATGAATTCGTCAATCCGGGCTGGCCGGCGGCAACGATCGCCAAGTTCGTTCGCCTGTTCAACAGCGCCCTGGCGCGGACCGGCGTGCGGATCACTTCGGGTATGACCGGTCCCTATGGCCGGCTCAATCATTTCGGCCATCCGGACGCGGATGTGCGCCGCTATTATGTCGATTGGTTCAAGACCTTCGCCGACATCTCCGCCGAACTCGGCGCGTCGGGCATGGGCACGCAGTTCGCCATATTCACCTACAAGGATTTTGACGATCCGCAGCGGCGCGCGGCGCTTCTCGACATCGCGCTCGAATGCTGGCGCGAAGTGGCCGAGCACGCCAAGGCGGCGGGCCTGACCTACCTTTTCTGGGAACCGATGTCGGTCGGGCGCGAGTTTGGCCACACGATCGAAAGCTGCGTCGAATTGCAGGGCGCCATCGATGCGGCCAAGCTGCCGATCCCGATGCAGATGATGGTCGACATCGACCATGGCGACGTGACCTCGCCCAGTCCTGACGACACCGATCCCTATGCCTGGGCGAAAGCGTTCCCGTTGCAATCGCCGATCATCCACATCAAGCAATCGTCGATGAACAAGGGCGGGCACTGGCCGTTCACCGCCGCCTACAACAAGGATGGCCGGATCATCCCGCAGAAGCTGCTCGACGCCGTGCGGGCGGGTGGCGGAACCGACAATGAAATCTGCCTTGAACTTTCCTTCCGGGAGAGGGAACCGGTCGATCATCAGGTTATTGCAATGATCCGTGAGTCGGTGGATTTCTGGGCGCCTTACATCGACAGCGGCCGCGAAAGTCTCAAGCCTCGCGCTTGAGGCAAACCGCCGGCCCGAAGGCCGGCGCAGACCCGGAAACACGCATCATTCGAATTTCGGATCGAAGGAGAGAAGAATGGCCCCATATTGGGTCGGCACGAGCTGGAAGATGAACAAGACGCTGGCGGAGGCGCTGCAGTTCGCCGAGGCATTGGCGGCGTTCGTGCCGGGCTTCGATCCGGCGATACAGCCTTTCGTCATTCCCCCCTTCACCGCGGTGCGGCAGGTCAAGGCGGCGCTCGCCAACACCCGCGTCAAGGTCGGCGCCCAGAACATGCATTGGGCCGATGCCGGTGCCTGGACGGGCGAGATTTCGCCGGTGATGCTGAGGGATTGTGGGCTCGACCTGATCGAACTCGGCCATAGCGAGCGCCGTGAGCATTTTGGCGAGACGGACAAGATCGTGGGACTGAAAACCGCAGCGGCAGTCAAGCACGGCTTCGTACCCTTGATTTGTGTCGGCGAGACGCTGGCCGAGCGCGAGGGCGGCCGCGCCGACGAAATCCTGACCGCGCAGGTTTTGGGCGCGCTGCAGGGTCTCGCAAACAATGAGTTGTCGGCAGAGATACTCTTTGCCTATGAACCGGTGTGGGCGATCGGCGAGAAAGGCATTCCGGCCAGCGCCGACTATGCCGACAAGCAGCAGGCGCTGATCAAGCAGGTCGCAGCAACCCGGTTGCCGACCGCCCCGCTTGTGCTCTACGGCGGCAGCGTCAATCCCGGCAACGCGGCCGAACTGATCGGCCAGCCGCATATCGATGGGCTGTTCATCGGCCGCTCGGCATGGCAAGCGGAAGGCTATATCGACATTCTCAAAAAGGCATCGGCCGCCATTGCGCGCTGACCACGAAAACGAAGGAGTTAATTGCCATGAAGATCGCACTCGGAGCCGACAGCGCCGGCAAGCCGCTGCTCGATGTCATCGCCAAGCATCTCGCCACCAAGCCAGAACTGCAGGTCGTCGATCTCAGCCAGGCCGGATTCTACGCCGATATTGCCGCTGCGGTCGGCCACGAAATTGTCGACGGCAATTACGACCGCGCCATCCTGTTTTGCGGCACCGGCATCGGCGTCAGCATCTCGGCCAACAAGGTGCCCGGAATCCGTGCCGCGCTAACCCACGACACCTATTCGGCGGAACGCGCTGCGAAATCCAACAATGCCCAGATCATCACCATGGGTGCGCGCGTCATCGGCCCCGAACTGGCCAAATCGATCGCCGACGCCTGGCTGGCCTCGGAGTTCGATCCGAACGGTCCCTCTGCCGCCAACGTGCAGGCTGTCGACAAGCTCGACGCGAAGCGCTGAGGATCCGCTCCCGACCTAGCCGGTCAAGGCGATCCGCATCGCCTCGATCACAGTTACGGCGGACGCCGCGCCTGGATCCATATGGCCAAGCGAGCGTTCGCCGAGGCGGGAGGCCCGGCCCTTGGTGGCGATCATCGTCTTGGTCGCCTCCGCGCCGACCTTTGCCGCCTCGGCTGCAGCCGCGAGGCTGCCGGCCAGCCCCTTGCCGGCGGCCAGTGCCTCGCCCGCAGCCCTCGCGGCCGGCGCCCACGCATCGATCATCGTCTTTTCGCCAGGCTCGGCCTTGCCGCGATCCTGAATGCCTCTGGCCATCGCTTGGAACATAGCGACCGCGTCGGCGTCGTCGAGCGTCGCCTTGCCCTTGACGGCGGCCGCGCCGCGCATGAATGCCGTGGCATAGAGCGGGCCCGAGGAGGCGCCGACGGCGTTGAGGAACGACTTCGCCGCCGTGTTCAGCAAGATGGTCGGATCGGTGGTCCCGTCGTCCAATGCGGCCACCGCGTCGCGTGCCGCGGCAAATCCCAACTCCATGGCAATGCCGTGGTCGGCATCGCCGATCACCCCGTCAAGCGCGCACAACCGGTCCCGGTCGGCTGACATGGCGTCGGCGATGGCAACGAACATCGCGGCAAGGCGGGTGGTGTCGATTGTTGTCATCTGTTGTTCCTTGCCGTCCCCAGTTTACCCGGCGCGAAACATGGCGCAGTCGCAAGGGTGGTCGAGCATCGTTTGCAACTCGTCGTCGAGGTGGTGCAGCGTGATCGAAGCGCCGGCCATTTCGAGCGAGGTGCAGTAATTGCCGACCCAGCTTGCGTGAATGGATACACCGATATCGTCAAGCCGCTGCTTCACGCGCCGGTTCATGATGTAGAGTTCCATCAGCGGTGTCGAACCCAGCGAATTGACCAGCACGGCGACCTTCTCGCCGCGTGCCGGCGCCATCTCGGCGAGAATCCTGTCCAGCATTTCGTCGGTGATCTCGTCGGCCGTTTTGAGTTTTCCGCGTGCGATGCCGGGTTCGCCATGGATGCCCATGCCGATCTCCATCTCGTCGGGTCCGATTTCGAAATTCGGCCGGCGGGTTTGCGGCAACGAACAGGGCGCCAATGCGACGCCCATGGTAAAGGTGTGGTCGTTGGCTTTCCCGGCAATGCGTTCGCATTCATCGAAAGACAACATGCGGTCGCAGGCGGCGCCTGCCGCCTTGAAGATGAAGAAGTTCCCTGCGACACCGCGCCGCTTGTGCCTGTCACCAACGGGCGCGGAAGCGACGTCGTCGGTGCTCAGCACCGTGCGCACCTCGATGTCGTCCATCGCGGCCATCTCGGCCGCCATGTCGAAATTCATGACGTCGCCGGCATAGTTGCCGTACATGAACAGCACACCGGCGCCGCCGCTCGCCGCCTTGGCGCATTCGAGGATCGGGTCGGGCGGCGGAGAGGCGAAGACATTGCCGATCGCCGCCGCGTCGGCCAGCCCCTTGCCGACGAAGCCGAGAAAACTCGGCTCGTGGCCCGAGCCGCCACCAATGACGAGGCCTACCTTGCCTTGGCGCGGTCCATCGCGGGCGATGATCGAGCGCGGGCTTCCGTCAACGGCTTTGAGATGGCGGGGATGCGCAGCCAGGATGCCTTCCAGCATCTCGTCGACGGCCCGATTGCCGTCATTGATGATCTTCTTGGTTTGCACCAACGTCCTCCCGATTTGGTATTTTCATAGGTGATACCGGGCGTTATCAGGCTGCCTTCGGGCGAGGGCAGGGGCGCGATGCCCACCAAACTGCCTCGATCGGCTTCGTAGCTGTTACCAGCCGTTCTGGCAGAAGCTAAGCGGACCGAAGTGCGCGGACAATGGCGCTGTAGTGTACAAGATCGCACCACGGCTTAGAAAAGGCGGTGGCTCCCCGGGCCGGATTCGAACCAGCGACCAACCGGTTAACAGCCGGTTGCTCTACCACTGAGCTACCGGGGAATAGAGGCTCTCATGTGAGTGGCGCAGCCTATAGCAAACCCTTTTCGGCTTTGCAAAGAAGCATTTCGCATTTTTTAGCGCATTTTCACCCAATGGTTTCTGGCAATCGCCGGATGACACCACATATGAGCCGTCTTGGGCGCCGTCGGACCTTGGTCGGCGGAACCTGAAAGGCGATTGCAGCCTTTAGCGCATATGGCTTTATCGAAGGCAACCGGATCGACTTTCGACATGACTGCAGCAGACGAAAACCAGGCACCGGCGCGGAAAATCTCGGTGTTCGGGCGCGAGTTCACCATGCCGCGCTCGCGCGGGCTGAGGATCGCCATCGGTATCGTGCTGGTGTTTTTCGGCCTTCTCGGTTTCCTGCCGATTCTCGGCTTCTGGATGATTCCGCTCGGCCTTTTGGTGCTTTCCTACGAATTTGCCGCGGTGCGCCGCCTGCGGCGCCGGTTCGTCGTCTGGTGGGAACGGCGTCGCCGGCCAAATTGAAAGCGATGGCGCGCGGTCCCGGTTCAGTGGACGCTTCGCTTCCAGCCCCCCGCAGACCTTCCCCTCGAATATCTCCTTGAGAACGGCAGCCCCTGGTGTCAGCCGCGCGTTTACGGTGAAAGCCAGTTTGCACCCGCTGCGTAAAGCTGCGGGTTCGAGTTTCGCCGGTCGCGCAGCCATGCTTGAGGAGCGGCCAATATGCCGGTGCGCCAAGCGCTGAAATCGCTCGGGAACCACGTTGCGGCGGCTGATGAGGAAAGCGCGCCGGAATGCCGCGCGGACGCTTGACGACCTTTCGCTGCCACCATATTGAGTTCGCTCGCCGGGAGCGATGAGGCCTCGTGGCGGAGTGGTTACGCAGAGGACTGCAAATCCTTGCACCCCGGTTCGATTCCGGGCGAGGCCTCCAATCGCTTCAACTCCCGCATGCCGGGGGCTTGAGTTCCGGTCGAATGCGCCGCAGTGTCGGCGCGACAAGCGCATTTCAGCGCATTGGCTTTTGACGGATTGGTTGGGACATGAGCGCTGATTTCTCCGAACTTCGCGTCAAGATGGTCGACGGCCAGGTCCGCACCACCGATGTGACCGACGCAGCATTGCTCGATGCGATGCTTGCCGTGCCGCGCGAGGCCTTTGTCGGGGCCGGCCAACAGGCTCTCGCCTATATCGACGAGGATATCCGCATCTCCGACGGCGCCGATGGCAGCGGTGCGCGCTACCTCATGGAGCCGTCGCCACTGGCCAAGCTTTTGCAGTTGGCCGAGATCGACGCCGGCGATTCGGTGCTCGATGTCGGCTGCGGCACCGGTTATTCCGCGGCGCTGCTGTCCAGGCTGGCCAAATCCGTCGTGGCGCTGGAAAGCGATACCACACTGGCGGAAGCAGCCAAAGCGGCGCTTTCGGCGCAGGGCTGCGATAACGTCACCGTGGTCACCGGCCCACTGCCGCAAGGTCATGCCGCCAAGGCGCCCTACAATGTGATTCTCATCGGCGGCAGCGTCGAGAAAGTGCCTGCGGCGCTGCTTGACCAGCTTGCCGAAGGCGGCCGGCTGGTGGCTGTGGAAGGGCAGGGCAATGCGGGCGTAGCCCGGCTCTTTTTCAATGCAGGGGGGGTTGTAACCGGAAGACGGGCATTTAATGCGGCAATTAAGCCACTACCCGGATTTGAACGCATTCATGCCTTCGAGTTCTAAGTGATTTTGCCTTGCAGCAAAGACTCTGTCATGTTGGCTTGCGATTGAACGATCGTTGCTGATTGGTTAACCGGGGTTTCGGGAGGCTGTCAGCGGGGGAACGATACATCGACGCGGCGCTGGCCGATCCCTAGGGATGGGCTGGCGTGGCGTGGTTCCCGTGCAAAACGAATGAGGGATATAAAGTGCCGTCCTTAGCCAAGAGTTTGTTTGTTACTGTCCTCATTTCCGCGACAGCGCTTTCGCCGATAGCCGCCTCGGCGGAAACCATTCTCGGCGCGCTTTCCAAGGCCTACCAGAACAATTCCTCGCTGAATTCGGCCCGTGCCGGCGTGCGCGTCACCGATGAGGGCGTGGCGATCGCCAAGTCGGGCTATCGCCCGGTGATCACTGGTTCGGCTGATATCGATTACACCTCCAGGCACCTAAACGGCAGGAACGCGAGCCTGGCATTGACCACCGGCAGCTTCGGCGTTCGGATTGATCAGACGCTGTTCGACGGCTTCCAGACCAAGAACAGGGTCGCGTCGGCCGCTGCACAGGTGAGGGCCTCGGTCGAGGGCCTGCGCAACACCGAAGAGAACACGCTGTTCAACGCGGCGAGCGCCTATATGGACGTGATTCGCGACCGCCAGGTGGCGGTGCTGACCGAACAGAACCTGCAGTTTCTGACCGAGCAAGCGCGCGCGGCGCGCTCGCGCTTCGAGGTCGGCGAGGGCACGCGCACCGATGTGGCGCAGGCCGACGCGTCGCGTTCGGCCGCGGTGGCGCAGTTGAGTGCCGCCCGTGCGCAGGCTCTGGCCAGTGCGGCAACCTATCATCAGATCGTCGGCGACGAGCCGGGCAAGCTCAAGGCCGCGTCGCCGTTGGCGAAGCTGTTGCCGAGGAGTCTCGAGGCGGCGATCGGCATTGCATCGAACGAGCATCCGGCCATCCTGGCCGCCCTACATTCCGTCGATGCAGCCGGATTTGATGTAAAGACGCAGGAGGGTGCGTTGCTGCCGCAGTTGACTGCCAGTGCCGGCCTTTCCCATGTCTATCAAAATACCGTACCTGGCGCGGGGGATTCGGACGGCGATTCCAATGCCGCCACCGTCGGCGCGACGCTGACCGTTCCGATCTATTCGGGCGGCCGTACCTCCGCACTCGTTCGTCAGTCGAAGGAATCGCTCAGCCAGGCTCGCATCGAGGTGGATGTCAGCCGTGACTCGGTGCGCCAGGCCGTGACCTCGGCATGGACGCAATACATCGCAGCGCGTGAAAGCGTCGACGCTAATCGGCAGGTGATCGCGGCCGCACAGTTGGCGCTCAACGGCGTCATCGAGGAGCGCAATGTCGGACAGCGCACCACGCTCGACGTGTTGAATGCCCAGAACGCCGTCATCTCGGCAAAGATCGACCTCGCCAGCTCCGAGCGCGATGTGGTTGTAGCGAGCTACGCCATCCTGTCGGCCATGGGCCGCCTGTCGGCCGATCGCCTGGCGTTGAATGTGGTGAAGTACAAGCCTGAAGAGCACTACAGAGCCGTCAAGGACAAATGGATCGGGCTGCGTACGCCGGACGGTCGTTGATCGCGACTGAGCGGTTCAAATCCCGCCAAGATTGAAAGTATCGTAGCGCCGCGCTTCCCAAGGATGCGCGGCGTTTGTCTTTTGTAGCCTAAATTGTTGAAATCCGGCGTCTTCCGAGATTGGGGATTCTCGGATGGCGATCCGTCGGCTACGCTGTCGCCATGATTCGTATCCGGCTTTGCCGGACAGGAATCCAGGAACGGGTCACTACAGCGCCACGCGTCCGATGGATGCGCAAAGGAGGCTGTAGAACTTTGATTTTGCGCCTGATCCTCTTCGAAAATCGAAGATCGATTTTCGGGATCATGCGCGGGGGCGGCGGATGTGACGATGGCGACGGCAAGCAGCGCACAGCGCGAACCTTCCATGGAAGAAATACTGGCTTCCATCAGGAGGATCATCGAAGACAGCGACACCGGCCGCAAGCTGCCGGGCGACGCCGATGAGTTGCGCCAGGACCTTGTGCCGGCCGCCGGGCCTGTTTCGGATGTCGAGGCCTTCCGCAGCGAATTGCACAGCTCGACCGAAAGCAAGAAGCCGGTGACGCTGGCCGAGGTGCAGGCCCAACTGGCCGAGCCGGTGGTTGCGCGGCCGGAGCCGCGCTCCGAGCCGTCGCCAGTGAAGCCTGCCATTGCGGCAAATGCCACGACCGCCGCGCCACCCGCGCATGCTCCGATGACATTGGCGGAAGTAAGCGCCAGGATAGCCAGTGAGCCAGCTCCCGCCGTCAGGGCAGAAGCTGCAGTGCGGGCAAAGGCGGAAACCACCGACTCGATCGTCACGGATTGGCGCCGCGAAATCGCGGCCGTTGGCAATCAGGCAAAACCGGCTGACACAGTACGGCGGCCCGAGATCAGGCAGCCGGAGATCAGGCAGCTGGAGACTGAAAATCGGCAGGCAGCAATCGCGGAGGTCGAGGCTTTCGAGGACGATCTCGCTGCCGAGCCGGCTTTCGAGCCTCGTCCTTCGAGCGGCGAGCGCGCGCGCCCGGCCGATACAACTCCGGTTCGGTCGGCGATCGTTTCGGAACATACGGGACGGCAGGTCGCAGCCGCCTTCGGCGAGCTCTCCGACGCCTTCGCCAGCCGCAGCAAGAAGACCTTCGACGAGATGGCCGAGGAGATGCTGCGGCCGATGTTGCAGGACTGGCTGGACAACAATCTGCCGACGCTGGTCGAGCGCCTGGTACGCGAAGAAATCGAGCGCGTCGCGCGCGGCGCGCAGTAGACATCACCATAGCCCGTTCCGGATTAAGGCGCCGCCTTCGGGCGACGCTTTCGCTGCAGGTCAGCTTCCGGCCGATGTCGCGAACACGATCAGGTACCGTCGGGATCGCTGACGATGAAGGTGCAGGCATGGCCTTTCCGTTGAAATGACCAGGGCCCCGCCTATTTGCGTTGAAGGACTGAGGCCGCCCTCGCGGTTGACTTGGCCAAAACCTTCCGATTTACACCGGGTCAGCAAAACTCCCGACCGCGCGGACCATTTTCCCATGCTTGAAAAGACCTACGACGCCAAGACCGTCGAGCCCAGGATCGCCAAAATCTGGGAAGAGGCGGACGCATTTCGCGCCGGCGCCGGCGCCGAGGAGGGGGCGGAGGCCTTCACCATCGTCATCCCGCCGCCCAACGTCACCGGCTCGCTGCATATGGGCCATGCACTCAACAACACGCTGCAGGACATACTCGTGCGCTTCGAGCGCATGCGCGGCAAAAACGTGCTGTGGCAGCCCGGCATGGATCATGCCGGCATCGCCACGCAGATGGTGGTCGAACGCCAGCTGATGGAAAAGCAGATACATCGCCGCGATCTCACCCGCGAACAGTTCATCGACAAGGTCTGGGAGTGGAAGGCCGAGTCCGGCGGCGCCATTTTCAACCAGCTGAAGCGGCTCGGCGCCTCGGCGGACTGGTCGCGCGAACGCTTCACCATGGATGAAGGCCTGTCCAAGGCCGTGCTCGAAGTTTTTGTCAGCCTCTACAAGGAAGGGCTGATCTACAAGGACAAGCGCCTTGTGAACTGGGACCCGAAGCTGTTGACGGCGATCTCCGACCTGGAGGTCGAGCCGCAGGAGGTCAATGGCAATCTCTGGCACTTCCGCTATCCGATCGAGGGCGAGATTTTCGATCCGGAAAATCCTGGGACATTCATCACCGTGGCGACGACACGGCCCGAGACGATGCTGGGCGATACGGCAGTCGCCGTGCACCCGGACGACGAGCGCTACCGGCATCTGGTCGGCAAGAATGTCGTGTTGCCGATCGTCGGCCGGAAAATTCCGGTTGTGGCTGACGAGTATTCCGACCCGGAAAAGGGTTCCGGCGCCGTCAAGATCACGCCGGCGCACGACTTCAACGATTTCGAGGTTGGCAAGCGCCACAAGCTGCCGGCGATCAACATCCTGACCATCGAGGCGGCAATAACGCTCAGGGATAACGAGGATTTTCTCGCCGGGCTCGACGTGACGCCGGAGCGCCAGGCCGTCTGGGACGAGCTCGACGGTCTCGACCGTTTCGTCGCGCGCAAGAAAATCGTCGAGCTGATGGAGGCCGGCGGCTTCCTCGACAAGATCGAGCCGCATCGCCACGCCGTGCCGCATGGCGACCGCGGCGGCGTGCCGATCGAGCCGTTTCTGACCGAGCAGTGGTATGCAAACGCCGCCGAGCTGGCCAAGCCGGCGATCGCATCGGTGCGCGAAGGCCGTACCAACTTCGTGCCGAAGAACTGGGAAAAGACCTATTTCGACTGGATGGAGAACATCCAGCCCTGGTGTATTTCACGCCAGCTATGGTGGGGTCACCAGATCCCGGCCTGGTACGGGCCGGACGGCCGGGTCTTCGTCGAGAAGACCGAGGAAGAGGCGCTGGGCGCCGCGATCGAATATTATCTGGCGCTGGAAGGTCCATGGAAGGCCTGGGTCGAGGACAAGCTCGAGACCTTCAAGCCGGGCGAGATCCTGACCCGCGACGAGGACGTGCTCGACACCTGGTTCTCGTCGGCGCTTTGGCCGTTCTCGACACTGGGCTGGCCGGATCACACGCCGGAGCTGAAAACCTATTACCAGACCGACGTGCTGGTGACCGGTTTCGACATCATCTTCTTCTGGGTCGCCCGGATGATGATGATGGGCCTGCATTTCATGCACGAGGAGCCGTTCCACACCGTCTATGTGCATGCGCTGGTGCGCGACAAGAACGGGCAGAAGATGTCGAAGTCGAAAGGCAACGTCATCGATCCGCTCGACCTCATCGACGAGTTTGGTGCTGACGCACTGCGCTTCACGCTGACGGTGATGGCGGCGCAGGGGCGCGACGTAAAGCTCGATCCGGCGCGCATCGCCGGCTACCGCAATTTCGGCACCAAGCTGTGGAACGCGACACGCTTTGCCGAGATGAACGAGGTCGCGCGCAATGACGATTTCTGGCTCAACGACGCCAAGCTGCCGGTCAATCGCTGGATCCTGACCGAGCTGACCAGGGCGTCGCGCGCTATCACCGAGGGCATCACCGGTTACCGCTTCAACGAAGCAGCGGGCGCCGCCTACCGCTTCGTCTGGAACCTGTTCTGCGACTGGTATCTGGAACTGCTGAAGCCGGTGTTCATGGGCGCCGACGAGGCGGCCAAAGCCGAAAGCCGCGCCTGCGTCGCCTTCGTGCTCGACGAGATCTACAAGCTGCTTCACCCCATGATGCCGTTCATGACGGAGGAGCTGTGGGCGCAGACGGCAGGTGGGGGCAGGCCGCGCGCAACGCTGCTGTGCCACGCCGCCTGGCCGTCGCCCGACTTCGAGGACGCCGATGCAGCCGCCGACATCAACTGGCTGGTCGATCTGGTCTCCGGTATTCGCTCCGTGCGCTCTGAAATGAACGTGCCGCCGGCGGCGATCGCGCCGCTGGTGGTGGTCGGCGCCAGCGCCGAGACTCACCAGAGGCTGGAACGCCATGCGTCCGCCATCAAGCGGCTGGCGCGGGTCGGCGACATCTCGCTGCAGGATGCCGCACCCAAGGGCTCGGCCCAGATCGTGCTCAACGAGGCGACGATCTGCCTGCCGCTCGGCAGCCTGATCGATCTCTCCGCCGAGGCGGCGCGGCTGCAGAAGGAACTGGCCAAGGTGACCGAGGAAATCGCGCGGCTGCACAAGAAGCTGTCGAACGAAAGATTCGTCGCCAGCGCGCCGGAAGAGATCGTCGCGGCCGAGCGCGAAAAACTCGACGAATACCGCGATCAGCAGGAGAAGCTTTCGGTGGCGCTGACCAGGGTGCGCGACGCCGGTTGACGGCCGGATTCGCGAGACGCTTGCAGCGCTTCGCGAAGGTTCTTTTGCTCGAAAAATAGGCGTTCCGTTGCGTTAATATTGACGTAAACGGAAAGTTTCGACCCCATTGTTGCCATAATGTAACAATGGGGCCGAATGCCAGCAAAATAGCCGGTTTTGGTGCCGTTTTGAGCGGTTTTTTCTGATTTGTTCCCCAGTCTGCCGCCCAAATGGTCATTTTCGAACCTACCGGCCAGGCCGCCACTGTGTTCGAAATGCGGTCCGCAAGAGTGTACATGTACGCTATGTGAATTCATTGTTGCGCCGTTAACCCGAATTGGTTCTAGCTTGACGCACTAGTATTTCGGGGAGGACATCCATGAACAATTTGCGTTTGAAAACACTGCTGGGGGCGGGGTGTTTTTCGCTGGCTTTGATCGGTTCCGCGATGCATCCGGCGCGTGCCGGCGGCCTGGAGCGCGGCGGCTACGATATCGATCTGCTGTTCGATGCCTCGCCGTTCGCGACGGAAGCCGAAGCGACTTATGTGATGCCGGATCGCAAGTACAAGAATGCCCTCGGTCCAGCGAAGCAAGACCTTGGCCTGGGCACTTCGGCCGATGGTGCCGAGGGCTATTGGGTGCCGCGTATCGGAATGAAAGTTCAGGTTGTGCAGGGTGTCGACTGCATGGTCGACTATTCGCAGCCTTGGGGTGCCCACACTGCGCCGGGTGCCGCTTGGAACGGTGCGTTTTCCAATACAGAAACCGATATCAAGAGCAACAACTACGCCGGCACCTGCTCATACAAGTTTGATGCCGGTAAGGGTCAGCTCCGTTTTATCGGTGGCGTGTTCTATCAGGATATCTCGGGCTTCAAGGAAAGCCTAGTGAACCTCCTTCCGGCGTTGACAGGTCGTGTCGACCTGGAGACCAGCGGTTGGGGCTGGCGCGCTGGCGTTGCTTACGAAATCCCCGACATCGCGCTGCGCGCGAGTCTGGTCTACAATTCACAGGTTAAGCTCGACAATATCTCTGGCTCGCTGACTTTGCCGGATGGCTTGGGAGGGACCATCGTCAGGCCCATCTACGGCTCCACGCAGTACATGCCTGATTCCTTGGAGTTGAAATTGCAGTCGGGTATCGCTCCAGGCTGGCTAGCCTTCGGTTCGATCAAGTGGGTGAACTGGAGTGTGCTGCAAAGTGTTCCAATCTGCCCGACCGGCCTCGCTCCCCCAGCGGTGTGTTTCACGAACGGTCCGGGTCAAGTGACGTCGCTCGATCTGATGTATCGTGATGGCTGGACTGTTTCGGGCGGTATTGGTCACAAGTTCAACGATCAGTGGAGTGCTGCCGGTCAGCTAGCTTGGGATAGGGGAACTTCGCATGGCTACGGTGCGCAGACCGACACTTGGACGTTGGGTGGCGGCGTCGCCTATACACCGACCCCAAACGTTGAAGTTCGCTTGGGCGGTGCGGTCGGCGTGCTGACCAGCGGCCATTCCGGCACATTGGCCGGAGAGAATGGTTATGTTGCTGGCGAAGACTCCAGCTATGATTTCGGCAACGATCTGGTCACAGCTATTTCTGGTGGCGTTAAAATTAAGTTCTAAGTCTTTGGAAATAAAAACAAAAGGCCGGGTAGCGCTCGGCCTTTTTGTTTGCGCGGTTAGCGTCAGATCGGATCGGCAAGGGCCAGCGTTGCAAATCCGTCGCATCACTTTCACCTCTCGTAATTGTGACGTTTTGGCAACAGTTCCCGACCAACCCCCGCGCTACAACTCCGCCAGACCAAATTGCCCATTTCCCGCCATAAACCCGGCGCACCTCGAATTCGTCTCGGGACACGCGCCAGAAGGCTCGGCGATGGGGCAGGCCGCACCGCCCGCGGCAAGGAAGAGTATGGACGCCAGAGTCATTTCCAAGGCCAAGCTGCCGAGCCGCCATGTGACCGTCGGTCCGGCGCGTGCGCCGCACCGTTCGTATCTCTATGCCATGGGCCTGTCTGCCGCCGAGATCGCACAGCCGCTGGTCGGCGTCGCCTCCTGCTGGAACGAGGCGGCGCCTTGCAACATCTCGCTGATGCGCCAGGCGCAAGTGGTCAAGAAGGGCGTCGCCGCAGCCAACGGCACGCCGCGCGAATTCTGCACCATCACCGTCACCGACGGCATCGCCATGGGGCACCAGGGCATGAAGTCGTCGCTGGTGTCGCGCGATGTCATTGCCGATTCGGTCGAACTCACCATGCGGGGCCATTGCTACGATGCGCTGGTCGGCCTTGCCGGCTGCGACAAGTCGCTGCCCGGCATGATGATGGCCATGGTGCGGCTCAACGTGCCGTCGATCTTCATCTATGGCGGCTCGATCCTGCCGGGCTCCTATCGCGGCCGCCAGATCACTGTGCAGGACGTGTTCGAAGCAGTCGGCCAGCATTCGGTCGGCACGGTCAGCGATGCCGAACTGCTCGAGATCGAGCAGGCGGCGTGTCCGTCCGCCGGCTCCTGCGGGGCCCAGTTCACAGCCAACACCATGGCCACCGTCGCCGAGGCGATCGGCCTGGCGCTGCCGTACTCCTGCGGTGCGCCGGCGCCTTACGAGATGCGCGACCGCTTCAATTTCGCCTCCGGCGAAAAGATCATGGAGCTGATCGCCAAGAACATCCGGCCGCGCGACATCGTCACGCTGAAGGCGCTGGAGAATGCGGCGACCGTGGTCTCGGCCACCGGCGGCTCGACGAATGCGGCTTTGCACCTGCCGGCGATCGCGCATGAGGCAGGCATCAAGTTCGACCTGTTCGACGTTGCCGCGATTTTCGAGAAGACGCCTTACATCGCCGACCTCAAGCCGGGCGGCAAATATGTCGCCAAGGACATGTTCGAGGCCGGCGGCATTCCGCTGTTGATGAAGACGCTGCTCGACCATGGCTATCTGCATGGCGACTGCATGACCGTGACTGGCCGTACTTTGGCCGAAAACATGGAGCATGTTGCCTGGAATGATAGCCAGGATGTGGTCCGTCCCGCCAACCGACCAATCACCCAAACCGGCGGTGTCGTGGGCTTGAAGGGCAACCTTGCCCCCGAAGGCGCGATCGTGAAGGTCGCGGGCATGACGGAGCTGAAATTCTCAGGCCCGGCACGCTGTTTCGATTCGGAAGAGGAATGTTTCGAGGCGGTCACGCACCGCAACTACAGGGAAGGCGAAGTTCTCGTCATCCGCTACGAGGGTCCGCGCGGCGGTCCGGGCATGCGCGAGATGCTGTCGACGACGGCGGCGCTCTACGGCCAGGGCATGGGCGGCAAGGTGGCCCTCATCACCGACGGCCGTTTTTCGGGCGCGACACGCGGGTTCTGCATCGGCCATGTCGGGCCCGAAGCAGCCGTTGGCGGCCCGATCGGGCTCTTGAAAGACGGCGACGTGATCTCGATCGACGCGACCAAAGGCACGATCGAGGTCGACCTGTCCGAGGCTGAACTGGCAACGAGGGCGAAGGCCTGGAAGGCGCGCACGACCGACTACCAGTCGGGCGCGATCTGGAAATATGCACAGACGGTAGGGCCTGCCCGCGACGGCGCGGTCACCCATCCCGGCGGTGCCAAAGAAACACATTGCTATGCGGATATCTGAGTTGTTGAGGTCGTCTGTCCTTCCGGCACTGGTCGCTGTTGCGATCTTTGGCGCCGTGAGCCAGGCCATGGCCTTCGACGACAAGGTGTTCGACGACAAGACCGGCGTGAAGCCGCAATCGAGCCCGTGGGCCGTGTTCCAGTTCGGCTTCTCCGCTTACAAGAGCGGCCACAAGGAACAGGCGGTCGAGGCCTATAAATACGCCGCCGAAAACGGCCAGATCGGCGCCACCTGGAAGCTCGCCCGCATGTATGCCGAAGGCGACGGCGTGACGCGCGACGACTACGCGGCGTTCAAATTCTTCTCCGAGATCGTCGATCAGGATGTCGAGCCGGGTTCGCCGGAGGAAAGCTATGTCTCCGACGCGCTGGTGGCGCTGGGCGACTATCTCCGGACAGGCATCCCCGGCAGCCCGGTCGAGGAAAACGAGGTCGCGGCGCAGGAATATTACATGCGTGCGGCCGCCAATTACCGCAACCCGAACGCCCAGTTCGAGATGGGCCAGATGTTCCTGAAGGGCGAGGGCGGCGTCAAGGCCAGCGTCAAGCAGGCCGGCCGCTGGTTCCAGCTCGCCGCCGAAAAAGGCCATGCCGGCGCCCAGGCGACGCTTGGCAATCTTCTGTTCCAGAGCGGCAAGATCGTGCGCGGGCTGGCCATGATGACCGCCGCGCTCGAACGCGCCTCGCCGAGCGACCAGCCGTGGATCCGCGGCATGCAGGAAGAGGCATTTGCCGCCGCCGGCGAAGCCGACCGCCGCACTGCGATTTCGCTTGCCGACGATATTCTCACCAAGGGCGGCGGCGACCAGTGAAATTGCCAATCTCCCCCCTTGAGGGGGATGCCCGGCAGGGCAGAGGGGGGCGCTGTGCCGCTGGCATTTCAGTTGACTAAAGTTTGCCCGGGTTGGACTGAGAGGGTGAGCTTGTTTGACCGAAAGGTCGCGTTCTTCGCGCCCCCCTCTGGCTTGCCGGCCATCTCCCCCTCAAGGGGGAAATTAGCTCACATCCATCAGTTCTCGGTGAGTTCCGCCGGCGCCGCTCTGTGTACCGGCATCGAGATCGGCGTGACGTGCAGATGCGGCTTCATCGTGCTGTCGGGGCAGCTGTCGCCGATCTTGGTCCATGAGGTGTTGTTGAGCACCAGGTCGCAGCGGGCCATATGGCTCTTGTCTGAAACCGTCAGGCAGGTGACCTGGCCGACCTGGTAGGACTTGCCATTGGCGAGGCACTCGGCAAGTGCCGCTGCAGGAGAGGCCATGGCAAATGCCAGACCGATCGGGCAAAGGAGGAATCGTAGTGCCATGGAACCCCAGCCGCCATGCTGATCTCTGACTGAATGGCGCGATTGTGGCGACATCAGGGTTTCGGCTGATATCAGGCCGGCAGCAGCGCCAGATCGATCGCCACCGGCACATGGTCGGAAGGCTTTTCCCAGGCGCGCACGTGCTTTTCAATCGAGGCCGAGGAAAAGCGGTTGGCGGCTTCGGGCGACAACAGCAGATGGTCGATGCGGATGCCGTTGTTCTTCTGCCAGGCACCGGCCTGGTAATCCCAGAACGTATAGACATCGGCCGCATCGGTGACGGCGCGGACTGCCTCGGTGAAGCCGAGATTCTTCAGCCGTCGGAAGGCCTGCCGGGTCTGCGGCTGGAACAGCGCATCGCCAAGCCAGTTCTCGGGGAAGCGCGCATCGACCGGCTCGGGGATGACATTGTAGTCGCCGGCCAGCACCAGCGCCTCCTCCAGAAGCAGCCGCTGCTCGGCCCAGCGATGCAGCCGCTCCATCCAGGCCAGCTTGTAAGGAAATTTCTTCTCGTCATCGATGGGATTGCCGTTGGGCAGATAGAGCGAGGCGACGCGCAGCGCGCCCTGGTCGGTCGAGAACACGCCCTCGATGAAGCGCGCCTGCTCGTCGGCGTCATCACCGGGCAGGCCTCTGATAACCTCGTCGAACGGAAGTTTCGACAGTAGGGCGACGCCGTTAAAGCCCTTCTGGCCATGGGTTTCCACGTTGTAGCCAAGCGCCTCGATCTCGGCGCGCGGGAACTGCTCGTCGACCGACTTGATCTCCTGCAGGCAGACGATGTCGGGCTGGCTTTCGCTCAGCCAGTGGGTGAGGTTGCCGATGCGGGCGCGAATGCCGTTTATGTTCCAGGTAACGATTTTCATGGGCGGCCTCAGGGATGTTCGGGCGAAAGACGTTCGACAAGCCCGATCGTATTGCCTGCCGGGTCCTTTAGAAAGGCCATCCACTCGCTTTCCCCCGCCGTTCCGAACGTGCCTTCGGTGTCGTTGTGGACGAGCGCCGGCGGTGCGGTGAAGGGAACGCCGGACGCTTTCGCCTCGGCGTGGAAGGCTTCGAGCCCGGCTATATCGAGATAGACGGTGCCGGCCGGAACGCCATCGGTGAACAGCAACCTGATATCACCGGCCATGATGAAGGCGATGCCCGGCGGATCGTAGCGGGCATGAACGCTGAGGCCGAGCACATCGTGCCAGAAGGCCAGCGTCACGTCGAGATCGCGCCCGGCCGACAGTGCGACCTGACGGACCGGGCCGACGCCGGACATCTGCCTAGATGGAGAAACTGGTGCCGCAGCCGCAGGAGGCGACTGCATTGGGGTTGCGGATCTGGAACGATTGGCCCATCAGATCGTCGACGAAGTCGATCACCGAGCCGCCCATATAGACCAGCGACAAATCGTCGATCAGCACGGTGGCGCCGTCCTTTTCGATGGCGACGTCGTCGTCATTGCGCGTATCGACCAGGTCGAACTTGTAGGAAAAGCCGGAGCAGCCGCCGCCCTCTACGGAGACGCGCAGCGCCGTCTTGCCGGCCTCGCCAGAGACGATTTTCGCGATCCGCCTGGCGGCGGCGCCGGTCATCTCGACTTTCATGGCAGTCTTGGCATCAGCGCCCATGGGCGTCACCTTGCTTTCGGTTTCACATGATAGGTATGAAGCGGGAAGGGGCAAGTCAACTGCGGCGGCATCAGCCATGACAAATGAGCTTGGCGACATTGGGTTCGGCTATCGGCCGCGCGCGGCCTATGCCAGCGACCCAGCCAGGTCGCGCGGGCGGCTCTATGACGAGGTCGAGAGCCCGACTCGCACGCCATTCCAGCGCGACCGCGACCGTATCATTCATTCGACTGCCTTCCGCCGCCTGAAGCACAAGACGCAGGTGTTCGTCGCCCATGAAGGCGACCACTATCGCACCCGGCTGACGCATTCGATCGAGGTGGCGCAGATTGCGCGGGCTCTGGCGCGAGCGCTGCGCGGCGACGAGGATCTGGCCGAGGCGGTCGCCTTGGTGCACGATTTCGGTCACACGCCGTTCGGCCATACCGGCGAGGACGCGCTGAACGAGCGGATGGCCCAATGGGGCGGCTTCGACCACAATGCGCAGTCGCTGCGCGTGGTGACGCGGCTGGAGCGGCGCTATGCCGAGTTCGACGGGCTGAACCTGACCTGGGAAACGCTGGAAGGCCTGGTGAAGCACAATGGCCCGCTGACCGACGCCAAGGGAAAAGGGCTCAAAGGCCCGGTGCCGCAGGCGATCCGCGACTATTCCGAGTTGCACGACCTCGAACTCGACCATTTCGCCGGCATCGAGGCGCAATGTGCTGCGATCGCCGACGATATCGCCTACAACACCCATGACATCGACGACGGCCTGCGCTCCGGCTTCCTGACCTTGGACATGCTGGAAACGGTGGCGCTGCCGGGATCGATCCTGGCAAGCGTGCGCGCGCGCTATCCGGGCCTGGACGATGTGCGCACCGGCCATGAGCTGATGCGCCGGCAGATCACGATGATGGTCGAGGACGTCATTGTTTCCACCACCGCCAATCTGGAGCGCATCAAGCCTGACAGCGCCGAAGCGGTGCGGGCGGCGGGCGAGACGATGGTGACCTTTTCCGCAGACACGGCGGCGACCGAGAAGGATTTGAAGACCTTTCTTTACAAGCATCTCTACCGGCATGACGAGGTGATGCGCGTTCGCATTGAGGCCGAGCAGATCGTGCGCGACCTGTTCGATGTCTATTTCGCCGATCCGCGCGCCATGCCGGACGGCTGGCGGGAGGGGCTCGACCGGGCGGAGGACCGCATCAAGGCGCGCAGCGTCGCCGATTTCCTGGCGGGGATGACGGATACCTACGCCTTGAAGGAACACCGCCGTCTGTTTGACCATACGCCCGATTTAAGCTAGGGCGAGCGCGATTTGCCGGCCAATGAGCCGGTTCCCCTGCACAGTCCGCCAGAGCAAGACCCATGAACATCTTCGCCGATTTCAGCGCGCGAATCACAAAAGCCGTCGAAGCGCTTGATTTGAAAGACAGTAATGGCGTTTCGCCCGACCTGTCGCGCATCGCCGTCGAGCCGCCGCGCGACGCCAGCCATGGCGATCTCGCCACCAATGCGGCGATGGTACTGGCCAAGCCGACAGGGCACAACCCGCGGGCGCTGGCCGAGCGGCTGGTGGAAGTGCTGCGCAGCGACGCCGATGTTGCCGAAGCCGACGTCGCCGGTCCCGGCTTCGTCAATCTCCGGCTCAAGGACGCTTTCTGGCAGGCACATCTGACCGCGGTGCTCGGCGAGGGGCAAAACTACGGCCGCTCGACCATTGGTGGCGGCAAGAAGACTAATGTCGAATATGTCTCGGCCAATCCGACCGGGCCGATGCATGTCGGCCATTGCCGGGGCGCGGTTGTCGGCGACACGCTCGCCAATCTGATGGCCTTCGCCGGCTATGACGTCACCAAGGAATACATCATCAACGACGCCGGCGCGCAGATCGACGTGCTCGGGCGTTCGGCCTTCCTGCGCTACCGCGAAGCGCTGGGCGACGACATTGGCGAGATACCGGCCGGCCTCTATCCCGGCGATTACCTTGTGCCGGTCGGTCAGGCGCTGGCTGCCGAATTTGGCCGCAAGCTCTTGCAGATGCCCGACGATGAGTCGCTGGCAATCGTCAAGGACCGCACGATCGACGCCATGATGGTGATGATCCGCGAGGATCTGGCGTTGCTCAATGTGCATCACGACGTTTTCTTCTCCGAGCGCACGCTGCATGCCGACAATGCCAAAAAAATTCGCTCGGCGATCAACGATCTGACGCTGAAAGGCCATATCTACAAGGGCAAGCTACCGCCGCCCAAGGGCGAGAAGCCGGACGACTGGGAAGACCGCGAGCAGACGCTGTTTCGCTCGACGGCGGTCGGCGACGACATGGACCGGGCGCTGGTCAAGTCCGACGGCTCGTTCACCTATTTCGCCGCCGACGTCGCCTATCTCAAGGACAAGGTCGACCGCGGTTTCGTCGGCCTGATCTATGTGCTGGGCGCCGACCATGGCGGCTACGTCAAGCGGCTGGAAGCGCTGGCGCGGGCGATTGCAGGCGATGATCTGAAGCTGCAACTCACGGTGCTGCTGTGCAATCTGGTGAAGCTGTTTCGCGATGGCGAACCGGTTCGGATGTCGAAGCGGTCGGGCGACTTCGTGACCTTGCGCGAAGCGGTGGAGGAGGTGGGCCGCGATGCGATCCGCTTCATGATGCTCTACCGCAAGAGCGACGCGCCGCTCGACTTCGATTTCGCCAAGGTCACCGAACAGTCCAAGGACAATCCCGTGTTCTACGTGCAGTACGCTTCGGCGCGCTGTCATTCGGTGTTCCGGCAGGCGAGCGAGCAACTGGGCGAGGCCAATTTCGACCGCAACAGCCTGGCCGCGGCCTCGGCGTCGCTCACCGACGAGGGCGAGATCGGCCTGATCCGGAAGCTGGCTGAATATCCCCGGCTGGTCGAATCTGCGGCCCTTGCGCTGGAGCCGCACCGGCTGGCATTCTACCTCTACGATCTGGCTTCCAGCTTCCATGGACACTGGAATCGGGGCACCGAGAATGCCGACTTACGTTTTGTTAAGGTTAACGACCGACAATTGACTCATGCCAGACTAGGGCTGGTGCAGGCTGTTTCGGATGTTTTGACCTCCGGCCTGACGCTGATTGGGGCTGATGCGCCCACTGAGATGCGTTAGGTTTAACTAAAACACCTGTCACCATTTGCCCACATTGCGCTGGTAAGGGCCAACCCTACGCGACGTCCATGGCGTCCGAATGAGTGCGAGTTCGGGAACAATAATGGCAGACAGAACCCAGCTGAGAGTAGCCGACAACAACGACATCGCCGAAGATGATCCGTTCGCTGAACTGACCAGGATCATGGGTTTCGATCCGCGCCAGCCGGTCAAGCCGCAGGCGCCAGCCGTCGAGACGGCTGCGGACGAGGGCGATTTCGACATCGACCTCGAGAAGGAGTTGATGGGCGAATTCGGCGATGAAGTCGGTTCCATGGAGGCCAGCCAGCCAGCTCCCGAGGTTCACCAGCCTGCCGCTGAGCCCTACGAACCTGCTGCCGAGATTCGCGAGCCGGCTTTCGAAACCACCGATGCCGCGATGGACGATGCGCTGGCTGCTTCGCTGGAATATGATTTCGTCTTCGACGATGCCGCCGATCTGGATTTCGGCGCTGCCCCGCAGGCTGCGGCTGCTCCCGTTGAACCCTCGGTTGCCGAACCTTGGTTTGCCGAGCCCGCATTCGACGAAGCTGCATTCGATGACGATTTCGACAATGCCGTGGCCAGTTCACTGGAAAACGTATCGCCGCTCGAAGACGACCTGCCGATGGATGACGAGCTTGCCGCTTCGCTCGAGCAGGGGTTGCTGCTCGATGACGATGCGACCGTCGCCCATGCCGCAGATGTCGCGCAGGTTGCTGCTGCGCCTGCCGACGATCTCGCGTTCGACGATGATTTCGACAATGCCGTCTCGATGTCGCTGGAAGACGAGCTGACGCTGGACGGTCCTGCGCCGGCGCAGGACCAGTATGCCGCGCCAGTAGCCGAGGCGCCGATCCATACCTTCGACGCCGTCGGCTCCGCCGACCACGCTGTTGCCGACGAGGATTTTGCGGGTCATTTCGATGACGCGATGGCCGATGTCGACATGGACTTTGCGGCCCAGGATTTTGCAGCCCAGGATTTTGCGGCCGAGCATTTCGAGCCTCAGGCTTTCGAGGCTCAGCCTGTTGAGGCCGAGGATCCGGAAGAGCGCGATCTGGATGTCAGCGATCTGCAGGCCAGCGCGCCGGTTGAGATGGATGCGCCGGAAGTGAACGAGACGCCGGCCTGGACTGTGGAGGCCAGCCCCTCTCATGAGACTGCGCACGAAGCATTCGACGATTTCGATCTGAGCATCGATGATGCGCTTGCCGATCACGAGCCGGTTGCCGAGATCGCACCCACTCCGGTTCAGCCAACTCCGGTCGCACCAGCCTATGTGGCGCCTACCAATATGGCGACCCCGGCCGCTCCGGTCGCTGACGAACGGACGTTGGAAGATGAACTCAACGCGCTGCTTGGCGCCATGACCACACCACGCCCGGCGCCAGTCGCGCCGTTTCCGGTCGTCACCGAGCCCACCAGGGCTGCCGCCATCGAGCCCGCCAGGACTTATGAGCCGGTTGCCCCGGTGCAGCGGTCCGTCGCAACGCCGGTCGCTCCGGTCGATAATCTCGACTGGGACCTGGACGAACACGCGCCGGCTCCTCAGGAGGTCCGGGCGGACGATGCCGATTTCGACGATCTGCTTGCCGGCGAACTCGAGGGCCATGAGCCCGAGATCGAGTTCGATGATCATGCCTTCGATGCGGCGCTCGCCAAGGGCATCGATCTCGGTAATGACACGGCAGCACCGGTCGCTGGCGATTGGCGCTCGACGCCGCCGGAGCCGGCGCGTTCGTGGAGCCGCGTGACTCCCACCCCGGCCCAGCCTTCCTTTGCAGCGCAGCCGCAACCTTCTTTTGCAGAAAAGCCGTCCATGCCGCCGGCGGCAGCGCCAAGCTATCGCGACCAGCCGGTTGCAGCTGCTGCCTATGCGGCGCCGACGCCATCGCGCCAGGCGCCGCCTCAGGCCTATGACGAGATGCCGGATGTCGAGACGGTCGATGTGCCGGAGCGTGTGGTGGCGATTGCCGACGACCTCGACATTCCAGAACTCAGCTTCGAGCAAGACGAGCCGGCCGCCTATGACGACATCGACGCCGAATTCGCCGGCATGCTCAACGAGATGAACGCGGTGGAAGTGGCGCCGCCCACTGCCGCACGCAGTGCCGGCTATGATGACGATTCCTACAGTTCCGGCTTCAGTTCGGGCCACGAGCTCGACCAGCGCGCCTATGCGGCGCGGCCAGCCGAAGTGCTTGCAGCCACGCAAGCTCACCACGCCGATGCCGCCGGCGGCTTCGACATGGACGATCTGCCCGGCAGCCAGCCGGTTTCGCAGGCCGACGATTTCGCGGTCGACGAACTCGACTACGATCCGGATCTGGACGAGGCAATGGCGGTGCCGGGCCTCGCCGAGCAGGAAGCCGCACGGCCGCGCAGGAGCGGCCTGCTGGTCGCGGGGGTCGTTGCTGCGGTTGCGATTGCCGGCGGCCTTGGCGCCTTCGCCTTGTCGTTCGGCGGAAAGGGCGGCAGCGATGCGCCGGTCATTGTCAAAGCCGACAACAGGCCGATCAAGGTCAAGCCCGAAAATCCGGGCGGCGCCGTGGTGCCGAACCAGGACAACAAGGTTTATGATGCGGTCGCCAAGGGCACCAAGCCGGCCGAGCCGGTTCAGGAGAAGCTGGTCACCAACACCGAAGAGCCGGTCGATGTGAAGGCGCAGGAGCCTGAAAGCCGCGTCGTCGATCTGTCGCCCGACGATACCGACGCTGCCCCAGGCCCCGACGCTGCCGGCAACCCCGAAGCTGCCGTCAACCCCGACGCGGCTGTCGCGCCGGCGCCAAAGTCCGAGGACCGCATCGCTCAGGTGCTGCAGGAAGCCGACAAGAACCCCGATACGGTCGCCGTTGCCCCGCGCAAGGTGCGGACCATGGTGGTCAAGCCCGACGGCTCGTTGGTGGCCCGCGAGGACTCGACGCCGGCCGCGCCACAGGTTGCGGCGACTGAGCCGCTTGACCCGGCGCCGCAGCACGTCGCCCCTTCGGCCGATGCCGAGCAGACCGGCACCGTGGCGCCTGCCGATCAGGCAAATAGCGACCAGGCAAGTGCCGAGACCGCCAAGCCGGTCAAGCCGGTGAAGCCGGCGGCCACGCCGAAGGCTGAGACCCAGTCCGCCAACACGCCGCAGACGGTTGCCGTAGCGCCGCAGCGCCCGTCCGACCAGCCGGTCGACGTGGTCGGCGAGGTCAAGCCCGACCAGGTTGCCTCCATCCCGGCGACGGCTTCGACATCGGGCGGTTCGTGGTCGATGCAGATCGCTTCGCAGCCGACGGTCGAAAGCGCCCAGGCCAACTACGCCGACCTGCAGCGCCGCTATGGAAATGTGCTCGCCGGTCGCACCGCCAACATCGTCAAGGCGGAGATCGCCGGCAAGGGCACCTTCTACCGTGTCCGGGTGCCTGCGCAATCGCGCAACGATGCGATCAATCTGTGCACCAGCTACAAGGCTGCCGGCGGCAACTGCTTCGTGTCTCGGTAAGGCCGGATCCAATTATCAGAGCCGGTGCGTTCCCAACGGTCGCGCCGGCTTTTTCATGTGGATGGGCGAGAGGTTGAGGCGCTTGCCGTCCGGGGAGATTCCCTTTGCCGGCGCGAAGCCCTAAACTGGTGGAATGACCGAATCAAAATCCATGATCCTCGGCTGTGCCGGGAAATCGCTGACCCGCGAAGAAATCCGTTTCTATCGCAATGAATGCCCGTGGGGCTTCATCCTGTTTGCGCGCAACATCGGCGAAACCGAGCAGATCCGCGATCTGGTCGCCGAAATGCGCGACTGTATCGGGCGCCCCGATGCGCTGGTGTTCATCGACCAGGAAGGTGGCCGGGTGCAGCGCCTGCGGCCCCCGCTGGCGCCGAACTATCCCGCCGGCGGCGCGCTCGGTGCATTGTGGCGCAAGGACCATGATGCCGGCACCCGCGCTGCCTGGCTGATGGCGCGGCTGCATGCCTTCGACCTGTTACGCTACGGTATCTCTGCCGATTGCCTGCCGGTGCTGGACGTGGCGATCGAGGGCGCCAGCGACGTCATCGGCGCGCGCGCCTATGGCAAGGAGCCGCGCCCGGTCATCGAACTCGGCCGCGCGGCGGCGGAAGGGCTGATGTCGGGCGGCGTGCTGCCGGTCATGAAGCACATTCCGGGTCACGGGCGCGCCTTTGCCGACACGCATTTCGAACTGCCTGTGGTCGATGCCTCGCTGAGCGACCTGCAGCGGCATGATTTCGCCCCGTTCCGCGAGCTTAGCCATCTGCCGATGGCGATGACGGCGCATGTCGTCTACAGCGCCATCGATCCGAACAACCCAGCGACCACCTCAGGCAAGGTCATCGACGAGATCATCCGCCGCGAGATCGGCTTCGACGGGCTGTTGATGAGCGATGACACCTCGATGAAGGCACTTTCTGGGGATTTCCCGACAAAGGCGGCCTCGATCCTTGCGGCGGGCTGCGATCTGGTCCTTCACTGCAATGGCGTTTTCGAGGAGATGGCGGGCATCGCATCGCGAACCACGGGACTTGAAGGGACGTCGCTGGAGCGCGCCAAGCGGGCGCTGACCTATATAAGGGATCGCGACCGGGCCGACGAAACCGAGATACGCGCCGAGTTTGCCACCTATTTCGATGCGGTGGCCTAGAGACGGATGATTTCAGGTCTGTTCGACCTGAAATCTGAATCCGTCTCTAAATTAGATAGAGAGAGCATGATGTCGTCCGAAAACCGCTTCACACTTTTCGGCATCATGCTCTAACCAGAGGTAAAGGAACAAGTGGCGGAGACATTGGACAGCAAGGCTGCGAAGGCCGCACCGATGGACCGTCTGTGGGCCGAGAACGACGATTCACGGGTCACCGGCGACCCGTCGCTTGTCGTCGACGTCGCCGGGTTCGAAGGTCCGCTCGATCTCTTGCTGCATCTCGCCCGCAACCAAAAGGTCGATCTGTCGCGGATTTCCATCTTGGCGCTGGTCGAGCAGTATCTGACCTTCGTCGAGACGGCGAGGGCGCTAAGGCTTGAGCTTGCCGCCGACTACCTGGTGATGGCGGCGTGGCTGGCCTTCCTCAAGTCGAAGCTCCTCATCCCCAAGCAGCCCGGCGAAGAAGGCGAAAGCGGCGAGGAACTGGCCGCGGTGCTGCAGTTCCGGCTGAAGCGTCTGGAGGCCATGCGCGACGCCTCGGCAAGGCTGGTCAACCGCAACCGGCTCGGCCGCGACGTGTTTGCACGCGGCATGCCTGAAATGGTCATCGTCGAGAAGCGTAACGCCTATTCGGCCTCGCTCTACGATTTGCTCACCGCCTATGCGCAGCAGCGCCAGAAACAGGCGATCACCAATGTGACAATTGCCCGGCGTGGCGTGTGGTCGCTCAAGGATGCGCGCGATATCCTGACCCGGCTGATCGGCTCGCTGCGCGACTGGACGGCGCTGGACAGCTATCTGATCAATTACCTGACCAGCCCGGACGAACGGCGTACCGCGATTGCCAGCTCGTTCGCGGCGTCGCTGGAACTGGTGCGCGAAGGCAGCATCGAGATGCGACAGGACCAGGTGTTCGCGCCGCTCTATCTGCGCGGCCGCGCGCAACCAATCAAGGCAGTCGAGGTGGCATCATGAGCGAACGCGCCAACGCTTCGGTCATTCCGTTCAAGGTCGAAGAAGAGACCGAGGAGGGCATTATCGCCCAGGACCCGACTGATACCCTGCTTCTGAATCCTGGCGAACGGCTGCATATGGCCGAAGCCATACGCATGGCCGAGGCGATCGTGTTCGCCAGCGCCGAGCCGGTCAGCGAAAAGCAGCTCGCAGCCAGATTGCCCGATGGCATCAGCATTGCCGCTGCCATGGCTGAGCTGCAGCAGATCTATGCGCGGCGCGGCGTCAATCTGGTTCGGGTCGGCGATGCCTGGGCGTTCCGTACCGCCGGCGATCTCGCCTTCCTGATGAGCCGCGACACGGTGCAGCAGCGCAAGCTGTCGCGCGCCGCGCTCGAAGTGCTGGCGATCATCGCCTACCACCAGCCGGTGACGCGCGCCGAGATCGAGGACATCAGAGGCGTCGAGACCTCGAAGGGCACGCTGGATACGCTGCTCGAAACGGAATGGGTGCGCATGCGCGGCCGCCGCCGCACGCCCGGCCGTCCCGTCACCTACGGCACGACAGACACTTTCCTCGACCATTTCGCACTGGAGGAGATCCGCGATCTTCCCGGGATGGACGAACTGAAGGGGGCAGGGCTGCTCTCCGGCCGCATGCCGTCGAATTTCGCCATCCCGTTGCCGCCGGCCGATCCGGACGCGCTGACCGAGGACGAGGATGCGTTGACCGACATCGATCTCGAGGAACTCGGCCTGCTGACGCCGCGCGTCACGGAAGATTGACCGCAAGCCGCTGTCAAAAAGCTGCATTGCTGCGGTAGATGCGCCGATTGGTAGCGGGCAGCTTTGCCGAAAATGCGTGACATAGACCGCGCCTTCATAAACTTTGTCGCTGTTGTGTTTGAATCCCAACGCGAAAACGCATAGATCATCGCCAGGGAAAACATTCGAGAGAGAGTTACAATGGGTTCATTTTCGATTTGGCACTGGATGATCGTGCTGGTGATCGTGCTGCTGGTGTTCGGCCGCGGCAAGATACCCGAGCTGATGGGCGACATGGCCAAGGGCATCAAGAGCTTCAAGAAGGGCATGGCCGACGACGATACCGCCGAAGACAAGCGCACCGTCGAGCACCGCCCGGACGAGACCGTTTCGGCAGTGAAGGAAAAGGCCAGCAAGAGCTGAGCCCGAGGTTGTTGCTTTTGTGCAAGTCGTTGTCCCAAAACCGCTTCGCACTGTTGGGCGACAAGCACTAGTCGGAACTGATTGCCATGTTTGAAGTCGGCTGGACCGAAATGCTGGTGATCGCGATCGTCATGATCGTGGTCGTCGGACCCAAGGATTTGCCCAATATGCTGCGCACCTTCGGCCGCACGACGGCGAAGCTGCGTGCCATGGCCTCCGACTTCCAGAAGCAGTTCAACGAGGCGTTGAAGGAAGCCGAGCTCGACGACGTCAAGAAGTCTGTCGATACGCTGCGCGGCCTCAATCCGGCGGCCGAAATCCGCAAGCAGCTCAATCCGTTCGAACAGGCGGCAGCCGAGGTTCGCTCCGGCGTCGATGCGGTGATGAAGCCGAAGCCCGCCGTCGACCCCTCAACGCCCGCGGCAGAAACACCACAGCCGGCCGAGCCGCTCAAGAACGGCGCGACGGTGATGCCGGGTGTCAACGGACCGGAAACAGCGCCGGCGGCGCCGATCCTTCCGGCGATGACCGATCAGGCGGTGGTGACACCGGCTGCAGCAACAGCAGCGCCACGAAACGCGCGCGCCAAGGGGGCTGCGATATCAAAGGCCCCGGCAACCAAAACAGCGGCAGCCAAGGCAGCACCGGCAAAGCCGGCGCCTGCGGCGAAGGTTGCGGCCAAGCCGTCAGCGGCGCCCGCCAAGGCTGCACCTGGAAAAGCCGCCACCAAGCCCGCTGCTGCACCGAAGGCAGTCGCAAAGGCTGAGCCGAAGCCTGCGCCGGCCACGAAGCCCGCGTCCAAGAAGACGGCGGGGGCCGCCAAGTGAGCATTACGGACAGCGAAAAGGACGAGATCGAGAAGTCGTCGGCTCCGCTGATGGAGCATCTGATCGAACTGCGCCGGCGGCTGATCTGGTCGATCGGCGGTTTCTTCGTCGCCTTCCTCGTCTGCTTCTTCTTTGCCAAGAAGCTGTTCAATCTTTTGGTCGTTCCGTTCAAGTGGGCCACGCAGTGGGCCGGGCTCGATCCGCACAAGGTCGAGCTGATCTATACGGCGCCGCAGGAATTCTTCTTCACCCAGGTCAAGCTCGCCATGTTCGGCGGCATGGTCATCGCCTTTCCGCTGATCGCCACGCAGATCTACAAATTCATCGCGCCAGGCCTCTACAAGAACGAACGCAACGCCTTCCTGCCGTTCCTTATCGCATCGCCGATCCTGTTCCTGATGGGAGCGTCGCTGGTCTATTTCTTCTTCACGCCGATGGTGATGTGGTTCTTCCTCGCCATGCAGCAGGCCGGCACCGACGACCAGGTGCAGATTTCGCTGCTGCCGAAAGTGTCGGAATATCTCAGCCTGATCATGACGCTGATCTTCTCCTTCGGCCTGGTGTTCCAGCTGCCGGTGGTGACCAGCCTGATGACGCGGGTCGGCATGCTGTCGTCAAAGGCGCTGGCCGAGAAGCGCAAATGGGCGATCGTCATCGCCTTCGTCGTCGCGGCGGTGCTGACGCCGCCCGATCCGATGAGCCAGATCGGTTTGGCGATCCCGACCATCCTGCTCTACGAGGTGTCGATCTGGGCGGCCCGGTTGATCGAGCGCGACCAGGTCAAGCAGAAGCTGGCGCGCGAGAAGCAGGAAGCCGCCGAAGCCGTGGCCGAAAAGGCGGCGGACGCGTCCTCAAAGCAGGCTCCTTCATAGGCCGTCGCGTTCGGGTATCCGCGTTAGCGGAAAAACGCGACAGCCGCCATCTTGCATCGATGAAGGATGCGGTTTACGCCCTCAGGCCTTAGCTCGAGGACGACCAACCATGCTTGATATCAAATGGATTCGCGACAACCCGAAGGCCCTTGTCGAGGCGCTGGCCAAGCGCTCGTGGTCGGCTGACGAGGCGCAGTCCACGGTCGATGAGCTGATCAAGAAGGACGAAGCGCGGCGCGAGCACGTCACCGAGCTGCAAACCAAGCAGGAACGCCGCAACGCCGCCTCGAAGGAGATCGGCAACGCCATGCGTTCGGGCGACACGGCACTTGCCGAAAAGCTCAAGGCCGAAGTCGGCGATATCAAGACCTTCATCCAGAATGGCGAGGCGCGCGAGCGCGAGCTCGACAAGACGCTGAACGATGCGCTGGCGGTGCTGCCGAATGTGCCGCTCGACGACGTGCCGGTCGGCAAGGACGAGCACGACAATGTCGTCAAGCATATCGTCGGCGAGGTGCCGACCCGGCCGAACTGGGTGAAGGAGCATTTCGAGATCGGCGAAGCGCTCGGCATGATGGATTTCGAGCGGGCGGCAAAGCTGTCGGGATCACGCTTCACCGTGCTGAAGAGCGGGCTGGCGCGGATGGAGCGCGCCATCGGCCAGTTCATGCTCGATCTGCACACGACCGAGCATGGCTATGAAGAAGTCATCCCGCCACTGATGGTGCGCGACGAAGTGCTTTTCGGGACCAACCAGCTGCCGAAATTCGAGGACGATCTGTTCTTCGTGCAGCATGGCGATGGCCGGCTCGGGTTGATTCCAACCGCCGAGGTCCCGCTCACCAACCTGGTGCGCGAAGAAATCACGGCCCATGAAAAGCTGCCGCTGCGCTATACGGCGCTGACGCCGTGCTTTCGCTCGGAAGCGGGCTCCGCCGGCCGCGACACGCGCGGCATGTTGCGCCAGCACCAGTTCTATAAGGTCGAGCTGGTCTCGGTCACCGACCAGGAGTCTTCGCTCGCCGAGCACGAGCGGATGACGCAGTGCGCGGAAGAGGTGCTGAAGCGACTGGAGCTGCCGTTCCGCACCATGGTCCTGTGCACGGGCGACATGGGGTTTGGCGCGCGCAAGACCTACGACATCGAGGTCTGGCTGCCCGGCCAGAACGCCTATCGCGAAATCTCGTCCTGCTCGGTCTGCGGCGACTTCCAGGCCAGGCGCATGGATGCCCGCTACAAGGACCGGGATGGCAAGGGCAACCGCTTTGTG
Source organism: Mesorhizobium sp. M0030 (assembly GCF_040323695.1). Classification (NCBI taxonomy): domain Bacteria; kingdom Pseudomonadati; phylum Pseudomonadota; class Alphaproteobacteria; order Hyphomicrobiales; family Phyllobacteriaceae; genus Mesorhizobium; species Mesorhizobium sp. M0030. Next base: position 111,086 of record NZ_JAMYVE010000006.1, on the reverse strand, counting down.
CACACGCTGAACGGTTCGGGCACCGCTGTCGGCCGTGCGCTGATTGCCGTCATCGAAAACTACCAGAATGAGGATGGCAGCGTAACCATTCCTGAAGTGCTGCGGCCTTATATGGGCGGTCTGGCGAAGATCGAATCGAAGTAATGCGCATCCTTCTGACCAATGATGACGGCATCCATGCCGAGGGCCTGGCGTCGCTCGAACGCATCGCCCGCACGCTGTCGGACGATGTCTGGGTCGTGGCGCCGGAGCAGGACCAGTCCGGCTACGCGCACTCGCTGTCGATCTCGGAGCCGCTCCGGCTGCGCAAGATCGGCGAGAAACACTACGCCGTGCGCGGCACGCCGACCGACTGCGTCATCATGGGCGTCAAGAAGATCCTGCCTGGCGCGCCGGACCTGATCCTGTCCGGTGTCAATTCCGGCGCCAACATCGCCGACGACGTCACCTATTCCGGCACCGTCGCCGGCGCCATGGAAGGCGCGCTGCTCGGCATCCGCTCGATCGCACTCAGCCAGGGTTATTCCTATGTCGGCGAGGACCGCGTCGTTCCCTATGAGACCACCGAGGCGCTGGCGCCGGCGTTGCTGAAAAAGCTCGTCGCCATGCCGCTGCCGGACGGCGTGCTGCTCAACGTCAACTTTCCCAACTGCCTGCCTGACGAGGTTGCCGGCACCGTCGTGACGTCGCAGGGCAAGCTGGTGCACAGCCTTTGGGTCGACGAGCGCCGCGACGGGCGCGGCCTGCCTTATTACTGGCTGCGCTTCGGCCGCGAGCCGGTCGAGGGCAAGCAAGGCACCGATCTCCATGCTCTGCACAACCGGCTGGTGTCGGTGACGCCGCTGCAGCTCGACCTCACCGCGCATGAAATCCGTGACCAACTGACCAAAGCGCTGTCTGATTAAGGTTTTGGCATGAACAAGGTTTCTGCATGAACATGCCGCTCGACGATCGCGAGGGTTTTGCCGCTTTCCTGCTGCGCCTGCGCGGCCAAGGCGCGGTGCCGAAGGCGCTGATCGCAGCCTTCGAGGCGACGCCGCGGCGCGGCTTCCTCAACGGCCAGTTCCATTCGATCGCCTGGTCGGACGGCATGCTGCCGATCGAGTGCGGCGAGGCGATCGAGGGCGCCGACCTGCAGGCGGCGGTGATTGCGGCCCTGGCAATAGAGCCCGGCAACCGGGTGCTCGAGATCGGCACCGGCTCGGGCTACACGGCAGCGGTGATGTCGCGGCTCGCGGCTCGCATCGTCAGCGTCGACCGCTACAAGACGCTGGCCGAGCAGGCCAGGCAACGCTTCGAGGCGCTCGGCATCGGCAATGTCATCGTGCGCCAGGCCGATGGTTCCACCGGCCTTGCCAACGAAGCGCCGTTCGACCGCATCGTAGCCTGGGCGGCTTTCGACAGCCTGCCGCGCTTCCTGCTCGACCAATTGTCGAGCGGCGGCATCGTCATTGCCCCGATCGGGCCGGAGGAGGGCGAGCAGGTGCTGGCCAAGCTGACCAAGGTCGGCAGCCGCTTCGAGCGCGAGGATATCGGCACCGTGCGCCTGCAGCCGATCCTGCGCAGCGTTGCGGCGGTTATCTGAATTCTGCCTGTCACGCGCTTCGAAGGTAAGCCGAAGCCGATCGTTTCGTCATCCACGGGCGAAGCAAGGAGCGTAGCGACGCAGCGCAGACCCGAGGATCCATGCCGCGCCATCAAGGCGTAGCTACGGCGCAGAATTCTGCTCTGCTGCATTCTTCGGCCAATGTCACGGAATGGATCCCAGGGTCTCCGCGACGGCGCTTCGCGCCTGCTTCGCCCAGGGATGACGACGTTGGTGAAGGCGCCTTACAAAATGTTTTAAGAAAATTTGCGTCCGATTCTATGGGGTTAACCCGCCAGTAACATTAACGCGCTTTAATCATGACCAGTGTGTACCGGGTCTGCGGGTTAGTGCGATGCAATTCAGTGTTATGAAGGCAAACGGGCGTACTCTGTCGCGGGGCTGCGCTGTCCTCATGCTAGCCGGAATGGCAGCGGGGTGTAGCTCCCAGGTCTCGCGGTTCAACGGTGTCGACGACGTCTTCACCTCCTCGACCAACAATCAGCGCGCCATCATCGACAAGCAGAGCACCGCGCAGCCCTATCCGGGCGATGTGGCGCCCGAGCCGATCGCTGCAGCACCTGTCGATGGCAGCCATAACCAGTCGGTCAGCCGCTCCAGCCTGGAGCCGGTCACCGTCCAGCAGCTGCCGCCGCCAAGCGCGCCCAAAGCCGCTCCGATGCGCACCGCTTCCGCGCCTGCACTTGCGCCGGCACCGCATGTCGACAGGACGACCACCAGCACCGTGCAGCCGGCAAGGCCGTTCAAGAATGCCGGTGACTCCGATCCGAAACCAGTTGCCGCCGGCACGCCGCACGCCACGGAGATCGTCGTCAGGGACGGCGAGACCATTTCCGGCATCGCCCATCGCTATCACGTGCCGGCCGACGTCATCATGAAGGTCAACGGCTTGAGCGCCACCAAGGGGCTGAAGACCGGCCAGAAGCTGGTCATCCCGGCCTATGCCTATTCGAGCAAGGGGACCGAGCCGAAAGTTGCCGACGGCAAGCCGGCGAACAGCCCCAAGACGCCGGCTCCGGAGAAGGTCGCCGTGCTGCCGCAGCAGCCGAAGCTCAAGGACGGCAAGTCCGCCGCGCAGGTCGACGCTTCGGCCGCGAACAAGCCGAAGACCGACAAGCCGGCGCAGCAGACGGCCGCAGCGGCGCCAAAGGCAGGTGCCGGCACCTACACGGTGCAGTCGGGCGATAGCCTGTCCTCCATCGCCAGGAAGACCGGGGTTGGCGTCGTGGCGCTGAAGCAGGCCAACGGCATGCAGGACGGTCTGCTCAAGATCGGCCAGACGCTGAAGGTTCCCGCCGGTGGCACCGCAACGGTTGCAAGCGCCAAGCCGGCCAAAGTTGATCCGGTGACGACGGCCGCAACCCAGCCTGCGGCAAAGCCGACGGAGACGCTCGCCACCTACACGCCGCCGAAGAAGGATGCCAAGGTCATCCAGCAGGCCGAGGACGACGATGCTGTCGCGCCTGATGCCACCGGCATCGGCAAGATGCGTTGGCCGGTGCGTGGCCGCGTCATCTCCAATTTTGGTGGCGGCAAGGATGGTGTCGACATCGCCGTGCCTGAGGGGACGCCGGTCAAGGCGGCCGAAAACGGCGTGGTCATCTATGCCGGCGACGGCCTCAAGGAATTCGGCAATACGGTTCTGGTGCGCCACGAAAACGGGCTGGTCACCGTCTATGGTCACGCCAGGTCGATCGAGGTGCAGCGCGGCCAGAAGGTCAAGCGCGGCCAGGAAATCGCGCTGTCGGGCATGAGCGGGACCACCGACTCGCCGAAACTGCACTTCGAAGTGCGCAAGAACTCGGCCCCGGTCGACCCCTCTGGCTATCTCGAATAGAACAATAAACGTTTTGCAGGCCGTCTGACCTCCAGTCCGGCCCGCCGGCTCAGCCCGCTCCGCAAGGGGCGGGCTTTTTCAGTGACCTGACGGAAATCAATCAGTCGTTCAGCGGCTTGCCGAGCCGGCCGGCCAGATCCTGGGTGAACTGCCAGGCGACGCGGCCCGAGCGGCTGCCGCGCGTCGTTGCCCATTCTAGCGCCTCGGCGCGCAGCTGCTCCGGGTCGATAGTGAGCCCGTGATGGCTGGCATAGCTGTTGACCATGTCGAGATATTCGTCCTGCGAACATTTGTGGAAGCCGAGCCACAGGCCGAAACGGTCGGACAGCGAAACCTTTTCCTCGACCGCCTCGGACGGGTTGATGGCGGTCGAGCGCTCATTGTCGATCATGTCGCGCGGCAACAGGTGCCGGCGGTTCGACGTGGCGTAGAAGATGACATTGGCCGGGCGGCCCTCGACGCCGCCTTCAAGGGCTGCCTTCAGCGACTTGTAGGAGGTGTCGTCATGGTCGAAGGAGAGGTCGTCGCAAAACAGGATGAAGCGAAACGGCGCCGCCTTCAGCAGGCCCATCAGCCTGGGCAGCGTGTCGATATCCTCGCGATGGATCTCGATCAGCTTGAGCGGCAGGTCGGATTTGGCCTGGGCGTTGATCTGCGCATGCACGGCCTTGACCAGCGAGGATTTGCCCATGCCGCGCGCACCCCACAACAACACATTGTTGGCGGCATGGCCGGCGGCGAAGCGTTCCGTGTTTTCGACCAGAATGTCGCGCACGCGGTCGACGCCGCGGATCAGGCCGATGTCGACGCGGTTGACCTTGCGCACCGGCTCGAGATAGCCGGGGTCGGCCTGCCAGACGAAGCAATCGGCAACCGCAAGATCGGTTTGCGGCACCGGCGGCGGGGCGAGGCGGGTGACCGCCTCGATCAGGCGGTCGAGCTTTTGGTTCAGGGCCTCGATGGTGCTGTCGGTCATGTCTCGTCTTTTATGTTTCCGCACGAACGTGCGTAGGGGCCGAAATCGTCTTGATCCGGGCGAGATAGAAACTGGTTCCAAGCTTTTGTTTGGGCATGATCTTTTGCGAAAACCACGCCCGTATTCCGGGAGCATGCTCTAACACGGGTCAACCGGCCGGAAAAGCAGCTGAAAGCCCGGCCGCGCAGTTGCATTGGTAACTTTACCCACTATATTCCGGCCAAATTTGGCGAGGCCGCCCTACGGCCTTCTTCGTAACCAGGAGTTCTTGATGTTCGTCACACCGGCATACGCCCAAGCTACCGGAACTCCGCTTGGTCCGTTCGGGGATATCGGCATGATACTCCCGTTCGTTCTGATCTTCGTGATCATGTATTTCCTCATCATCCGGCCGCAGCGCGCCCAGTTGAAGAAGCGCCAGGAGATGATCTCGGCCGTGCGCCGTGGCGACACGGTCATCACCGGCGGCGGCTTCGTCGGCAAGGTGACCAAGGTGATCGACGACAATGAGCTTGAGATCGACCTTGGCGGCGGCACCAAGGTGACGGCGCTGCGCTCGACGATCGCCGATGTTCGGGTCAAGGGCGAGCCGGTGGCCAACCAGAACGCCAAGAAGTAAGCCAGTTTCCCAAGCGGAGCGATCCGCGGGCAGAGCTCTGACAAAGACGGCGTATGGTCCATTTTTCGCGCCTGAAAATGATCCTGATCTGGCTTGCTATGGCCACAATGCTCGTCGGCGCGCCCAGTCTTCACGCTGCCGGCGCGGACGTGCTGCTTCGATTGGACGCGACCGATGTGATCGATCGCCGGTTGGAGGCGACGCGTGACGAAATCAGGACGCTGCTGCGCGATGCAAGGATCGGCTATACTGGTCTTGCTAAGTCGGGTCGGGCCGTTCAGGTGCATATCACCGACGCCGCTCAGGTCGGCGCGGCCAAGATGGCATTGGAGGCGGTGACTGATCCTGTCCTTGGCAGCGCTGGTCCGGTCCAGGAAGTGATCCTGGATGATACCGGAGCAGCGTTGCTCAAGTTCACGGTAACAGACACAGGTATCAAGTATCGGATGTCGATCGCGCTTGCGCAGTCGATCGTGGTCATTAAGAATCGCCTGCGTGATCTTGGTGTAGCCGACCCAGTAGTGCGGCCAGAGGGCGAAGACGGTATGCTGGTCCGGACCTCGGGCGTTGCGGATTTGCAAAGGCTGAGGAGAATTCTCACCCGAACCGGAATGCTGACTTTTCAGTGGGTTGATGAGTCGATGCCGGTCGCTGATGCGATCAATGGCCGGACGCCCGCTGGCTCGGTGGTGGTTTATTCGAAGGACGATCCACCGGTTCCCTATCTGGTTGAGAGCCGAACGATCGTTTCCAGTGACGACATTGTCAATGCTCAGGCGACTTCCAACTCCGTCACAAATGAGCCGGCGGTTTCGTTCACCTTCGATTCCAGGGCAACGGCACGCGTTGCGCAGGCGACCTCGCAGAATGTCGGCAAGCTATTTGCGATGATCCTCGACAACCAAGTGCTTTCGGTGCCAGTCGTCCGCGAGCCAATTCTTAACGGCCGCGGCCAGATATCGGGCAACCTTACAAAGGAGAACGCCGATGATCTGGCCTTGCTTTTGCGTTCCGGACCGATGCCTGCACAATTGAAAATAGTCGAGTAGCGCACGATAGCGCCCGGCGGTGATCAGAATTAGAATGGAACCGACAGAGGCGATTGACGCCGAAACCGCTGCCGGCGGCAGCGCCAAATTGACCTCAGCGCGCTCGACAATCGGCGAAGTGCGGGTTAAGGGCGAGCCGGTGGCAAATAAGAACGCCAAGAAATAACCGAATTGTCGGCGGAACGATCCGCCAGTACGCCCTGACGGACAACGCCATATGCTGTATTTTTCGCGCCTGAAGATGATCCTGATCTGGATCGCCGTGGCCGTCACATTCATCCTTGCCGCGCCAAATCTCTTCCCGGCCAGCACATTGGCGCAATTGCCCAACTGGGTGCCGAAGCGGCAGATGACGCTTGGTCTCGATCTGCAGGGCGGTTCGCACATCCTCTTGCAGATGGACCAGAACGACCTGGTCAAGGCGCAGCTGGAAACGACGCGCGACGAGATCCGCACGCTGCTGCGCGATGCCAAGGTGGGCTATACCGGCCTTGGCGGCACCGGCAGGACCGTACAAGTGCGCATCACCGATCCAACCCAGATCGATGCCGCCAAGGCGGCGCTTAAGCCGCTGACCGATCCGGTCGCCGCCGGCCTGTTCACCGGTGGCTCCATCCAGGAGATGTCCCTGGATGATTCCGAAGCCGGGCTGCTCAAATTCACCGTCACCGACGCCGGCATCAAATACCGCACCTCGGCCGCATTGGCGCAGTCGATCGAAGTCGTCGAGCGTCGCGTCAACGAACTCGGCACCACCGAGCCGATCGTGCAGCGGCAGGGCGACGACCGTGTACTCGTCCAGGTGCCGGGCCTGCAGGATCCGCAAAGGCTGAAGGAGATCATCGGCCAGACCGCCAAGATGACCTTCCAGATGGTCGATACCTCGATGTCGGTGCAGGATGCGCTGAACGGCCGCCCGCCGGCAGGCTCCTCGGTGCTTTATTCGCAGGACGATCCGCCGGTTCCGTATCTGGTGGAAAATCGCGTCATCGTGTCCGGTGAAGATCTTGCCAAGGCGACGGCAACCTATGATTCCCGAAACAACGAGCCGGTGGTTTCGTTCGTCTTCAACTCGCGCGGTGCGACACGATTCGGCCAGGCGACGCAGCAGAATGTCGGCAAGCCGTTCGCCATCATCCTCGACAATCAGGTGATTTCGGCGCCGGTGATCCGCGAACCGATCCTCGGCGGCAGCGGCCAGATCTCAGGCAATTTCACCGCCGAAAGCGCCAACGACCTCGCCGTGCTGCTGCGCGCCGGCGCGCTGCCGGCAAAGCTGACCGTGATCGAAGAACGCACCGTCGGCCCGGGCCTCGGCCAGGATTCGATCCATGCCGGCAAGGTCGCCGGCATCATCGGCTCCATTCTCGTCGTCGCCTTCATGTTCGTCGCCTACGGACTTCTCGGCTTCCTCGCCAACATTGCGCTCGCCGTGCACGTGGCGATGATCGTCGGGGTCTTGTCGCTGCTTGGCGCGACACTGACCTTGCCCGGCATTGCCGGTATCGTGCTGACCATCGGCATGGCGGTCGATTCCAACGTGCTGATCTATGAGCGTATCCGAGAGGAGCGACGGGCCGGCCGTTCGGTCATCCAGTCGATCGACACAGGCTTCACCAAGGCGTTGGCGACCATCGTGGATTCCAACGTGACGTCGCTGATTGCCACGGTCGTGCTGTTCTATCTCGGCACCGGACCGGTCAAGGGCTTCGCCATCACCTATGCCATCGGCATTTTGACCACGGTGTTCACCGCCTTCACCTTCACCCGTCTGCTGGTGTCGATCTGGCTGCGCCGTGCGCGTCCGAAGGAATTGCCGCGTGCGCCGGTGACCTTCGTTCCGGCCGGCACGAAAATCCCGTTCATGGGCATCCGCCGCTGGACGTTCGCACTGTCCAGCCTGCTGTCGATCGCGTCGGTTATCGGATTCCTGACCATCGACATCAACTACGGCATCGACTTCAAGGGCGGCTCGATCATCGAGGTGCAGTCCAAGCAAGGCGACGCCGATATTGGCGATATCAGAAGCCGGCTGTCGGAGCTCAATATCGGTGAAGTGCAGGTCCAGCAATTCGGCGCGCCGAATGACGTGCTGATCCGCGTTGGCACCCAGGATGGCGGTGAGAACGCCGAGCAGACCGTCATCGACAAGGTGCGCGGCGAGCTGCAGGACAATTACGATTTCCGCCGCGTCGAGGTGGTGGGTCCCACCGTTTCGGGCGAACTGGCCAAGCAAGGCACGATTGCGATGATCATCGCGCTGATCGGCATCCTGGTCTATGTCTGGTTCCGCTTCGAATGGCAGTTCGCGGTCGGCGCAATCGTGGCGACGGTGCACGATGTGGTGATGACGCTGGGCTTCTTCGTCATCACCGGGCTCGAGTTCAACCAGTCTTCGCTGGCGGCGATCCTGACCATTATCGGCTATTCGCTCAACGACACGATCGTCGTCTATGACCGTGTTCGAGAAGATTTGCGAAAATACAAACGAATGCCGCTCCCACAATTGTTGAACAACGCCATCAACGAGACGCTGTCGAGAACGACGCTGACTTCGGTGACGACCATCCTGGCGCTGCTGGCGCTCGTGTTGTTCGGCGGCGAGGTGATCCGCTCGTTCACCATGGCGATGCTGTTCGGCGTCGTCTTCGGCACCTATTCGTCGATCTTCATCGCAGCGCCCTTGCTGATCCTGTTCAGGCTCAGGCCGCAGGGAGCGAGCGCCGATGAGGAGAAGCCGGTTGGTGGCGGCAAGGCCATGGCGACCTGACGGCTGCGCTGGTGGCAAAAGGCATCGTCATCCGCGAGGCGCATTTCCCCGGACGGGCGCCGATCGAAGCCTACGGCAATGGCGGCTTCCGCTTCGCCGACATGTCGCATCGCGGCTCGCTTCTTTGCCTGCCCTCCGGCATCCATGGCTGGGAGCCGGCCGATCCGCTGGCCCTGACGGCGGCGGATTTCGACCTGCTGCTGGCTGAGGCCGGCAAGGTCGAGATCCTGCTGGTCGGTACAGGCAAGGATTTGCGGCCCTTGCCGACAGCACTTCGGGCGGCGCTGAAAGCGGCTGGCATTGGCTCCGACCCGATGTCTACGGGGGCAGCGGTGCGGACCTACAATGTTCTGCTTGCCGAAGACCGCGCCGTGGCCGCGGCGCTCATCGCCGTCGACTGACGTGACCGATACAGCTGACATCGTCATGGAGACGGTGCGCGCCGGCGACCATGACCGCTATGTCAGCGCACTCTATGCACCGGCCAACAAGCGCGCGGCGCTGTTTTCGCTTTACGCCTTCAATGCCGAGATTGCGTCTGTCCGAGACCGCATCCACGAGGCATTGCCGGGCGAAGTGAGGCTGCAATGGTGGCGCGATGTCATCGCTGCTGAAGCCGCAGCCACAGGCAACCCGCTCGCCGATGCGCTGAAGGCGACGATTTCTGCCCATGGCCTGCCCAAAACTGCCTTCGACAACATGCTCGAGGCCCGCATCTTCGACCTCTATGACGATCCGATGCCGTCGCGCACCGATCTCGAGGGATATTGCGGCGAGACGGCGGCCGCGCTGATCCAGCTGGCGGCGATGGTGCTCGATCCCAATCAGGCGCCGCGCTTTGCCGAACTGGCGGGCAGGGCCGGCTGCGCCCAGGCGATGACCGGCCTGTTGCTGCTGTTGCCGCTGCATCGCCGACGCGGGCAATGCTTCGTGCCGGCGGATATCCTTGCAGCGGCCGGCTCGTCGCCGGAGGAGTTCGTCAGCGGCGACGGCGGCCCCGGCGCTCAGCGCGCGGTGGCTGCGATGATTGCATTGGCGCAGGAGCATCTCCGCGCTTTCGAGCAAGGGGCGTCCGCACTTCCGGAAACGCTGCGTCCGGCGTTCCTGCCGCTGGCGCTGACCAGCGCCTATCTCGGCAAGATGGCCAATGGCCGCTCGCCGCTTGGTGGCGCAGCCCGGCTTTCGGCTCTGCGCCGGCATTGGCTGTTGCTCAGGCGCGCAACGCGGGGTTGGCCAGCGAGTTGACGTAAACGTCAATCGCGTTAGGACTCTGAGACTTGGCTATTCAGCAGCTTCCGATGTTTGCGCCGGCAGCCCTAGCCACTCCCGACAATCTGCCCGCGCGCGTGAGGTGATCGCGTGGCGCTTGGCCACCGTCTTGTCCTTGCCGCGCAGGCGTTTGCCTTCGGTCTTCGGTGCTTCCACCGGCGGGAACAGGCCGAAATTGACGTTCATCGGCTGGAACGAGCGTTTGCCCGGCTCGTCGTCGGAAACGATGTGGCCGCCGGTGATGTGGTTGAGCAAGGCGCCGAAGGCGGTGGTGAGCGGTGGCAGCGATGGCGCGTGGCCGAGCCGCTCGGCGGCGGCGAAGCGGCCGGCGAGCAGGCCGATCGCCGCGCTCTCGACATAGCCCTCGCAGCCGGTGATCTGGCCGGCAAAGCGCAGGCCCGGCCGCGACTTCAGCTGCAGCGAGGCGTCGAGCAAGGTCGGCGAGTTGATGTAGGTGTTGCGGTGCAGGCCGCCGAGACGGGCGAACTCGGCGTTTTCCAGACCCGGAATGGTGCGGAACACGCGCACCTGCTCGGCATGCTTCAGCTTGGTCTGGAAACCGACCATGTTGTAGAGCGTGCCCAGCGCATTGTCCTGACGCAGCTGCACCACGGCATAGCCTTTTACCGTCGGATTGTGGGCATTGGTCAGCCCCATCGGCTTCATCGGCCCGTAGCGCAGCGTCTCGACGCCGCGCTCGGCCATGATCTCGATCGGCAAGCAGCCGTCGAAATAGGGCGTGCCTTCCCACTGCTTGAATTCGGTCTTCTGGCCGTCGACCAGCGCCTGTACGAAGGCGAGATACTGGTCCTTGTCCATCGGGCAGTTGATGTAGTCCTTGCCGGTGCCGCCGGGCCCAACCTTGTCGTAGCGCGACTGGAACCAGCAAATGTCCATGTCGATCGTGTCGAAATGGATGATCGGGGCAATCGCGTCGAAGAAGGCCAGCGCATCGGCGCCGGTTGCCTCGGCGATCGACTGGGCGAGCGACGGCGCGGTCAGCGGTCCCGTGGCGATGATCGCCTGGTCCCACTCCGCCGGCGGCAGGCCCGGCACTTCCTCGCGCTCGATGGTGATCAGCGGGTGCGCTTCAAGCTTTTTCGTCACCGCGTCGGAGAAACCGTCGCGATCGACGGCCAGCGCGCCGCCTGCCGGCACCTGGTTGGCGTCGCCGGCACTCATGATCAGCGAGCCGGCCAGCCGCATTTCGGCGTGCAGCAGGCCGACCGCGTTGTTTTCGGCATCGTCGGAGCGGAAGGAGTTGGAGCAGACGAGCTCGGCCAGGCCATCGGTCTTATGCGCATCGGTGCCGCGCACCGGGCGCATCTCATGCAAAATGACGGGAACACCGGCTTGCGCTGCCTGCCATGCGGCTTCGGAGCCGGCGAGGCCGCCGCCGACGATATGGATTGGATTTTTGCTCATGAGCGCCGGAATAATCGCTTGGCGCGCTGTTTGCAATTGGCCGGTGCGAGCGTGGGTCATTGTCGTGCAACGACGGAGCTCGACTTTCTTATGTCCGCAGCGACGGTCTGATGGCGGCGTAAAGCGCCTCGATCGACTGCATGCGCAATTGAAAAGCCTACCCAAAAACAACAACACCCGCCGCGGGAGGAGGTGCGGCGGGTGTCGTTTTTGGGGCCGATCCTCGGGAGGAGGTGGGGATCGGCCGTATTCGCCATCGCCGGGGAGGAGGTCGGCTTTGACGAAATTCTTTTCGCCGGATCGAGGGAGGCGAAATCCCTGGAAGACGAACTGCGTTCACTTTGAAGACGAACTAGCGTTCGCTTCGGAAAGACGAACTGCGTTCGCTTTGGAAACAGCGCCCGCCGCGGGAGGAGGTGCGGCGGGCGCCGTTTTGGTGGTCAACCCTCGGGAGGAGGTGAAGGCTGACCGTATCCGTCAGGGTCGGGGAGGAGGTCGACCCTGGCGAAATTCTGGCTAGATCGTCGCCCTGCGGGCGATGATCTTGATCTCGTCACGGACGATGCCGAGATCATGGAGCTGACGGTTCGAAAGGCGACCCAGCTCGGTAACGGTGTCGCGGTAAACGCGCCAGTTACGATAGTTGCGGATCAGGTTCATTGTCGTTCTCTTTTTCAAAACTGGTTCGGACCATTTGCGATCCGAAGAGGATTAGACCGCCTTGCGGGCGACGTAGTGGATGTCGCTGCGGCTGATGCCGAGGTCGGTCAGTTCACGGTTCGACAGGCGGCTCAGCTCGGAGACGGTGTCCCGGTAGCGGCGCCAGTTGCGGTAGTTGCGGATCAGGTTCATGGTAGTGCTCGTTTCGTCTTTCTTCGGATCATTCCGTTTGTGTACGAACAGTAAATAGGCTGGGTTATATCGATTTAAAAGTGCTGTTGGCGCATGGCAGCAATGCAAATTGTGCAATGCAACATTAACGCGCGTTCACGGCTTCGTCATGAAGAAACCCGAATCGGAAAATGACGTTGCGTCAACGATTTGGGCGGATCGGCTGTCAGAAAGACCAAGCTGGGGGAGAAGCGGCATGGCGAGTTATTCGTCACGGGCGAGGGCCGATATCGGGCGGTGGCTGCAGGCCGGCCTGATCGACGCCAAGACGGCCGATGCGCTTAAGTGCGACATCGACGCAAACGAGCGCAAATCGCTGAGCTTCGGCACTATATTGGCCATGATGGCAGCGCTGCTGTTCGGCGCCGCGATCCTGCTCTTCGTCGCCGCCAACTGGGACGCGATCCCGCGGCTGGTGCGGGTCGCGGCGCTGTTTGCCGTCATTCTCGCCGGCTATGTCGGCGGCGCGGTGTTGAAGATGCGCGACCATGCGGCGATCGGCGAGGCGCTGTGGATCGTGGCCGCCGCGGCCTTCGGCGGATCGATCGCGCTGATCGGCCAGATGTACCATCTCACGGGTGACGAAGCCTCGGCCATCGTCACCTGGGGCATCGGCACGGCGCTTGCCGCGGTGGCGTTGCGCTCGAACCCGCTGACGGTCGCTGCCGTCGGCATATCCATTGCCTGGCTGTTCGTGCGCGCGTTCGACTTTTATGACCGGCCCGTATTTCCGGATTTCTTCGTCGTGATGGCGCCGGTGCTTTTTGTCGTCTCATTCTGGACGCGTAGCCAGCCGGCACGCCACCTGATCATTCTCTCGGTCATTTTCTATATCGCGGTGCGCGGCCTGGACCAGAACACGCTCGCCCTGGCTATTCCTCTGGTCGCGGTGTCGGCGCTGCTGTTTGCGGTTTCGATCTTCGCCGCTGGGCCGGCCGACCGGATCTTGCAACTCGGCGGGCGGTTGCCTTTGCACGCCTTGATCGGCTTTCTCACCGGGCTGGCGATGATGCAGATCGAACTGGGCGATGACAACGCCTTCAGCAACGGCTTTGCCATTGCGTCGGTCATCGCACTGGCCGGCATTGCCGCGGCGATCATGCTGGGCGGGCGCGAGAGCAGGGGGCTGCGCTGGGTTGCCTATGCCGGCTTTGCCTTCGAGCTCGCCATTATCTATGTCGTGACCTTGCAGACGATGCTCGGCACGGCCGGCTTCTTCCTGGCTGCCGCAGTGCTGTTCGGCATCCTGGCTCTCGTCATCATCCGTGTGGAAAAACGCATGAAGGCCCCGGAAGGAGCGGCAGCATGATGTCGGGAAAGAAACTTGTCATCTCGGCGCTGGTCCTGGCGCTCGTCCAGATCGGCTTCCTGAGCTGGATCATCGCCGGCCGCGCGGCGATCCTGCGCAACGGCAAGGAGGTCTTGCTGAAAGTCGAGCCGGTCGATCCGCGCGATCTGCTGCGCGGCGACTATATTATCCTCGGCTATGAAATATCGCGCTTGCCGGTGAAGCTGATCGCCAACATCCCGGCCGGCCAGCTCGTGAGCGAGAACACGCCGATCGTGGTCCGGCTGAAGCCGGGTGCCGACGGCTATTGGCATGCGACCACGGCCTGGTTCGGCAAGGCTCCGACGCCGGCGACCGCCGACGAAGCCGATATTGTCGGCCAGGTCGCGCCGGGCTGGACGCTTGATCCTGAATCCACGATCGCACCGCAATACGGCATCGACCGCTTCTACCTACCTGAGGGCCAGGGCATGGCGATCCAGAACGACATGCGGGTGCGGCCATTCGGCGTGCGCATCGCGCTCGCCGCCAGTGGCCAGGCACAGATCAAGGCGCTGATGGACGGCGACAAGACATTGTTTGAGGAACCGCTCTACTAGAAGACATTACCCAGGGCATGGATTTCGGCAACGATCGATCGCTTCGCCCTCATGCAAACCAGACGGGCGAAGACAATGCCGATTACGGTGACGACGCGCGAAGATATCAATCTCGATGCCGTTTTGCGCGTCGCCTGGAGAAACGACACGGTCGAAATCGGCGACAAGGCCTTGCAACGCATTGCCGAATGCCGCGCCTCGTTCCTGAAACTCATTGAGTCCGATCCGCCGCCGGTCATCTACGGCGTCACCACCGCGATGGGCACGAGCTGGCAAGCCGCAAGCTCGAACTTGACGAGCGCGACCGCCATGCGCGCATCAAGGCTTTTGCTGCCGCCACATCGTTCGGTGAGCCATTGCCTGAGCGCGTCGTAAGGGCGATCGTGTTGGCGCGGCTGACCAACTTTATCGAAGGCAATGCCGCGACCACGCCGCGCATCGCACGGGCGGTCGCGGCGATGCTCGACGGCGGCCCGATGCCGGTGGTGCCGTCGCAAGGGCAGGGTGGCGCCGGCGAGATCCTGGCGCTCTATCCGCTGTTTGCTGCGCTTACCGCCAGCCTTGAGCTTGAGGTGAAGGAGCGCGGTTCGCTGATCAACGGCTCGCCCTGCGCGGCGGCACTGATGACGGACGCAGCACTTGCCGCGCGTCGTCGCCTCGCCATGGCGCACAAGGTGTTCGCGCTGTCGATCGAAGCGTTTCGTGCGCCGCTCGAGCATTATGATGCAGCGCTCGACGGGCTCTGGGGCGACGAACACGAAGCGGCCGCCTTGCAAGGGTTGCGGCAGTTTCTGGTCGGCGCAGGGGATGGACGGCGCAATTATCAGGCGCCGGTCAGCTACCGCATCGTGCCGCGTGTGCTCGGCCATGCGCATCGGGCGCTGGCCGGCGCCGAGCAGGCGGCGACCGTATCGCTGGCCTCGATCTCGGACAATCCAGTCTATATCCCGCCCGACGCGGCGCACCCGCTGGGGCGCTGCATCTCGACCGGCGGCTATCACAATGCCATGGCGACGCCGGCGCTCGACGATCTGGCGGCGATCTGGGCCGATCTCTGCCTGCTCTGCGACCGCCACGCCTCAAAGCTGCTGAACGGCAAGGTGTCGCTGCTGCCCGACCTGTTGATGACCGGGCGGCATTGGGCCGACAGCGACGGGCACGGCAATGTCGGCTATGTGCCGATGGCGATCACCGGCTATCTCGAACAGGCCAAACTCGCGGCGCAGCGCACCTTCATTCCGGGCACCGAATCGGCCGGCGCCGGCCAGGACGACGTCGCCACCACCGCATTCTTCGCCTGGACCAAGGAAGCGACGGCCGGCCGCTGCCTCGATGCGGCAATGGCGATGCTGGCGATGATCGCCTCGCAGGCCCTGTACGTGACTGAACGCGCCGCGCCGCCGGCATTGCAGGATTTTGTCGCGGATATCAGGAAGATCGTGCCGCCGGTCGACGCCGACCGGGTGCTGGGGCCGGAGCTGGCGAAATTGGCGGAGTGGTTTACCGGTCAAGTGTTTGAAGTGTAGGCCGTCGCCGCCAGTCCTCCTACGCCACGGCTTCGGAGGACACCCTTCGCTTTATCAAGCTCCTGGGTGGCCTGCCACCCGAAGCTCGATAGAGCGAAGGGTGGTGCGGATGAAGGGACTCGAACCCCCACGCCTTTCGGCACTGGAACCTAAATCCAGGGCGTCTACCAGTTCCGCCACATCCGCATTTGTCGGCAATCCCATGTAGCCATCATTCTGTCAATGTCGGGGCGAAAATGTCTGCCGTTGGGGCGGTCATTCGCTGCAACGCGAAGATGGTTGAAAATTGGCCTCGCCTGTGACAAAAGGCGTGTCAAATGTGACGGGACGCGCCGATCCGCTTCTGCAGAATGTGATAAGAAGTAGGAAAAACAAGAACTTATTCACATCTTGGAACGCAGTTTGGAAGAATTTGAGCCGTAATTTCGGTCAAATCGCCAGGTTCCGTACCAAAAGCCATTCCCGGCAAGATTGTACCGGCAGGCTGTGAACGGCAAGACGCCGTGGCAGCCTCTTTGGTGAAGATAAAGGTTTTACGATGCAGGTCACCGAAACGCTCAACTCCGGTCTCAAGCGCGAGATCAAGATCACCGTGCCGGCCGGTGATATGGAAGCCAAGCTGATGGCGCGGCTGTCCGACGCCAGGAACAAGGTCCGCATCAACGGCTTCCGTCCCGGCAAGGTGCCTGTGCAGCATTTGCGCAAGGTCTACGGCAAGTCGTTCATGGCCGAAGTGGTCAATGAGATCCTCAACGATTCGACCCGTTCGATCATCACGGGGCGCGGCGAAAAGGCCGCCATGCAACCTGAAGTGATCATGACGGAAGATGAGAAAGAGGCCGAGAAGATCCTGGCCGGCGGCGCCGACTTCGAATTCCGCCTCAACTACGAGGTCATCCCGGCGATCGAGATCAAGGATTTCTCCGACATCAAGGTGACGCGCCAGGTATTCGAAGTGCCGGACAGCGAGATCGACGAGCAGGTCCAGCGCGTTGCCGAATCGGCGCGCAGCTTCGAGCCGAAGACCGGCAAGGCCGCCGAAGGCGACCGCGTTTTGATCGACTATCTCGGCAAGATCGACGGCGAGGCCTTTTCCGGCGGCGCCGGCACCGACCAGCCGCTGGTTCTGGGTTCCAAGGAATTCATCCCGGGCTTCGAGGACCAGCTGATCGGCGCCAAGGCCGGCGACGAGAAGCAGGTCACGGTCACTTTCCCGGAAAACTACCAGGCAGCGCATCTGGCCGGCAAGGAAGCCACCTTCGACGTCACCGTCAAGGAAGTGTCCAAGCCCGGCGCGCTGGAAATCAACGACGAGATGGCCAAGAACCTCGGCCTGGAATCGCTGGAGCGCCTGCGCGACGTGGTGCGCGGCCAGATCGAGAACCAGTTCGGTTCGATGACCCGCCAGAAGGTCAAGCGCCAGCTGCTCGACCAGCTTGACGCGGCCTATTCGTTCGAGGCGCCGTCGAAGCTCGTCGATGCCGAGTTCAACAACATCTGGACCCAGGTCAACCGCGATCTCGAAGCCGCCGGCCGTACCTTCGCCGACGAGGAGACGACGGAAGAAGAGGCACGCGCCGAATATCTGCGGCTTGCCGAGCGCCGCGTGCGTCTCGGCCTGGTTTTGGCCGAGATCGGCGAGAAGGCCGGCGTCACCGTTTCCGACGAGGAACTGCAGCGCGGCCTGTTCGAGCAGGTGCGCCGCTACCCGGCCAACCAGCAGCAGGAGGCCTTCGAGTTCTATCGCAGCAATCCGGAAGCCCTGAACACGCTGCGCGCGCCGATGTTCGAGGAGAAGGTCGTCGACCATCTGCTCAGCCAGATCTCGGTCACCGACGTCAAGGTCAGCAAGGAAGAGCTGATGGCTGACGACGAAGAGGGCGATACCGCCAAGGCCAAGCCGGCGAAGAAGGCCGCTGCCAAGAAGGCCGACAAGGCTGAAAAGGCCGACGACGCGGAAGAGCCGAAGAAGAAGGCAGCCCCGAAGAAGAAGGCCGCCAAGGACGCCGAATAAGCGCCTGACGACAAGATCAGACAAGGCCGCCCTCGAGGCGGCCTTTTTCGTTGTGGCGGTCTCTTGAGCCACCACGGACGACCTGAACCTTTGTACGGTCGACCTGTTCTACCTGCCGGCGATATTCTGTGGTACACAGGTGGCGCAATTCCATCTGGGGAGAAGCGGAGAATCTATTCTGCCGTGCAGGGCGCATGCTGGTGCTACCGGCATGTGCAGACCGTCTCAGGCAAATTTGACGATCAGGGAGGAATGCCATGCGCTTGGTTGCGTTTTTCGCCGTCGTTTCCGTTGCAACTTTCATCGCCAATCCATCGCGGGCACAGGATGCCGCGGCGGGCGAGAAGGTCTTCACCAAATGCAAGGTCTGCCACGTCGCAGACCAAGACACCAACAAGATAGGCCCTTCGTTGCATGGCGTTATCGGCCGGACGGCCGGCACGCATCCGGATTTTAAATATTCCGAAGCCATGATCGCGGCCGGCACATCCGGCGTCAAATGGGATGAGCCGACACTGACGACGTATCTTCACGACCCCAAGGCAATGGTCAAAGGGACGAAGATGGCGTTTCCCGGCCTCAAGAAGGACGAGGACGTCGCCAACGTCATCGCCTATCTGAAGCAATTTTCCCCGTAACCTGGCTCTTCGGCCGGCCAGAGCGTTTCACCGTTTCACGGAAACGGCGATCCGCTCGATCTCTTTGTTCTTACGCAATTCCGGACGGAAAACCGCATACACTTTTCCTGGAATTGCTCTAGGCTGCCCGGTTTCCATCGATGGTCGTCTCAAATGTCGGTCAAGGAAAGCCTCAAGGATACCGGCGTCCGCCTCTCGGAAGCGACGGCCAGTGATTTCTTTGCGCTCTTGAAGCCTCGGGTCATGGCCCTTGCCGTCTTTACCGCCTTCGTCGGTCTGATGGTGGCGCCCGGCGCGATGAACCCGGTCATCGCCGTGATCGCCATAGGTGCGATTGCGGTTGGAGCGGGAGCGGCCGGCGCGCTCAACATGTGGTACGACGCCGACATCGACGCGCTGATGTCGCGCACGTCAAAGCGGCCGGTTCCGTCGGGCCGCGTCACGGCCGGCGAAGCGCTCGGCTTCGGCCTGGTGCTTTCCGCACTTTCGGTCATGACGCTCGGCGTGCTGGTGGGCTGGCTTGCCGCGTCACTGCTGGCCTTCACCATCTTCTTCTACGTCGTCATCTATACGATGTGGCTGAAGCGCTCGACGCCGCAGAACATCGTCATCGGCGGCGCGGCGGGTGCGCTTCCTCCGATGATCGGCTGGGCGGCGGCCACCGGCGCCATCGGCATTGAAAGCCTCATCCTGTTCCTGATCATTTTCCTGTGGACGCCGCCGCATTTCTGGGCGCTCGCACTGTTCAAGGCCGGCGACTATGCCGCCGCCGGCATCCCGATGATGCCGAACGTGGCCGGCCAGGCCTCGACCAGAAGGCAGATCTTCGCCTATTCACTGCTCCTGGCACCGATCGGCGTGCTGCCCTGGGCGTTCGGATTCACGAGCGGGGTCTATGGGATTGTTTCGGCTGCATTGGGCGCGGGTTTCATCTGGCATGCCTGGAACGCCCTGGTCATTCTCGACAAGGAGATGAAGCCGGCCAAGGCGCTGTTTGCCTATTCGATCTTCTATCTTTTCGCGATCTTTGCCGTGCTGCTTGCCGATACCATCGCGATACGCGCATTCATGTCAGCCGGAGGGTGACGGCATGACGCTGTGTTCGGAAACCTCGCCTTCCGGGAGCCTTTTGTAAGAACGGGCGACAAGCTCCAGTCAATGGAGTATATTGATTGCGGTGCAGGTCGCGGTTCGCGTGGCCAGTCATGCAGAACGGCAGCACCGTGAAACCGCGACCTTGCCGGACCTGGTCTGGAGGAACGGGCATGACAAGTTTTCACGTGATTGCAGGCGCCAGCGAAACGCTGGAACACACCAAAATCCGAAAAATCAGTGTTTCCGATCTTTTCGATGCGCTCAAGCGCGGTGTTGACGATTTTATGGTCAAACCGTCGCACATCGTCTTTCTCTGCCTGATCTATCCGCTTGTCGGGGTGGTGCTCGCTGCCTGGACTTCGGGCGCCAATGCGTTGCCGATGTTGTTTCCGCTGGTGTCCGGCTTTGCGCTGATCGGTCCATTCGCGGCGATCGGCCTCTATGAGATCAGCCGCAGACGAGAAGCCGGGCTCGACACCTCCTGGACGCATGCTTTCGAGGTCAGGAATTCTCCGGCCCTGCCAGCCATCGCCGCAGTCGGGATCATGCTGGTTGCAATCTTCATCGCCTGGCTTTTGGCGGCGCAGGTGTTCTACGAATATCTCTTCGGCCCGGCTCCGCCTGCATCGATTTCGGGCTTCATCAATGAAATATTTGCCACCGGACGCGGCTGGTCTCTGATTGTCCTGGGGCACGCCATCGGCTTCGTCTTCGCCGCGGTGGTGTTGTGCACCACGGTTGTCGCCTTCCCATTGTTGCTCGACCGCGACGTTGGCGCCTACGAAGCCATCCACACGTCGGTGCGAGCGGTGCTGGCGAACCCGATCCCCATGGCTGTCTGGGGACTGATTGTCGCCGTCGCCCTGATCATAGGCTCGCTGCCGGTGTTTGCCGGGCTGGCGGTCGTCCTGCCGATCCTGGGTCACGCCACCTGGCATGTCTACCGCAAGGTTGTGGAGCCGCCATCGTCCGCGAGGACGGTCGGCCTCTGACCCCGCAGATCAACTGATGGGAAGCTTCATCTCCGGTCTTTGACCGGAGATGAAGCTGTGCGTCAGGGCCCCGGTCCGAAGAAGGACAACCGGGTGAGAAGCGTGTAGTCCGCTTCGAAGAGCATCATCGCCACGAACACCAGTATCAGAAGCGGCGGCAGGATGATCGCATAGGTAAGCGCCAGCCGCTCCCAGGCCATGTGCATGAACACGGCGACGATCAGCCCGGCCTTGAGGATCATGAAGATCAGGATCAGAGACCATCTGAGATAGCCATGGATGCCGAGATAATCGACCATGTAGGAGCAGGCGCTAAGGATGAACAGCCATGCCCAGACCACCAGATAGAGCTTGATCGGATGTTCCTGATGAACCTCCGCGACGCCGGTCGATGGCCCTTCATGCGCATGATCAGAGTGCAGCGCGTGTTGCCCGAGGCCGTTTGCGGTTGCTTCAGCCATGTCAGCCTCTCACCAAAGATAGAAGAATGCGAAAATGAACACCCAGACCAGGTCGACGAAATGCCAGTAGAGCCCCATGATTTCGACGTTCTCGTAGCGACCCCTGCGGCTGGTGAAGAAGCCGGGACGACCGACGTCGTAGTCTCCACGCCAGACCTTTCGCGCCACGATGATGAGGAAGATCACCCCGATCGTCACATGCGTGCCGTGGAAGCCGGTGATCATGAAGAAAGTCGAGCCGAACTGGGCTGCGCCCCAGGGATTGCCCCACGGCCGTACCCCTTCGGTAATCAGCTTGGTCCATTCGAAGGCTTGCATGCCGACGAAGGTGGCTCCTAGCGCTGCCGTCAGAAGCATGAGGATTGCGGTTTTGCGGCGGTCGCGGCGATAGCCAAAATTGACCGCCATGGCCATCGTTCCGCTGCTCGATATCAGCACGAAGGTCATGATGGCAATCAGGATCAGTGGAATGTCCGAACCGCCGATGCGAAGCGCAAAGACCTCGCTCGGATTGGGCCACGGCACACGTGTGGAGACGCGCGCGGTCATGTAGGAGAGCAGGAAGCAGCCGAAGATGAAGGTGTCGCTGAGCAGGAAGATCCACATCATGGCCTTGCCCCAGGACACGTTCTTGAACGCGCGCTGATCCGAGGACCAATCGGCGGCGATGCCTTGCCAGCCTGCGGGCCGCGTCTCCGTTTGGCCGGTATGCGTCAGTGTCGTTTCTGCCATGCTCCTCGACCTCCTAGGTCAGCAACTGCCGGCAAATATCGATGAACGTCGCGGCCCAGCCGGCTAAAAGAGCGAAGATGGCGAGCCAGACGAAAAGCAGGAAATGCCAGTACATGGCGCATAATTCGACGCTGAGGCGAAGCCGTTCCGGCCGTGCCCCGTTCCAGGCGCCGGCGGTTGTCCTGCTCAGGCCCACCAGCCCTCCCACTATATGCAGGCCGTGCATCCCGGTTATCAGGTAGAAAAAACTGTTGGCCGGATTGGCGGCCAGAAAATAGCCATCGGCGGTCAGGTCCCGCCATGCCATGAGCTGCCCGATGAGGAAGGCGATCGCGGTCAGCCCAGCCACGGCAAGGCCGAGCTTGACCGTGTCCATCTGGCGCTTGCGCGCCGCGATCGAGGCGCATTGCAGCGCGATGCTGCTCAGCACCAGCATGCCGGTGTTGAGCCAGAGCAGGCGTGGGATGGGCAGCGGCTGCCAGTCCGACAGCGCCATACGCATGAAGTAGGCGCTGGTGAACAACGCAAACAGGCAGCCGACCACGGCGAGGAAGACACCGAGGCCAATCTTGGCGGTGGGCAGGCTCGATCGGTCGAAGGCGACAAAATCTCCTGCCACACCTTGCTCGAGCCATGGTTTCGCCATCAGCCGCTGATGCGAGAGCCACCAGCCGGCAAAGCCGGCGATCACGAGAAGGAAGACCAGGATGACGCTCATGCTGGCTCCCTGGAGGGGCCGAACGTGCCCGGCATGTTTTGCGGAATGAAGTCCTCCTTCGCGCCCGGCACGCTGTAGTCATAGGCCCAGCGATAGACGATCGGCAGATCCTTGCCGAAATTGCCATGCGCGGGTGGTGTCTGCGGCGTTTGCCATTCGAGTGTCGTGGCCCGCCATGGATTGCCACCGGCCTCGCGCCCATGGCGGATGCTCCAGATAAGATTAAACAGGAACACGATCTGGGCGAAGCCGACGATGAACGCCATGATGCTGATGAACGAGTTCAGGTGATGCGCCGACTCCGTCATGACCGTCACGTCCGTCAGTTCGGCATAGCGCCGCGGCACGCCCATCAGGCCGATGTAATGCATGGGAAAGAAGATCAGGTAGGCGCCGAGGAATGTGACCCAGAAATGGAACCGGCCGAGCGTCTCGTTCAGCATCCGGCCGGTGACCTTCGGGTACCAGTGGTAGATCGCGCCGAAGATGACGACGATCGGAGCAACACCCATGACCATATGGAAGTGGGCGACGACGAACATCGTGTCCGACAGCGGGACGTCGACGACGACGTTGCCGAGAAACAGCCCGGTCAACCCGCCATTGACGAAGGTGACGATGAAAGCCATGGCAAACAGCATCGGTATGGTGAGATGGATGTCGCCCCGCCACAGCGTCAGCACCCAATTGTAGACCTTGATCGCCGTCGGGATGGCGATGATCAGTGTCGTGGTGGCGAAGAAGAAGCCGAAATAGGGGTGCATGCCGCTGACATACATGTGGTGCGCCCAGACCACGAAGCTCAGCGCGCCGATGCCAACGATGGCCCAGACCATCATCCGGTAGCCAAAAATGTTCTTGCGCGCATGCGTGCTGATCAGATCGGAGACGATGCCGAAGGCCGGCAGCGCCACGATGTAGACTTCCGGGTGGCCGAAGAACCAGAACAGATGCTGGAACAGGATCGGGCTGCCGCCATTGTGCTGTAGCTGTTCCCCCATCTCGACGACCGCGGGCATGAAAAAGGAGGTTCCAAGCGCGCGGTCAAGCAGCATCATCACGCAGGCGACGAACAGCGCCGGAAAGGCGAGCAGCGCCATGACGGTGGCGGTGAAGATGCCCCAGACGGTCAGCGGCAGGCGCATCATCGTCATGCCGCGCGTGCGGGCCTGCAGCACCGTCACGACATAGTTCAGACCGCCCATGGTGAAGCCGATGATGAACAGGATCAGCGAGACGAGCATCAGGATGATGCCCCATTCCTGGCCGCCAGGTGTACCGGTCATGATGGCTTGCGGCGGATAGAGCGTCCAGCCGGCGCCGGTCGGTCCGCCGGGCGCAAAGAAGCTCGACACCAGCACCAGCACGGCAAGGAGGTAGATCCAGTAGCTCAGCATGTTGACATAGGGAAAGACCATGTCGCGGGCGCCGACCATCAGCGGGATCAGGTAGTTGCCGAAGCCGCCGAGGAAGAGTGCCGTGAGCAGGTAGATCACCATGATCATGCCGTGCATGGTGATGAACTGGTAGTAGGCCTCGGGGGTGATGAAATCGAACGTGCCGGGGAAGCCGAGCTGCAGCCGCATCAGCCAGGACAGCACCAGCGCGACCAGGCCGATGGCCGTTGCGGTCGCCGAATACTGGATGGCGATGACCTTGGCGTCCTGCGAGAAGACATACTTCGTCCACCAGCTGTGCGGATGGTAAAGCTCCATTTCCGCGACTTCGGCGGGCGGGACGGCATCTGCAGGCGTGATATCGACCATAGGCGGAGCACCTCCGTGCCCTTCAGCGGGACCCGACAGTTTCGAGTTTTGCCGCAACTTCTAGAGCTGACGCCGTCGCGTTGCCCGGCGCCTGTTCCACCGAGCCCGTCTGCTGCGGCGCCGACAATTGCGCGAACGTCTGCTGCTGGTCGAGCCAGGCCACATAGTCCTGCTCGGTATCGACCATGACGATGCCATGCATCATCGGGTGCCCCTGGCCGCACAGTTCGGCGCACAGAACCTGGAAGGTCCCGGTCTTGGTGGGGGTGAACCAGAAATAGGTGACCGAGCCCGGTATCATGTCCATCTTGGCGCGGAATTCCGGAACGTAGAAATCGTGCAACACATCGATCGAGCGCAGCAGCATCTTGACCGGCTTGCCGACCGGCAGATGCAGGTCGGCCGCTTCGACCACGACGTCGTCCTGGCCGCTGGGATCCTTGGCGATCACGCCCAGCGGATTTTCAGCGGTGACGTCGCGGGTGTCGGATGTGCCGAGTTTGCCGTCCTTGCCGGGCAAGCGGAAACTCCACTGCCATTGCTGGCCGACGACTTCGACCACGGTTGCGTCGCTTGGAACATTGACGAACCGGCTCCAGACAAACAGGCCGGGAACCAGCATGGCGGTAACACCCACTCCGGTGACGATCGTCAGCCACCATTCGAGCCGCTTGTTCTCCGGTTCGTAGGCCGCCTGGTTGCCTTCGCGGTGACGGAAGCGGAAGACGCAATAGGCCATGAATAGGACGACCGCGGCGAAGACGACGCCGGTGATCCAAAAGGTGATGATGATGGTGTTGTCGATATAGTCCCAATTCGAGGCAATCGGAGTCCACCACCATGGGCTCAGGAAGTGGAACAACACCGAGCCCACGACGATCAAAACGAGTACAACCACTATGGGCATGTCCCGTTCCTCCCGGTATTTCAGGGGGCGCGAAGCCGTCCCGGGAAAATACCAAGTGCATCATGCGTGATTTGCGATCGAAATTCTAGAGCCGGTTGTGGAAGGAGCGAAAAATTGCTTCTGCGGCGCCCGGACCTTGCTTCGTTGGTGATGTCGGAGCGACACCTGACCCCCCAAATCAGGGAGGGCAGGGGCTGGTTTGATTCGGCTTGCCTTGTTCCAGCGGGATCAAAGCGCCTTGATGATGATGCACCCGGCCAAAAGCAGCACGACGCCGGCGAGCCGCATGCCGGAGACAAGCCGCTGCGGCAGGCGGAACCAGCCGAAGGTGTCGACGAAGATGCCGGCGACCTGCTGGCCGGCCACCGTCAGGCTGACGGCAGCTGCCGCTCCGATGACGGGGATGGCAGTGAACACGGTCGTGACATAGGTGGCGCCGGCAAAACCTCCGAGCCAACCCCACCAGGGCATCGACGACAGGCCGGCGAGGCGAGGGCGGGGCGTCTTCGTCAGGGCAAGCGCGATCAGAAGCACCGCGGCCATGGCCAGCATCGCCACCAGGAACGAGATGGTGCCGACCGCAAATGGCGCGCCGCCAAGGTCGTGCCGAAGCAAGGCGTTTATAGCGCCTTGCACCGGAAGCACGGCGCCTGCCAGCAGCGCCAGTCCGATCCACCCTGGTCTTGAGGATGCGGTATTGTCGGCCGCGCCCTTCTGTCCCAGAACGATGAGGGCAGCACCGGCAAGCACAACCAGCATGCCGAAGGCAGGCCCGGCTCGCAGTCCGGCTTCGGGGATCCCGAGCCAGCCGAACGTGTCGAGGGCGAAGGATGCAAGCATCTGCCCGGCGATGAAGAGCCCGACGGACACGACGGCGCCAAGGCGAGGGAACAGAAGAATGGTCGAAACGACGTAGAAGGCCGAAGCCATGCCGCCGATCGCATGCCACCATTCGGCTTGCCGAACGGCAAGCAGAGCCGGTGTCGTTCCGGTGAGGGCCGTGATCGACAACAGCACGATGGCGCCGACCGCGAGCTGAAGCGTGGTCGCGGCAAAGGGTGAGCCGACCGCCTTTGAAAGTTGGGCATTGGCGCCGGCTTGCACCGCAAGCAGGCCACCGGCGACAAGCGCCAGAGGGATGAAGAGGATTTCCACGATCGTATTCCTTGAATGCGAGGTGCGGCGGCTAGGGCATGATCCCAAAAAGTGGGTGCCGGTTTTTGGAAAAGATCATGCTACAACAAAGGGTTAGGTCATGATGAGATTTCAACCAAATCTCATCATGATCTAAGCGGCAGCCGATGCTTCGGGCAGGGCGGGAACGGCAATGCCTCTGACAACTGCGGAGCGTCGGCCTATGGCGGCATACCAACGCGCCAGGTCTGGCGCGTCATCGAGGCTGAGGCCGAGCCTGGTGACGGCCGCGTTGATCCATGGCCATGTCATTACATCGGCGATGCCGTAGCTTTTGCCGACAATGTGCTCATGGTGCTTTAGCCGGCTATCGAGAACGCGGAAGACACGTCCGGTTTCGCGCTCAAAACGCTCGATCACGTAAGGGATTTTTTCCGGCGCGAAGACTTTGTAATTCCACAATTGGCCAAGCGTCGGGCCGACATGGGCCGCCTGGAACAAGGTCCAGGTCAGCGTATCGTCCGCTTCCTGCGCGCCCACCGGCTGAAGCTTGCCCGACCGTCGCGCCAGGTAGTGTAGGATGGCGCCGGATTCGAAGACCGTGCGGCCGGCGTCCCGGTCGACGATCACCGGGATCTTGTTGTTGGGATTGAGCGCCAGGAAATCAGGCTTGGTCTGGTCGCCCCTTTCGATGTCGACCAAGCGGACCGAGTAGGGCAGGCCGACCTCTTCCAGCATGATCGAGGCCTTGTGCCCGTTGGGTGTCTGGCAGGTGTAGAGTTCTATCGGCGTCATGGCTCTTCTCCGCGACTGTTTCTTTGTCGTCGGACTCCATATGGCGTGCGTGCATGCGCAGATCGACATGCCGATTCGCCCGCTTGCTCTGCGTTTTTGCACAGCGAAGCGTCATTTTGACTCGCAGAGCGCATCGCTTTCTTTTATCTTTCTGCAAGAATGCACAGCTCACGCGATATCGACTGGGAAGATCTGCGCATGGTGCTGGCCGTCGCCGATGGCGCTTCGCTGGCGGCGGCGGCTCGGATCCTGGGCGTGAACCACACGACTGTGCTGCGGCGCGTCAACGCCTTCGAGGCGCGGCTGGGTATCCGCCTTTTCGATCGGCTGCCGACTGGCTATGCCCTCACCGCGGGCGGCGAGGAACTGCTGGGCGCGGCACGCACAATGGCCGAGACGGTCAATGAACTGGCGCGCAAACTGTCGGGGCAGGATCTCAGGTTCGAAGGCAGGTTGCGGGTCACCACCACCGACACGCTGATGGCGTCGGTGCTGCCGCCGATCCTGGCGGCGTTTCATAAGCTCCATCCCGGCATACGGGTCGAGGCGATGACGCAGAATTCCATCGCCAACCTGACGCAAAGGGATGCAGACGTGGCGATCAGGCCGGTGTCGCAACCGCAGGAAATCCTGGTGGGCCGGCGCATTTCGGGCGTCGCCTTCGCCGCCTACGCGACACGTTCCTACGCCGAAAAGCTACCCCCGGAGCCGAGACTGGGTGCGCTGCGCTGGATCGCGCCCGACGACAGCCTGGCCAACACCGGCGTCGCCCGCTGGATGCGGTCGTCGCTGCCCGATGTCGAGATCGCCATGCGCGCCGATTCCCTGGTGACGATGTCGCATGCGGCGGGCGCCGGAATCGGGGTTGCGGCGCTGCCCTGTTATCTCGGCGACAGCCTGCCCGGGCTTGTAAGGGTCGGAGGGCTGATCGAGGAGATCGGCTCGGCGCTATGGGTGCTGGTGCACGACGATTTGCGCCGCACGGCGCGCGTCCACGCCTTCACCAAATTCGTCTCCGGCGAATTGCAGCAGCGGCGCGACCTTCTTGAGGGCAGACTCGGCGCCGGAGCTTGAGACGCACGCCAGCTGACGCGCGGGCTCAGCTCCGCAAGAGGTTCCCAAGCTCGGCAACCGTCATCACGCGCCCGAACACCTTGCCTATGATGTCGAGGGTTGCATTGTGCGATGCCTCGTCCAGTCCGCCATTGGCGTCGCTGATGAAAGCCACCTTGTAGTCGCGCATGAAGGCGCTCCGCGCGGTGGATTCGCAGCAGACGCTGGTCACGGTGCCGATGATGATCACCGTGTCGACCCGGCCTGCGCCACGGATGTTGCGCAACACGGTCTCGAGCTGCGTGTTGTGGAAGGCATCGTAGCGGTGCTTTTTGATGACGACATCCCCAGGCAAGGGCGCAAGCGCGGCGACGATTTCGGCGCCGGCGCTGCCTTCCCGCATGCCTTTGGTTTTCAGCTTCGGCTGATAGCTGGTTCCAGCGGCGAGATATCGAAATGGTCGCTGAGCACATGCTGGGTGTAGATCACCGGGACGCCTTGCGCGCGGCAAAGCTCGACCACCTGCCGCATCGCCGGAATGCGATGGCGGGCCATGGCCACTTCCATGACGGCGCCCTCATCGACGAAGTCGCTTTGCATGTCGATGACCAGGAGGGCTGCGCGTGGCTTGTCGAACGGCCATGGTTCGTCGCCGGGCTGGGGCATTGCGTGTTTCCTGTTTCCGACGTTGATCAGGTGAGCAGCAGGCTCTTCATCGAGACATC
Organism: Mesorhizobium sp. M0030; assembly: GCF_040323695.1. NCBI lineage: Bacteria > Pseudomonadati > Pseudomonadota > Alphaproteobacteria > Hyphomicrobiales > Phyllobacteriaceae > Mesorhizobium > Mesorhizobium sp. M0030. The sequence continues at coordinate 82,201 of NZ_JAMYVE010000006.1, read as the reverse complement.
GCAATTCCTGCCGATGACGATGTGATCGTGGATGGATGGAGAGATCAAGGTCGTGGCAATCTCGCAGCGAGTTCCGGGATTTGGTTTGGGCGACTTGACGCGTCCTCGCTTGGCCTACGGGTCGATGACCGCGATCGCATCGATCTCTATCAGGTAGCCGGGAGACATCACCGCTATCCCGACCACTACGTTTGCCGGCTTGTGATCGCCGAACAGCTCGATCTGGGCCGCTTCGATGATCGGCACGTGTTCGTCGCGTTTGTAATCGACGATGTAGATCGTGATCTTGCAGACTTGCTCGGGCCGAGCGCCGGCGGCAGCAAGCGCACGGCCAAGATTCCCGAACGCCAGGCGCGCCTGGACTGCGAAATCACCATGGCCAACGAGCTTGCCGTGTATGTCTTCTGGCTGCTGGCCCGAGACGAACACCAGCTTGCTTCCTGTCGCAACGACGACCTGGGAGTACATTTCCGGAATCGGCAGATCATTTGGATTTATGCATTCGAGCGTCATTGAATAGATCTCCTGCAATGGCTGACGGGAACTGGCTGCTTCGTATTCGCGAGTCTACGACATTGTCGCCGAAGCGGGCGCTTCCGTCACAATATCACTTCTACACCGCAAGCGTGGGCGTTTGAGCCAAGCCGGAATGTTGCTGATTGGCTCGCGAGCGGTGGCGTTTGGGTTGACGGCGCCGGCGAGCGTCGGGCTCAGATCAGCAGCAGGCCCTTCATCGAGGCATTGCCTTTCTTGCCGATGATGATGTGGTCGTGGACGGCGATGCCGAGCGGCTTGGCGCTGTCGATGATCTGCTTGGTCATTTCGATGTCCGCACGCGATGGTGTCGGATCGCCGGAAGGGTGGTTATGCACCAGGATGACGGCGCTGGCCGACAGTTCCAGCGCGCGCTTGATCACTTCGCGCGGATAGACCGGCGTGTGGTCCACGGTGCCGACCTGCTGTACCTCGTCGGCGATCAGCACGTTCTTCTTGTCGAGGAACAGGATGCGGAAATGTTCGCGGTTCTCGAACGCCATCGCCGAGCGGCAGTACGCAAGAAGCTGCGTCCAGTTGGACAGCACCTCGCGGTCGCGAACCTCGGTCCGCGCCATGCGCTGCGCGGCAGCGGCAATCACCTTCAGGTCGACCGCCACGGCGGGGCCGATGCCCTTCACCTCCTGCAGCAGCGCCACCGGTGCGCCAAGCACTTCGCCAAAAGTGCCGAAGCGCGCCAAAAGCGCCTTGGCGATCGGCTTGGTGTCGACGCGCGGGATCAGGCGAAACAGCAGCAGTTCGAGAAGTTCGTAGTCGGGCAGGGCGTCCGCGCCGCCGGCAACGAAGCGCTCGCGCAAGCGGTCGCGATGGCCGTGATAGTGTGGCTTGTCCGTCGATTTGTCTCTTGGTGCCTTGTCCTTCGCCGGTGGTTCAAGCCACCGCTCGGAGAAGAACCCCCGTTCGTCGTCACCGCTGTTCCCCATCGACCCCCCACACTCCCCGAAGGCTTCGACGGCAGATTAGAGCGGTAAGCAGCGCGCGGTCGAGTTTTTTCGGCGACGGCGCCTCAAAGCCGCGGCTTGAGGCGATCTTGTTTTCAGCTGACCGGCGGCAGGCCGGGGCGGTCGAGCTTGTTTGGCGACAGGGTGAAAATCTCGCAGCCAGTTTCGGTGACGCCGATCGTGTGTTCGTACTGCGCCGACAGCGAGCGGTCGCGCGTCACCGCCGTCCAGCCGTCCGACAGCACTTTCACATGCGGCCGGCCAAGATTGATCATGGGCTCGATGGTGAAGATCATGCCCGGCCGCATCTCGACGCCTTCCGAGGCGGTGCCATAGTGCAGGATGTTGGGTGCGTCGTGGAACAGCTGGCCAACGCCGTGGCCGCAGAAATCGCGCACCACCGAGCAGCGCTCTGCCTCGGCATAGGTCTGGATGGCGGCGCCGATGGCGCCGGTGCGGGCGCCGGGCCGGACCGCCGCGATGCCGCGCATCAGGCACTCGTGGGTGACTTCGAGCAGGCGTTCGGCGGCGCGCTTGATGGTGCCGACGGGATACATGCGCGAGGAATCGCCGTGCCAGCCGTCGAGGATGTAGGTGACATCGATGTTGACGATGTCCCCGTCCTTCAACGGCTTGCTGTCTGGAATGCCGTGGCAAACGACGTGGTTGATCGAGGTGCAGGACGATTTGGTGTAGCCGCGATAATTGAGCGTCGCCGGCAGCGCGCCTTGGTCCATGCCGAATTCGAAGACGAAACGGTCGATGGTCTCGGTGGTGACACCCGGCTGGACCATCGGCACCAGTTCATCGAGGCAGCGCGCGGTGAGATCGCAGGCCTTGCGCATGCCGGCAAATCCTTCCTCGGCATAGAGGCGGATCTGGCCGGTATTCCTGAGGGGTGCCGTGGCGGCGTCGAGATAGGTGACCATAGTGTCCGTTTGCCTGTAAGCGGGCGGCGCATATCAGCCCGTTAGAAAATTTCCTCAGATTTGGCACTGCAAGCCGCAAGGTTCAAGGAAGAACTGCCGGCAATGGACTGATACTGGCGATATTCCTGGCTTGCGCGGCCGCTCAGATGACATCCAGGTGCGCGATCTCCTCCGAATGCCGAGATCGCACTGACGACACATTTTCGCGCAAAAGCAGCCAAAGCAACTTTTGACGACGAACGGCGTTGCTGTGGTCGACGCCAGTTCGGGAGATATAGAATGGACAGATTGCAATTCGAGGTGCCGGTGCGCATCGCGCCCGCGCCCGGGCTGCCGGTAGAGGAAATATACAGCGTCGAACAGGCGCTGGATATCCTGCATGACTGGCCAAAGAAGCGACAGAGCAAGGTCTATGAAGCGGCGTTCAATGCCTGCTTCGGGGCCACGGTGGATGTAGTCAGGACAGAGGACGCCTGGCGCGCCTTCATGGCGTTTTGCCGGGTCAGTGGCCTGCTGGCCAGGGATATGATGGTTACGGCCAAGCGCGCCGGCGAGGCGAGGGGCCTGAGGGTCTAGAGTTCTGCTTGGCCTGGAGGCCGGCCAACCGACTCGTTCCAATCGGCGCGGACTCCGCGGCGTTAAGGTTCCGTTTCCGACTTCACAGCTAGGCATGAGCCATAGAGCAGCGTCTGATTCGTTGCGTCGGTTTCATGGTGCAGAACATGTCTTCAGCCAATGTGCGTACCTTCCCGCTAGATCGGCAGACCGTGCTGGTGCGCGAGGTCGCCGCAAGGCTGGGCAGACTGCACGGCGACACGGCCACGTCGTTCTGGAAGGCCACGGCGCGCGAACTCCTCGACAAGGCGGTCGCAGCCGGCAGCGATGCAGCTTCGGCGGCCAACGATGTCCGCCGGTTTTTTGCCGCGGTCCAGGACGAGATGAATTTCAAGGCGGACGATGCCGCACCGGGGCAGCGCCGGACGCGCACCCGCCTCTAGCTTCGAACAGAGCACCGACACGCGCTCACTGTGGCCAACCGTGGACCGGTCTTGGCGTCGACGATCTCGGGCCTTGCGCTGTCGATCGTGCCGTCCCAGCCACGGCGAGCGCCTTGTTGAACGCGAGACAGGCGATGAAATACTGGTCGCGCTCGGCCCTGGCGACGTCGGTCATCGCCAAGGAAATCGTCGAGCGCTATGGCGGGACCGTCACGCCGGAGAACCTGCCTGACGGATGGCTTTTGCAGATGGTGGGATCGAGGCGGTTTAGCGCAAGGCGTCGGCCCCTCGGCGATCCCTGTGCCGGTCCGGTCCGAATCGGCTATGCCTGCGCGATGCAGGAAACGTCTCTCTATATCCCGGTGAAGCGGTTTCTCGAGAGCCTGGAATTCACGGTGAAGGGCGAAGTCGGCCACTGCGATATCGTGGCGGTGCGCGACGGCGAGCCGCCTGTGCTGGTCATCTGCGAACTGAAATTGCAGTTCAACCTCGAACTGGTGCTGCAAGGTGTCGATCGCGCGGCGGCATGCGACGAAGTGTGGCTGGCCGCGCGCATGTCGGCGCGTGGCAAAGGCCGCGAGCACGACCGCCGTTTTCGCGCGCTGTGCCGGCGGCTCGGCTTCGGGCTTCTGGCTGTCAGCGGCAAGGGGGAGGTCGAATTGCTGCTCAGCCCGGCCGCTCTGCCGCCGCGTCGCGATCCAAAGCGGCGCTCGCGGCTGATGGAGGAACACCGGCGCCGGCGCGGCGATCCGGTGGTCGGCGGTGGCTCGCGAGCCCCGATCATGACGGCCTACCGGCAGGATGCGCTGGCCTGCGCCGCAGCCATGACCGACGGGCCGAAACGCCCGCGCGATCTGAAAGCGATTTCGCCGCGCGCGGCCAGCATCCTATTGGACAATGTCTATGGCTGGTTCGCCAGGGCCGAGCGCGGCGTCTACGCGCTGACCGAGGGTGGCCACGCGGCGTTACAGCGCTGGCCGCAGGTAGCGCACGACCAAGGGTGAGTGGCCGGAGATTGCCGCGAGCAGGCGCCGAGGGAAACCTCGGCACGGCAGCCGCTGTTCGCCGTTTCAACCGATGCGCCGCGCCACCCTTCCAGCCGCTGCTAGTTCGGCGGCTGCCGCGAGGCGTCCTGTTTTCCTGAAAGATCTGGTACGCCCAAGGGGAATCGAACCCCTGTTACCGCCGTGAAAGGGACGATATAATACACGAAAGTTGTTCGCCCCTGTTCGCTGGTGTCCATAAATATCAATATCTTGCTGGATTTCTGTTCGCGCTTGTTCGTTGGCATTCGCCCATGTATATTTGACGTATATTTGACGGTTTGGCAAGCGGGGGCGACATGTCGAAGACGGTGGCGAGTTCTCTGTTCACTACGAGGGAGGCGAGAAAAATCCTCGAGCTGGGTGTTCACTGGCGCGCCATCGATCCGGACACGCACCTTGGATATCGCAAGGGAAAACGGGCTGGGAAACGGGCAGGTGTGTGGCTTGTCCGGTGGCGAGTCGGCAAAGGATATAAACAGGCGCCCCTTGGAGCGGCTGATGACATCATCACTAAGGGAACACTGGATTATAAGGCGGCCGATAGTGCTGCACGCACACTGGTAGAAAAGGAACGGACCAGAGAAAAGGTCATAGCGGCGGGCCCCGTACTGACCGTTGGGGACATTGTAGAGCAATATGTCTCCGGCCGAGACCAAAGGCTTTTGAACCGGGTCGGTCGACAGATGCGCTCTGATGCCGGCCAACGCCTTCGACGGTATCTTCTCGGCCAAGATGGACGTGGCAAACAAGATGCCATCCCGGCTGCCGCGATATCGAAGATTGAATTCCACGAACTGAGTGAGGACGATCTTTTTGGATGGCGCGACGGCTTGCCGCGCAGTCTGAAAGGAACAACCGTGCGGCGGCTCGTCAATGACCTCAAGGCGGGTTTGAATCGCGGTTACACCTTGAACAAGAAGCGGTTGCCCGCAACAGTCCCGGCAGTCATCAAAGGCGGCCTTGCGACGCCCAACGCCGATGACGACCAAGCCGAACCGGTGGCACGCGAAAATCAGATCCTCAGTGATGCTGAAGTTGATCGACTGATCATAGCTGCGAAGCAGATAGATGCAGAGGATGGGTGGGATGGGGACCTGTTCAGGCTGATCGTGGTGTTGGCTAGAACCGGTGCAAGATTTTCGCAGGTTGTCCGCATAAGGGTAAGGGACTGCCAGGCTCTCCCAAAGCCGCGCATACTGATACCCGCAAGCCGTAAGGGGCGCGGGGGACACGCCGGCGCAACTCTGTTCCCTGTGGACGCCGATATCATCAGCATGCTTCTGCCCGCGACCACCGCACGAGATCCAGACGCCATACTATTGGAGCGCTGGCGGAGCCGGCAGGTTCCCGGTGCGATACGCTGGGAGAAGTCCGAGCGTGGCCCTTGGACGGCCTCAGCCGAATTCGCGCGGCCTTGGAAATTGATTGTGGAAAGGGCAGGGCTGCCGGGAACCATTCCCTACGGCTTGAGGCATAGCAGCATCGTAAAATGCATAAGGGAAAACCTGCCTATTCGTCTTGTCGCCGCCAATCACAACACGAGCATTGTGATGATCGAAAAACACTACAGCGCCTGGATTTCGGACGGCCTTGAAGACATGACCAGAGCGGCGATTGTGCGGCCGCTTCCTCAGGAAGGAGACTCGAATGTGGTGCGGCTTCCCGCCGCGCGGTGACGCGTCGAAGCCGCCGTCGAGTTGTTCGCTGGTGTACGCGCATCGTTGACAGTAAATCCATCAACCCATATTGGAAACTGACACAGGCGAGCCTTCGGAGTTCGCTGCCGGGTCGAAACAGGAGCACCCGGTGAATCGCCTTCAGGGCATAGCCCGCAACCAAAAACAGTTTGTTTTAGGGGTTGCGGGTGTTCGTTTTCCGCCACCTCTTTTGGAGGTTGGTGGTGAAGACGAGAAATCAAATCCCGAATGTCAAGATTGATCTTGAACAGGTCGCTCCCGTTTTTCGGAAGCCGGCCTATTCGGTTCTGGAATTCCTGAAAATCCATCCAATAAAGAGGACCGCGTTTTATCACGAGGTTGCCGCCGGCCGCTTGGTAGTCCGCAAGCAAGGCTCCAGGACAATCGTGACGGACAGCGATTACCAAGCGTTCCTTGACGCGCTTCCGAGGGTCGATCCGAAAGACGTCGATCTAGAGGAGGGCGAGTAAATGCCCCGCGTCGATTTCGAATTGGTCGAGCGCGTTGCCGATCTTGTGGCCAAGAACTTTCATTCCTTCGACCGACCGCTGGTGCCAAGCATCTGTCGCCGGCTTGGCGTCGAGAATGTCGTCGCCATCTACGCCATCCGCCGCGCCGCAGAGATCCGCGCCGAGCAGGCCAAGGGGGCGGGGCATGGCGGCAGCAAATAACCGCCGACCAGGGGCGCAATCCCGGTCGGCGAAGTCATTTCAGGAAAATGCTGGATCGCAGCAATCTTATTCAGAAGGCGATCTCGATGCAATCCCCGCGGAGACTCTGGCCGAAATGGTCCGGCTTTATCGAGCCGGATTTTCCCTTTTGCCGCTCGGCGGTGAAGACGGGAAAGCGGCGACCTTTACCTTCAAGGATCGCGCACGGGCGCCCTTGCTCAGTGTCCAAAACAGAATGCTTGCAAGCAAATCCAAAGCCTTCGGTATTAGGCTTGATGGCATGCTGGTTGTCGATGTCGACACCGACACTCCCGAGTCAACCGATTATGTGCGCAAGCACTTCGGCCTCTCTCCGGTCCAGACCAAAACCAGGCGGGGCCGGCACTACTTTTTCCAATATACAGGCAAGCCGCTTCCTTCGGTTGAACTCCCCGGTATCAGGATCGATTTCAAAGCGGGTGGAAACGAATATGTCGTCGGTCCGGAATCGATACGCGTCGATGGGGTCAAATACGCCCCGGTCAAACGGCTTATATCTATCGCCGCACTGCCGTCATTTGTGGATCAACGCGGCGCCGAGCGTCACGAGGCCGGGACTGGGACCGGGACCGGTAAAATTCCTGTTGGGAAGCGCAACAAGACGCTGTTCAACAAGGCGCTGGAATACGCTCGCTATATCGAAACCTATGATGATCTGCTGGCCGACCTTCTGGCATTGCGCACAATCATTTTGGAAATGCCCTCCGATTTTCCAGATTCCGAAGTCAAGAAAATCGCGAGGTCGGTCTGGAAATACAAGATCACCGGAAACCTTTGGGAAGGGCGGAATTCGGTCATGTTAATCCGTCGTAAAATTATGGAGCGACTTCACCGGTGGGATCATGGCTGTGAAGCCTTTTCCCTCTTTTCCGTGTTGCAAAGCAATCATGGCCACATCCCTGGGAAGCTATTCGGCATTGTCCCCGATGCCATGGCCAGGGCTAGGCTGATCCCGCTGGGCCGGAACAGTGTGATCAGGGCGAGGGACATCCTGATCGAGGAAGGCTTGCTGGCACGGGCGGGCAAGAAAGGGATGATGATCCTGTACCGGCTAACTGAGGAGGGAGAGTGTAATGATTATATTGAATCCCTATCCGGGACGATAGGAGATGCGGCATGAAATCCCGTCAACTCGACCTCTTCGCCTGGGCGGAAAATAGGCCGACCGCGAAAATCATTTCCATATTTCCGAGGCTTGCCGCGAAAATTCGGGGCGAGCTTTACAGCGGCAAATTCGAAAATCCCATAATTAAATCGCCGGCCGGCGGAAATGTTGAAAGCCTGCGCCGCCATCATGGAGGCGCCAACCGATAAGCCAAGACCGAAAAATCAAAAACCCAAAAATCAACAAAACAAAAGGAGCGGAACGGAAATGAAAAATGAGCACGAAAAAGACTGGGAAAAATACGAAATCGGCGGCGCCGGATAAATCCAAGGTCTCCACCGCCAAGACCGCGAAGCAGCGGAAAGAGGAATGGAAAGCGCGACAGGAAAGAGGCGAGGCCGTATTCCCCCTGACCCTCAAAGTCGGAGAGGCCCGAGATGCATTCCTGACTGCTGGCGTATTGCCTGAATGGGACTCCGAGGATCCGAAGGAAATTGGCGAGATCGCATCTCGCATCGTGAAAGCTGTAATCAGGTTCGTGAGCGGCCATGGTAAATTGCCCTTAGATCTAGACACAGTCGGTATCAGGACACTTGTGGGGTTGCCATCCGACCTGTTCGCCAACTGTCACCGCGAGCGGTCGCGGAACGCGTTCCAGGTCACCGATCTACGGTCTGCTACGTTCAAGCCTCGTCCTACCGGAGGCTTAATCGTGAACGCATTGACGAGTCATCTCAATCGCCAAGACCTTGATGCCGTCCTCAGACTGGCAAGAGCTTTGACCAAGGCTGAGAACAACGTTGGTTCTGCTCACATCGATGATCCCGAATTCTTGCAAGACGTCGCCGATGTGATCAAGGCAACCGTCGAAAAAGAGACCAAGTCACTGGCAAACCGCGTTCGTTTGCTCGAACTTGCGACCGGCCCGCAAAACGATGCCAAGCGGGGCGTTGCGAAGGCCCGCGCCACCAAGGTGAAGTTATGACCCCGTCGCAGGCAGTTGCATTCGCCACTGAGGCGCTTGGCAAGGTTCGCGATAAAGTTCTTGTCGACTACGAAGCCACCCTCAAGAAGCAGGACATCAACGAACGCGAAATCAGCGTACGTCTCGCCACCTATCGACGGCAGATGGAGACCTGGTTCCAGCGTTCGATTGAAGGGATCAAGAAGCGTTACCCAATTCATTGAAAACTGTCGTTGGCCTGGGCGTTTCCCCTTCCTCTCAGGCCCACTGCCGCCGCGCTGTGGCGCCAGCGTGGCGGCGCCCGGGGGCGATAAAATGTCAGAAGCCGAAGACGAATGTAGACCGGACGAAGAGTCATACATAGGTTTTATTTCCTAGACCATTTATTTTCCGATCCCGGGCCCCGATCCACAATTTCGATGGACGCCATGACCGACAAAACCCCTGATTTTCCACCACCTCGCTGGCTGACCCGCGCCGAAAAGGCCGAATTCGCGAAGCTTATCGCGGTCCGAAAAGCCGTCTCAAATCAAGTTACGGCAACAGATGCGATGCTGGTCTGTGATCTGGTGACGGCGAGGTCGCGCCTCATCGCCATGCGAGCCCTATTCAAGCGCGCTGTCGCCGATTGCGGCGACTCCGATTTTCTTTCGCCGCAGCGGCATCTCCTGTCGATCGCCAGCGGCATTGACCGGACGACGGCGGCCACACAAAAGATGGCCGTGCAATTGGGCGTCTAAGCCGTTCCTCGCCTTCTCTTCGGGGAGTTCTTTCCGGCTGTAAACTTGCGCGGCGCCATGGTTGCGGCATCTATGGGTGAGACGTCAGGGGGATTGGCGAAAATGATCGCCATGGCGAAAATTGGAATACTCTCAGTTGCTATCTGTGCGATCTGCTTGGTTGTCGGGATTTTTGCCTCGAGGCAGGTTGCTGCACCAACTATCTTTCCTCCACTTTGGGCTCTGGGGCTGTCGAGTATCCTGTCTGGAGCTGTGCTGTATTGCGTCGGTGAGATAGCCGACAAGCTCAATGTGGCCGTTGATCATCTAGCGTTCCTGCGTAGAAATGCGGAGGCTGCGGCTCCCAAATCGAACGTTTCGCCATCCAGGCAACAAACGCTTGCTGATCTCGAAGGCGTAAAAGGTGTCTTTCAAGATCGTTGAAATGGTGTTCTCGGCGAAGGCTAGGAAGCTTCGCCCACAAAAACATGTGCCGACGGAGTAGGATGAAGAATCAGCTGCCGCTCGAACTGCGGTGGCCCTGATTTGCCGTCCGGCCGCCGCTGATCAGGAAACCTCCCACCGCAACGCCGGCCCATTTTGTATTCGCAGAAATCGTAAAGCGCCTCTTGCAGGGGTGTGGCTTTTGCCGTTCAGTGCCCATCCGGGGAATAATGTTATGCGCAAGCGCTATATAATCGTGATCCTTGCTGTTGCGGGGTGCCAGACGGCGCCGGCTTACATCGTCTACAAACCGGGCGTTGATCTAAACGCAACTCAGACTGCTAAGGACCAGTGTCAGATTGCGTCGCTCAGAGAAATACCGCAGTCGATGGCAACCGATTACCATCCTGGCTACAACAACCCCGGGACAGTGCAATGCAATACGATCGGAACAGTCGTCTCCTGCAACACCATCGGGGCGGTAAACATTCCGGGGTCAACGACGACCTACGATGTGAACCAAGACCTTAGAGACCGATATATGGTTCGCTGCCTGGAGGGCCAAGGATTCGGCGTCAAGCTTGCAAGGGCCTGCGCGTCCGAAGCCGAGAACTCGAAAGCTCTGGCAGATCGGGAGGCAGGTCGGTTTCCGACATGCGCTGTGAAGCTGTAGCCTCAGAATGGTAACAGCCGATTGGGCGTTCGTACTAGCTTTTCGGTGACGCTGGCACCCGCTTTTGTATGGAAAGTATGGTCGAAGTTCATGTTCCCAAAACGGGGCGCGATCGCTCTTTGCGTGGCATCCTTCATGGGCTGCGCTCATGCCCAAGAAGCCTGCGACCCAAACTACTCAGGGGCCTGTGTTCCGATTGCGAGTGATGTCGATTGTTCCTCTGGAAAGGGCAACGGCCCCGCATATGTGCGCGGGCCGGTCACTGTCATAGGCACGGATATCTATGATCTCGACCGAGACGGCGACGGGATAGGCTGCGAGAACGGCTAGAGCCGACGCTAGCGCATAGCCTTCCGCCACCCAGCGGCGCGCGCTGCATCTTCCGAACAGAACCACCGCTCGCCCTTCGAAAGGCTGATGCGGGTTTCGGAATAATGTTCCTGCCCGGGAACGTGATAGATGCGCTCGCCAGTGTTGTAGCTGATATTGCCCTTGATGCCGCAGCCAACAGCAGGGGGACCGATTTCAAAGGCAGCAGGCCAGCCACAACCGCACCGAAGGCCCCGATCTTTAGCCATAACGGCGCGTCGCGCGAACGATAGCGCCTGCCATACCTTCGGCGGTTGTATTCATTGTCCGCGTAGTAGCGACGTTTGCCCACGCCCCTCACTCCCCGATGGGAGAATGCGACGCCTAGGGCTTGGAGTCCAGATGGGCGGCTTTTGGTGGCTCTGTCCCGTTCCACTGGATGAACGTTACTTCCTCCCCGGTGACGTCCCGCACCCCTGCAACAGCACGTCATGCAGGACGCGCGTCTGCCGGCAGTGGTCGCAGTGCGGGGATATAGACGGCTTGATGATACTCAAGTGCAGCGGCCATCGCCTATCCCCGGAAACGTTCGGTATGCCAGACGATCTTGCCGTCGACCTTCATGGGCTTGTGGATCATCAGCCGCTCAGGCAGGTGTTCGGGATGCACCTCCAGCAAGGTGATTTTGATCTGCGGCTTACACCGGTTGCAGTCGAACTTGAGCTTCAAGGGATCGACGCCGCCGCCATAGACCATCATCAGGTCTACGGACCGGCAGTAGCGGACATTGCCGCAGTTGCACTCTGCCTTCACAAGCATGTTGTGCCGGGTCGCCTTGCCCGGGCCGAGCTCAGGCTAAATCGCGAGCTCCGCGACAAAAGCCGTCCCGACTGGGGTACAACTAGTAGACAGTAGTGGTGGCAGGTGGTGCGAGTGAACGCCCACCGAAAGATATCGTTCTCAGAAAAGCCGGAGCGTGATAGGATCACTGGTGGAGGAGGATGAGTTGTGGGGACCGCACGTAGCAGCTTTTGCTCGACCGCGTTGCTTTTTGCAGCTGTGACCTCAGCTTCGTCATCGTTCGCGCAAAATATCCAGTTTCTCTACAACGATCCCCTGCAAGGGCCAATATGTGCAGGTGATTTTGGCCCCGCCCCTTGCCGGGTCATTACCCAATATCAATACCCAAATCCGCCGCAACAGTCTCAACAATATCAACTTGCACCATCGCCTCAACTACCGATCTTCGGCGGTAACAACTCTTTTCATGATGTTCCGAGCTACAATCGGCCGTTAATAGAAGAGCGCCCTTGGGGATTTTGCCCGCCGCCGTGCAGAGTGAATTAGAGTGCCGATATCTGTCGACACACTTACAGAAATATACAACCTCCTTTGCCGAAGTGCGCTGAATAAAGAGTACTACGGACGATCGTTAGCAACAACTCAACGATTCAATGATGTGCTGGAAATTTTAATTGCGCTAGGTACAACAGGCAGCGGCATTTCTGCCTTAACCATCTGGTCATTGAAGCCATTTGGGCCGTGGATTTGGGGCGCATTAGCGACCATTTCGGCCTTGCTCGCCGTGGCAAAACCTATAATTCAATTAAACAAGCGAGTGGAAAGACTTACTCGGTTGTATGTCGGCCACTCTGACAATTACGCCAATATGATCATCTTAGTGAGCAGAATTCGTCGCCACGGAGACATCGACAAGGAGTCAAATAGCGACTTTGAAGCTGCAGAGGCACGGTTCCGTGAGCTTTCCAAAGAAGACGATCCTCGGCCGAATGTGAAGCTGCTAAAAAGATGCGAGGCAATGGTTCGAATGCGTCATCCGCCCGAGGCTGCGTGGTATCCCATCGGAAATTCAACGAACCCCACAGTCGGCACTTTAGCCACCAAGACAGATAATAGCCCTTCACGGTGAAAGCGGTTGCTCGGACGGGCTCCGCGCTTAATCCGCCTCTTGAAATCTTGCAGCGAGGCATGTCGCAAATCCTCCTCCCCGCGAAGATGCTTCACACGGCCGATGATGCCCGGGCTGAACCCATTGCGTCGCCGCCCGCTTCATGCCCTTCGGCGCCGGCCCGGCGCGCGTCCGCGACGCTATTGTCGTGGCGATGACGTTGACCGAAGGCGCTTCAGCAGTTCGCGTGAGGCTTGGATCGCCCTGCGCGATTGATCCATGTTCTGGCGAAACGTGCCGGGTTCCGCCATGGACTTCTGCCACCTCAGCAAGGTGGCCGTCGTAGTCGCAGCGGCCGCGCGAGCGATATCTATGGGCGTTGTAACCATCACATCCTCCCAAAAAGGCAATGGTAAACGCCACATTAATAAGCCGGCCGAAGCCCTCGCTGCAATAAAGAATGTTATACGAGTTTTACTCAATGGCGAGGCACATTGCCATGCGACAGCCTCATCGCCGCCCCCTTCCACACCTCAAACAAAAAACTCGCTGATCGAAGTCAGCTAAAGCCGCACAACCGTGTCGAGATGCAGGCGTATCCGCTGGCCTTTCGCGAAGGACAGGGCGAACGATTCCAGCCAAATGATCGTGTAATTTCCTGGTCAGTTTCAATGATGCGAACGACCCATTCGCCACTGGCTCGGACAACTTCCACGCGAGGCAACGCCTTTCGGATTGGCACCACGTTGTCCACCGCATCCTCCCTACAAACAGCAATGGCAAGCCGATTTAAGACCTTGGTAGTTGGGATTTCAATAAACAGATGCTTTCGGATCGGACGAACCATCTTGGATGGGCAGTACGAAGGCTGGCGAATGGCTATCTTGTCATGCCACCTCAGTCAGGCGAGCCCTCCGGGGGAACCTCCCGATAGCCTCTGCTACAGGTCGTTGGCATTCAGGATGGCCGCCAGCTCTTCGGCATACTCCATGTCGGGAAGGTCGACAGATGGGTGGCCCGCTAAAATAGCCGGCAGCCCGGTGAACACGTCGAACACCGTCCATGTCCCATCCGGTTCCCGCCTTACGCCGTACCGCAGAGTTGCCATGAGGGATGCTAATGGAAGTCGGGAATAGATGGTACGAAAATGCGAGCGGGCGATCGGACAACAGGCACGCCTTTCCGGAAACTCTTTGCCGCTGCGGCGGGTTCGGTCGGGCATGACCAGAATGGCCGACCTCGGACCGCCCATTTCCGGCAAGCCACATGACCCTGACTGGGAGAAGGAGCATTTCTATGCGCGCCACACTGCGCGCAACGGGGAGACCGTCCCGAGCACCAGCCGCTGGAATTCGACGCCTAAGAGCGCAGCACAACCCAACTGGGCATCGGCTATCGAACCAGCGTTTGCGCGCGGCCGCTTCTAGGCGCATGGTGCCTGGATGACTCCAATCGAACGGAAGCTGGCCGAATTGAACGACATTCGGGACACCTTGACTGAGCAGGCTACAATCCTGCGCTATCGCTGCGAGAGTTCGCGCCAAGACGCGAGAGAGCTATGCGAAGAGCTCCGCCAAATGGTAGGTGTGGCCCGCAGCAGCAACAAATTCGCGTCCATCATCACCGGCTCGCGCAAAGGCTAGGCGACGCGGCCCGCACCCCAGGAAGGAAAGCACGGGCCGACCGTTGCTGTCTTCAGCCTTCGAAAGGCGGAACCGATAGGCGTCATCGGGAGAATTGGCGCCAATCCAAGCACGACTTGATAAGCTCGGGATTCTCGTCGGATAATGAGGTGCAATACAGGCGGCTGATCCGGTCTGCGCGAGTTGCCACCGACGAGCGCCTTATGAACAGGTGGGATCGGATGGCGCCACGGTTTATAGCGAAACAACTGTCCTGGCCGACCGGAATCGGCGGCTGGCTGGTCCGGGCTGGCATGAACCGGGGGAATGCTCGGCTCAATGGCTACGCTCTCAATGAATTGCGACTGGTCCCGGAAGATCGTGCCGTGGAGGTCGGTTTCGGCGGCGCAGTTTTACTGCCGCAACTTCTCCGTGGGGCAGCATTCGTTTGCGGTGTGGATCGCTCGCAGGATGTCGTGAACGCTGCCTGCCGCCGGTTCGCCGATGCAGTGCGCGCCGGACGAGCCGAGTTCCGAGTCGGGCTAGTCGAGGACTTGCCCTTGCCGGATAGCACATTCGACAAGGCTCTCAGCGTCCACACAGTGTACTTCTGGCAAAGCCTTAGAGCTGGATCCGCAGAGCTCGCTCGCGTCCTCAAACCAGGCGGTCGCGTCGTGCTGGGCTTCCTCCCGAAGGCGCATATGGATCGGATGAACATGCCGGCCGATATTTTTACACCTCGCGAGCCGGATGAGGTCATTGCTGCCTTGCGAGATGCAGGGTTCAGCGACCCTGAAGTGCGGAGACCGAGCACGGAAACCGCATGGCTCGTTGTGACAGGCATGCGAAGATAAGTTTCGGCGCCAGATGCAAAAAACCCGCCGACCAAGGCCAGCGGGCTCACTGGCCTATTTTCCCATCATCATCGCAGCTTTGCAGAAATTTTCATGGGCCTTCGCAATATCTGCGTCAGCGCAGTCCTTCATCACCGCGTCCTTGTCCTCCTGAGACATAGCCGACCAAGCGGTTTTCGCTTCGGCCTCAGACTTCATGGTCTTCATGCTGCTGTCCGTGAAGAAAGGAGACATTTTTGCAGGATCGTCGAGCGCAGACGTGCCAGTGGAACTGCCGGCAAAGGCCGATCCGGTCATAAGGGCAAATGTCGCGCCGAGAATGATCATTTTGGAATTCATCGAAATTCCTCCTAGGACAAACTGCTTGAATGCAGCCGTGCTAATTCAACGCTGGCGGGTAGAAAGGGTTTCCAGCCAAATTGAAAATTGTAAAAATTGCTACCGATAGTCCGTCGTCAACCTAGGAGGAATTGGCCCGCAAGTTCGGTCAGGGCGGCCGGCGGCCACCATCGATGCTGCAATTGCCCTGGCCGGTTGCCATTGCCTGCTAACGAGCGCACACTGTTGCGGTCGCCTCGAAAAACCAAAAACAAACAGGCACGAGGCGCTTGGGAGCGATCATCAGGCTTTCGCCCGACCAGGGAGAAGGCCCATGCCGACACCGGCAGAAATCCGGCTCATTTATTTGATGGGCCAACTCGCTCACAACCAGAGCATCGTTTCCAAGCAAGATATAGTCGTTGGTTTGCTGAATCACGAAGGCAGTCCAACGATCGACGCCATTAGCCTTTTGGCGAGCATGCACCACACCCTGCAACGGACCCGCCAGAGCTTACACGAGGCGGAAGCGGCATATCGAGTCAGAAATGCGGAGTAGTGAAAAAGCCCAACGCGCGTACACAGCCGCAGAGTTCGCCGAGAAACACGGTTTGACCGTGAAGGCAGCCGAAATCATCCTGTCCGTGAACGGCTCCTCACGTGTCGCTTGCGATGCAGCAGCACGCGCATTCAAAGAAGCGGTAGCGCACCGACAACACAGCAGTGACGTGGAACGATGAAAAGCCCGCCGACGGGGGTTAGCGGGCTTGTGCAGGAATGGCCCGCGCCTGCTTCCGAGGCTGCGCGGGCCGACCATGACGAGTGGAGAGGACATCTTGGTCACCGGCAGGAATCGCTGAAGAACGAGCCGGGTGCGACCGAACAGCCTCGGAGCGGGAATGTTCCCGGCTCACGCAAAAAGCCCGCCAGCATCGCCGGCGGGCAATTGGTCTGGAGTGCGCCGGGATCGCCCCGGCATAGGTCAACGAGTGGCGGAGGTCTTGGGGGCAGTTAGGCCTTCGCCTTTCTGTTGTCCGAGCGGGTCACCTCGACCTCAACAGCTCTGATCGGGCGGTTCTTTGATAATCGGCTAGATGGCTCGCTAGCTTGCTTGCCATCAATCGGGAACAACATTTCTGTCTGCCCTTCAGCCCTTTTGCGCGATTTCTTCGGCGCTGCAGATACTGATTGGCGTCCAGCCTCAGGCATGTCGATCATGCCGGGCAAATCAACAGGATTGGTTCGAAAGAGCATGTCAACGGTAAGAATTTGCAACTTTGCAACCCGTTTAGAAGCGGGACCGACATCTCGTTCCGAAGCGGCTTCCTTCACCATCGCCGGAGTTGGAGGATCAAGACATACCAGAACGCCAATCTCTGCGCCTTCGCGCTGCACGACAGACTTAAGCTTATGAATTGCATCGACGCCGACATGCAACCCACCCTTCACGGAGACAACAGCTCGATTTGGCTGCTCAATCCCGACACGGTGATACCGGATGATTCCGTCAATCCCACCGTCTGCACCGGGGCGATCCTTAGGAATGCCGCCGAGTGAGAAAACGGCCCACTTCTGAAACTCCAACCAATCTCGACCGGCCAGCGCTCTCGCGTCATTTGCATCCCTTGGTCGTCCAAAGATTTTGTACCTGTCTTTGATCCTAGCGCCGAATGATTTAACGAGCCGACCTTCGATGACGTGAATTGCTAAATAGGTAACATCTATTCCAATCCATTTTCTTCCTAACGTCTCTGAGGCCTCGATCGCGGTCCCACACCCACAAAACGGATCCAAAACAACGTCGCCTTTATTGGAGGAAGCCAGAATAATGCGCTCCAGCAGCGCTAGCGGCTTTTGTGTCGAGTAGCCCAGACGTTCATTGCCGGCAGGGTTGATCTTATCAATGTCATCCCAAATGTCGCTGACGGCCAACCCCTTCAACTCATCGCGATATCTCTTGATCTGCGGCCAGCCGCCACCGGGCGGCCAATAGAGTTTGCTCGCAGCGTCAAGAGCCTCAAGATTCTCGGTCGTAAACTTCCAATGCGCACCCTTGGCGGCCGGGTCATACCCGCGCCATGCTTGACCAGACGAGCCTTGGCGCGTGCCGGCGGCGGTCAGGCTATTGCGCCAATACAAGCGGCCATCCCCGTCCTGATATTTATAGTATTTATCGAGGTAGTCCTCGGCATAGTCGGTGCGAGGGTTCGTCCACGTAAAGAGGCCGCTTTTGCTATAGAAAAACAGCACATCGTGAACCGGTCCGTAGCGTTTTGCGCTGTTGTGCGCGCTGTGTCTCTTCCAGATAATCTCGTTCTGGAATCGGTCTGGTCCAAAAATCGCATCTAGAATCAATTTCAAATAGTGGCTCGCTGTCGGGTCACAGTGCAAATATAGCGAACCCGTCGAATTCAGCACGCGACGCATCTCGATCAATCGCACGGTCATCATGGCCAGATACGCCATCATGTTGCTGTTTCCAAAAACCTTTTGGAACGCGTCTAGGAGAGACCCCGCTTCAAGATGTCTCTCGGCTGTCTCATCAATTGCGCGCTGCGCATCGCGTCCCCATTTCCATGTGTCTTCGAACGCATGGGACTGAGCTTGGGAAGGACCGCCCCGCTTCGTTCCATAAAGAACATTATAATTTGCGTTGGAATTGAAAGGTGGATCCAGGTAGATCAAATCAATTGACTCTGCTGACATACCTCGCAGCACGTCAAGATTATCGCCGAAGTGAAGCTCATTCATAGCTTGCGTCCCCGGCAACAGATTTGCACACGATCGTTAAATATTTGAGAAGTTGGAGTGCATCGACTATTGCTGGAGCGCCACCCCGCTCCACTCCCCCTGCAGCGCGGCTTTCGCTCATCCGCCCCGCAGCACGCGCCAGATCAGACCGGCTCTTGCAACAAAGCCAACTGGTATTTGCAGAATTGTTCTTTGGCGCGAAAGCTGGATTGTCACAAGGATGGTAAACCTTGTGAGCTTTAGGCTGAACCTTGCGGCTCGCCAGTTCGAACAACGCACCAAAAGGCAGCTATCGCCTTGCCATTGGCAGAGGCGTCAACGACCTCTATAACGCTATTGAGCGAACGCTCAGGGCGTGAGAACCCCGTCAGGTGGCGGCACCAGTGCTGCCGATATCCGCACTCTCCGACCAAGGTCGGGGAGGCATACGTGTATGTCCAGGGCGAAAGCCTAAAGGCGTATGCGGCCTTCCACCTGAAGGCTTCTCAACTCCCCGATCTGGTCAAAGGGGAGACCACATGAAAAATCTCGTTTTCGCATTAGTTGGCCTCGCGGCCGCAATTTTCGTCGCCGAGTTCGTCTGGACATCAGCGTCAGGTGCCTACCGAAGTTCGGTATCTGAAAAGCAGGCTAAAAAGGATGAGTTTGATCACATCGTGCTGGAACGGACGATCCTACTCTGCAAACAGTCAGGATACGATCCGGCAGCGTCTTTCTGCCAATCTGCGAGGGCTACGTGCCTTAAGGACGCGGCGCGGTTTCCCGATCTCTGTTAATTGCTGTCTGCGCTCAGATATGGCCGTGTGGATATTGTCGATCCGCGAGCTCGCCGACAAACTTCGGGCGACACCGCGCTGATCGTTACTGCCCGAGAATCGAAGGGCTCACCGGCTTCTGGCGTTCCCTACTTTTCCTGTGACACTCCGCAGGTCGATGTGGCATAAGGCGACATTGGGGGGCTGCGGATGTCTTTGGAACTACGGTACAAGTTGATTTTTGAGGGTGGAGATGCCGACAACAATCGCTTGCCGGCGCATGAGGGGTCTTCTTCTTTAGAAGGGGTGTCCTGGTCAGTTTCGTTGCTCGCACATTACGTCGCCACTGGTGCAATCCGCACAAGAGGGGAACTCTCGCCAAAGGTTCGAGTTTTTATATCTCCCGCACGGCAGGGCAGTTTTATCACCGATCTATGGGTGGTTGCCACGGAGCCAAATAACCTCTGGATGACGACTATCCTTGGCTCTTATGCTGTCGGGACGATCGGCCAGATGGCGAACTCGCTAATAGTGACCAGTGTCAAGGAAGTATGCGGCATCATAAACCGCGTTACAACGAAGGAAGAGCGTTGGCTCAACGGTTTGCCGTCTGGCGATCGAGAAGCTCTCGTGGACAAAATAGAACCTTCGATGAAGCGAGCTCACGCGGTGATAGGCGAAGGCGCTGAAACGCTTGTGATCCGCAAGGGTTACACTCCGTTAGTCACCCTAGATCATCTGACTAAGGCATATGTGAATGCTGACTTGTTCGGCGAGGAGCTGACCAAGACAGTCAGCATTGGAGCATTCAACGCCAATTCTGGAAACGGACGGCTATATCTTCCTGAAGTGGGGAAGACGGTCCCGTTCTTCGTTGAGAAGGGGTTGGATCAAGGCACTTATGCCGCCTTGAGCCATAGCTTAGATTCCTACGTCAACAACGTCCCCAGCATGGTTGATATCGTGGCAACCGAGGTGCTTGCCAACGATGGCCGGATAAAACGTCTCTTGATCAAAAGGGCCTACAAGCGGCCATAAGCCCTATTTCTCGGACGAGCAATCTGACTCTGTTCAACGGGTTCTCAGCGATTCAACGTTGAAGGATGCGAACGGGCGGGTTCTCAACGATTTCGAGCAACGCTGCCATGTCAGGCGCAGCCCCATAGTGCGTCAGCAAGATCCCGCATTGTCTCTGATTGAAGCGCCGTGCGGACGCCGAGAGATTTATCTGATTTGATTCGACCATCTCAAAAGGCCGGCGCGATTCGGGCCGGCATTCTAGGAGGCGAGAAATGATAGGACTCGACCCGGACGCAATTCGAGAAGCGATGATTTTCTTCCCTTATGCGAGTGAAAAGACGATAGCGGCGATCGAATGCGGGCAGGAATTTGTCCATTACTGCGACGGCAATGCTGGCCTGTCCATGATCCAGAACAAAGAGGTCTGGCTTAGGAATACCACATGGATGAATGACCTCTCAGAAATCCGCTACGGAACGGCACTTCTTGTAGGCGCCTACAATGGGGATAGAGGGAAGGATTTGAGAGAGGCGTTGAACGCTGAATGGCCTGGGTTCACAGAAGAGTTTGAACGCATTTTCTCGTCCTGGATCGACCATTGGCAGCAAGAGACATATATCGCCTGTCTAACGGAGAAACTGCCAAAGGAAGACAAAATTGGAAGGCTTTCAATGTGGAGGGCCTACGGGAAAGG
Organism: Mesorhizobium sp. M0030; assembly: GCF_040323695.1. Classification (NCBI taxonomy): domain Bacteria; kingdom Pseudomonadati; phylum Pseudomonadota; class Alphaproteobacteria; order Hyphomicrobiales; family Phyllobacteriaceae; genus Mesorhizobium; species Mesorhizobium sp. M0030. Next base: position 61,188 of record NZ_JAMYVE010000006.1, on the reverse strand, counting down.
AAGTTCACCCATTGCGTTCGTGATAAACGGTGGACCGCTCTTGAGGCCCTCCGATGCCGTGGGAGCTTATTCCAGCCCGGTGGCATACCTGGATCAGGACGATTTTAACAACGAGTTCAGCAAGATGGTCGCGAACATAATCGGCAATCTGGATTTCTTAAGGGGGAAAGGCAGAGACCGCGTTTTCAACCACCTTTTCGCGGCATTCAGATACGCGATTATATGCACCAAGCACCCTTCATTCTATGAGGAGCGAGAGTGGCGGGTCGTCTACCAGCCAACCTTTGAACCTTCGGAACGAATGGTTGAGGATACGAAGGTCATCAGCGGTGCGCCTCAACGGATATTCAAGATACCAATGAGGGATTACCCCGATGAGGGATTCTTCGGCGCGACACTTCCGGACCTTTTGGTTCGAATAATAATTGGACCTGGCCCTGATGCGGCTAGTCTTCAACGCGAGTTCGTACATTTTTTGCAAAAGGAAAGTGTTCCGGACCCGCTGCAAAAAGTCGTAATTTCGAACGTGCCATTGAGGACCTAAACTAGTATTTTGAGCGGCGCTTTTGGCAGTCACCAATTGAAGGGACCGAACGAATGACATTTATCGACGCTGTGCGCCAGATCAGGAGGCGGTTTCCGGAATCTGTCGTTCAAGGTGATGATCGATCGACTGTCGCCAAAACGCCTGATGGCGGCGTCCTACTGGCAACCATTGACCATCCGGAAGGATGGCACAATGACGTGACGCTTCGCCTTGGAGCAGCAAACTCAAAATAGGGAAGAGTTTTGGCTGCAGCTCATATTCTGGCTACGCGCAACGCCGCTTTCTGGTCTACGGTGAAGCCGCTACGCCGCCGGCGAAAGTCCTTGAAGGTGTCGTCGACCATGGCGGCCTCGGCCTCGTAAAGGATGTGGCTATACGATAGCCCCGCTATCATCCCCATAAGTTCGCGGGCATGCTCTGGGTTATCCCGAAGGCAGCGCTCTACTGCGGAGTCCAAGATGGGTTTCCAATTCTGGATATCGATGGCGACGGCGTCGCTGGCCTCGCGGCGAAGCCGGGCGAAGATCGTCCGGATATCGAGTTCGCGCATCGAATCCGAATAGGTGAGGCCGCGCCGGCCGGCATCCATCATGAAACGTTCGAAGGGCGCTTGATCATCGCCGGTGATGGCGTCGATTATGTCGGGCAGCTTCGAAAGGATCATGCCGACGCCGCCTAGGATCACGGGCGAGAAAAACAGGAGATCGCTCAGAACCATGGCACGGTCCTTTCCATTTTCACGGTTTGGTGGGTGAGGGGAGCCGGATTCGGCCGAATCTGTTCGCCGCTGTTCGCAGGCGTATATTCGACGGATATTTGATGTATCCGAACAAAACCACAGTAAGTGATTGATTTTGCTGGTACGCCCAAGGGGAATCGAACCCCTGTTACCGCCGTGAAAGGGCGGTGTCCTAACCGCTAGACGATGGGCGCGCTCAGACGAAGCGGCTTATAATTGCGTTGTTGCCAACCGGCAACCCATCAGCCGCAAGATGCGGAAACTTTTTTCAAGAGGGGCAAGAAAAGCCAGTTTGGTGAGCCAGCGCAGGTTTCTGGCCTCGCGTCGTTGCACATCTTTGGATGAACGCGCCGCGCAGTCGTCATCCTTGGTCTGCGCTGCGTCGCTGCGCTCCTTGCTTCGCCATAGGATGACGAAGTCGCGGGTGCCTCGGCTAATCTCGAACGTCGCTGATAGCTAATCGGAAAAAACGGCGGGCTGCTAACAGCCCTCGGCCCGTTTGCCGAATGGGGATGCTACCCCCGCCGGCGGCAGCGCCAGTTCCAGTCGCGCTCGGGGCCGACGTCGACGTGAACGGATTCGGTATGGCAGTAGGTGCCGACGCCGCCGCGGCCGGGCATGGTTCGGATGTAGCTCGCCAGTTCCCATTTGGAGACGCCGGGAACCTGGATGTCGGCGGCGGCGCAATACATGTGCAGCGAATTCTTGGCGCCGTTGGCGCGCCGGTTGCGGGCCGGGTCGCGGTAGCCTGATGTGACCATCATCTTGCGGCCGTAATGGCCTTCGATGGTCTTCAGCACACGCACCAGCGACGGCTTCAGGCAGGCGACGTCGACGCTCTCGTTTTGCTTCAACAGGCCGTTGGGCGCCAGCCGGGCGAGGCCGGCGGCGGAAGCCACCTGATAGGCGCCGCCCGAACCCTCGTCCTCGTTCAGGTCGACGTCGCTTTCGTCGTCGAGGCCGGATTTGCGCTTGATCTCGAACAGCGCCGTCTGGCGCACGCCGGGCAAGGCATCGCTGCCGGTGATGTGGTTGCTCTCGTTGCCAAGCGAGGCAAGCTGCAAGGGCTTGTCGGCCGAACTGGCTGAGGCCAACGTGATGATCGGCTTTGCCGGGGCGGCCTTCTGGGCAGCAACCGCAGGCTGTTCGCCCGAGCGCGAGTTGACCAGCGGAGCAGGTGCCGCCGAGGTTGGCGTGGTGCTGAACAGTGAGGCCAGGAAGCCCTTCTTCGGCGTGTCGATCTGCTGGGGCGCGGCGGTCACGTAGACCTCGCCGGGCGCGGGTGCCGCGGCAGTCGGTTTCGGCGCGGTCACGCCGGCATCGGCGGCGGCGATCTTCTGCGCCACGGCGTCCGTTGCGGCCGCGGTCTGTGCTGACTGCTGCAGCGACTGCGGCGTCTGGCCGACAATGGTTTCGGAGCCGGCGGGAACATTGACCGGGAAGCCGGTGCCGGGCTTGGCCACCGGCACATAGGCGACCTGCTCGGGCAGTGTCGCATCGCCCGCTGCCGTCATCATCATCTGCGGCCCGGTGGATGTGACCTGCACGGTCGAATCGCCCGGCGCCGCAGGGCTGGCGCCGGAAGCCGCGGCGATGTCAGAAGCGGTCGCGTTGTAGCCAGGCATGCCGACGGACATTGTGGGGTCGCTGGCGGAGGTGCAGGACGCCAGAAGCACGGAGAAAAGCGCTGCCGCTATAGTGCGACCTTCTCTCCCCGCGAGACGCGATCCTACTGATTTCAAAACTAAATTCCCCCTCGGTGTCCGGTCGGCCTGCTATTGGTGCGGCGTCGAAACGTTCACATCCAATGCCTTGTGTTCCCAAACCGGAAACGAGACTTGTGTCAATTCTGCAAGCCTCTGAATTATTTGCTCGTTGGAGGCCAATTGAGGCTTCTTGAAGGTTGACGACACCATTTCGCCCCGTTTTGCCGGCTCGTCAACTCACCAGACATTACATTCCGTTACACACAGGCACCTGCAAAAGGTGCCGGCCGTTACACACGCACCTTCACATAGGTGCCGGGGGCATCACCCAGGGTTTTCATGTGCTTGCCCGGTTTGCGGGCCGGAACGAGGGTGTCGTCCTGGGTCTCGATCCAGTGCTGCCAATGCGTCCACCAGGAGCCGGGATGCTCCACCGCGCAGGCGAGCCACTGGTCAAAATCGCCTGTCGGTTTGCCGCCGGTCCAGTACTGGTATTTCTTGGCTGCCGGCGGGTTGACGACACCGGCAATGTGGCCGGAACCAGCCATCACAAACTCGACCTCACCGCCGAAATATTGCGAGCCGAGAAACACGGAAAGGGCCGGCGCGATGTGATCTTCCTTCGACGCCAGGTTGTAAACCGGGATGGTGACGTCGGCCAGCGACAAAGTGCGGCCGGCGAGTTCCATCACGCCACGCGTCAGATTGTTCTCGAGATAACAGTTGCGCAGGTAGAAGGAGTGGTTGGCGGCCGCCATGCGGGTGGAATCGGCGTTCCAGTAGAGCAGGTCGAAGGGAAGGGGATCCTTGCCGCGCATGTAATTGTTGATGACATAAGGCCAGATCAGGTCGCCCGAGCGCAGCATGTTGAAAGCGGTCGCCATCTTGGTGCCGTCGAGGTAGCCCTTTTCGTTCATCGATTTCTCGACCGCTGCCACCTGGTCCTCGTCGACGAAGACTTTCAGGTCGCCGGCATGGGTGAAGTCGACCTGCGTGGTGAAGAAGGTCGCCGATTTGATGCGGTTGTCGCCTTCCTGTGCCAGCAGTGCGAGTGCGGCCGCCAGCAGCGTGCCGCCGACGCAATAGCCGATGGCGTTGACCTCTTTCTCGCCGGTCGCCTTCTCGATCGTGTCGAGGCCGTATTGCAGGCCTTCCCGTATGTAAGCTTCCCAGCCCTTGGCGCCGTGCCGCTCGTCGGGATTGATCCAGGAGATGACGAACACGGTATGGCCTTGCTCGATCGCCCAGCGGATGAAGGACTTTTGCGGGTTGAGATCGAGGATGTAGAACTTGTTGATCCAGGGCGGGCAGATCAGCAGCGGGCGCTTGAGCACCGTCTCCGTCGTCGGATCGTACTGGATGATTTCGGCGACATCGCTGCGCCCGACCACCTTGCCGGGAGATGTCGCGACGTTCTTGCCGATCTCGAAGGGCGAATAGTCAGCTTGTCTCAGCTTCAGGTCGCCCTTGCCGGCGGCGATGTCTTCGGCCAGCATCTTCATGCCGCGCACCAGGTTTTCGCCATTCGAGGCAACGGTTTCTCGAAACAGCTCCGGATTGGTCAGGATGAAGTTCGACGGCGAGATGGCATTGGACACCTGCTTGACGTAGAAGCTGGCCTTATGGCGGGTGTGATCGTCGAGGCCTTCGGCGTGCTCGACCAGGTCGGCCGCCCAGCGCGAGGTGACGAGATAGGCCTGTTTGAGGAAATCGAAGAAAGCGTTGCGACCCCATTCGGGGTCTTGAAAACGCTTGTCGCCGCGCTCGGGCTTGACCGCATCTTCGGGCGCCTCGGCATTCGGGCTAACCTTCTGGATGGCGTTGCCCCAGACCGTCATGTAGCCGGCGAACAGTCGCGTCTGCGCTTCCAGCGCGCGTTGCGGGTCGGCCAGCCAATATTCGCTGAGCTTGGAAAAGGTTTTTACCATGTCGACCACGGGTTCGGCGACATGATCGCGCACCTCGCCCTTTTCGCGCGGCTCGGCCCAGGCGGAGGCGGCTTTGCCGGCCTGCTCGACCATGCGCGCCATGTTCAACGCGAAGCGTTCCGGGTCTTTCACCAGATATTGCTCGACGGTCGAAGATTGATCATCTTCCGCTTTGCTCGAATCAGGTGTTTTGGACATGGCTCGCGGGGTTCCTCCCGAGGCGTTTTCTTGACATATTATCATGGGACATCTGACCGGGTCCAATGCGCTGTACCCCGGCTGCCAGGAAAACAATATGACGATTAACACCGGCAAGACCATTTTTTCGGGGGCAGGCCGCTTTTGCCGCGTCGCGGTTGCAATCGCCTGTCTGGCGCCAGGGCTGCTGGCGGCAAGTGGCTGCACGAGCGCCAATACCGGCAACGGGATGAATGTCGGCCTGACGCAGGGCGCGCAGGACACCGGCTCTTATCCCAATCTCAACATCCCGCCGCAGGTGGCGGCAAGGCAACTCACCCCTGAGGAGACGCAGGCCAAGCTTGCCCAGTTGAAGGGCGAACAGCAGGGGCAAGTGGCCAAGGGCGGCGGCGGTGCCCCGTCCACCAGCCCGGCGGCGCTGAACTCGCTGGCGAAGAACCATGGCAAGGACACGCTGAAGCAGATCGAAGCCAAATGCGATCCCGCCCTCGACCCTACCTGCAAATAAGGCTATATCGCGCGCCGAAAGCGGTCTTTGCCAAAGGCGCCTAGCCAAGCCAACTGTGCTAAAGCCAATCTTAAATCGTCTGGAACTGACATGGAAGAATTTCACAAGGTCCGCCGGCTTCCGCCCTACGTGTTCGAGCAGGTCAACCGGCTGAAGGCCAGCGCCCGTTCGCGCGGCGCCGACATTATCGACCTTGGCATGGGCAATCCGGACCTGCCGACGCCGAAGGCGATCGTCGACAAATTGTGCGAAGTGGTGCGCGATCCGCGCACGCATCGCTATTCCTCCTCCCGCGGCATCCCAGGTCTGCGCCGCGCCCAGGCCGCCTATTATCAGCGCCGCTTCGGCGTGAAGCTCAATCCCGACACGCAGGTGGTGGCGACGCTCGGTTCGAAGGAAGGCTTCGCCAATATGGCGCAGGCGATCACCGCGCCGGGCGACGTGATCCTGTGCCCCAACCCGACCTATCCGATCCATGCTTTCGGCTTCATCATGTCGGGCGGCGTCATCCGTTCGCTGCAGGTCGAGCCGGATGACGGCTTCATCCCGGCGCTCGAGCGCGGTGTCCGTCATTCGATCCCGAAGCCGCTGGCATTGATCCTCAACTATCCGTCGAACCCGACGGCGCTGGTCGCCTCGCTCGATTTCTACAAGGACGTGGTCGCCTTCGCCAAGAAGAACGACATCATCATCCTGTCGGACCTTGCCTATTCGGAGATCTATTTCGACGGCAATCCGCCGCCTTCGGTGCTGCAGGTGCCGGGCGCCATCGATGTCTGCGTCGAGTTCACCTCGATGTCGAAGACCTTCTCCATGCCTGGCTGGCGCATGGGCTTCGCCGTCGGCAATGAGCGGCTGATCTCGGCGTTGACGCGGGTGAAGTCCTATCTCGATTACGGCGCCTTCACGCCGATCCAGGTGGCGGCGGCGCATGCGCTGAATGGCGACGGCGCTGACATCGCCGAAGTTCGCGAGGTCTATTTGAAGCGCCGCGACGTCATGGTAGATGCCTTCAGCCGCGCCGGCTGGACCATTCCGGCACCGGCTGCCTCGATGTTCGCCTGGGCGCCGATCCCGGAGCCGTTCAAGCATCTCGGCTCGCTTGAGTTTTCCAAGCTCCTGATCGAGCACGCCGACGTGGCGGTGGCGCCGGGCATCGGCTTTGGCGAGCATGGCGACGATCATGTCCGCATCGCGCTGGTCGAGAACGAGCACCGGATCCGGCAGGCGGCGCGCAACATCAAGCGCTTCCTGGCGTCCAGCGCCAAGCAGCCGAACAATGTGGTGCCGCTCGCCGCGCATCGCTAAAGTCGCCGCACATCTTATTCGAGTAGATTTTTTGAGGGGCGTCGCCGGGCATGGCTGAAGCGTTGCGTGTTGGAATTGCGGGTCTGGGTACTGTCGGTGCCTCGGTGGCGCGCGTGCTGCGCGACAAGGCAGCGGAACTGACGCGCCAGTGCGGACGCGATGTCATCGTCACCGCTGTTTCGGCTCGCAATGCCAAGCGCGACCGTGGCGTCGACCTCAGCGCCGCCAAATGGTTCGATGATCCGGTGAAGATGGCGCAGACCGCCGACATCGACGTCTTTGTCGAGTTGATCGGCGGCGATGAAGGCCCGGCGCGTTCGTCGGTCAAGGCAGCACTTGAGGCTGGGCGCCACGTCGTCACCGCCAACAAGGCGCTGTTGGCCAAGCACGGCGTGGCGCTTGCCGAAATCGCCGAGAAGAAGGGCGTGCTGCTCAACTACGAGGCGGCAGTTGCCGGCGGCATCCCGGTCATCAAGACGATGCGCGAGGCGATGGCCGGCAATTCGGTCACCCGCGTCTTCGGCATCCTGAACGGCACCTGCAACTACATCCTGACCCGCATGGAGGCCGAGGGCATCTCCTTCGACGAGTGCCTGAAGGACGCGCAACGGCTGGGCTACGCCGAAGCCGATCCGACTTTCGATATCGAGGGCCATGACACGGCGCATAAATTGTCGATCCTGACCAGCCTGGCCTTCGGCACCAAGATCGCCGCCAACGACATCTACATGGAAGGCATTTCCAATATCAGCCAGGCCGATATCCGCGCCGCGGGCGACCTTGGCTACCGGATAAAATTGCTCGGCGTCGCGCAGCGCACCGACAGCGGCATCGAGCAGCGAGTGCACCCGACCATGGTGCCGACCGCGTCGGTGATCGCACAGGTGCATGGCGTCACCAATGCGGTGGCCATCGAAACCGACATTCTGGGCGAGCTGCTGCTCTCCGGCCCCGGTGCCGGCGGCAACGCCACCGCGTCCGCCGTGGTCGGCGATATCGCCGACATCGCAAAGAGCCGGCCGGGCTTCCAGCACGGTCCGGTGTTCGGCCTGCCGGCCAAGGAACTGCGCCCCTACAAGAAGGCGCAGATGCGCAGCCATGCCGGCGGCTATTTCATCCGGCTGACCGTGCACGACCGCATCGGCGTCTTTGCCGCGATTGCCAAGCGCATGGCCGACAATGACATTTCGCTGGAATCGATCGTCCAGCATGCCGTCAGCGGCGAGACGGACGCGCAAAAGACGGTGATCCTGGTCACCCACGAGACGACGGAAGCAGCGGTGCGCAAGGCTGTCGACGGCATCACCAAGGACGGCCACCTCACAGACAAGCCGCAGGTTATCCGCATCGAGCGTGCGGGCTAGGCCAAGCCATTTTTCTCCTTTAACCGATTGATGCTGCTGCTGAAAAGTGTTTCGGACGCCATAATGCTCTATCTCTTTGATTTGGAGCCGGATTGAGATTTCAGGTCGAACCCACCAGTCATCATCGGGTTCTGGCGGAGGCGTGAGCCGCGAGATCAACGCGGGTCACCAGGAGGTGGAAAAGTTGAGACTTTCCTGTTTAGCCGTCGCATATTGCCGGAAATGACAATCTATAGATTACGCCTCCTATGACGGGCGACAAACGCCTCTTCCTCGATGTCAGGCAGTCGGCGACCGGTGTTTCCTGGGAACACCGGTTGAGCGAGCGGCAGGACATGACGGCGCTTGCCATTGCGCAGGGCCACGGCGTGCCCGACATTGTGGCGCGCGTGCTCGCCGGGCGGGGCGTCACCGCGGACCAGGCCGAGCGCTTCCTCGATCCGACGATCCGCAATCTGTTGCCGGATCCGGCTTCGCTGACCGACATGGGCAAGGCTGCGACCCGCATCGCCGAAGCGGTCATGGCCAAGGAGAAGGTGGCAATCTTCGGCGACTACGATGTCGACGGCGCCGCCTCTTCGGCGTTGCTCAAGCGCTTCCTGACGCATTTCTCGGTGCCTTCGGAGATCTACATTCCCGACCGCATCTTCGAGGGCTACGGCCCCAATCCGGAGGCTATGCGCGAACTGGTCTCGCGCGGCGCGACGCTGATCGTCACTGTCGATTGCGGCACCAACAGCGCTGTCTCTATCGATGCCGCCAAGGCCGCAGGCGCCGATGTGGTGGTGCTCGACCACCATCAGGTCGGCGGCCCGCTGCCGGAGGCGACCGCGGTCGTCAATCCCAATCGCGAGGACGACCTTTCCGGGCAAGGCCATCTGTGCGCCGCCGGTGTCGTCTTCCTCACTCTGGTGCAGACGGCGAGGGTCCTGCGCAGCCGATTGCCCGACGCAGCGCCACCGGACCTGTTGTCGTTGCTCGACCTGGCGGCGCTGGCCACGGTTTGCGATGTGGTGCCGCTCATCGGCGTGAACCGCGCTTTCGTCGTCAAGGGACTACAGATGGCGCGGCAGCAGAAGAATGAGGGGCTCGCCGCACTGGCGCGGGTGTCCCGCATCGGTGAGCCGATAAGCACCTTTCATCTCGCCTATCTGATTGGGCCGCGCATCAATGCCGGCGGCCGCATCGGCGATGCAGCACTTGGCAGCCGGCTGCTCGCCACCGACGATCCGGTTGAGGCCGGGACCATTGCCGAGACACTCGACCGGCTCAACCAGGAACGCCAGCAGATGGAGCTGGAGATGCTGGCAGCGGCGCGCGCCGAGGCTGACGCCGAACTTGCCGGCGGCAACGGGCCGGCCATCATCGTCACCGCCAGCACCAATTGGCATCCCGGCATTGTCGGCTTGATCGCCTCGCGGCTGAAGGACCATGCGCGGCGGCCGGCCTTCGCCATCGCCTTCAACGCCAATGGCATCGGCACCGGCTCTGGCCGTTCGGTGTCGGGCTTCGATCTCGGACGGCTGGTGCGCGCAGCCGCCGATGCCGGGCTGATCGTCAAGGGCGGCGGCCACGGCATGGCCGCCGGCATCACGGTGGAACGCGCCAAGCTCGGCGAACTCCGTGCTTTCTTCGAGGAGCGCGCGGCGACCGAAGTGTTCCGGCTGCAGGACGAAGAAAGTCTGGCCGTCGACGGCGCGCTCGCCGCCGAGGGCGCGACGATTGCTTTGCTCGATGCATTGGAAAAGGCCGGGCCTTTCGGCGCCGGCCATGTCGCGCCGGTGTTCGCGCTGCCGCGCCATCGGCTGGCCGACGCGCGGGCCGTCGGCACCAACCACATCCGGGCTGATCTGCAGTCGGAAAGCGGCGGCCGCATCCAGGGCATCGCCTTTCGATCCGTCGATACCACGCTGGGCGAATTCCTGTTCAAGAACAGGGGCAACACGATCCATGTCGCCGGCTCGCTGTCGGGGAATTATTGGAACGGCAACCGCACGGTGCAGTTCCGCATCACCGATGCAGCCAAAGCCTGACATTGCCGAATTGGTTTAAGCGAGAACCGTCTGCAGCCGCTTCAACTCGCCGATCTGCGCCATCGTCGCCTGGTAACCGACGCTGATCGCCTCATCCGCGCGGTGGAATTCGGTCAAGCCGATATGGCTGAGTTTCGGTTGGAGCGACATGTCGGGCGGATCGCCCGCCAGCCTTGCGCGTGAAATCCGGTCCTGGATGATGTTGAAGGCTTCGACCATGACGCCGGTGATGCCGAGACGGCTCTGGTGCGGCTGGTGGTCGGGGCTGGCCTGGCCTGGCCGGGGCGCGTCCTTCTCGATGAGCAGTTCGCCGGCGCTGTGCTTGATGACGGCGGCGCGGCCGAACAGATCGTAGTGAAGGTTGACCGCGACGACCAGCGGCTGCTCGTAGGCGCGGCAGACCGAAACCGGAACCGGGTTGACCAGCGCGCCGTCGACCAGAATGCGGCCGTTGCAATTCACCGGTTCGAACACGCCGGGCAGCGCATAGGAAGCCCGCATCGCGGTGATCAGCGAACCGCTGGACAGCCAGATCTCATGGCCGGTACGAATTTCGGCGCCAACGGCGACGAAGGGTTTCGTCAGATCCTCGAAGCGGATGCCTGCCATGTGCTCGCGCAGCCTGACGTCCAGTTTCATGCCGCCGAACAGGCCGCTGCCGCGCAGGTTGAGATCGAGCAGGCCGAAGATGCGCCGCTTGGTCAGGCTGCGGGCGAACTCCTCGAGTTCGTCCAGCTTGCCGGCGAGATAGCAGCCGCCAACCAGCGCGCCGATCGAGGTGCCGGCGATCATCGAGACTTCGATGCCGGCTTCGTCGAGCGCGCGCAGCACGCCAATGTGCGCCCAGCCGCGTGCGCAGCCGCCGCCCAGCGCGAGCGAAATGCCTGTCTTGCCCGCGGGTTGCGGGTCAGGCACCCCGCCGGACGATGAGGGGCCATTGGCCTCCCGCACGTCCGGTCTGCTACGCAATGACGCCCACTCGAGCATCATGATCTCCCTTGTCCCGCGTCCGTTCTACAGGAAGGACGTTTGAGAATAGTGAATATGAGTGGTTTGCGACTGTTGAATGGTTCACGCGGGCTTCCGATACGTTTTTTCCGCATCGAACAGCGGCGTTCTGCCATCGTCGGCAAGCGTTGCCTTGCCGCCGATTAGCCCCACCGTCCGATAAAAACATGAACGCCGGCCGGTGTGACAAGTTGCGTCGTGGCCCAACACTTTGACGCGCAACCATATGGCGTCCTGGTCACAATCCGTGAGCATCTCGACGACGGTCTGAAAATTGCCTGATGTTTCGCCCTTCTTCCACAGCGCCTTGCGCGAGCGCGACCAGTAATGCGCGATGCCGGTTTCGAGCGTCAGCGCCAGCGCCTCGGCATTCATATGCGCGACCATCAGCAGCATACCGTCAGCGGCGTCGGTGACGACGACGGTGACCAGCCCGGCAGCATCGAAGCGCGGGGAAAACACCGCGCCTTCTTCGAGAGCCTTCTTGTCTGATGGAGCCTTGGGAAATGTTAGTGCCGACATCGCCGGTCCTTGATCTAGCGATGCCGGCGAGGGGCTTACGCCCCGAGGCCGCGCACCATGGTGACGAAACGGACCTGTTCCTCGGGCGTGTCCTTGAACACGCCGGTGAAGGTCGAGGTCAGCGTGGTGGAGCCCTGCTTGCGGATGCCGCGCATGGCCATGCACATATGCTCGGCCTCGATCATGACGGCGACACCGCGCGGATTGAGCACGTCCTGGATGACGCCGGCGATCTGTGCGGTCATGGCCTCCTGAGTCTGCAGGCGATGGGCGAAGATATCGACCACACGGGCAATCTTGGACAGGCCGACGACCTTGCCATCCGGGAGGTAGCCGACATGCGCCTTGCCGATGATCGGCACCATGTGGTGCTCGCAATGCGAGTGGAACTGGATGTCCCTGACGATGACGAGATCGTCATAGCCGGCGACTTCCTCGAAAGTGCGGCCGAGCTCTTCGGCCGGGCACATGTCATAGCCGTTGAACATTTCGAGAAAGGCCTTGGTGACGCGCTTGGGCGTGTCGATCAGGCCCTCGCGGTCCGGATTGTCGCCGGTCCAGCGCAACAGCGTGCGCACGGCGGCCTCGACCTCGGCTTCGCTCGGCCTGTCGGTGACCGGCTTGTCCAGATAGTCGGAAGGGGGCATTATTTTCTTGATGACGGCATCCATAAAGGCGTCTCCCGTAGTTCCTCTCTCAGGAGGAACGAGTTGAACGGACCACGACCTTTCGGGTGCTGAAAACTCGCCCGGTTTCCAGCCCGCAAGCGGCGTGAACGAAATGGGCAAGGACGATGGCTTTGCGTTGCCTTGTCGATACCCGACTGCCACCATTATATATGGTCGTACGCAGCGAATGAAAGACGGTACAACGGCAATCGCTGTTCGCTTGGCGGCGACGGATTGGAAAAATATGATTGACGACGTCTACAATGCGAAAATTCTGGGATTTGCCGGAAACATCGCCCGCGTCGGCCGGCTCGATCATCCGGATGCGACGGCCAAGGCCCATTCCAAATTGTGCGGCTCGACGGTGACCATCGACCTCAAGATGGACAATGGCGTCGTCACCGATTTCGCGCATGACGTGAAGGCCTGCGCGCTCGGCCAGGCCTCGTCCTCGATCATGGCTCAACATGTCATCGGCGCCAGCGCCGACGAATTGCGGGCGGTGCGCGACACCATGCTGAAGATGCTCAAGGAAAACGGCGCGCCGCCGCAAGGCCGCTTTGCCGATCTGAGATATCTGGAGCCGGTGCGCGACTACAAGGCGCGCCATGCCTCGACCATGCTGACCTTCGATGCGGTCGTCGATGCCATCGGTCAAATCGAGAAGAAACGCGCAGAAGAAGCAGCGTGACATAGCGCGGGCTTCGCGCAGGACATGACGGAGGAAGTGTTTGCATTGGTTGATGGTGGCTTCGGGCCTTGTGGTTTCGCTGGTCACGAGTGGCTATGCTGCCGGCGCAGAAAACGCCTCGCAGCAGAAGGCTGCCGCCTACCTCGCTGACAAGCTGGCTGGCTGCTGGATTATCCCCGTCGGCGACGAACTTGTGGCCACACGCGTCAAAATCAGCTTTAACCGGGATGGTTCGCTGGCGCCGCCGCCGAAGGTACTCAATCTTGCAACAGAACCACAGGGCAAGAAGTTCGATGACAGCGCAGTTCGGGCGATTACCCGTTGTGCGCCCTTCATTGGCCTTGCGATTTATGCCGATAGCTACCAGGCTTGGCGCGAGACGACGGTCAATTTCGACGGCCGAGTGATGTCATCCGGCGCGCAGCAGAAATAGAACCGAGGGCTTAAGAAGCACGACGGCTTAGGTCTGCTGTTCCTGCGCCCGTCTGCTTTCGGCAAATTCGCTTCTCACCCAGTCGGCAAAGGCCTTAGCCGGCTCCGGCAGGTCCTTCAAACTCCTGGCCACCAGCCAGTAGGCGCCGGATGCGACGTCGATGTCGAACGGCTTGATCAGCGCGCCGGACGCAATCTCCTCGCCGATCTGCAAGAGGTCGCCCAGCGCCACGCCGTGGCCGAGCAGGGCGGCCTGCTTCGACAGCGACACATCCGCCAGCATAGGGCCGCGCGCCGGAATGGCGTCGGCGGCGACGCCAGCCGCTTCGAACCAGCGCGCCCAGCCCTGACGATTTTCCTCGTGCAACAGCGTGTAGCGGGCAAGGTCGAGCGGCTTTTCGAGGGCAGGGCCCGATCCCAGCAAGGCCGGCGACAGGACCGGTGAATCGACGGTCGAGGCTAGCCATTCGGCCTCGCTGCGCGGCCATGAGGTGGCGCGCGCGCTGAAGCGCAAGGCGAGTTCGGGCTGATCGCTGCGGAACTCGATCGGCCTTGGGTCAACTTCGAGGGAAACGTCGATATCGGGCCGCAACTGGCTGAAGCGGTTGAGCCGCGGCAACAGCCATACCGAGGCCAGCGACGGCTCGACACTGACGCGGACCACCGACTGCGCCGGAACAGCCACCAGGTCCGAAAGCAGCCTGTCGATGTCATCGAAACTCCTGACCAGCTGATCGAGCAGGCGCTGGCCGGCCTCGGTCAACTCGACGCGGCGGTGATGACGGTGGAACAAGGGCTGGTGCAGGAACTGCTCGAGTTCGCGGATCTGCCGACTGATGGCGGCCTGCGAGACGAACAGCTCCTCGGCGGCCCGGCTAAAGCTCAATTGCCGGCCGGCTGCCTCGAAACTTCGCAACGCCGTCAGGGGCAACCGTCCGCGCTTCATTTCGCATAACCCGAAGTTATCCGAACCGGAAATTATACTCGTTTGAAGGCGAAGGCCAGCGGGCGTCTAATCCGCTCTTAGAGGAGACACGGACATGATCCAGTTTCTGGAAATCTTTGGCGATGTGATGCGGATCGCGACGTTTCAATGGCGTGGCGACAGGCAGCATCATGTGCAGCGCACCGAGCAAAGGCCGGCCACCCGCTGGGCGGCTCCAGCGGAGCGGCATCCCTTTCGCCGCTCGCGACCCTGAAGCCGACAAAGAGGCGAGTGAAGAGGATTGCGTTTGCCGGCCGAAGCTCACATCTATCGGTTTGGAAACGCAAGCTGACCCGGAAGCCGGTTTCGGGGTCGCGTTCGGAAAGAGACTGCGGTGGGCGACCAGCATCGGCATGTGCATGCCGCCGGACAGACCCGGCGCGGGCGCAACTGGCCCGGTCCCTGGCGCAAAACACCCGGCCGCATTTTCGGCACGTCGCTGGTGCGCTTGTACCAGCTGACGCTGTCCGGCTTTGTCGGCAATTCCTGCCGGCATCTGCCGACCTGTTCCGAATACGCGCATGAGGCAATCGCCCGCCATGGCCTGTGGGCCGGCGGCTGGATGGGGCTTTTTCGCGTGCTGCGCTGCGGGCCGTTCGGAACGCATGGTGTCGACCGCGTGCCGGAGGTGCTCGCTCCGAGCTACGTCTGGTTCACGCCATGGCGTTATTGGCAGATCGGCAGGAAGCGCGGCGAGGCCTGACGGCGGACGCGCTGGGTCCCTGATATAGATCGCCAGGGCGGCATTTCTTTACGATCCGGTAGGGTTAACAACGGCCTTTACAAAGACTGCGCATTTGAGTCAAAATCGAGCCAAGACACTTCGCTAAGCGCCTCCTGTTCATTCCCAGGAGAGCCCACATGCGTCGGATCGAAACCCATCCCTTCATCATTGCCGCGGTCCTCTTCCTGCTGGCCTGGTTTCTGGGATTTCCGATGCGGGCGCAATCGGCGCCGCTTGGCGATTTCGCCTGCACGCTTATCCAGGACGCGGCGAGCGGCGAGACGCTCTATCAAAGCGGCGTCTGCGACCAACGCGTCAGCCCGGCGTCGACCTTCAAGGTGCCGCTGGCGCTGATCGGCTACGACAGCGGTGTCCTCAGCGACGCGCATACACCGAGCTGGGACTACAAGCCTGAGTTCAACGCCGTGAAGCGCGACCACAAGGCCGTCGACCCGACGATCTGGGAGCGCGACTCGATCGTATGGTATTCGCGCGAGATCGTGCGCCGGCTCGGCGCAAAAAGCTTTGCCCTCTACGTCTCGAAATTCGGCTACGGCAACATGGATGTCTCGGGCGATGCCGACAAGGACAACGGGCTCACGCAATCCTGGATAAATTCCTCGCTTGAGATATCGCCGGTCGAACAGACAGCCTTCCTGCGCCAGCTGCTCGCCGGCAAGATGCCGGTTTCTGCCAAGGCGCATGAGATGACCCGAGCCATCCTGCCGACTTTCCAGGCCGGCGGCTGGACGGTGCGGGGCAAAACCGGCAGCACCAGGCTGGGAAACAGCAAGGACAAGCGCGCGCTGGGCTGGTTCGTCGGCTGGGCCGAAAAGGGCGGCCGCCGGATCGTCTTCGCCCGGCTGGTCGTCGACACCAAGCCGATCGACATGCCGAAAGGCCCGGCGACACGCGCGGCGTTACTGAGGGAGTTGCCGCAACTGGTGAAGTGAACTTGCTTTAGCTTCAAGTGCTCCGGCGGGCACGAAGGATGTGGCCGCCGGAATTCCTTGTATCCGCCTTTGGCGTCCTGGAGTAGCGGGCGGCGATGTCGCTGCTTTCCAGATCTTCGATCTCATCGAAGCCGAGCTCGCGCAGCGATTGCGCCAGTGCCGCGGGCACGAAGAAGCTGATCCAGGGCTCTCCGGCAGCGGCGACGCGCGCCGCATGGAAAGAGAGGGCAGCCTGTCCAGCCGCATCGCGGTTCTCGGCCGGCTCGCTGTAGTCGAAGACGACCTCCGAACCGGGCATGCCGGTAATCCAGGACAGGGTGCTGAAGATTGCGTCTTGGCTCAGATACGGAACGACACCCAGCCAGATGAAGAAACTGGGCTCGGTCTGCCGCAAACCGGCCGACGTCAGTTCATCCGCGGGGCGCTGGCGCTCGAAGTTGACCGGCACGAACATGGTGGCCCGCGGTTCGGCAAGACCAGCATCGGCGATGCATTTGCGTTTCCAGGCCTGTGTCGCCGGGTGATCGACTTCGAACACCGCGACATCAGGGTACGGATTGCGCAGCGAGAAAGTGTCGAGGCCGGCGCCGAGCACCACCACTTGCCGGACGCCCCGGCGCACCGCCGCAGCCAGCCAGTCCTCGGCGAGGCGGGCGCGCGCTGCCACGAACAGGCGCATGCGCCGGCTGCGCTCACCTTCCTGCTCGAGCTCCTGCACCGTCGGTGCGGCATCGCCCAGTATCGCACTCGCATATGGGTCGCGAAACAGCGCCGCCTGCTGCGAGAACTGGTGGAAGGCCCGCATGCGCGCGACGCCCAAGGCGGTTCGGCTGGGTTTTGCGTCTTCCATGCCGGGGATTCCAACCTCGTGTCGGGGAAATTCGCAAGCCTGTGCGACTGGCATGCGACATCTGTCGCGCCATTTCCTGACAGCTGCGCCAACGAGGGCTCTTTACCTGATGCCGCGTGGCCTCTAAAACCCGCCCGCTGCCGGATGCCTCCGGCTTCACACCACGACCACCCGCGCTCGTTTGCGGGACTGGATAGGAGATACAAATGCTGAATTCCGTTTCCCTGACATTTCCCGATGGCTCCGTCCGCGACTATGACGCGGCGATGACCGGTGCAGGCCTCGCCGAATCGATCTCGAGGTCGCTGGCCAAGAAAGCCGTCGCCTATGCGATCGACGGCACCGTTCGCGATCTTTCCGACCCACTTGGCAAGTCCGGCAAGGTCGAGATCATCACCCGCACCGATCCGCGCGCGCTGGAGCTCATCCGTCATGATGCAGCACACGTGCTGGCGGAGGCCGTGCAGGAACTGTGGCCGGGAACGCAAGTGACCATCGGGCCGGTGATCGAGAACGGATTCTATTACGACTTCGCCCGCAACGAGCCGTTCACGCCTGACGATTTCCCGGTGATCGAAAAGAAGATGCGCGAGATCATTGCGCGTAACAAGCCGTTCACCAAGGAAGTCTGGTCGCGCGACAAGGCGAAAAAGGTCTTTGCCGAGAAGGGCGAGCGCTACAAGCTCGAGCTGATCGACGCCATTCCCGAAGACCAGGATCTCAAGATCTATTCCCAGGGTGACTGGTTCGACCTGTGCCGCGGCCCACACATGGCCTCCACCGGGCAGATCGGCAACGCCTTCAAGCTGATGAAGGTGGCCGGCGCCTATTGGCGTGGCGATTCGAACAACCCCATGCTGACCCGCATCTACGGCACGGCCTGGGCCGAGCAAGCTGAACTCGATGCCTACCAGACGATGCTGGAAGAGGCAGAGAAGCGCGACCACCGCAAACTCGGCCGCGAGATGGACCTGTTCCATTTCCAGGAAGAGGGGCCGGGCGTCGTCTTCTGGCACGCCAAGGGCTGGAAGATGTTCCAGAATCTGGTCAACTACATGCGCCGCCGCCTCGACGAGCAAGGCTACCAGGAGGTCAACGCACCGCAGGTTCTCGACAAGAGCCTGTGGGAGACGTCGGGCCACTGGGGCTGGTATCGCGATGCCATGTTCAAGGTGACGGTGGCCGGCGACGACACCGACGACGACCGCGTGTTCGCGCTAAAGCCAATGAATTGTCCGGGCCACGTGCAGATATTCAAGCATGGGTTGAAATCCTATCGCGATCTGCCCGTAAAGCTTGCGGAATTCGGCAATGTGCATCGTTACGAACCGTCCGGCGCCTTGCACGGGCTGATGCGCGTGCGCGGCTTCACGCAGGACGATGCGCACATCTTCTGCACCGAGGAGCAGCTGGCCGCGGAATGCCTGCGCATCAACGATCTGATCCTGTCGACCTACGCCGATTTCGGCTTCGACGATGTCAGCGTGAAGCTGTCGACGCGGCCGGATAAGCGCGTCGGCACCGACGAGGCCTGGGATCATGCCGAGGCGATCATGGGCAACGTGCTGGATACGATCAGGACGCGCTCGGGAAACCGCATCAAGACCTCGATCAATCCGGGCGAGGGCGCTTTCTACGGGCCGAAATTCGAATATGTGCTGAAGGACGCGATCGGCCGCGAATGGCAGTGCGGCACCACGCAGGTCGACTTCAATCTGCCGGAACGCTTTGGCGCCTTCTACATCGGTTCGGATTCGGAAAAGAAGCAGCCGGTGATGGTGCATCGCGCCATCTGCGGTTCGATGGAACGCTTTCTCGGCATCCTGATCGAGCATTATTCCGGCCATTTCCCGCTGTGGTTCGCGCCGCTGCAGGTGGTTGTGGCGACGATCACCTCGGATGCTGACGACTATGCGCGAAAGGTTGTCGCACAGTTGAAGGCGGCAGGACTTTTGGCCGAACCGGATCTGCGCAACGAGAAGATCAACTACAAGGTGCGTGAGCATTCGCTGGCCAAGGTTCCTGTGATCCTCGTCTGCGGCAAGCGCGAGGCGGAGGAGGAGACGGTCAACATCCGCCGGCTTGGCTCGCGCGATCAGGAATCGCTCAAGCTGGCCGACGCGCTGAAGCTGCTTTCCGACGAGGCTGTTTCGCCCGACCGAAGGCGCAACGCGGCCTGAGCAATCAATATTTCGGAGAAATGGCGGTGGAGCGATCCACCGCCATTTTCACATGCCTGTCACGCCAACCTTGTAACGAGCCCCCATGCTCAAGCTGAAGATACGGGAAAGACCGTTTCCCGAACTCTCCTACGCCAATGCGAGCCAGCCGGCGCTGACGCGCTGGTTCATCCATTCCATTGAAGGTCTGTCGGGGCGCGACCGGTATGCCGCGCTCTATGATTTCTGGCGCCGCCAGGTGGCGCCGACCGGCGAGCGGGTGTTCAGCCGCATGCTGCAGCTGATCGACGTCAAGGTGCGCAGCACCGATCAGTGGCCGCCGGCGGGGCTGCCCGACACGCCGCTGGTGATCGTCGCCAACCACCCGTTCGGCATTGGCGACGGCATTGCCGTGCTGTCGCTCGTCGAGCAGCTCGGGCGTCCGTTCCGCGTCATGATCCACAAGGATCTGCTGAAGATCCGCGAGATGGAACCGTACTCGCTGCCGATCGACTTTTCCGAGACCAAGGACGCGGTGAAGAACAACATGGCGGTGCGCCACGAGGCAGTGCGGCTGTTGAAAGAGGGCGTCACCATCGTCGTATTTCCGGCCGGCGGCGTCGCCACCGCGCCGAAAGGCTTTGGCCGGGCGCGCGACCTGCCGTGGAAGATGTTTCCGGCGCGCCTCGTGCAGGACGCCAAGGCGTCGGTGGTGCCGATGCATTTTTCAGGTCAGAACGGCCGGCTGTTCCATCTGGTCAGCGGTCCGATGAACATGGCCGAGCGCGAAGGAAGGCTGGCGAAATTCGTCGGCAAGGCGTCGCTGACGTTGCGCCTTTCAATGCTCATCCGCGAATTTGCGCGGCTGTCCGGCAAGGCGATCGACGTGCGCGTCGGCGATGTGCTGAGCTGGGATGAGTTGGAGCCATTGCGCGACCGCAAGACGCTGCTCGACCGTCTTCATCGCGGTGTCTTCGACCTAGCGCCCGACGCGCCGCGCGGCCGGGTCCACTTCCTGAAGCGCCGCCTGTGCAAGGCCGCCTGACGTAGCCCTGAACTACCACTTCAACTGAGCAGCCAAACCGATGCCAATGGGCGCGCCGGTCAGTCGGCGCCTTCCTCCGGATCGATCGCAGAGGCATCAGTGGCCAGCACCTCGATCTCCTGGTTCTGCCCAGCGACCACGGTGAAATCCTTCTGGTAGATGCGGTCGCGGTTCTTGGCGATGATGGTGTATTGGCCTTCGGCCAGCACCATCGAGGCGAAGGCGCCGACGGCCTCCTTGATCGGATCGCCGGATTCGTTGAGCAGCGACCAGGATGTATCGGCGATGGCCTCGCCGCCGGTCTCGCGCACCAGCTTCATGGTCTCCTCCGCCGCGCGATGCTCGACGGTGGCTTCGGTCAGCTTGCCGGCTTCGACACGGATGTCGGAGCGAATGACGGCATTGACCGCGCCATAGGTGGAGACGACATGATAAACGCCGGCGTTGAGCCGCACGACGCTGTTGGGCTCCACATCGGGAATGATCAAAGCGCGGTCGCCATTGGCCTCGGCGGTGCCCTCGTAAATGGAGAAGCGCAGTTTTTTCGGCGGAATACGCACGCCGCCCGACAGCACCGCGTCGAGCTTGAGGCCGCCGGCATCGAGCACCAGGCTTTCGCGCCTGGCGTCCTTGCCGACGGTGATGCGCTTGGTGGCGCCGGCGCGTCCGTAGGAGGCGTGGACCAGATAGCTGCCGGGCTCGAGCTGGAACACAGCGCTGCCGCCATGCGCGGAAGCCACCATCGGCAGCTTGCCGTCGCCGGCGGCCTCGGGCTTGAAGACGCGCCAGACGATGCCGCGCGTGATGTCGGCGCCCTTGTCGGTCAACTGCGCCGACAGCGTTATGGCGCCGCCGCCACCGAGTGCCAGCGGCGTCTCGCCCTTGGGCGGTGCATAGCTCGAAATATCGGGGAGTTTCAGATTGCCGATGCCGTCGGCATTCTGCGCCATGGCCATCGAGGCCGGCGCAAACAGCGCTACGGCGAGCCAAATCAGGAAAAGGCGCGATGTCCCCTCAAACATGCCTTGCGTTGAAGCCCAAGGCGGTGGCAATTTCAAGGCTTAAGAGTCCGACCGCCTTGGCAACAGGTTCTTTCGTCCGGCGCGCCCGCGCCAATGCCCGAGCCGCCCCGATCCGCAATGGCGCGCTTCAGCTCAAAATCGAGTGCTTTAGGAGACCTGGCCCCCATGGCGTCGCCGATCATCGACTTCCTGCTGACCCGAAACTCCGCACCGATTCCTGAATTGAAGGAACCGGCGCCCAGCGATGGCGATATCGCGACCATGATCGCGGCTGCAAGCCGGGTGCCCGATCACGGCCGGCTGGAGCCGTGGCGCTTCATCCTTTATCGCGGCGAGGCGCGCGTCGAGATCGGCAGGAAGCTGGCGGCGCTCGCCGAACAGCGCGAAGGACCGCTGCCGGAAAACCGCCGCAACCAGGAACTGGCTCGGTTTTCGCGTGCGCCGCTGGTGATCGGCGTGGTCTCGAGCCCGAAGGACAATCCAAAAATCCCGCAATGGGAAATGTTCCTGTCCGGCGGCATGGCGGCGATGAACCTGATGATCGCAGCCAATGCGCTGGGCTACGGCACCAACATGATCAGCAACTGGTATTCCGACGTGGCGGAGGGCAGGGCGCTGCTGGGAGTGGCGCCACAGGAACGTGTTGTCGGCTTCGTCCACATCGGCTGCTATCAGGGACCGGCGCCGGAACGGCCGCGGCCCGATCCGGCAAAGCTCTATGCCGATTATGCTGGGCCGTGGAACGGCTGACACCCGAAAGCGATTCCCCTTTATTTAAACACAGGCTAAGACAGCGGCTTCGGCGATGCGTTGGGGGTTGGCGCATCGACCATGGGGATTTTTTTGGGGGTCGCCGGCGACATGAAGAAACGAGACTCGCTGCGAACCCGGCTGCGCTATGGGTTTGACAAGAGCATGGCGGCCGGGCCGATCGCGCTGATCGGCTGGCTCGCCGTCGCTTCGCTGCTGATCATCATCGCCGCCGCGGCTTTTCTTGCGGTGACCCGCATCGCGCCGGAGGGCGGCGAACCGCTGAACTTCTTCGAAGCGTTCTGGGAATCGCTGATGCGCACGCTCGATTCGGGCACGATGGGCGGCGACACCGGCTGGGCCTTCCGTCTCGTCATGTTGTTTGTCACGCTTGCCGGCATCTTCGTCGTGTCGGCCCTCATCGGCGTGCTCAGCGCCGGCGTCGACAGCAAGCTCGATGAATTGCGCAAGGGTCGTTCTCGGGTGCTTGAGAGCGACCACACCATCATCCTCAACTGGTCGCCGTCGATCTTCGACGTCATCTCCGAACTCGTCATTGCCAATGCCAGCCGCCGCCATCCGCGCATTGTCGTCATGGCCAATATGGACAAGGTGGCGATGGAGGACGAGATCGCGGCCAAGGTCGACAAACTGGGCAATACGCGCATCATCTGCCGCAGCGGCGACCCGACCGACCTCTACGACCTAGCCATCGTCAACCCGCAGAGCTCGCGCTCGATCATCGTGCTGTCGCCGGAGGGCGACGACCCGGATTCGCAGGTCATCAAGACAGTGCTCGCGCTGGCCAACGACCCGAACCGGCGCACGGCGGCCTACAACATCGCCGCCGAGATCCGCGACGGCAAGAACGCCGAGGTCGCCCGCGTCGTCGGCGGGGCCGAGGTGCAGCTTGTGCTGGCCGACCAGCTGATCTCGCGCATCGTCGTGCATTCGAGCCGGCAGTCGGGTCTCAGCGGCGTCTATTCGGAACTGCTCGATTTCGACGGCTGCGAAATCTACACGACCGAGCAGCCTGATCTCACCGGCAAGACCTTCGGTGAGGCGGTGATGGCGTATGAGCATTGCACGCTGATCGGGCTCTGCGACCAAACCGGGCGCGTCAATCTCAACCCGCCGTCGGAGCTGGTGATCGGCAAGGACATGCGCGCCATCATCATTGCCGAGGACGATGCCGCCATCAAGCTGGGAGGCGCGGGGGCCAAGATCGATACCGCGGCGATTCTTCGCCATCAGCCCATCGAGGCGAAGCCGGAGCGCACGCTGATCCTTGGCTGGAACCGGCGCGGTCCGATCATAACCTATGAACTGTCGCGCTACGTCGCGCCGGGTTCGATCCTGACCATCGCCGCCGATACGCCAGGCCTCGAGCAGGAAGTTGCCGGCCTGCCGGTCGTCGGCGACAATCTGTCGGTTTCCTGCCGCATCACCGACACGTCGAGCAGCACAGCACTGGCAAGCCTGGACGTGCCTTCCTACGACCACGTGCTCGTCCTTGGCTACAGCGAGACCATGGCAGCGCAGCCCGCCGATACGCGCACGCTGGTGACGCTGCTGCATCTGCGCAAAATCGCAGACGATGCCGGCACGCACATCTCGATCGTCAGCGAGATGATCGACGTGCGCAACCGCGAGCTGGCGGCGGTGACTAAGGCCGATGATTTCGTCGTCAGCAACCGGCTGGTCAGCCTGATGCTGGCGCAGGCATCGGAGAACCAGCATCTCGCCGCGATCTTCGATGATCTGCTCGACGAGGAGGGCTCCGAAATCTACATGCGTCCGGTCGGCGACTATGTCGCCATCGACCATCCGGTGACGTTCTGGACGATCGCGGAATCGGCGCGTCTGCGCGGCGAGATCGCCATCGGGCATAGGCGCGTTCGCGCTGCGCAGAATGATGAGCGGGCTCTGGGCGGCGTCACCGTCAACCCGTTGAAGTCGCAAGCGCTGGCCTACCTGCCGGAGGACCGGGTCATCGTGCTGGCGCGGGACTAAACCCCGGCTGCCTTGGCGCGAGCCAGAAGCCGTTCGGCGAGCCTGAGATGCGGCCGGTCATACATCTTGCCGTCAATGCCGACCACGCCGGGATTTCCGGCCGCCTCGAAGGCCGCGACGATGGCCTGCGAGCGTTGCACTGCCTCCGCCGATGGCGTGAAGGCGGCGTTGATGACCGGCACTTGCGCCGGATGGATTGCCATCTTGCCGGTAAAGCCGTCACGCTCGGCCTCCGTGCATTCGGCTTCGAAGGCGGCCATGTCGCGAAAGGCAGGGAAGACCGTGTCGATCGCCGCGACTTCGGCTGCGCCGGCGGCGAGGATGGTCATGGTGCGGGCAAGGCGGAAGACATCGGTGTATCGACCGTTGTCGTCGCGCGCAGCCCGCGCACCGATCGCCGCGGACAGATCTTCGGCACCCCAGGTGAGGCCGGCAAGCCGGGCGCTTGCCCCGGCATAGGTCGCGGCGGCCAGCAACCCAGCAGCGGTCTCGGTAATGATCGGCAGGATCTTGATCGCGCCATCCGGCAATCCGTTTTCGGCCTCATGTACGCGGAGCTTTACGGATAGCTGCTGGACATCCTGGCCGCTGTTCGACTTCGGCAGCATGATGCCGTCGGGTTTGACCGGAACCAGGGCGGCCAGATCGTCGTCGGTCAACCCGGTCGATAGGTCGTTGACTCTGATATAGATGGCGGAGCTTGTCTGCTGCCTGTTGCCGGCAATAAAGCGTGCTGCGATGTCGCGTGCCGACGGCTTGTTTTGTGGCGCCACGGAATCCTCAAGGTCGACGATGACCACGTCGGCGCCGGCGCCAAAACCCTTCTCCAGTTTCTTTTTGGAATCCCCGGGCACAAACAGCAGCGAGCGCATCAGGCCGCCTTTTTCATCATCATCGCCTGGCGCGTGCATTTGGCAACGAGCACATCGTTCTGATTGTAGGCGTGATGCTCGAACTCGACGATGCCGCGGTCCGGCTTCGATTTCGAGTCCCTGACTGAGAGCACCGTCGTTTCGACACGGATGGTGTCGCCGTGGAAGACCGGGTGCGGAAACACCGTCTCCTTCATGCCGAGATTGGCAATTGTGGTGCCGACGGTGATGTCATTGACGGAAATGCCGATCATCAGGCCGAGCGTGAACAGCGAATTGACCAGCGGTCTGCCCCATTCGCTCTTGGCGGCGAAGTCGAAGTCGATGTGCAGCGGCTGTGGGTTCAGCGTCATCACCGAGAACAGCATGTTATCGCTTTCGGTGACGGTCTTGCGCAGCGTGTGCCGAAAGACATGTCCGACGACGAACTCTTCGAGATAAAGCCCGGGCATCGTTTTTCTCCTCCGCTGCCTGACGGTTGATAGGCGCTGCCCATGCCACCCGCAAGCCAGTTAATAAACATGGTGAACCGTTCGTAAACCATTTCTGCCTAGGGTCATTCCTGGGGCCGGAAGCTTTCCGGCAAGGGGCGTAGCAGGCAGTATGGTTGTCTCGCATTTTCTCAAATGGATCTACACCGCGAGAGTTTCGGAGCGCGCCGCGGCGGCGAGCGCGCTGGCCCGCGCCTACGTCAATTCCGACCTGCCTTTCGAAGACCGTTGCGCGGCCGAAGCGGCGCTGACGCTGCTGCTCGACGACGCCTCGTCGAAGGTGCGGCTGGCTATGGCCGAAGCGCTGTCGATGAGCCATCACGCGCCGCTGCAGATCATCAGCGCGCTTGCCTCCGATCAGCCGGAAGTGGCAGCCCTGGTGCTGGCGCGCTCCCCGCTGCTGACGGACGCCGACCTGATCGACCGCGTCGCGGCCGGGCACAAGGCGACGCAAAAACTGATCGCCGACCGGCCGGTCGTTTCGATGGCGGTTGCCGCGGCGATCGCCGAGATCGGCGAACCGGAAGCGTGTGCGGCGCTGCTCGCCAATGACGGCGCCGACATAGCCTCGCTCTCCTTCCGCCGCATCGCCGAGCGGCATGGCCATATCGCTCATTTGCGCGAGGCAATGGTCACGGATGTGCGGCTGCCGGCCGACTGCCGGCACATGCTACTGGTCAAGCTCGGCGAAACGCTGAAGGCTTCGCCGCTGGTGATGGCGCTGATGGGGGCGGCCAGAGCCGAGCGCGTCACGCGCGATGCTTGCGTCAAGGCTTCGGTGCGGCTGGTCGAAGGCACGCGCGCGGAGGAACATGCGGCACTTATCGAACATCTGCGCCTGCGCGGCGACCTGACCGCAAGTTTCATCATCCGTGCCATTGCCCACGGCAAGGTCGACTTTTTCGGCTCGGCCCTGGTTGCGCTCAGCCAGCAGTCGGAGCAGCGGGTGCGGGCCTTGCTCGCAGGCGGCCAGGACGTTGCGTTGCAGGCGCTGTTCCGCGGCGCCGGCCTTGCCGCTTCCACCCATGGCATCATCCTGCGCGCGCTCAAAATCTGGCGCGAAGTCGCCAACGGCAAGCGCCTCGCTGGCGTGCAGGAGGTCAGCTGGCTGATGCTGAAGGAGCTCGGCGGTCCGGCCACCGAGGGCGATCTCGCCGGCCTGGTCAAGTCGATCCACCTCGACGCGCTGCGGGAAAACGCGCGCGGGCATGCGCTGGCGATAGCCGCGGCCTGACGCCCTAAACTCGGTCCTTGGCGAAGAAATCCGGGAAATCCTCGATCGCGGCGGCGATGATGCGCAGCGAGGCTGCGATCTGCAGCATATCCGCACCGCCGCTGCGCTCTGAAAGGCTGGCTGCATATTGCCGGGCCACAGTGACAGTTGCTGTCTGTGGATCGCCGGTTGCGCGAAAGAGCAGTTCACGCGCGAGGCCGCGCAGGAAATTGGCGATCGAGAGCGCGGTGTCGGTAGGAGTGGACGGCCTCTGCTGCGCGGCGCGCAGGCGCAGGATTTCGAGGCCGACGGTAACGGCGGCGACCCCGCCGCCCAGGATCGCATCGCCTTTCCTGCCGGCATTTTGCAAGAGCGGCATCAGCTGGTTGATGCGGTCATAGGCCAGACTCTCGAAGGCCGAACGCCGCGGCACCCGCTCATGCAGGCACAGCCGCGCCAGATCCTCGCGCATGGCGCGCACGATGCGGTTGGCCGCGCGCCATGGATCCACCGGCAGCACCACGATGAAGACGCCGATCGCCAGCAGGATGCCGACCAGCACCGACGCCGAGCCGGCGAAAAACGGGCCTGGGGCATAGGTCATCGCCTGATGCGGGCTGAGGAAGGCGAGGAAATTGATGGCAAAGGCCGTCGCCACGCCGACGGTGCGCGGATTGGCCATGCCCAGCGCCGTCGGTACCAGGATCGGCACGACAAACAGCGTGAACCAGCCGAAGCCGGGCAAAGCAGGCAGCGCGACCTGGCCGACAAGGAAGGCAAAGGGCAAAGCCAGCAGCGTTCCCTTGAAGAAGCCCCAGGACACCCGCACCGGGTCAGGCCGCGCGGCGAAAAGACTGGAGACGACGGCAACGAGGATGACGGTGCCGGCCGCGTCGGACCATTTCGTCGTCAGCCAGAAGGCGGCGACCGCCAACGTGGCAAGGCCGGCGCGTATGGCATTGCGCGAAGCCCCGGGATAATCGCGGTGCACCACCAGCGCAGGCGGCTGCCTGTTGCTCCGGCTGGGGCCCGTCACCGGTGCGCGCAGGGCGTCGAGGCCGCGCAGCACCTGCTTGAAGGCTTCGGCGAAATCGGCGGCGATGGTGAGGCGGGTTATGGTGCCGACCCTGTCGTCGCCCTGATCGGTCGAGGCGTCGGGCATTTGCCGGGCCTTGCCGGCAATCGCGTCGAGCCGCGTCACCCAGGGCGACGTGTCGTCCAGCGCCTCGGGCGTCGCTGCCAGCTCGCTGACCAACGACTGCAGTTCGGAGCGTACCGGAATGAGCGCTGCGTTTTTCGGCGCGGCATGCGAATGCAGCGCGCGCGCCGCCGACAGCGCCGAGAGAAGCTGACCGATGGTTAGGCGGACCGGATGGGCGCGGGTGGCGAAGCTCGGTGCTTCGAGCCGGGCATAGGCGCGCATCTCGGCCAGCATCTGGGCGTCGGTGATCAGCTTGCGGTGCAGGCCGGCCAGCGTCGCCGGGTCGCCACCGGAAAAAGCGCCGCCTGCATAGGTTGCAAGGTCGAGGATGCTGCGCTTCAGCCTGGAGATAATGGCGTCAGCGGCCAGCTTGGGCAGGATCAGCCGGCTGGTCAGGCCGGCGCAGACGATGCCGAGCACGATCTCGGCGCAGCGCGCGACAGCGAGATCGACGACCACGTGCGGCTGGCCGAAAGCCGGCAGCCCAATGATCATCGCGGTATAGCCGGCAAGTGCGGCGCCATAGGCTTCCGGATTGCGCAGCAGCGACGAAACCAGCGTGCACAGCCCAATCCAGACGGATAGCGCCGTGACCAGCAGCCAGGGATTGGTGCCGAAAACCGAGGTGATGCCGATCGCCGCAAGTCCACCGGCCAGCGTGCCGAGCAGCCGGTAAAAACCTTTCGCCAGCACCATGCCGGCGACCGGCTGGGCGACGATGAAGACCGTCATCATCGCCCATTGCGGGTGGTCGAGTTTCAACGCGTAAGCAGCGAGAAGCGCGATCAGACCGGCCGAAACCGTGCGCAGGGCGAAAATCCAATCCGAGCGCGTCGGCTGCGTCAGGCCCGCCAAACTGGTTTCGAAGTAGCTCTTCAGCCGCGCCCGGATCACAAGCTGGTCTCCGTATCGGAAGTGCAGGCTAGAGCAATTCCAGGAAAAGTTTGAAACGGTTTTCCGCCCGGAACTGCGTCAAAACGAAGAGTCGGCCGGCGCTCAGATATCCAGCACTTCCGTCGCGGCGAATTCGGCGCGTTCCTGGATGAAGCGGAAGCGGGCTTCCGGCTTGGTGCCCATCAGCGCGTCGACAGCATCCTTGGTCGCCGCCACGGCGTCGATGACATCGACCCGGAGCAGCGTGCGCTTCCTCGGGTCCATGGTGGTTTCCTTGAGCTGCGCGGCCATCATTTCGCCCAAGCCCTTGAAACGGCCGATCTCGACTTTGGCGCGGCCGGTGAATTCGGTGCGCAACAGCTCGTCCTTGTGCGCATCGTCCCTGGCATAGGCAACCTTGCCGCCTTGCCGGATCGAATAGAGCGGCGGCACCGCCAGATAGAGATGGCCGCCATTCACCAGGTTCGGCATTTCCTGGTAGAAGAAGGTGATCAGCAGCGAGGCTATGTGAGCGCCGTCGACGTCGGCGTCGGTCATGATGATCACGCGGTCGTAGCGCAAATCCTCGTCGCGGTATTTCGAGCGCGTGCCGCAACCGAGCGCCTGAATCAGGTCCGAAATCTGCTGGTTGGCGGCTAGCTTGTCGTTGCCGGCGCTGGCGACGTTGAGGATTTTTCCGCGCAGCGGCAGCACCGCCTGGCTGGCGCGGTCGCGCGCCTGCTTGGCCGAGCCGCCGGCCGAGTCGCCTTCGACGATGAACAGTTCGGCGCCCGCGGCGGCATTCTGCGTGCAGTCGGCGAGCTTGCCGGGAAGGCGCAGCTTGCGCACCGCGCTCTTGCGCGACACTTCCTTTTCCTGGCGCCGGCGCACCCGCTCGTCGGCGCGCGCAATCACCCATTCCAGCAGCTTGGAGGCTTCCTGCGGATTGTCGGCCAGCCAGTGGTCGAAGGGATCGCGGATGGCGGTCTCGACAATGCGAATGGCTTCGATCGTTGCCAGCCTGTCCTTGGTCTGGCCGACGAATTCCGGCTCGCGAATAAACACCGACAGCATGCCTGCCGCCGAGATCATCACGTCTTCGGAGGTGACGATCGAGGCGCGCTTGTTGCCGACCAGGTCGGCATAGGCCCGAAGCCCGCGCGTCAGCACATTGCGAAAGCCGGCCTCATGCGTGCCGCCTTCGCCGGTCGGGATTGTGTTGCAGTAGGAGTTGACGAAGCCGTCACCGCCGAACCAGGTCACCGCCCATTCCAGCGAACCGTGGCCGCCCTGCTTCTCGCTCTTGCCGGCGAAGATTTCGCGGGTCACCTGGAAATCATCGCCGAGCGATGCCTTGAGATAGTCCTTCAAGCCGCCGGGGAAATGGAACTCCGCCTTGGCCGGCGTCTGGTCCTTTTCCTTGATCAGCGATGGGTCGCAGCTCCAGCGGATCTCGACGCCGCCGAACAGATAGGCTTTCGAGCGGGTCATGCGATAGAGCCGCGCCGGCTCGAAGGCGGCGCCCTTGCCGAAAATCTGCTCGTCGGGATGGAAGCGGATTTTGGTGCCGCGCCGGTTGTGCACTTCGCCGAGCTGCTCCAGCCCGCTCACCGGAACGCCGCGCGAGAACCTTTGGCGGTAAAGCTGGCGACCGCGCGCGACCTCGACTTCGAGATGGTCCGACAGCGCATTGACGACCGAGACGCCGACACCGTGCAGACCGCCGGAGGTCTCATAGACCTTGCTATCGAACTTGCCGCCCGAATGCAGCGTCGTCATGATGACTTCGAGCGCCGGTTTCTTGAATTTCGGATGCGGATCGACCGGAATGCCGCGGCCATTGTCGGTGACGGTCAGAAATCCGTCGGCCGACAGCTCGACATCGATGAAGGTGGCATGGCCGGCGACCGCCTCGTCCATCGAATTATCGATGACCTCGGCAAACAGATGGTGCATCGCCTTGTCGTCGGTGCCGCCAATATACATGCCGGGACGGCGCCGCACCGGCTCCAGCCCCTCCAGCACCTCGATGTCGGCGGCGCTATAGCCCTCGCTGCCGTCCTTGGTCGCGGCAGGACGCTTCGTGGCCTGCACCAGCGGGTCGGCCGGGCGCGAAGGTGTCCGAGCCGGTTGGGGCTGCTTTTCCAGATTGCCGAAAAGATCGTTGTTGTCGTCCATGCCTACCATAGAATCCGGTGCCGCGAATCACCCGTCGATACTGCCACGCTTTTCGGCGCCAAGCGACGGAAGTTCCTGTTACGTTCGGGGATTAAACCCTTCTTATCCTAAAACCTTTCGATAACCAAGCCGGCGGAAATAGGTCCGTGCGGAGCGGCCGCGATTCCTGAATCTTTAACAAAGCGGCCTAGCGTAGCCTCAACAAAACAAAAGACCACGAATGTCAGGGGTTGGTTGTGAGGGGCAAGGCCATAACGATGATTGGCATCGCTGCCGTCTTCGGCGCGATTTCAATCTTTGCTGCGGATTTCTGGGTGAAAAGCCAGGCCAAGGCCGATGCCGAAGAGAAAACGGCGTCGATCCCGGCGCCCGCCGTCCCCAAGGTCGTCTTCAAGACCATCGTGGTGGCCAACGCGCCGCTGCGTTACGGCATGGAGCTTGACCGGGCGCAGCTCAGCGAAATCCCATGGTCCGAGGATTCGGTGCCGCAGGGCGCGTTCACCACAGTCAATGCGTTGCTCGCCGAAGGCAGCCGCGTGGTATTGTCGCCGATCGAGATCAACGAGCCGGTGCTGATCAGCAAATTGTCGGGGCCGAACGGCCGCGCGACGCTATCCAACATGATGACGCCCGGCATGCGGGCGGTGACAATCCGCACCGACGAGATCGCCGGTGTCGGCGGCTTCGTCATGCCGGGCGACCGGGTCGACGTGGTGCTGACACGCGATGCGGGCGAAATCCAGGAAGTGGCCAAGAACGCGCAGGGCGCTGCCGGATCGACCGTTACCTCCGAGATCGTCGTCTCCGACGCCAAGGTGCTGACCGTGGGGCAGGGCGCCGACGAGCGCCAGACCACACCGCAGATCGCCAATTCCGTCACCATCGAGGTGACGACCGAAGGCGCGCAGAAAGTGGCGCTTGCCCGCACCGTCGGCACCTTATCGCTGTCGCTCCGCTCGGCCGCAGACGGAGGGGCCGCCAAGGACGGCGTCACCACCATCTCGTCCTTCGGCGGGTCGGTCGCCTCCGGCGTCCAGGCCGCTGCCGGCGCGCTGTTCACTGCCGCGACCAAGGAGCCTGAGAAGCCGAAATTCAAGACGATCATCGTGACGCGCGGCACGCAGGTCGAAGAATACCAGGTTCCTGCGCGGGACCAGCAATAACTGCCGGTGGGGACCGGGCGAGGGGCGGGACAAATGTCGGGACTTCATGCATTTCGAACGACGAAAGGGCTGCGCCCAATGCGGGCGCTTGCGGTGGGGGCTTGCCTTGCCGCGGCCGTAATGCTCGGCCTCAGCGCGCCAGCCAAGGCCGACAACGATATCGTCCATGTCTCGTCGACAACGAATGCGTCGATCAAGGTGGCCAAGGGCAAGCCGAAGACGGTCATGACCAATGCCGCCTTCTACCAGATCGTGATCGGCGATCCGGAGATCGCCAACGTCAATCCGCTGACCGACAAATCCTTCTATGTGCTGGGCAACAATCTCGGCACCACCGGCATCGCGCTGTTCGACGAGAACAAGCAGCTGGTCGGCACCGTAGATATCGAGGTGACGCTGGACACCGACCAGCTGGCCAGCACCATTCGCGCCAGCGTGCCGGACGCCAAGATCAAGGTCGGCTCGGCCAATGGCCGCGTCGTGCTGTCGGGCGAGGCCGATGACGCGGTCGCCGCCGAGAAGGCAAGCAAGATCGCCAGCCGCTTCTCCGGCAATGAAGAAGTGATCAATTCGGTCAACATCTCGTCCTCGCAGCAGGTTCAGCTCAACGTTCGCTTCGTCGAGATCAATCGCCAGGCCGGACAGGATCTCGGCGCCAAATACAGCGCCAATTTCGCTTACGGCATTGGCGGGCGCGACGTCACCCTCGATCCTGGCACGGTGCCGGGAGCCGGCAATGGCGAGATCATCGGCCGGCTGCTGTCCAACGGCCTGTCGATCGACGTCGCCATCAAGGCGCTGGAGGAACGTGGTCTCGCCAGGCGGCTGGCCGAGCCGAACCTGATCGCCCGCTCGGGCCAGACGGCAAGCTTCCTCGCCGGCGGCGAGTTCCCGATCCCGGTCTCCGAGGACAATGGCAAGATTTCCGTCAGCTACAAGAAATACGGCGTCAGCCTCGACTTCACGCCGACGGTTCTCAAGGACGGGCTGGTGAGCCTCGACATCGCGCCGGAAGTGTCCTCGATCGACGCTTCGGCCTCCTACAATATCGGCAATATCTCGGTCCCGGGCTTTATCGTGCGCCGCGCCAAAACATCCGTCGACCTGAAGAATGGCCAGAGCTTCATGATCGCCGGCCTGCTGCAGTCACAGAACGACATTACCACATCGCGTCTTCCCGGCCTCGGCAAGCTGCCGGTGCTCGGCTCGCTGTTCTCCTCCAAATCCTATCAGCGGCGCGAGACCGATCTGGTGATCATCGTCACCCCCTATCTGGTCAAGCCGGTCGATCCGTCGAAGAAGCTGCTCGAGCCGACCGACGGCACGCAGCCGGCCAGCAATGTCGACTATTTCCTCAACAACACCGAGGAAGTGAAATCGTCCGAAGCCAATCGTGCAGTGGCAATGGCCAGCGGCAGTACGGCACAGCCGGCCGCGGTCACCACCGTCGGGCATTTCCTCGACCTGCCGAAGGATTGAAGCCATGCGCGTGGAATCATGCATCGCCCTGCTGATCGCCGGCCTCGCCGGCGGCTGCACCAGCGACGACTATGTCCGCTCCGAGGGACCGACGATTGCCGCCGGCAACGCACAGGCCGCCAATACGGCCATGCAGATGGTCGATCCCTGGAAATACGGCGTCCAGAACACCAGGCTGCTGGTGCCGGCGCAGCGCAGTGAGGCGGCGGTCAACGCCGCCGACCAGGCTGCTGCCGCCAAGGCCGTGCAACCGACAGCGACAACCGATTGATTTGCCCGGTGATTTGACCGGGAATGACCTGACAGGCTGACAAAATGGCAAGCGGCATAAAGACCAAGAAAATCCTGCTGGTGTCCAGCGACCGGACCTTTGTGCAGGATACGCGCACCGCGTTCGCGGCCTCGGAGGTGATCCAGCTTTCGACCGTCGAGAAGAACATTACCGAACTGCGCGGCGAGGTCCAGGAAGCCGATTTCGGCGCGCTCATCGTCGACATGGATGCGGCAAAGCTGGAAGAGATCGAGTCGCTGCAGCGCATCATGCGCCGGCTTGAAGGCCGCGTTCCGGTGGTCGTCGTCACCCAGGAATTCAACGCAGCCGCAGTGCGTATCCTGGTGCAGCTCCAGGTCGCCGATTTCCTGGTCAAGCCGATCACCACCGCCGATCTGGTGCGGTCGGTCGTGCGCGCGCTGCAAGGGCCGGGGCGCGAAGAAAACACCGAGTCGCAGATCTATACCTTCATGCCGGCCGCCGGCGGCGTCGGCACCACGACGCTGGCGCTGCAGACCGCTTTCCAGCTGCATCATTCGGTGACGCGCGGCGCGTCGACCTGCGTGGTCGACCTCAACTTCCAGCAAGGCGCCTGCGCCGAATATCTCGACCTCGAGCCGCGCTTCGACATCACCGAAATCGAGAACCAGCCCGAGCGCCTCGACCGTCAGCTGCTGGAGGTGATGCTGTCCAAGCATGCGAGCGGGCTCTGCGTGCTGGCGGCGCCAACGCATCCGTCGGAAATGCGCTCGTTCAAGACCGATGTCGTGGTGCGCATGCTCGATCTCGTTTCGGCCTATTTCGACAACGTCGTCATCGACATGCCGCGCACCTGGTTTCCGTGGACGGAAACGGTGCTGCTCGGCTCCAACAAGCTTTACATCGTCGCCGAAATGACGGTGCCGTGCCTGCGCCATACGCAGCGGCTGATCCAGGCGGTCTACGAGACGGCAGGCAAGGAAGTGAAGCCGAACGTGATCGTCAACCGTTTCGAGCAGAAGATGTTCGACAACGGCATAAAGCAGGCGGATGTCCAGGAAATCCTCGGCGAGCATTTCGTCGGCGGCATCTCCAACAATTACCGGCTTGTGCGTGAAGCGGTCGACCGCGGCGTGCCGCTGCATGAGATCGACCCGAACGCCAATGTCGTCAACGATCTGAAGAGGATCATCCTGCCGGAAGAAGCCGTGGTGACGCCGGAGAAATCGCGCTCGCTGTTCGGCATCGGCAGGGGCCTCCTGAAGAGGAAAGCCGGATGACCAGCCGCTTCTCGACCCTGCAGAACCGTGACGTCCGCGCGCTGAAGCCGGCCGAGGCGGCGCCGGTCGCGCATCACGCCGTGGTCATCCCGACGAACCGCAAGGCCTTGCCGCCGAAGCCGGAGACAACACCGGGAAAAAGCGCCAACAAGGTGCTCGATGCCCGCGTGCGCATCCACCGGCTGCTGCTCGAGGAAATCAACCTGGTCGCGCTGGAGCGCCTGCCCAAGGATGAGATGCGCCGGCAGGTGCAGGAGTTCGTGTCGGAAAAGACCCGCCAGGAGCGTATGGCGATCAACACCGTCGAACTTGAAGCGCTGGTCGATGACATCGTCGATGAGATGGTCGGCCTCGGCCCGCTGGAACCGCTGCTCAAGGACCCCGACATCAACGACATCCTGATCAACGGCCACCAGAACTGCTTCGTCGAAAAACGGGGCAAGCTGCAGCAGGTCCATATCCCGTTCAAGGACGAGGCGCACCTGTTGCGCATCGTCAACAAGATCGTCGCCGCCGTCGGCCGCCGGGTCGACGAATCGCAGCCGATGGTCGATGCCCGCATGCTCGACGGCTCGCGCTTCAACGCCGCCATTCGCCCGGTCGCCGTCGACGGGCCGCTGGTGTCGATCCGCAAGTTTTCAAAGAACAAGCTCGGCCTGCACAAGCTGGTCGAGTTCGGCGCCATCACCCAGAACATGGCCGAGGTGCTGGCGGCTGCAGTCCACGCCCGCAAAACGACCATCATCTCGGGCGGTACCGGCACCGGCAAGACGACAATGCTCAACGCATTGTCAGCCTTTATTCCGGAAGACGAACGGTTGATCACCATCGAGGACGCGGCCGAACTGCAGCTGCAGCAGCCGCATGTCGCGCGCATGGAAACGCGCCCCGCCAACATCGAAGGTCATGGCGAGCTGAAGCAGCGCGACCTGGTCAAGAACGCGCTGCGCATGCGCCCTGACCGCGTCATCCTCGGCGAGTGCCGCGGCGAGGAGGCCTTCGACATGCTGCAGGCGATGAACACCGGCCATGAAGGCTCGATGGCGACCATCCACGCCAACACGCCGCGCGACGCCATTTCGCGCCTCGAGCAGATGCTGGGCATGACCGGCATGCCGATGACGGTGCAGTCGATCCGCAGCCAGATCGCCAGCGCGCTCGACCTTATCGTCCAGCTGACGCGACTGTCGGACGGCAAGCGCAAGGTGACCAGCGTCGCCGAGGTGACCGGCATGGAAGGCGACGTCATCCAGATGCAGGAGATATTCCGCTTCGTGCGCACCGGCATGGAAGCCGACGGCAAGATCCTCGGTCACTACGAGGCGACCGGCATTCGCCCGCGTTTCCTCGAGGACCTGCGCAATATGGGCATTGAATTCCCCGGCAAATATTTCGAACCCGGCCGGCCGCAGGAGTAGCCGGGTGTTCGAGAATTTCAGCCCGATCTATGTCGTCTATGCCGCGGCAGCGCTGACCGGCATCATGATCGCCGAAGGCTGCTATCTGCTCTATGCCGGCCGCAGCGACAAGCGCCTGGCTATCAACCGGCGCATGAAGCTGCAGGAAAACAAGATCAGCCAGGAACAGGTGCTGATCCAGCTGCGCAAGGAACGCGGCCTCGATTCCGGCACGTCATTCTTCTCGCCCGACCGTTTTCGCGCGCTGCGCACGCAGTCTGGCATGGTGATGCCCTTGCCGAAATTCCTGACGATGACGACGGGCGTGGCGCTGGCGATGATGCTCGTCGCGCTCTGGTACGGCCTGCCGCTGTTGCTCGCCATTTTGCTGTTTGTGGTGCTGACAGCGCTGCTGCCGGTAATTGTGCTGCGTTCCAAGCGTGCCCGGCGGGTGAAGCGTTTCGGCGTGCAGTTGCCGGAGGCGCTGGAATTGATCACGCGCGGCTTGAAGGCCGGGCATCCGGTTCCGGTGGCGATCTCCATGGTGTCGCGCGAGATGCCCGATCCGATCGGCACCGAATTCGGCGTTATCTCCGACGAGGTGACTTATGGTTCCGACCTGGTTTCGGCGTTGAATTCACTGTTTGATCGCGTCGGCCAGGAGGATCTGCCGCTGTTCGTCACCGCGGTTTCCATCCAGACGAGTTCGGGCGGCAATCTGCGCGAGATCCTCGACGGGCTGTCGACGACGATCCGCGAACGCGGCAAGCTGCGCCGCAAGGTGCGCGCCATTTCGACCGAGGGTCGTATGTCGGCCTATATCCTGACGGCGGTGCCGGCGCTGCTGTTCGCCGCCATCATGGTGATGATGCCGCAATTTTATCAAAGCGTCTGGGATGTGCCGAAGACCTGGTATCTGCTGGGCGGTTCGGTGACATGGCTGATGCTGGGCAACATCATCATGTTCAAGATGTCGAACTTCCGGTTCTGAGATGGAGCAGGTGATCCAGTTTCTTGCCTCGCTGGCGCCGACGTCGCTGATGCCGGTAGCCGCGATGCTGCTGGCGTTGGGCGGCAGCGCGGTGGCATGGCCGCTGGTGGTGGCCAAAGGCGACCGCAACGATCTCAAGCGCCGGCTCAAGATCGACGACAGCAAGACTCCCCAACAGGCCGAGGTGGCGCCGAAGAAGAACCAGAGCGTCGTGCGCGAGAAGGCGGTGAAGCGGGCGCAGGAATTCTACGCCAAGAGCGATCCGGAAAATGTCGCCCGGCTGCGTATGAAGCTGATCCAGGCGGGCTATATGGAGCCGCGCGCGGTCGGCACATTCTTCCTGATCCGCTTCGCCTGCCTGGTGGGCGCAGCGATCGGCGCGTTCCTGGTCAACCATTGGATGGGCAGCGCCGATTCCACCGCGACCAGCCGCTGGACCTTCATCATCCTGTCGGGAGCCGCCGGCTATTTCGTGCCCGGCCTGGTGCTCAGCCAGAAGGTGCGGGAAAAGATGCGCGAATACCGCAACGGCTTTCCCGACTTCATGGATTTGATGATCGTCTGCTCCGATGCCGGCATGAGCATGGAGGCCGGCATCGAGCGCGTCTCGAAGGAACTGGCCAAGACCTATCCGTCGCTGAGCCAGAATCTGCAGCTGGTGTCGCTGGAACTCAGGGCCGGCCGCAGCCTCGACGATGCATTGAAGGCGCTCGCCGACCGCCTCAGCCTGGACGAGGTGCGCTCCTTCGCCACGCTCTTGCAGCAGTCGAAGGAACTCGGCACCAGCCTCGCCGGGGCGCTGCGCGTGTTCTCTGACGAAATGCGCCACAAGCGCATGTCGTTGGCCGAGGAGAAGGCACATGCCTTGCCGGCCAAGATGTCGGTGCCGGTGGTGGTGTGCATCCTGCCGGTGGTGCTGATGATCGCCGTCATCCCGATCATCGTCAAAATGACGGCGGTTCAGTAGATACCAAGGCAGTAGATACCAAGTGGCCGCCCGGCGGCTTTCTGCGGTTACTCACTTCAACTACGCTTCGCCTGGATGTCATATCCGGCCGGTTTGGCCGCTCTCCTTCGGCAAAATCCGAAAAAAGCAAAATGAGTGAGCCGTCCATGCGAATAGTCTTGTGCACCGCCTTCCTCGGCCTCGCCGCGGCCAGTCTGTCGCCGGCCTCGGCCGCGGCCGACGATTGCGGCGACGCTGCCGCTCTGGTGCAGCAGGCATATCCCAAGGCCCAAAAGAGTGCCGATGGCGCCTCCTTCACGCTCGAACCTCATACCAGCATCGCCCAGACGCTTTGGGATGGCGATGCGCCATTCGGCGTGGTCTGCAAGATCTGGCCCGCCCATGACGACCTGTTGTTGGTCGCCGTGCCGCTGATCGACAGCTCCCAATCCAGCGACGACGGGCATGTCGGCGATGTCGAGCTTCTGGTCGTCGACAGGAAGACCCGGCAGGTGCGCCAGCGCCTGCTCCAACCCGGGCTGATGACCGATGATGCCGTCGGCATCCGCGGGATCGACTTCGATACCGGGCGCTACAGATTGGCGCCCGATGTCGGCGCCTTCGGCCTGCGCATCGACATGGCAAACCATTCGCAGCCGAATCCTTTCAGTGAAACCGACCTGCGGCTCTATGCCCTTGACGGCGGTGCTCTGCGCCTGGTGCTCGACGGCATCATCGTGGCCGGCTTTGGCGGCGAAGGCGACACCAATTGCGCAGGATCCTTTCAATCCAGCCGGGTCAGCCTGGCGATGAGCCCGGCGAGACATCACGGCTATCACGACATCACAGTGTTCGAGCGGTTGGACACCGACAATCCGTCTGTCGACAAGAATGGCGAGTGCCAGTCCCATCCCGGCAGGTCCATGAAACGAACCTACCGGCTGCGCTACGACGGCAGGCGCTATCAGTTTCCGGCGGGGCTCAAGGCGCTGGAGCCGGAATAGGCTTCGGTTGGTTAATGGCTTCTGTGCCCGAAACCAAATTTTAGGCGCGTTTCCGCACTGAAGTTTAATCGCCCTGTTGTAGTCTGCTTCCTCAGAGAACGACCCGGTAAATCGGGCGATTGGGGCCAGGGGCATGCGTCACAGAAGTTTCACGGCAATGGCCGCGCTAGCGGCGGTCTTGATGGTCGGCGGCTGCACGACCGACAACGTCGACAAGACCAAGACCACATCGATCCAACCGGTGGCAAAAGACGTCAGCACCTCCGACCTTGCGCAAGGCAAGGCGCAGTTCCGCGAGGCCAATTACGGCCTTGCCGAACAGCATTTCCGCAAGGCCGTGGAACTGAAGGCCGACAGTGCCGAGGGATGGATGGGGCTTGCCGCCTCCTATGACGAACTCGGCCGCTTCGACTTCGCCGACCGCGCCTACGACCAGCTTTTGAAGGTTGCCGGGCGCAAGCCGCAGATTGTCAACAATATGGGCTATTCGCAGCTGCTGCGCGGCAACAAGAAGAAGGCGAGGGCGCTGCTCATGGAAGCAAGGGCCGGAATGGCCGACCCGAGCGTGATCAACGCCAATCTGGCGCTGCTCAACAAGGGCTGAGACTAGGGACACTCGCGTGCCGAGCTTCGCGGGACGGCAGTCGACGCTTTGTAAACCCTGTCGGCAGCTTGCTTTGAAAACCGGCCGAAAACGGTATCTCCGGCCGGTTGCATGCCTATGATGCGCCACAAATCGATGATCCCAAAGGTTGCCGCTCATCCATGCTGGATTTCAGTTCGCTATTGCTGGCGGCTGCGCTGTCGGGCACATGCCTGAGCGTCACCATGTTTGTGATCTGGTTCACGGCGCCGCGTGGACGCTTCGTGCTGACGGTGGCGTGCGGCATTCTCGTCCTTGTCGCCCACGTCATCGTCTTCTGGCGCTACACGAGGGAGCCCAGTCCGTTGCTTTGTCAGGCAGCGTTGGCGCTGCTCAGCCTCGGTTTCCTGGCGCTTTCACTTTCGGCCATGCAATATCTTGGTGTGCGCAATTACAGCCGCGCTGTCCTGCCGGCCATGCTCGCGATCGCTGTCTGCGCCGGCGTGACCTATCTCGGTTTCGATGGTGTCGGCTTCATCCTCACCTATACGACGGTAACAGTGCTGCTCGCCTCGATCGGGGTGATGTTCTGGATCAAGGGCGGTCAGGATCGCGGCATTCTGCTGGTCTTTTCGGCGCTAAGCGGCGTCTGCGGCGTATCCTTCGGGCTCTGCGGCGCCGTGCTTCTGGTCAAGGGCCAGTGGGTGCTCGGCGTCGCACCCGACAATTGGGCCGAGCGGTTGAATTCGGTCGTGGCGGTCGCCTGCATGACGGCTCTCGGCGCGCTGACGCTGTCGCTGCATCATCTGCAGGCACAGATCGAACTGAAGGCCGAGACCCTGACCGACCCGTTGACCGGTCTGATGAACCGGCGGGCTTTGAACTCGCTCTATCGCGAGCGCGTCTTCGGCCCGTTCATGTCGGTCGCCATGTTCGACCTCGACCACTTCAAGCGAACCAACGATGTCTATGGCCATCCCGTCGGCATCGGGTGCTCTGCCGTTTCGCCCCAGTCATCAAGAAGTATGACAGGGTTGGCGTCGACGCCTTCCGGCTGGGCGGCGAGGAGTTCGCGTTGGTCATGTCTCGGATGACCGAAGACAAGGCCTACGATTTCGCCAGCAGGACCGGCGTCGCCTTCGGCACGGAAGTGGTGCCGACGCCGCGCGGGCCGTTGCGCAGCAGCGTCAGCGGCGGCATTGGCTTTGGCAAGGAAGACGGCAGCAGCCTGGATGAAGTGCTGGCCGAGGCCGACCGGGCGCTCTACGCGGCCAAGAACGCCGGGCGAAATCGCGTGCTTGTCCTCAACGGCAAAGCCGACGGACCGGCCCTGCGCTCAGCCTGACAGGCCAGAGTGTTATTCGGCGGCGCCGAGATATTCCGACAGCGGCGGGCAGGAGCAGACGAGGTTGCGGTCGCCGGCGACATTGTCGATGCGCGAGACCGGCGGCCAGTATTTGGCCGCTGTATCGACATCGCCGGCGGGGTAGGCCGCTTCCAGCCGCGAATAGGGGTGGGTCCACTGGCCGGCAAGGGTTTCGGCCGCCGTGTGCGGGGCATTGACCAGCGGGTTGTCCTCGAGCGGCCATTCACCCTTCGCCACTTTCGCTGCCTCGCCGGCAATGGCGATCATCGCCTCGCAGAACCGGTCGAGTTCGCGCTTGGGCTCGGATTCGGTCGGCTCGACCATCAGCGTGCCGGCGACAGGGAACGACATGGTCGGCGCGTGAAAACCGTAATCGATCAGCCGCTTGGCGATATCGTCGACGCTGATGCCAGCGCTCTCCTTGAGCACGCGCGTGTCGAGGATGCATTCATGCGCGATGCGATCGTGCCTGCCTTTGTAGAGAAGCGGGAAGTGCGGCGCGAGCCGCGTCGCCACATAATTGGCCGAGATGATCGCCGTCTCCGTCGCCTGCTTCAGGCCGGCGGCGCCCATCATGCGGATGTACATCCAGGTGATCGGCAGGATGGAAGCGCTGCCGAACGGGGCAGCGGACACGGCATGCGCCGAATCTTCGGTGACATGACCCGGCAGATAGGGTTTCAGATGCGCCCTGACGCCGATCGGACCGACGCCCGGACCGCCGCCGCCATGCGGGATGCAGAAGGTCTTGTGCAGGTTCATGTGGCAGACATCGGCGCCGATATCGGCGGGCCGCGCCAAAGCAACCAGGGCGTTAAGGTTGGCGCCGTCGAAATAGACCTGGCCGCCATGCTCGTGAATGAGAGCGCACAGGTGGCGCGCGCCTTCTTCGTAGACGCCGTGCGTCGAGGGATAGGTGAACATCAGGGCTGCGAGATTCTTCGAATGCTCGTTGGCCTTGGCCCGCATATCGTCCATGTCGATATTGCCGTCCTCCAGGCAACGCACGACGACGACGCTCATGCCGGCCATCGCCGCACTCGCGGGATTGGTGCCATGCGCGGACTGGGGGATCAGGCAGATGGTGCGATGGCCTTCGCCACGCGAACGGTGAAAGGCGCGGATGGCGAGCAGGCCGGCATATTCGCCTTGGCTGCCGGCATTGGGCTGCAGGCTGACGGCGTCGAAGCCGGTGATCTCCGCCAGCCAGCCTTCCAGCTCGCCGACCATGGCGCGATAGCCGGCCGAATGGCTGGCCGGCGCGAAGGGATGGAGGTTGGCGACAACAGGCCAGCTGACCGGCATCATTTCGGCCGCCGCGTTGAGCTTCATGGTGCAGGAGCCCAACGGGATCATGGTGCGGTCGAGCGCCAAATCCTTGTCGGCTAGCCTGCGCAGCAGGCGCATCATGTCGGTCTCGGAGTGGTTTTCGCGGAAAACCGGCTGGGTCAGAAACTCCTTGCCGCGCGGCTTGCCGGGCATCGCGCCGGCCTCAGTAGCGCCGGACTTGGCGCCGAACAGGGCGGCGATAGCCTCGAGATCCGCCTCGGTCGAGGTTTCGTCGAAGGCGATGCCGATGCGGTCGGCATCGACGACGCGCAGCAGCCGGCCACCTTTTTCAGCGGCAGCGGCGATCGAAGCTGCCTTGCCCTTCACTTCGGCCGTCACCGTGTCGAAACGGCTTGAGCCGAGCACGGAAACACCAGCGGTTTTCAGGCCTGCTGCGAGGCCGTTGGCGAGCTCATGAATTCGGGCTGCGATCGCCTGCAAACCAGTGGGCCCGTGCCAGATCGCGTATGCGGTCGCCATGTTGGCAAGCAGCGCCTGCGCGGTGCAGATGTTGGAGGTCGCCTTGTCGCGGCGGATATGCTGTTCGCGCGTCTGCAGGGCGAGGCGATAGCCGGGACGGCCTTTGCTGTCTATCGACTGCCCGACGAGGCGGCCGGGCATCAGCCGGGTCAGCTTGTCGGAGACGGCGCAATAGGCGGCGTGCGGGCCGCCAAAGCCCATCGGCACGCCAAAGCGCTGCATCGCGCCGACGGCGATGTCGGCGCCAAGCCTGGCCGGCGCGTCGGTCAGCGTGAGACCAAGCGGATCGGCGATGAAGACGACCACGGCGCCGGTGGCGCGAGCCTTCTCGATCGCCCCCTTGTGGTCGCCATAGACGCCAAACGTGTCCGGCCAGGAGACCAGCAGGGCGGCGGTGTTGTCGTCGATGGTCTCGCCATCGATCTCGATGCCGAGCGGCTCGGCGCGGGTGCGCACGACGTCCAGCGTCTGCGGATGCGGCGTGCCGGCCAGCGCTACCTTGGTGCGCTTGTCGCGATGATGGCGCAGCGCGATGCCGACCGCTTCGGCCACCGCCGTCGCTTCGTCGAGCAGGGAAGCCGAAGCCACCGGCAGGCCGGTCAATTCGGTGACCAGGGTCTGGAAGTTGAACAGCATTTCCAGGCGGCCCTGGCTGATCTCGGCCTGGTAGGGCGTATAGGCGGTGTACCAGGCCGAGTTCTCGAACAGGTTGCGCTGGATGACCGGCGGCACGTGGACGCCGTGATAGCCGGCGCCGATGAAGCTCTTCAGCACCGTGTTTTTTGCCATGATCGCCGACAATTCGGCCAGCGCTTCGGCTTCGCTCGCCGGCGCGGGAAGGGTCAGCGGCAGATCGAGGCGGATCGACTGCGGCACAGCCTGGCTGATCAGCGTCTCGACAGAGGGAACGCCGATCACGGCAAGCATGGCTCTGACATCGTTTACATCAGGACCGATGTGGCGGGCCGAGAAGGGGGTAAGTGCTGCGCTCATGGCAATAGGTCCTGATATCAACCGATATGGGCTTTGTAGGCGGCCTCATCCATGAGGCCTGCGAGTTGGCCTTCGTCGGCGAGCATCATCTTCCACAGCCAGCCGTCGCCGGTCGCAGCGGAGTTGACCAGCGACGGGTCCGAGGACAGCGCGCCGTTGGCGTCGGTGATCTCGCCATCAACCGGCGCATAAACATCGGATGCCGCCTTGACGGATTCGACGACCACGGCGGTGTCGCCCTTACTGAGTTTGGTGCCGATTTGAGGCAGTTCGACGAAGACGAGATCGCCAAGCTGTTCCTGCGCATAGTCGGTTATCCCGACGGTGGCGATGCCTCCCTCGACGCTCAGCCATTCGTGATCTTGTGTGAAATAGGTTTTTGCCATCGGAATTATCCTTTGCGGTAGCGATGAGGAGTGAAGGGCAAGGAACTGATATCGACCGGGATTTTCGTCCCGCGAACGTCGGCGAACAGTTTCGTGCCCGGCTTGGCCAAGGCCGTTGACACATAGCCCATGGCGACGGGATGGCCGGCCGACGGGCCGAAGCCGCCTGATGTCACGTAGCCGGCCGGATCGCCGTCGGCATCGAACAAAGCAGCGCCGGCGCGCACCGGCTGGCGGCCGTCCGGCTTCAGGCCGACGCGCTTTTGCGACGGCCCGCGCTCCAGGATGGACCGCAGCGCATCGGCGCCGATGAAGGACCCGCCGGCGCGGAGATCTTTGGGGATCGCCCACATCAGGC
The DNA here is from genome assembly GCF_040323695.1 of Mesorhizobium sp. M0030. Taxonomy (NCBI): domain Bacteria; kingdom Pseudomonadati; phylum Pseudomonadota; class Alphaproteobacteria; order Hyphomicrobiales; family Phyllobacteriaceae; genus Mesorhizobium; species Mesorhizobium sp. M0030. The sequence continues at coordinate 16,202 of NZ_JAMYVE010000006.1, read as the reverse complement.
CGGCACTCGCCGGATCGATCTCCGGCGTGATGTCCTGGCCGTGCAGGCACAGGCCGGCCTCCAACCGCAGCGAGTCGCGGGCAGCAAGGCCGATCCACAACACACGCTCGTCCTCGATCAGTTTCGTGGCCAGAGCGCGCGCATCCGCCTCCGGCAGGCCGATCTCGAAGCCGTCCTCGCCGGTGTAGCCGGAGCGGCTCATGAACCAGTTTTGCTTCGGCTCGATGCCATGCATGAACAAGAGCGAGCCGGTCTCGATGCCGGCGCGGGACAAGGCAGCCCAGGCTTCGGGCCCCTGGATCGCCAGGAAGACGCGATCGAGCGCATCGACCTTCACGTCGAAATCGGTCGCCAGCGCACGCAAATGCTTCTCGTCCTCGACCGCATTCCCGGCGTTGGCGACCACCATGAAGCGCTCGGCGCCGAGCCGGGTGACGATCAGATCGTCGATGATCCCGGCGGCCTCGTTGAGGAAGAAGGTATATTTGGACTGTGAAATCTCAAGCGCGCCGGCATCGAGCGGACTGGCGCGGTTGAGCAGTGCCGCAGCGCCCGGTCCGCTGATCTCGAACAGCTTCATATGCGAAATGTCGAACAGGCCGGCATGTTCGCGGGTGTGAAGGTGCTCCTTCATCACGCCGGCCGGAAAGGTCAGCGGCATCGACCAGCCCGCAAAGGCGCCAAAGCGTGCGCCGGCGGCGGTGTGCAGATCTTCGAGAGGAAGGTGTTTGGTGTCGTCGCCCGTCATGTCATCTCCAGAGTCGCACGCAATCGGCCGCTGCTGGCGACCAGTCCGTGCCCCTCTGTCTGAAGCCTGAGAGACTCGCGCAACCGGAACTCTGTCGGCGACGCTTACACCTTCGGCGCGGGGGCAAGCCCCGACTTTCCAGAGTGTCTTTCCCGTCTACGGTTCTTTTGCCTGAGAGATTTCGGGCGATTTCCCCTTCGGCGGCAGCTCGCGCTGCTCTCTCCCGCAAACAGGTAGGACTCAAAACTTAAGCCCTCGACGCGCCATCCATAGCTTGTCGGCGACACCTTGTCACCTGCCAGCGACACGTAAAGCGCGGCGTCTTTACAGTCTTCGCTAACCACGCCGTTTGCCGGTTTTTCAAGACAATGGCGATATTCTGGGCTGACGGTTTGGCCGCAATTGCGTTGGGCACGGCGGATGGGGATTGACAGATGGGCGAACGGATCGGGAGCGCGCCGGTGGCGGGGCTGGCCTCGAAGGACCGCATCACGGCGGAAGATGTCGTCATGCTGCGTCGCGAAGTGTTCGCCGACGGCGTGGTGACGCGCGGCGAGGCTGAAGCACTGTTCGCGCTCGATGCGACAGCGACGGACAAATGTCCGCAATGGCCTGAATTCTTCGTCGAGGCCGTTACCGACTACATCGTCCACCAGGAAAAGCCGGCAGGCTATATCTCTGAAGACAATGCCGGTTGGCTGATCCAGACCATCTCGCGCGACGGAATGGTCGACAGTGTGACCGAACTGGAGCTGCTGGTGCATGTGCTGGAAAGGGCGAAATCATCGCCCGGCCGGCTCTCCGCCTATGCGCTCGAGCAGGTCGCCAACGCGGTGGTCGACGGCAAGGGACCACTGATGCTCGGCGGCGCGCTGGTTCCCGGGCTGGTCGCCAAGGCAGAGGTCGATCTGTTGCGCCGCATTCTCCATGCCTATGGCGGCGACGGTAACATCGCCATCACACGGGTTGAGGCCGAGGTGCTGTTCCAGATCAACGAGCAGACCGCAGCGACCCACAACGACCCGTCCTGGAACGACCTGTTCGTCAAGGCGCTCGCCAATTTCGTCATGTGTTCGGCCGGCTACGAAGCGCCGACGCGCGATGTGGCGCTGCGTCGTGACAGTTTCTTGGACCAGGTCGAGCCCGAAATTGGTGGCTTCTTCAGCCGCATGGTGTCGGGCGGACTGGCCGGCATCATGGAAGCCTATCGTTCGCCCGGCGATATCGAGGCCGAATGGGAGTCGAAGAACCGTGCCGCCGAGGCACTCGCGCGCCGCGCCGAGACGATCGACGCCAGCGAGGCGAAATGGCTGGCCGATCGCATCGGCACCGACCGCCCGCTGCGTGACAATGAACGCGCGCTGCTGACGCTGATCAAACTCGCCTCGCCGGAGATACATCCGGCGCTCAAGCCACTGCTCGACAAGGTTGCTTAAGCCGCGCCGTTTTCTGCGACCGTTTTGCAGAGGACGATATTGGAGTGTCTTCAGGCCAATCGCCAAGTTCGGCCACGCGATCGAAACCGGCTTCCTCAGGCAAGCTCGGTTCGGTCGGAGTCAGATCGTGCTCGGTCAGAATGCGAGGCCATCAAATCCCGCCATACCAGTCATAGCCATTGTCTTCCCAATAGCCGCCGCGGCCGCCGCCGATATTGGCAAAACTGTCGACGAGCTCGATCTTGTAGAGATACTTCGGCATCTTGTAGCCGAGCTGTCGTTCGACGCGCACGCGCAGCGGCGCGCCGTTTTCGACCGGCAGCGGCTTGCCGTTGAGGCCGTAGGCGAGGATCGTCTGCGGGTGGCGGGCATCGATCAGGTCGATGGTGCCGTAATATTTGATTTCCCCGGAGAGGCTGCGATCGATCGTATCGAGGCAGTGGAACATGACATAGCGGGCCTGCGGCTTGACCACAGCCTGGTCGAGCACCAGCGACAGCGGGGTGCCGGTCCATTTGGCGATGCAGCTCCAGCCTTCGACACAGTCGTGGCGGGTGATCTGCGTGCGGCTCGGCATGTTCTCCAACTGCTCGCGGCTGAGCGACAGCGGCTTTTCGACCAGGCCCGTTACCTCCAGCCGCCAGTCGGCGAAATTGTTGGCGAGCAGGCCCTTGTAGGTGTCATCGTCGGGCGCGGTGACGCCGTTCGGCCGCTGCGGCTGGCGGATGTCGGCCTCGGTGAATTCCGGCGCCAGAGCATCGCGGCCGGCAAGCCAGCGTTGCGCGCGGTAGGTCAGGCCATTGGCGTTTTCGAGGAAACTGCGCAGGCCGTCGCCCATGCCGAGCTGGCTGTCGAAGGCATCGCAGCCCGACAACATGATGCCGGAAACGCCGAGGCCGGCGCCCGTCAGGAACTTTCGGCGGCTGATCTGGAATTTGGCCATCTCACGCACTCCTCTCGGTGTCGCCATGCCTTGGCGGATCGGTGCGGTACCAGCCGGTGATGATCGAGCGCAGTTCGTTGATCGGGCCGGCGGCGAGGATCATCATCATATGGACGATGAAAAAGCCGACCAGCAGCACCATCACCGTGAAATGGATGGTGCGCGCCGTCTGCCTTCCGCCGAGCAGTTCGTTGAGCCAGGGCAGCACCGAGTTCATGCTCGGCGACATGGCAAGGCCGGTGATGATCATGAGTGGCAACAGCACGAACAGTACGCCGCCATAGGCCATTTTCTGCAGCGTGTTGTATTCGCGTGTGTGGTGGAACCTGAGCTTGGCGTGCTCGATGATGTCCTGCGGCAGCCGCTTGAGATCGTCAAGGCGCGGCGCCAGATCGCGGCGCAGATGGCCGTTGACCAGGCTGGCGACCAGCCAGACGACCAAGGTGGTTGTCAGTATCCAGGCGAAGAAGAAATGCACAACGCGGGCGGTGCCGAGATCGTAATAGGACGGGATTGTCGCCCAGGACGGGAAGGCACGCGACGTTTGCTGCCGGGCCGGGCCCGACCAGCCGAGCACGCCTGTGGTGTCGAAGCGATGGCCGAAGATTTCGGTATAGCCGCGCGGGCCGGTGGCGGTGTTTTCGGCGCCGATGGCAAAGACGGTGTTGTTGTACTCGAAGCCGGATTGCTTGCCGATGTAGAGCTGCGGCCGGGCATTGAAGATCTGCAGGCCGGATAAAAGCAAGAAGAACAGCGAGATCGCCCACAGCCAGTGCGTCAGGCGGGTCCAGCGCGATTGCCGGTAGATCAGCGTCGCATCCTTCGTTGAGGCGGCATCGACGCCTGCGCCGGGCTGACTCATGGTAATGGTTTCCATCTTTTCCTCGCCTCCGGCTGCGCGATCCTGGGATGGCCGCGCTCGTCCTTGTCCTCCCAATACGTCGCTATCGAAAGCGATGTTTCATGCGGTCACGTTTTTATTACGGGCACGGGTTTATCGCGGGCACGGATACTCAATTGCCGAGGCTCACCGCGAGATTGACGACGGCGGCGACGATGACGGCGTTGAAGAAGAACGACAGGATCGAATGGACAAGCACCACGCGGCGCATATGCGAGGTCGTGATCGCGGTGTCGGCGGTCTGCGCGGTCATGCCGATCACCGTCGCGAAATAGAGAAAGTCCCAACCGTCCGGCCGTTTGCTGCCGGGAAAATCGAGGCCGCCGACCGGTATCTTCTTCTTGGTTTCGGCATCGATCGCGTCGCCGTCCATCCAGTAGACATGCGCATAGTGGAGGGCGGCCATGGCATGGATGGTGAACCAGCCAAGCGGGATCGACAGCATGGCGAAGCCGAGTTCGATGGGGTCGCGATCCTTGTGATTGATCAAAAGGAACAGCAGGACAATGGCCATGGCGACGATGCCGAGCGTGATGGCAAAGATGCCCAGCACTGGGAGGTCCAGTTCGCGCGCGTTCTTGCTGAGATAGCGGCCGGACAGCAGCGGCATCTTGGCGATGACGAGCGCGATGAAGACGACGAAGAAGGAATCGGCGGCAATCGAGATCGAATAAGCAAGCCGCGTGGAGACGGGGAGCGATCCAATCAAAGGCAATACCGCGGCAAATACGACCAGACCGACGGCTAGCGACACAAAGAACTGCTTGTGCCGCTGCAAGGGGTTATTCGGCGATGTGTCGGCCATAGCCCGACCTCGGATGATGCTTCACGTCTGGTCGGGTGTGACGGATTTCAGAGCCCGCCGCAAGATACGGTCGAGCTCACCCAGGAAACGCGAGCGATCCTGTGGCGCAAAGCTGGCATTGTAGCCCTTGCTCTCGCCGGTTTCGCGCAGATGCTGCTTCAAATCGCGCATTGCAACCGCCATGCCGATGGTCTCCGGCGTGAACGGCCGGCCGGTTGGCCCAAGCACATGCGCGCCGAGCGCCACGGTGCGAGCGGCAAGCGGGATGTCGGCGGTGATCACGATGTCGTTGGGTTTTGCGTTCTCGACGATCCAATCGTCAGCGGCATCGGCGCTTTTAGAGACGACGACGTTGCGAATCATCGGATCGCGCGACGGACGCAGCCCGCCATTGGAGACGTAGGTGACGACCACGCCATGGCGCTCGGCGACCTTCTCGACCTCGGCTTTCACCGGGCAGGCGTCGGCGTCGACGTAGATGGCGGGTGCCGGCATTATCTCTCCAAAACGGACATGGGGCCGGCATGTTACCCGGCCCCATGCCAGAAATCTCGTACTGTCAGGCCGGCCGCGCGCCCGACTTCTTCGCCGTCCAGGTGGCAATGTAATCCATCAGGCCGGGGTTGAGACAGTCATAGGGCTCGAGGCCCATCGACTTCAACTGGCCGCGGATGCCGTCCATGCGCTTGGGGTCGACACCGGATTCGATGATCGACGAAACGAAAGCGGTGAAGCCCGGCGGTGACCAGCCGTCTTCCTGGAAGCGCTCGGGATGGATGAAGGACAGACCTTTGAACGGATGGTCGCGCTCGACCGGTCCGTGCATATGGACACCGCAGCCGGTGCAGGCGTGACGCTGGATAAGTGCCGAGGGGTCGACCACTTTCAGCTTGTCGCCGTTTTCGGTGACTGTGACATCGCCGGTGCCGGCTACGGCCACGACCGAGAACACCGCGCCGTCAGGCTTCCAGCATTTGGTGCAGCCGCAGGCATGGTTGTGGGCGATCTGGCCCTTGACCGTCACCTTCACCGGCTTGCTGGTGCAGGCGCAGACCAGCGTGCCGCCGGCAAAGCTTGCGCTCTCCTTTGGCAAGCCATTGTCGATTTTGGGATGCAGTTTCTCAGGCATTGTCTTCCTCCCTTGTTGAACCTGTGCAACTTCAGTCGCTGGCCCTTCGGTCGGCGGCTTGTTCTTCCTCCGTTTGGTGTGCGATCGGACGCAAAACCGGGCGCCACTTTTGCTGATCGCACTTAGTAAACGACGACGCTCCTGATCGACTTGCCCTCATGCATAAGGTCGAAGCCCTTGTTGATGTCTTCCAGCTTCAGCAAATGGGTGATCATCGGGTCGATCTGGATCTTGCCGTCCATGTACCAGTCGACGATTTTTGGCACGTCGGTGCGGCCGCGTGCGCCGCCGAAGGCGGTGCCCATCCAGGTGCGGCCGGTGACCAGCTGGAACGGCCGGGTCGAAATCTCCTGGCCGGCGCCGGCCACGCCGATGACGACCGACTTGCCCCAGCCGCGATGCGAGGCTTCCAGCGCCTGGCGCATCACCTTGGTGTTGCCGGTGCAGTCGAATGTGTAGTCGGCGCCGCCGATCTGGTCGGCGCCGCGCTTGGTCAAGTTGACGAGGTGAGGAACGATGTCGCCGTCGATCTCCTTCGGATTGACGAAATGCGTCATGCCGAAGCGCTCGCCCCATGCCTTCTTGTCGTTGTTGAGGTCGACACCGATGATCATGTCAGCGCCGGCGAGCTTCAGGCCCTGGATGACGTTGAGGCCGATGCCACCGAGACCAAAGACGACAGCAGTCGCGCCTTGCTCGACCTTCGCGGTGTTGATGACCGCGCCGATGCCGGTGGTGACGCCGCAACCAATGTAGCAGATTTTGTCGAAGGGCGCGTCCGGGTTGACCTTGGCGACGGCGATCTCGGGCAAAACGGTGAAATTGGAGAAGGTCGAGCAGCCCATATAGTGGAAGATCTTGTCCTTGCCGATCGAGAAGCGCGAGGAGCCATCGGGCATCAAGCCTTGGCCCTGCGTGGCGCGGATGGCGGTGCACAAATTGGTCTTGCGCGACAGGCAGGATGGGCACTGCCGGCATTCCGGCGTGTAGAGCGGGATGACGTGGTCGCCCTTCTTGACCGAGGTGACGCCCTTGCCGACATCGACGACAACGCCAGCGCCTTCATGGCCGAGGATTGCCGGAAACAGGCCTTCGGGATCGGCGCCCGACAGGGTGAACTCGTCGGTGTGGCAGATGCCGGTCGCCTTGATCTCGACCAGCACCTCGCCTTCGCGCGGTCCGTCGAGGTCGACCTCCATGATTTCCAACGGCTTTCCGGCGGCGACAGCGACAGCGGCGCGGGTTTTCATTAGGCAATTCCTCCCAAGGCGATTGGTCTTCAGGCTTTCAGGGTTTTTATACTGTTTCAACCCGATTTGGCGACCAAATATGGCGCAAATCTTGGCCCAGTCGTCGGCGAGCCCAACCTTCGCCCCTCGGCACGGCCCTGGCGGGCAGGGAGTGTCTTGATGGGTGCGCTGCCGGCGGTGCTTGAGCCCGGCTGCCGAAGCCCATAAGAAGGACGAAAGACCGAGGAAACGCCTTCGATGTTCACGAAAATCCTGATCGCCAATCGCGGCGAGATTGCTTGCCGCGTCATCAAGACGGCGCGCAGGATGGGGATTGCCACCGTAGCGGTCTATTCCGACGCCGATCGCGACGCCGTGCACGTCGAAATGGCCGACGAAGCCGTGCATATCGGGCCATCGCCTGCCGCGCAAAGCTATCTTCTGCCTGAAAAGATCATCGCTGCCTGCAAGGAGACGGGCGCGCAGGCCGTGCATCCCGGCTACGGTTTTCTGTCGGAGCGGGCCGCCTTCTGCGAAGCGCTTGAGGCTGAGGGCATTGTCTTCATCGGTCCGAAACCCAAGGCTATCAAGGCGATGGGCGACAAGATCGAATCGAAGAAGTTCGCCAAGGCCGCTGAGGTGTCGACGGTTCCCGGCTGGCTTGGTGTCATCGAAAATGCCGACCATGCCGAAAAGATCGCCGGCGAGATCGGTTATCCCGTGATGATCAAGGCCTCGGCCGGCGGCGGCGGTAAAGGCATGCGCATTGCCTGGAGCCAGTCGGAAGTGCGCGACGGCTTCGACCGGGCGCGCTCGGAGGCGAAAAGCTCGTTCGGCGACGACCGCGTCTTCATCGAAAAGTTCGTCGTCGATCCGCGTCATATCGAAATCCAGGTGCTGGCCGACGCGCATGGCACCGCCCTCTATCTCGGCGAGCGCGAATGCTCGATCCAGCGTCGGAACCAGAAGGTGGCGGAAGAGGCGCCGTCGCCATTCCTCGATGCCAGGACGCGCAAGGCGATGGGCGAGCAGGCCGTGGCGCTAGCCAAGGCGGTCGACTACCAGAGCGCCGGCACCGTCGAGTTCATCGTCGATGCTGAAAAGAACTTCTATTTCCTTGAAATGAATACACGATTGCAGGTCGAGCATCCGGTGACGGAGCTTGTTACCGGCATCGACCTGGTCGAGCAGATGATCCGCGTCGCCGCCGGCGAAAAGCTCGGCATCAAGCAGAGCGACGTCACGCTGAACGGCTGGGCGGTGGAAAGCCGGCTCTATGCCGAGGATCCCTATCGCAATTTCCTGCCCTCGATCGGCCGGTTGACGCGCTACCGGCCGCCGGAGGAGGGCACGTTCGGCGATGTCGTCATCCGCAACGACACCGGCGTCACCGAAGGCTCCGAGATTTCGATGTTCTATGATCCGATGGTGGCAAAACTCTGCACCTGGGCGCCCACGCGTATCGAGGCCATCGATGCCATGTCGGAAGCGCTGGACAGTTTCGTCGTCGACGGCATCGAGCACAACATCCCGTTCCTGGCGGCGCTGATGCAGCATCCGCGCTGGCGCGAGGGGCGGATATCGACGGGCTTCATCGCCGAGGAATATCCTGACGGCTTCGCGCCGATCGTGCCCAATGGCGATGAAAAGGCAGTGCTGGCGGCGATCGCCACCGCGGTCGAGCTTCTGCGCCGCGATCGGCTTGACCGGCTGGGCGGGCGGCTGGCGCCGCATTCGGGCGCACTCAAGCGCGATTGGGTGGTGAAGCTCGGCGACGACTATCTCCAGGCTTCGATCATCGAGGGCATGATCTCCATTCCGATGGAAATCGATCTGTCGGTCGATGGCGGCAAAGCGCTGACCGTGGCGTCCGACTGGCGGCCGGGCGACCTCATCTGGCGCGGCACTGTCGGTGCCCGCAAGGTCACGGCGCAGATCAGGCCGCTGCCGAACGGCCTGCGCATCGCCTGGAAGGGCATGTCGGTGACGGCGCGCGCCATGCTGCCGCGAACGGCTGAACTGGAAAGGCTGATGCCGGAAAAGGTGGCGCCGGACACGTCCAAGATGCTGCTTTGCCCGATGCCGGGCCTGGTGGTGTCGATCGCGGTTGCCGAGGGGCAGGAGGTCAAGGCCGGCGAGACGCTGGCCGTGGTCGAGGCGATGAAGATGGAAAACGTGTTGCGCGCCGACCGCGATCTTGTCGTGTCGAAGCTCAACGCCAAGCCGGGTGACAGCCTGGCTGTGGATGCGGTGATCATGGAGTTCGCCTAGAGATTGTTTGGAAATTCTACTCCGGCGGCCATCTGAAGGCGGTTTCTGCGCTTCCCGTGCTCACGGACCAATGGCCGCTGCGCTCCGGTTCTCGAAACCACCATCATATGACTCGCCAGAGCGAATTTCGAACAATCTCTGAGCCGTGCGGCTGGGTACGGAAGCCTGTGGTCGGTGGTCATTTGTGCTGGACTGGCATCGCCCGGTCCGGGACAATACATCTCCATCGACTCAAAGCCCTTCGAGCAATTTGATACATCATGGCGGATGACAAACTTCCACGCGATCCCCTGAAGCGCGAAGCAGCGCTCGCTGCTGCGCGCCCTGAGGCACCGGCGCGGCGGTTCATCCATCTGCGCGTGCATTCGGCGTATTCGCTGCTCGAGGGAGCCTTGCAGGTCGCCGCCGTTGTCGGTCATGCCGTCAAGGACGAGTGCCCGGCAATCGCCGTCACCGACACAAACAATCTGTTCGGCGCGCTTGAGTTCGCCCAGAAGGCGGTGAAGGAAGGCATCCAGCCGATTATCGGCTGCCAGATCGATCTCGCCTTTTCCGGCGAGACCAGTGACGCACAGCGCGACCGCCGCCGCCACGGGCCGGAGATGAACGCCGTGGTGCTGCTCGCCGCCACCGAGGTTGGCTATAGCAACCTCGTCAGGCTGGTCAGCCAGGTCTATCTGGAGACGCCGCCGGGCGAGCCCGTACATCTGACGTCAGCAATGCTGGAAGGCCATAGCGATGGCCTGATCTGCCTCAGCGGCGGGCCGCGCGGCCCGATCGGCCGGGCGCTGAAGGAGGATCGCCGAGATCTTGCCGAGACGCGGCTTCTGGCACTCAAGGCGCTGTTCGGCGACCGGCTCTATGTCGAACTGGACCGCGTTTCCGGCTATGACCGCGCCATCGAGAAATCATCGGTCGATCTTGCCTATACCCATGATCTGCCGCTGGTCGCCACCAATGAGGCGTTCTTCGCCGCCCGCGACGACTATGACGCGCATGATGCGCTGATCGCCATTGCCGAAGGGTCGGTCGTTGCCGCCGACAACCGCCGCCGCCTGACATCGGACAATTTCCTGCGCAGCCAGGCCGATATGGCAAGGCTGTTTGCCGACCTGCCTGAGGCGATCGACAACACCGTCGAGATCGCCCTGCGCTGTTCCTACTATCCCAAGACCCGCAACCCGATCCTGCCGCGCTTTACCGGCGGCGATGTGGCCGACAATGAGGTGGCGCTGAAGGCCGAGGCCGATGAACTGCGCCGGCAGGCCCATGAAGGTCTCGACGCCCGGCTGGCGGCGCATGGACCCACCGCCGGCTACACGGTCGAACAATACCGCGAGCGGCTCGATTTCGAGCTCTCCATCATCGAGAAGATGAAATTTCCCGGTTACTTCCTGATCGTGGCCGACTTCATCAAATGGGCGAAGGCGCAAGGCATTCCGGTCGGGCCGGGCCGCGGTTCTGGCGCGGGATCGCTGGTCGCTTATTCCACCACCATCACCGATATCGATCCGCTGCGCTTCTCGCTGCTGTTCGAGCGCTTCCTCAACCCCGACCGCGTGTCGATGCCCGACTTCGACATCGACTTCTGCCAGGACCGGCGCGAAGAGGTCATCCGCTACGTCCAGCAGAAATATGGCCGCGACCAGGTGGGACAAATCATCACCTTCGGTACGCTGCAGGCGCGCGCGGTGCTGCGCGACGTCGGCCGCGTGCTGCAAATGCCTTACGGCCAAGTCGACAAGCTCTCCAAAATGGTGCCGCAGAACCCGGCCAATCCGGTCAAGCTGGCGGATGCCATCGCCAACGAGCCGCGCTTTGCCGAGGAGGCCGAGAAGGAGCCAATCGTGCAGACGCTGCTCGATATGGCGCAAAAGCTGGAAGGGCTCTACCGCCACGCTTCGACGCACGCCGCCGGCATCGTCATCGGCGACCGGCCCTTGTCGGAACTGGTGCCGATGTACCGCGATCCGCGCTCCGACATGCCGGTCACCCAGTTCAACATGAAATATGTCGAACAGGCCGGGCTGGTGAAGTTCGACTTCCTCGGCCTGAAGACGCTGACCGTGCTGGAGACGGCGGTGAAGCTGATCCGCCGGCGCGGCATCGAGATCGACCTGGCGACGATCCCGCTCGACGATCCTGAAACCTACGCCATGCTGTCGCGCGGCGAAGTGGTCGGTGTGTTCCAGGTGGAAAGTGCCGGCATGCGCAAGGCGCTGATCGGCATGCGGCCCGACTGCATCGAGGACATCATCGCGCTGGTGGCGCTCTACCGTCCCGGCCCGATGGAGAACATCCCGACCTACAACGCCAGAAAGCATGGCGAAGAGGAGATGGCATCGATCCATCCCAAGATCGACCATCTGGTGAAGGAGACGCAAGGCGTCATCGTCTACCAGGAACAGGTGATGCAGATCGCGCAGGAACTGTCGGGCTATTCGCTCGGCGAAGCCGATCTGCTGCGTCGCGCGATGGGCAAGAAGATCCGCGCCGAAATGGACAAGCAGCGCGAGCGCTTCGTCACCGGTGCGGTCGAACGCGGCGTCGGCAAGCCGCAGGCCGACTTCATCTTCGACCTTCTGGCCAAGTTCGCCGACTACGGCTTCAACAAATCGCACGCGGCCGCCTACGCCGTCGTGTCCTACCAGACCGCCTATCTCAAGGCGCATTACCCCGTCGAGTTCCTGGCGGCGTCGATGACGCTCGACATGGGCAATACCGACAAACTCGCCGATTTCCGCCAGGATGCGCTGCGTCTCGGCATCGAGGTGGTGGCGCCGTCGGTGATGACCAGCTTCCGCAATTTCGAGGTCGGCGAGAACCGCATTTACTATTCGCTGGCGGCCCTCAAGGGCGTCGGCGACGCTGCGGTCGAGCACATCGTCGCCATGCGCGGCGAAAAGCCGTTCAAGAATCTCGCCGATTTCTGTGAAAGGGTCGATCCCAAGATCGTCGGCAAGCGCGTCTTCGAAAGCCTGATCATGGCCGGCGCGCTCGACTGCTTCGGCCACGACCGCGCCCAGATGATGGCCGGCGTCGAACGGATGATGGGGCTGGCTTCGCTGGCGCAGCAGAATGCCATTTCGGGCCAGCACGACATTTTCGGCGCGTCGCTCGGCGCGCAGCAGCAGGCGCTCAATTTGCCGCAGACCGATCCGTGGCTTGCCGCCGACCGGCTGCACCGCGAATTCCAGGTCGTCGGCTTCTATCTCTCGGCGCATCCGCTCGACGAGTACAAGGCGGCCCTGCAGAAGATGCGGGTGCAGAACTGGGGAGAGTTCTCGGCCGCGGTCAAGCGTGGCGCCGCCGCCGGCCGGCTGGCCGGCACGGTCACCACCAAGCAGGAACGCAAGACCCGCACCGGCAACAAGATGGGCGTCATCGCCTTTTCCGACACTTCTGGCCAGTATGAAGCCGTGCTGTTTTCGGAAGGGTTGGCGCAGTATCGCGATCTGCTCGAGCCTGGACGTTCGGTGGTGATCACCGTTTCGGCCGAGGATAGGCCCGAAGGGGTCAATCTGCGCATCCAGACGGTGCAGTCGCTGGAGGATGAGGCCAGCCGCATCCAGAAGGCGCTGCGCATCTTCGTGCGCGATGCGGCTCCGATCGGCATGCTGGCCGGCCAGCTTGCGGTGAAGGGCGAGGGCCAGGTCAGCTTCGTGCTGATCAAGGAGGCCGGGCAAGGTGAGATCGAGATCGAATTGCCCAATCGCTACCGCATCTCGCCGCAGATCGCGTCGGCCATGCGCGCGGTGCCGGGGGTGGTCGAAGTCGAGCTCGTCTAGGCTGCCCTGATATACACGGCAGTCGCATCGACGTCGGCCAGTGCATGACGGCCTAAGAATGCTCTGGGCCTGACATTGCAGCCGATAGGGCCAGCGTGCGGGGCGTGGTTGAACTGACCTTCCTTTGAACCACATGCGTTGAGCAGAAACTTCACAGGAACGCACAATCATGCCCAGCCGCGAACGCGTCGAAGCCTTCCTCAAGGAGGTGGTCGAAGGCAGCCACGTCAAGGCGATCGCCGACTTCTACCATGACGATGCCACCATGCAGGAAAATCTCGGCGTCCCGCGGCGCGGCAAGGAAACACTGATGGCGCATGAGCAGGCAGCACTCGACCGGATCGAGAAGATGCACACCCATCCTGTCCAGACATTCCTGGTCGATGGCGACAATGTCGCCATCCGCTGGACCTTCGACCGTATCGACAAGGCCGGCACCGTGCGCCGGCTGGAAGAGGTGGCCCTGCAGCGCTGGCGTGGTGACCGGATTGCGGAGGAGCGGTTCGTCTACGACACCGCCTCGGCCTGGCGCCTCGTGGGGCCGGACGGCAAGGTGGTGGAGGGCTGACGATCACCGGGGCCACTAGATCATGATGAGATTCGGTTGAAATCTCATCATGATCTAACCCTTTGTTGGAGCATGATCTTTTTCGAAAACCGCCACCCACTTTTTGGGATCATGCTCTAGACGGCCCCGGCTGGGACCGTTAGGCACTTGGTGATGAAAGCAGCCGAGAAGGACGGATTGCAGCAAAGCTCTGCCATGGCGCGGCTGCGTGACAGGCTGCGCAAGCTCTATCACGGACGCACGCCGGCGGCGTTCCGGTTTCAACTGGCGGCGGTCATCATCGACCTCGCCATCATCGCCTTCTTCGTTGCCACGCCGGTGCTCCAGGACAAGCCGTCATTCCTGTGGCTCGACTATACCGTCGCGGCGTTGGTCGCCGCCGACCTGATTGCCCGGCTGTTAGCCTCCAACGACATGTTGCGGCTGATGAAACAGCCGACATCCTGGGTCGATGTCTTCATCCTTTTGACGCTGCTGATGCCGACGGCGTTGGCAAATCTGGCGTTCCTGCGCATCCTGCGGCTGTGGTCGCTGTCGCGCAGCGGGTCGCTGTGGCGGCATTTCGAAATGCGTGGCTTAAGGCCTTGGCGCGAGGCGAGCCACGCGGTCATCAACCTGTTGACGTTCCTGTTCGTCATCACCGGCTTCGTCTACACCTTCTTCTTTCGCACCGGCGCCGGCCTCGAAAACTACATTGATGCGCTTTATTTCACCGTCGCCACGGTGACGACGACCGGTTTCGGCGACATCGTGCTGCCGGGCATAGCCGGCAAGCTGACCGCGATCGTCACTATGATCATCGGCATCTCGCTGTTCGTCAGACTGGCGACGGCGATTTTTCGACCCGCCAAGGTGTTCTTTCCCTGTCCGCAATGCGGACTGCAACGGCATGAGCCGGACGCCGTGCACTGCAAGGCCTGCGGGCATCTTCTCAACATACCGGATGAGGGGAATTGACCGACCGCTACGAGGCCGCGGCCTCAGCCGGCTTTGGCGCCTTGCGCTGCAGGTTGAGCAGATTGCCCATCAGGATCAGCAGGGCGCCGCCGGCTGTAAAGATGTCGATCTGTTCGCTGTAGAGCAGCCAGCCGATCAGCGCCGACAGTGGCACGCGCAGGAAATCCATCGGTGAAATCACCGTAGCGTCGGCATAGGTGAGGGCACGCGCCATGCAGAAATGCGACGACATGCCGGTGAAGGCAATCAGCAGGATCCATGGCCAGAGTTCGAGCGGTGGGTTGCGCCATTCATAAAGCGCCGGGATCAGGCCGACCACTGACTGGATGATCAGCATCCAGAAGATGATGCGCACGACGCTGTCCGTGCGGGTCAGCGACTTGACCAACACCACCGATACGCCAAAGCACACGGCCGCGCCGAGAACGACGAGGTGACCCGGATCCATGGAGCCGACGCCGGGGCGAACGATGACCACCACGCCGATCAGGCCAAGCACGACCGCCGCAATTTTCGGGCGGGAGAGCCTTTCGCCAAGAAACGCCACCGCCAGGATCGCGGTCCAGATCGGCGTGGTGAATTCGACCGATATGAGCACCGCAAGCGGGATCAGTGTCAGCGCATAGAGCCATGCGGCCTGGCCCGTATAGTGGATGACATTGCGAGCGATATGGGCCAACGGGCGCTGCGTGCGCATTGCAGCGAATCCGCCGCTCATCATCACCAGCGGCAACAGGATGAAGAAGCCGATCACCGAGCGCAGTTCCAGCACCTGGAAGACGTTGAGCTCGGCGGTGGTTGCGCGGCCGGCGACTGACATCGCCAGAAACGAGGCGATCGACAGCGCCATCCAGAACGCGGCTTTGGGGATCGATGGGGAAGGTGCCATAGGCGCTATGTCGCAAGCCGGGACTTCTATCGCAACCGTTAGGCGACGCATTCGACTGGGCCAGACCCGTTGCAAAACAGCCATGCTGGAAGTGGAACCTGACGCAACGGCAGGCGTTGGTTCCCGGTATTGGCCAATTGCTGGACGCATCGTTTCTTCAACATCAACGGGGGAGAGATTCCGATGAAATCATTCGCGCGGTTTCTGCTAGCCGGCTGCCTGGTAACTGCAAGCGCCACGGCCGATGCCGACGAGGCGAATTTTCTCAGCTCCTTGCAAGGGAATTTCTCCGGCAAGGGGACAGTCAAGGTCACCACCGACGCACCGACGGTGAATGTGTCCTGCACCTTCAATTCCGATGCGACCTCGAGTTCATTGTCGCTTGACGGCAATTGCCGTGGTCTTGTCGTGGTGACGCGCGCCATCAGCGCCAATCTGAAGGCCCGCGGGGCGAAGTATACTGGCGTCTATGTCGGGTCGCGCACCGGGCCGGCACAGCTCGCCGGCAGCCGTTCCGGGAACGCGATCAGTCTCGGCA